>CAZRFL010000027.1:9122-41639 GCA_964599365.1 uncultured Bacteroidales bacterium
TGGAAGTTTCCATGACGCCATTAGAAGTTTCCATGACGCCATTAGAAGTTTCCATGACGCCATTGGAAATTTCCATGACGTCATTAAAAGTATTCTGCGAATGCTCGAAACGCCTTACTCTGAGATTCAGACTGCGAACTCCAACCTCTAACTACATCATCCTTTCCCGCTTTAGCAGGTAGGTGAGGAGCACATGGCGGAATCCTTCGTTGATGTCGGCTTCTACCAGATCGATATGGTATTGTCCGCAGCGTAGTTTCAGTTCGGTATTGAACTGGTTGATGGCTTTATGATATTGGTCTTTAATGACGGTAGGATTGAGTTTCACCTCTTCCCCGGTTTCCATGTCCACAAACTTATAAGGGCGGTTATCGAAAGTGAAATCCACCTCGTGGCTCTTATCGGTCACATGAAACAGAATGATCTCGTGCTTGTTGTGTTTCAGATGTTGCAGTGCTGCAAACAACTCATCGCTGTGGGCATTGCTTTCGAACATATCGCTAAACAGTATCACCAACGAACGTTTGTGAATATTTTCAGCAATCTGGTGCAGGGCATCGGCGGCAAAGGTTTGTTTCTGCACCTTCTCGTCGTAGGCATGCATCATTTTTTCCAGATTGATGTAGATCAGCTTTTGGTGGGCCGAATTCGAACGGGCGGGTGTGTGCACTTCCACTTTGTCGGAAAAGATACTCAGCCCCACGGCATCGCGCTGCTGACGCAACAGATAAATGAGCGAGGCCGCCGCATAGATTGAAAAAGTGATCTTATTGGGATCTTCGGGCGTGATGTTCTTCTTCACAGGATAATACATCGACGAAGAATTGTCGATTATAATCTGGCAACGCAGATTGGTCTCTTCCTCGTAGCGTTTCACATAAAGTTTATCCGTGCGCCCGTAAAGTTTCCAGTCGATATGCCGCGTCGATTCGCCGCTATTGTACTGACGATGTTCCGAAAATTCGACCGAAAATCCATGAAAGGGGCTTTTATGGAGGCCCGTAATGAAGCCCTCCACCACCTGTTTGGCTACCAGTTCGAGGTTGCCAAAGGTATGAACATGTTTCTGATCAATGGTTTCGGCCATGTAGTGTATAATAATTCTATAGCAATAACGCTATAAAAGACCGTTTAGTATTTCGGCCAGTTTGGCTTTCGAAGTGGTGCCCACAATTTTTTCGACCACTTCGCCATTCTTAAAGAAAAGGATGGTCGGGATATTACGAATGCCATGTTTGTTTGTGATGCCGGGGTTGTCGTCCACATTCACTTTGCCTATGATAGCCGTGTCCTTAAATTCATTGTAAAGATCATTTACAATGGGAGTAAGCATGCGGCAAGGTCCGCACCATTCGGCCCAAAAATCGAGCAGGGCCACTTTGCCTGATTTAACCACTAATTCTTCGTAATTGCTGTCGGTAATTTCTATTGCCATAAAAAATGTTGTTTGATGATTATTAATACAAAATTAGGTAAAACTAATTCAGTTTGAACTTTATATTCTCAATTTTCTCTATTTCGCGCAAAAAGCCGTCGGCGCTCACTTTGTGGCGGCGCGAGGCCATGTCCACAAAATATTCTTCCGCATCGTCCTTCACCTTGAATTTCAGGTCCACCTCGCCGGGATTTTCTTTGATGATACGCTTAAAGTTTGCTACGCTATCCTTATTCAGTGCATCCAGTGTTAACATAAGGGTCACCGACTTGGTGCGTTTTTCCAGCAGATCGTACATTGGTTCGATCAGATGTATCTTCACCTCATATTCTTTCACCGCATTGGGGTCATTTTCTTTATCCCTGTCCCAAAAACGGGTGTCGACCTTGCCGGTAATGAAAATGCATTTACCAATTTCTAGCAGATGCTTGAATTTGTCGTAATTCTCGGCCCAGAGATTCATACGCAGCGAACCAATAAAATCTTCTATCTCAAAATAGCCAAAAGGCTTGTTATTTTTGTTGATCTTGTGTCCGGCCGAGGTGATCATCCCCCCGAACCTGACTTCACGACCGGCAAGTTCCGAAAGCTTTTCAATCATATCCAAACTGAAGTTGGCAAAATGTTTCAGTCCGGTTTTGTAATCGTCAAGCGGATGCCCCGACATATAGAAACCGATCACGTTTTTCTCGTTATTCAGCTGTTCCATTTTGCTCCAGGGTTCGCAAACGGGAAGCTCGGGGTCAGCTATCTCCATATCGGCACTCTCACCGAAAAGTGATTGCTGCATAGCATTCTGTTTGCTTTGCACCAGAGAAATGTGGCGCAGAAGTTTTTCGAGGAAGGTGATCTCCTCGTTCGGAAGTTTATAAAAGAACTGTGCCCTATGTATGCCAAAGCTTTCAAAAGCACCTGCCATGGCAAGGGCTTCTATGCTTTTCTTATTTACAGTGCGAAGATTTACGCGGTTCAGGAAATCAAAGATATTTTTATAGTTGCCGTCCTTTTGTCGTTCGAGCAAGATAGAATCAACGGCGGCATTCCCCAGTCCTTTCACAGCAGCCAATCCAAAACGTATATCTCCTTTGCTGTTCACAACAAACCGGAGTTCGCTTTCGTTTACATCGGGGCCCAGTACATTTACATTGAGTTTCTTGCACTCATCAATCAGAAAGGTGATCTCATCAATGTTCGAAACATTTCGGCTTAATACAGCAGCCATGAATTCGTTCTGATAATGTGCCTTCAGGTAGGCACTACGGTAAGCAATAATGGCATAACAGGCCGAATGTGATTTGTTGAAAGCATAGGATGCGAAGGCTTCCCAGTCGCTCCATACCTTTTTTGCAAGTACTTCGGTGATATTGTTGTTGATGCAACCCGATATAAACTCCACCTTCGAGCTAGCCATCCTATCAGTGTCTTTCTTTCCGATAGCCTTTCGCAGCGAGTCTGCCTGACCGCGGGTAAAGCCTGCAAGAATCATCGAAAGCTGCATCACCTGTTCCTGATATACGGTGATGCCGTAAGTATCTTTGAGTATTTCTTCCATGTCGGGATGGTCGAATACTATCTTTTCTTTGCCATGTTTACGGCGAATGAAATTAGGTATGTACTCCATGGGGCCCGGACGATAGAGGGCATTCATAGCAATGAGGTCCTCAAAACGGTTAGGTTTCAGTTCCTTCAGGTGCTTTTTCATCCCTTCCGACTCAAACTGGAATATCCCGGTAGTATTTCCTTTACTGAAAATCTCGTAAGCCTCGGTATCATCCATAGGGATGGTTTCCAGATCAATCTCTATTCCATTCGAATACTTTATGTTCTCAACAGCATCTTTTAAAATAGATAGTGTTTTCAAACCTAGGAAGTCCATTTTCAGCAATCCCACTGATTCCACATGTGAGCCTTCATATTGGGTTACCAGCAAGTCCGTTTCTTTGGATGTGCATAGTGGAATATGGTCGATGAGGTCGTCCTTGCCGATGATGATGCCGCAAGCATGCAAGCCTGTGTGTCTGACAGAACCTTCCAGTTCTTCGGCATATTTCAGGGTGCGGGCCACCAGGGGGTTTTTCGAATTTTTAGCTTCTTTCAACTCCGGAACCGTGGCAATAGCATCAGCCAGATTTTTTGCCCTCATAGGAACCAGTTTTGAGAGCCGATCTGCATCGGCCAATGGCAGGTTTTCTACCCTCGCCACATCGCGTATGGCCATTTTCATAGCCATGGTACCAAAAGTGACGATCTGAGCCACACGGTTGGTCCCGTATTTTTCGACCACCCATTTGATTACTTTTTCGCGGCCATCTTCGTCGAAGTCGATATCCATATCAGGCATGGAAATACGGTCGGGATTCAGAAAACGCTCAAACAGCAGACCATATCGTAATGGGTCAATATCTGTGATCCTCAGGCAAAATGCTACTACCGAACCTGCAGCCGAACCACGACCGGGACCTACCCAGACGCCCATTTCGCGTGCAGCGCGTATAAAGTCATGAACTATTAAAAAATAGCCCGGGAACCCCATTTTGTTGACGACACTCAGCTCAAACTCTATTCTTTCCTTTACGGCATCTGTGATTTCAGGATAGCGCTTCAGGGCACCTTCATAAGTAATATGAGCCAAATATTCGTTAGGATCGAGGAAGCCTTCGGGCAAAGGAAAATCTGGAAGCAGGGGAGACCTGTTCAGTGCATAAATCTCAACTTTTTCAGCAATTTCGTTGGTGTTTGCAAGTGCCTCAGGGATATCGGCAAACAACTCAGCCATTTCTTCGGGTGTCCGCAGATACTCTTTGGTAGTATATTTCATACGGGTAGTATCTTCAACCAGTTTCCCGGTATTGATACATAAAAGGCGGTCGTGGGCTTCGGCATCTCCGGCTTTGATGAAATGCACATCGTTGGTGGCAATGAGTTTTACCTGATATTGTACTGAAAGTTCTTTCAGTTTCTGATTCACTATTTCCTGACGAACGAACACTTCCTCGTCCATCTTGGGGTCTCCCGTTTTATGGCGCATCAGTTCAAGATAAAAATCATCCCCAAAAAGTTGTTTGAACTCCAGTATCCTCTCAATGGCTTTTTCAATATTCCCGGTTTGGATGGCCACCGGAATCTCACCCCCTAAACAAGCTGTAGATGCTATCAATCCTTCGTGATAAAGATGTAACAGTTCCCAGTCGATGCGGGGCTTATAGTAAAAACCGTCTTTCCAGGCTAGGGAAACCAGACGGCATAGGTTTTTATAGCCAATCTCATTTTTGGCGATCAATATCAGGTGATACCCTGCACGGTCCTCCGATTCGGCTTTATCGAAACGGCTTTTGGCAGCCACATACATTTCGCAGCCTATAAGTGGCTTGATGTTTTGTTTTTGAGCAACATCATGAAATTCTTTTACCCCGAACATATTGCCATGATCAGTGATGGCAATAGCATTCATTCCACATTCCTTTACTCTGGCGATAAGTTTTTTTATAT
This sequence comes from uncultured Bacteroidales bacterium, assembly GCA_964599365.1. Taxonomy (GTDB): domain Bacteria; phylum Bacteroidota; class Bacteroidia; order Bacteroidales; family CAIWKO01; genus CAIWKO01. Next base: position 14,047 of record CAZRFL010000027.1, read on the forward strand.
CCGAGGCTCCATCCAAAATAGAATATTGAGTGTGAACGTGGAGGTGAGTAAAATTATTCATTTATAATTATTTAAAAATAGAGCAGGGGCAAAATCCTGAATTGGTAAAATTAGAGAAATAGGCACTCTAAATATAAATTGTTGAAAAAAATGTAATAAGTCATAGAACCTTTTCGCATTCATCCGTATAGCTCAATTTGTTTTTTTTCTGATATTATTTCATGAAAAATAGAATCGGAAAGCATAATTTAAACCACAAAGTTTTGGGTTCAAACCGGTGTAAAAGGCAAATTCATTTGACCACCCCATTCTTAATGTAAATTTAGTTACTTTTGCACAAAATTTTTATTCAATTTAATTTATTGTATGGCTACTACTGCAGATATCAGAAACGGTCTGTGCTTGGAATACAATAACGATCTCTACGTTATTGTTGAATTTCAGCATGTGAAACCGGGAAAAGGCGGTGCCTTTGTACGCACAAAACTAAAAAGCCTGACGACAGGTAAGGTTATTTCAAACACCTTCAATTCAGGGACCAAAATAGATGTTACCCGCGTGGAACGTCGTCCTTATCAATTCCTTTATAAAGACGATAACGGTTATAATTTTATGCATGTTGAGACATTTGAACAGGTCAGCATCATGGAAGAACTCATAGATTCCTATGACCTTATGAAAGAAGGACAACTGGTTGAAGTTATGTTTCACGCTGATACCGAACGTCCTTTATCATGCGAATTGCCTTCTTTCATTGAATTGGAAGTTATCTACACCGAACCCGGTGTTAAAGGGGATACTGCTACTAATACCTTGAAACATGCTACTGTCGAAACCGGGGCCAATATTGATGTTCCTTTGTTTATCAATATTGGGGAAAAGATCAGGGTTGACACCCGCAGTCATTCTTATTACGAGCGGGTCAAGAAATTTTAAATCAGGGCATTTTTATTTAATTCAGACATGATATTCGAAAGAACTTACTTTTTAAAAGAAATCGCTGATTTTCTGAACGCAAAATATATCGGCAGTGATACGCATGAAATAACAGGTATCAACGAAATTCACATGGTACAGCCTGGTGATATTACTTTCGTGGATTTTCATAAGTATTACGACAAAGCATTGACCTCCAAAGCAACTACTATAATAATTAATAAAACGGTTGAGCCCCCTGCCGGTAAAGCGCTTATCATTTCTGATGATCCTTTCCGTGATTTCGTGAAGATCGTAACCCGTTTCCGCAAGTTTGAACCAGCTGCCAAATTTATCAGCGATTCTGCTGAAATTGGCGAAGGAACATTCATACAACCCGGAGCTTTTATTGGCAACCATGTTAAGATTGGCAAAAATTCAATTATTCATGCCAATGTGAGTGTTTACGATCATTCTATCATTGGCGACAATGTAATCATTCAGTCCAATACAGTGATTGGTGGCGATGCCTATTATTTTAAACGTCGCCCTACCCATTATGACAAAATGGAATCCTGCGGACGCACCATAATTGAAGATAATGTGGAGATTGGAGCACTTTGTGCCGTAGACAAGGGAGTTTCCGGCGATACCATTATTGGTAACGGAACAAAAATGGATAATTTTGTACAGGTAGGACATGATACGCATATCGGAAAGAATTGCCTCATTGGTTCGCATTCGGCCATTGCCGGTGTTGCTGTCATTGAGGACGAAGTAATACTTTGGGCCAAGGTGGTAATCAATAAAGATATTGTGATTGGTAAGGGTGCTATCTTGCTGGCTACTTCCGGTGCTGATAAATCGCTTCCGGGCGGTAAGGTGTATTTCGGAGCTCCGGCCATGGATGCCCGAAAGAAATGGCGTGAGATCATCGCCTTGCGCAAACTCGCAGAAAATCACAAATAAATATAAAGTTCACCTCCCCTGAGGTGAATTTTTTTTATACACTGAAATGCATTTTTAATCCTAACGGATGGAAGAGAAAAAATACACCCGATATTCAAACATCCGTATCAATTATAAATTGTGGATGTCATCCGAAACAGGCGATGCCATAATAGATGATGACAAGTGGCAACTTCTGATAGCCATTCAAAAGCATGGGTCGCTGAAAGCTGCTTCCGATGTTATGGATATCAGTTATCGCAAGGTGTGGGGTGACCTGAAAAAGATAGAGGAAATATTGGGATTTTCTATTATCGAGAAACACCGCGGCGGTAAAGATGGGGGTGTTACCTACCTGACGGAAGAAGGTGCAAAACTGATCCGTGACTATGTCGAATTCCATGCAGAATTTCAGGCTGCCGTGGATACCATTATTAAGAAGTTCAAGAAAAAACTGAAATCTTAATGAGGATATTTGTTGCCATTGACGATACCGACAATCTGGAAAGTAAAGGAACCGGTTTCAGATCCAGGGAACTGGCAGCCTTGCTTCAAAAAAACGAATGCGGAAGTGTCATCGGCGTCACCCGTCATCAACTGTATGTTCATGAAAATATTCCTTACACTTCGCACAACAGTTCTGCCTGTATTTCATTGGAATCATCATTAGAATGTATTGATAAGATCATCGAATTGTCCGCAGCTTATCTGTTAGAGAATGCTGCTCAGGGTTCTGATGCAGGATTATGTGTTTGTCCGGAAGAAAAGGTTACTGATGAACTGAAGCAATATTCCCTTAGTGCCAAAAAGGAAGTGCTGACAATGGATATGGCTAGGGCACTTTCGAAGAAGTGTGATATCTTTCTGGAAGGATACACCGGAACAATGCAGGGGATCATTGGTTCACTTGCTGCTGTGGGATTGCACTCAGCCGGAAACGACGGCAGATTTCTCCTTACAAAAGGTATGCGCGAGATATTTGGTCGATATACGGTGGAAGAAATATTAAAAATTACCGGAGTTCAGGCGATAAAAACTCTGGATAATAAAAATTTATTTACTTTTGAAACGGTATTACTCACGGAATGGTGGAGACCTGTTCTAAAAGACTCTCAGGCTATTCTGTATGTAGAACCGATTAATAATGTAGCTAATGAATACACAGTTATCTCAAAAGACCTCATCAAGAACATTTCCAACTAATATTTCTCTCAGTATTTTAGAGATACTATTGCTGACTCTGATAGGTGCAGTTGGTGTGGTATTGCATGCCCGTTTCCGTTTTCCACTTCATTTGCCGGGACATTGGGGTGTGGTATTCATGGCATTATTGTTTTCGGGTCGTTTGTTTTCAAATAAAAAGTATGCCTCCAGTCTTTCCAGCCTGGGTGCCGCTTTCATGCTGCTTCTGCCTTTGGGCTTCAGAGATCCTTTCATGCCCTTGCTGTATATGGCCCCTGGGTTGTTGTTGGATGTTTTTTACTCTGTTTTCCGGTCGAAGAACCACCATTTTATATTTGTGGGTCTGCTTTCCGGATTTGCTTACATGACACTTCCTGTTCTTCGCCTGATTCTTTCCCTTACCGCCGGTATTTTCTACGGTTCATTTGCTGGAGGATTCTGGTATCCCATGGTAATGCATTTTGTTTTTGGCGCCACAGGCGGACTGATAGCCCTTGGAGTTTTTACCCTGATTAAAAAAAAGATTTGATTTGATATTCCTATGAGAACTCAGTGGAAAAGTTTTGGCTTCCGTTATGAAAGAATGTGCATAACCTCATTGTTCTCTGTAGCACTCATTATTATTTTCTTTGCAGCCTGTAAGAAAAAGGAAACTACCCCGCCCTCCATTTACTTAACTGCAGAATCGGGTTATGTTTGTAAGGATTCTGTAATGGATGTCGGGAAGAATTTTAAAGTGGAACTGAATGCGGAATTCGGAGGCGATGCAAACATCACCAATATCATCATTCGCAACGAGCACGATGGCATTGTTACCAATTATTTTGATACGGGCATCAACAACGAGACCATCAAGATATCCAAGATACTTACCAAAGGGGTTTACGACAACGAAAAATGGACCTTTATTGCCATAGATAAGAATGGCGGCAATGCATCCATTTCTTTTATTACCACCAAAGATCCCACATCATTGTATGGTAACATACGACATATTAATGCTGCTATGGGGGCGCAGGGATCAACTCTTTACGGTAGTTTCTTAAGTTTGATTTCGGGTCAGTATTTCTTTCTGGATTCGGCCTTTGCCCATCAGGATTCTATGGAGATGTGCTATTACTATGATATTACCAGCACCGATGCCAACACCATAGCTTCTCCCAATGCCAATATTGATCCTGCCATTTATACCGGTGCCGCTGCTTTGGCCAACTGGACCTTGAAGAACGAAACGCGTTATTATAAGACTACCCTAACCTATGCCGATTTCACGGCCGCAGCTAACGATAGTCTTTTGCTGGTGGCATATTCTGAGATCAATGGCAAACGCAAAGCCAAGAATCTGGTGGCAGGTGATATCTATGCTTTTAAGACGGCCCACAGCAAATACGGTTTGTTTCATGTGGAGCAGGTGACGGGACTGGATACCGGATCAGTTAACGTAAATATTCTCATTCAGGAATGATAAAACGAATTCTCATACCGCTGCTTTTTGTCTTTTCCCTGATGTCGGTCATGGCGCAGAATAAGATCAGCGTTATTGTGACCGATGCTCAAACGGGCAGCCTAATGAAAGGCGCCTCTGTCGTGATTTCCGAAAATCATCAGGCAACATCCAGCAACGAGGAAGGGGTTTTTAGTTTTAAGAACCTAGCGGAAGGCAAATATCACTTATGCCTAAGCTACGTCGGATATCAGACCGATACGGTGCTTATAACTATTGGGAAGAAGACCGACCGTTATCTGGAATTTCGCCTGCGGCCGGCCGTTTTGGATATTTCTTCTGTAACCATCTCTGCCTCCCGCAGTATGAAAGGAGATAAGGTCCCAGCCAGCATTGATGTGGTTAGCAAACAGACCATACAGCAATTGCCCGTAGTTACCATTGACGATGCTTTTCTGCTGGTGCCGGGATTGAATGCTTCAAGAAGCTACGGTATTTATAATAAAACGGGGGATATCAGTATTCGTGGTCTCAACCGCAATATTCAGACGCTGGTTCTGTTCGACGGTATTCCTTACAGCCTTTTCGATGGAAGCGCCAACATATGGAACAAGGTGAATGTGGATGAGGTGGAAAATGTGGAAGTGCTGAAAGGACCCAATTCATCGCTCTACGGAGCCAATGCCATGGCAGGTGTCATCAATATCAACACACAAAAACCACAAAAACCCCTGGAGATAAAGGCACGAATTTTTTTCGGAACCTACAATACGCAGGGAGGGGCCGTGAATGCAAAGGGTTTTCGAGGGAAAGATAATAAGGGTTGGTATTGGGGTGCAGCTGGCTTTTACAGAAAAAGCGGAGGTTATATCATGACCCCCGATTCCATGCGCGTTGCTTCGGATGTGAAAACTTACCTGATGGAATACAGCACCTCGCTCAAAGCAGGTTATATGTTTGGCAAGGACCATACGCTGGAAGCAGCCTACCAGTTTTCATATGATAACCGGGGCACAGGAAGTCAGTTTTATGAACCACAAGGGAGTTTTAACCGATATAACACTCATTTTGCCCGTTTGAGCTACAACCACATCAGGTCAAAGTCGGAAATTCACATCAATGCTTTCTTTAAGAAAGACATTTATCTCAAGCAAAACGAATCGGTGAAAAGCACGGGCAACTACAGTTTCTACAATACACATACCAATACCATGGATGGGGGAGTGTGGGTGAGCTATTCGTCCAGACTGGGGAAATACAATTATCTGACAGCCGGTGCAGATTATAAATCAGGGTCAACGTTTTCGAAGGATGTGTATCACACCTCAACCGATACCATTGAAAACAACGGGAAAATGGATTTTGCAGGGGTTTTTGTGCAGGACGAACTTACGCTTTGTAAAGAAAAACTCATTATTCTGGGTTCGCTGCGCTACGATTGGGTACGTTTCTACGATGGTGTTTTTCGCATTTATGCGCCCACCCTGGCCACTACTTTCCTGACAGATTACCAGACGGATTTTACGGATAAAAACTGGTTTGCTTTCAGTCCCAAACTGGGCATCAAGTATATTGTTAACTCCAATTATAATGTATACACCTCCTATTCGTCGGGCTTCCGTCCTTCCAATGTCTCGGATATCAGCCGCACAGGCGATGTGAACAAAGGTTTTAAACTGGCCAATCCCGACCTGAAACCCGAGCGCATTCAATCCTTCGAACTGGGCGCCGGACTCCGACCAGTGAAATGGTTGCTGCTGCAGCCCTGTGTGTTTTATTCCATTGGGACCGATTTTCAATATTTTGTCGCCACAGGCGATTCGGTGTATACTTCGGGCACCAACAAAAAACCCGTTATCAAACGACAGAATGTGGGCAGGGTGGATGTTGCCGGGGTGGAATGCAAGCTGTCGGTTGATTTCAGAAAGAACATGAGTCTGGTGGTTTGCTACACCTATAGCAATTCCCGAATCACTGATTTTGCTGCCGATTCGGGTTCCACCAAAGATATCACCGGAAATTACCTGATTGATGTGCCCAAAAATATTGTTACCGGTGCTTTTGTGTGGAACAACCGTATTGTGCATGCTACTCTTACCGGAAAGTTTAACGATAAGGAATGGATAGACGATGAAAACACCTTGCAGTTGGATTCTTACTTTACTTTCGATTTGAAGCTGCAACGTACCTTCTATAATAAAATTGGCGTTGCCCTCACCGCTCAAAATATATTGAACAAACGATTTGTCGATTCCAAGGGACTCTTGTCGCCCGGGCGTTTTATTATGGCCGAGGTTTCATTCAACTGGTAATAGTTTATTTATTAATTGATTTGCAAAATCGATGCGAATCTAAAACACAATATTATAAAAATAAAACTACTTGCATTTTTAGTGCTGATACAGTTTATCAGCTATTCATCAACCTGACAGCTTTGGAAAAAAGTGTCTATTTTGTTCGTTTCCGAAGCGGGTATGGCAATGAAACGGGGGTGGAGAAGATTAAGATTCACTGACAGGGTAAATAGAAGAGCAATTTCCCACTGACCGAATAATAAGAAACTCAAAATAAATGGACATTGCTATAAGCTGTTCCCGGAAAAGGGCAGGATGAAATATTACTGCTCTTTTTTATTTTTCTTTTTGTTAATAAAACACTGAATATTAATCTAATGCCGATATAATATCTTTAGGAAAGTCTAATTTTATAGAAAAAAGCCCAATTTTTTATAGAATCTGCCCGATTTTTCCTTCATAGTCGCTGAGCTACACTCAAGAGTCGCTGAGCTACCCTTAAGAAAAAATGAGCTACCCTATAGAAAAAATGAGCTACCCTTAAGAAAAGATGAGCTTCCCTTAAGGAAAGATGAGCTACCCTCAAGGAAAGTATCAGCTACCCTTAAGGAAAGATGAGCTACCCTAAAGGAAAGATTATCTTCCCTAAAGGAAGGATGAGCTACCCTTTAGGAAAAGTGAGCTACCCATAAGGAAAAATGGGGTTTTTTGAATTGATGGCAAAAAAATGATTTTTCTTTTTGAAAAGATACTGGGTGAATGTTTTTTTTAGTTTGGAATTTCAGGACAATTAGTTCGAAAACCTTCCCTCCCCCTCATCTTTTTCCAAACCCAATCCGCGAATTATAATTATTTTTGACAAAAAAACATTCCATGATTTCATTTCTGAAAAAATACCTGCTTTGGATCCTTTTATTAGGCACCCTCATAGGGCTCAACGAAACCCTTGTAGGTAGCATGCAACTGCCATTCCGTTCGGTTATACTGGCCACGATTATGTTGCTGGTATTGATAGTGGGACGTTATATTATGCCACAAATCGGTTCTACGCTTTTGATAACTGCGGTAGCTGTACTTTTTAGGGTATCCAATTTGGGTTGCCATCATAGCTGCACCACTACCCAACTCTTATGTGGACCAACGGCTGTGCTGTTGTTGGGTGTGGCCTTCGAACTATTCGCTTCCGTTTTGGTAAGGCGCCGGCCTATACGTTATTATAGTTTTGTACTGCCAACAGTGCTGGCGGCTTTTACAGCCTTCGGCCTTTTCGGACTGCTGAATACCTATATTTTGGAAAGCTGGGATGTGAGCCGTTTGACGGAATACGTTCTACTGAAAGGAAGCGTCGCAGCCTTTCATACCGCCGCAATAAGCCTCCCCGTGATTTGGCTGGCCGACCGTCTGAAGGGTCTCGGCCTGGCTGAAATGAATGCCTGGCTTGCCAAAGGTGCCGTAGGTCTGTGCATTATTATGCTCTGGCTGTTCGGTTCGTTTTATCTGTAGTATCTGACCTACATTGCTGAATCAGGTCTTTCTTATTTGTCCCTTAAAAAACAACAAAAAAAAGGATACACTACTTAATGCAAATCTTTTTCCGAAAAAACATAGCAGCTTATGAGGTAGGCAATGTAATACCCAAAATCCGTAATTTAGTTGGCTTAAGCCTCTTCCATTTTTAATGTGGATTAAGCAATAAGCATTTATTTTATTTTGAGGTTTTGTAATTCATCAAACTGCAGGGAATAACATTTTATAATTTGCCAATAAGCAGAAAACAACTAATTTTGCACCCGATATGCAAAAGTATGCATAACGTAAAACAACGACTTTATTTTACTAAATAACTATGAACAACGCTGTATACAATTTTGAAGATCCTAAGAACGAAAAGGTTCTGAATTACGGACCAAAAGACTGCGAGAGACCTCTTCTTTTGAAAGAACTGGAACAACAAAGCAGACAACCCATTGAAATTCCATTGATCATAGGCGGAAAAGAAATACGGACCGGTAAAATGGGTAAGGTAGTAATGCCCCACAATCATAAGCATGTTTTGGCTACCTATCATATGGCTACCGAAAAAGAGGTACGACTTGCCATAGATGAAGCCATGAAAGCTCAGAAAGAGTGGTCGGATATTTCATGGGTGCTGCGTTCTTCCATTTTGATCAAAGCCGCTGAGCTTATCTCTACACAGAAAAGGTATCAGTTGAATGCCGCCACCATGCTTGGGCAGAGCAAGAATGCTTATCAGGCTGAGATAGATTCAGCTTGCGAGACGATTGACTTTCTGCGTTACAATGCTTATTTCGCTTCGAAGATCTATTCCGAGCAACCCAAATCCGGTTTCAATCAATTGAACCGAATGGAATACCGTTCGCTGGAAGGATTTATTTTAACGGTAAGCCCTTTTAATTTTACTGCCATTGCTTCCAATCTGAATATGGCTCCCGTGCTAATGGGAAATACCACCCTTTGGAAACCCGCCACCACATCTATTCTCTCGAATTACTACCTGATGAAGATATTCCAGGAAGCAGGATTGCCCGATGGTGTAGTTAATTTTGTGCCGGGTAGCGGTTCGCTCATAGGAGGAATTGCTTTGCAGGATAAAAACCTTGGGGGAATTCATTTTACAGGTTCTAATGCAACTTTCAATTCGCTGTGGAGAGGAGTGAGCGAAAATCTGCCAAATTATAAATCATATCCCCGCATTGTGGGCGAAACTGGGGGCAAAGACTTTGTTTTTGTGCATCCATCGGCAAGGCCTCTGGAAGTGGCAGTAGGTATTGTCAGGGGTGCTTTTGAATATCAGGGTCAGAAATGTTCGGCGGCCTCAAGAGGATATGTTCCCAAATCGCTTTGGCCAGAGATAAAGAAACTGTTGGTGGATATGTGTGCCGATATTAAGATGGGTGATGTGAAAACCTTTTCGAATTTCATGAATGCAGTGATTGATGAAGCGGCTTTCGATACCATTATGGACTATATTGAAGAAGCCAAACATTCAACTGTTGCCAAAGTGATTGCCGGAGGCAAAGGCGATAAAACCAAAGGGTATTTTATAGAACCTACCGTTATCGAAACCTCAGACCCTTATTACCGCACTATGCAGGAAGAGATCTTCGGGCCGGTGATGACCATTTTTGTGTACGATGATATTGAACTCGACAAGGCACTCGATCTATGTGATAATACCTCACCATACGGTCTTACCGGCGCAATATTCTCCACCGATCGCATTGCTGCCTCGCACGCCTGTGAAAGGCTCAGGTATGCGGCCGGCAATTTCTATATCAACGATAAGCCTACCGGTGCTATGGTAGGATTTCAGCCTTTCGGCGGAGCCAGGGCATCGGGCACCAACGACAAAGCTGGCGGCGAACTGAATTTGTTCAGATGGACCAGCCCCAGAACCATTAAGGAGACATTTGCTCCGGCCACCAATTACAAATACCCATTCATGATAGACTAAAAACAACCTAATACTATGGAAAAAGATAAAATAAAACAAGTACTCGAACGCTTCGGTATCAAACCTATAAACAACGGGGTTTGCACCGGTACAGTCTGGTTCAAGACAGATGGTGATACCACGGTGTCGGTTTCACCCACCAACAATATTGAAATAGCCAAGGTGAAGAATGCCACCCTGAAAGATTACGAAAAAGTGATGAAAAAAGCTCAGGAAGCCTTTTTGATCTGGAAAGAAATGCCGGCTCCTAAAAGAGGAGAAATTGTCCGTCAAATTGGTCTTGCTTTGCGCGATGCCAAAGAAGACCTCGGATTTTTGGTTTCTCTGGAAATGGGGAAAATATACCGTGAAGGCTTGGGTGAGGTTCAGGAAATGATAGACATCTGCGACTTTGCAGTAGGTCAGTCGCGTCTATTGAACGGTTTTACGATGCACTCCGAAAGAAAAGATCACCGCATGTACGACCAGTATCATTCTCTTGGAATTGTAGGGTTGATCACTTCCTTCAATTTTCCGGTGGCTGTTTGGGCATGGAATTCTATGCTGGCTGCCGTTTGTGGCGATGTGATTGTATGGAAACCCAGTTCCAAGACTCCTTTGTGTGCCATTGCCACTCAGAATATCATTGCCAATGTGCTGAAAGAAAACAACCTGCCTGAGGGTATTTTCAGCATGATCATTGCCAAGTCCTCTGTGCTCGGCGACAATTTTGTAGCCGACAAGCGCATTCCTTTGTTCTCCATCACCGGTTCGACCCGTGTGGGAAAAAGGGCTGGAGCTATCATAGGCGAACGTTTGGGAAAGGCCATTCTGGAACTGGGTGGCAACAATGCTGTAATTGTTTCCGATTCAGCCGACCTGAACATGGCCATTGCTTCTACAGTGTTTGGTGCTGTGGGAACCTGCGGACAAAGATGTACCTCGACCCGTCGCATCATTGTTCACAAAAAAGTGTACAATGAGGTAAAATACAACCTGATCAGCGCTTACGAACAGATAAAAGAAAAGATAGGTAATCCTCTGGACGAAACAACCCTGGTAGGACCACTGATAGACAGAACAGCTGTGGATGCTTTTCTGAATGCAATTGAAGAGGTGAAAAAAGAAGGAGGCAAGGTACTGTTTGGAGGCTATGCCCTTGATCCCGATAAGTGTGCTTCGGGCAATTATGTGGTGCCTGCTTTGGTGGAAGCCGAAAATCATTATAAGATTGTGCAGGAAGAAACTTTTGCTCCCATTCTTTATCTGATCAAATACAACGACATTGATGAGGCAATTGCTTTGAACAATGCGGTGCCTCAGGGATTGTCATCCTCTATCTTTACTTTACGAATGCGCGAAGCGGAAAAATTCCTTTCGAATTCAGGCTCCGACTGCGGACTGGCCAATGTTAATAGCGGTACCTCGGGTGCCGAAATTGGCGGAGCGTTTGGAGGCGAAAAAGATACCGGAAGCGGACGTGAATCGGGCTCCGATTCGTGGAAGCAATATATGAGAAGACAGACCAATACCATCAATTATAGTGATGAGCTGCCATTGGCCCAGGGAATAAAATTTGAGTTTTAGTACATTTGTTTATGAAATTTGAAAAGTTGAATAGCAGCGGACTAAAGGATAGTACATTTGCCTAACAATAGCAGTATTTTATAGTTTCGCCACTGTTTTTTAATTGCCAGTGTTTTATCCTTAAAAAAGGAACTCTAAATAAATCTTAGTCAATAAGCTTATTGCAGAAAATATAGACATTCCAATTATTATAAATAACCAGCAGCATGGAATCGAGTTTAATTCTTTTATTTTTTCTATTAGTCATTATTTCCTTTTTATACTCTTCTGTAGGACATGGTGGCGCAAGTGGCTATCTTGCTGTAATGGCTCTCATGGGTATTGCCCCGGCATTTATGAAACCCTCCGCTTTGGTTATGAATCTGGCTGTTTCAGCGATATCATTTATAGGGTTTTACAGAGCCGGATATTTTCGTTTTAAATTGTTTTTACCTTTTGCCTTGGCAAGCATACCCATGGCGTTCCTGGGGGGCACAATGACCTTGCCCGATCTTATTTATAAAAAGATATTAGCAGTTTGCTTGTTATTTGCTATAATACGCTTGTTTTATCAATTCCGGCAAAACACCGAACCAACCCGAAATATACCTTTATGGGCCGGTTTTCTAACAGGAGGAATGATTGGATTGATTTCTGGAATGATAGGCATTGGCGGTGGAATTATACTGAGCCCTCTAATGCTTATAATGCGTTGGTCAACTTTAAAGGAAACGGCAGCAGTTTCGGCTCTTTTTATTTTTGTAAATTCATTGTCGGGACTTTACGGACAATTGCATGCCGGAGGTATTCACCTTACAGATAACCTGCAATATGCTATTCTTGCCACTATCATTGGTGGAGTATTAGGTTCTTATTTGGGAAGCCATAAATTCAATCTTCCCACAATAAAATATCTGTTAGGATTGGGAATGACTCTGGCAAGTTTGAAACTGATTTTTATATAATGTTTCTGAATTTGATTAAATGAATGGGTTGTTATGAACTTTTTTCTATTTTTGCTTCGGTTATGCACCTAAATGCATATCCAAAGATTTAAATCAGACTAAAACCAAGATAATATTATTTATGCTGATTTAAGATTAGAGTTTAAAGGCTGCGTAAAATCTTAAGTCTTTATTCTCTGAAATTAAGATCAGGCGAAAGTGTTAATATCAAAAATTGTAGAAAATATCAAAATAGATTTATGGTTAAAGATCATGTCGCAGATGCTTTAGAATTATTCAAATCCGGCTTTCACTGTTCTCAGGCTGTTGTTGCAGCTTTCAGCGAAGATTATGGCTTGCCTCGCGAAACTGCACTTAAGATTGCTTGTCCTTTTGGTGGCGGTATGGGCGGATTTGGAAGAACCTGTGGTGCTCTTACCGGTGCTATGATGGTAGTTGGACTAAAATACGGGACTACTAACCCTGCCGATCTAGAAGCAAAGAAACTTTCCAGGGAAAAAACACGTAATCTTATCGAAACATTCGAAAAAGCTCATGAAACAAGCATTTGCAACGAACTGGTTGGATTCGACAGGAGCAATTTAAGTGGGGCGGACCTTATGGAAAAGCTTCCGTTTTTTCATAACACATGTCCGAAATTTCTGGAAACGGTGGTTGCATATCTTGAAGAGGAACTATAACTTTTAAATAATAACATTATTAATAAAAAATTGAAGGAGGAATTTTAATGAATTTAAGAAAAATGTGGCTCAACATCAACGGAGCAAACCGAATGCTTATCTGTGATCCTGAAAAGGATACACTGGCCGATGTAGTTCGCCGAATGGGATTGACAGGAACAAAAGTTGGTTGCAACGTTGGTGTTTGTGGGTCATGCTCTGTTATCCTGAACGGAAAACTGGTTCGTGCATGTACCAGAAAGATCAGTAAAGTTGATGAATACAGTGAAGTATTAACCATTGAAGGAATTGGCACACCTACCAATTTACATCCTATTCAGGTAGCCTGGATGAACTGTGGTGCGGTTCAATGTGGTTTCTGTGTTCCGGGTTTCATTGTGTCGGCTTATGCATTGCTGCTGGAAAATAAAACCCCTACCCGTGAAGATGTTCGCGATTGGTTTCAGAAACATCGTAACGTTTGCCGTTGCACCGGATACAAACAGATTGTTGACGCCGTTATGACAGCAGCAAAAGTATTGCGTGGCGAAGCAACCATCGAAGATATTTCATTCAAAAATCCAACGGATGGGGAGTATTATGGTAAGAAGCTTGTTCGCCCGACAGCACTGGCAAAAGTTTGCGGACTTGCCGATTATGGTGATGATCAGGAATTGAAGATGCCGGCTGAAACTCTAAAGGTAGCTATGGTACAGCCCCGACTGGCTCACCATGCCAAAATTTTGAAAATTGATACTTCTGAAGCTGAAAAAATGCCGGGCGTAATTAAAATTATTACTGCAAAGGATATATTGGAAGCAGGTGGTTCAAACATTATGGCAGAAGGCCATTTCCATGAACGCACTACTGTATTGGTTCCAACCCGTAAAGTACTTTGCGATGATAAAATATATCGTTACGGAGATGTGGTCGCTCTTGTTTGTGCAGATACAAAAGATCATGCCCGTGACGCTGCTGCAAAAGTAAAAGTAGAAATTGAAAAACTTCCTGAATATCTTGGATATCTGGATGCTTGTATGCCCGATGCCATGCGGATACATGAAGACACTCCGAATATCTTTGCCATGCAGCCTGTATTGAAAGGCGTGGGACTTGAAGAACCGGCAAAAGTGGCTGAATTAATCGACCAGTCTGCTTATAGTGCAGAAGGAAGTTTTTTCGCTACACGCGAACCACATCTTTCTATCGAAGGTGATATGCTTCAGGCATACTTTGATGAAGACGGCATGCTGGCTATTCAGTGCAAATCTCAGGGTGTATATTCATCTATAGGTCGTATTGGAAATTCTATCGGTTTGCCCAAAAGCAAAATTAGAATCATCATGAACCCAACAGGCGCCAGCTTTGGTTGGTCAACCAACGCGGGTGATATTTGCCTTGCCGCTGCAGCAGCGGTAGTAACCAAGATGCCGGTGGCTCTCTCTATGTCTTATGAAGAGCATCAGCATTTTTCGGGGAAACGCCGTCCTTGTCATTCTAACGGAAGAGTAGGTTGTGATAAAGATGGAAAAATCACGGCAACCGAATTTGAATTCGGTATGGACCAGGGAGCTTACACTTTTGGTGGTGATGACGTTATAACCAAACAAGTTCGTTTTGCTTTCTTCCCATACTATGTACCCAATGTGGCAGGTATTTCACGCATTGCCATTACCAATCACAATTTTGGAACGGCATATCGCAGCTACGGCTCACCACAAGCTTACACCATGAGTGAAGCACTTATGGATATGCTTGCCGAAAAAGCCGGTATCGATCCTTTTGAATTCCGATGGAGAAATATAGCCCGCACCGGTGAAACCAATATAAACAGCGCTCCTTTCCGTTTATATCCCATGGAGGACATGATGAAGACTCTGAAGCCTCATTATGATAAGGCTGTGAAAGAAGCCAAAGAAAAAGATACTCCTGAAATACGCAGGGGCGTTGGTCTGGCATGGGGTGGCTTCAATGTAACTGAAGGTGCTACGGATAATGCAACTATTCATCTGGAACTCAATTCTGATAATACCATTACCAAATATGACACCTGGCAGGAACTCGGTCAGGGTGGTGATATTGGCTCTCTGATGGTGACTCTGGAAGCACTGAAACCGATGAAATTAACACCCGAACAAATAAAACTCGTACAGAGCGATACGAAGATTTGCCCTGACAGCGGTATGTCGGCAGGCAGCCGTTCACATTATATGAATGGTCATGCCACTATCATAGCTGCTGAAAAACTTATGAAGGCAATGCAGAAAGATGATGGTACTTTCAGAACCTATGACGAAATGGTGAAGGAAAATATTCCTTTAAAGTACGAAGGAAAATACGGAACCATTGTTACTCCGGGCCTCAGTCGTCTCGATCCGAATACCGGTATTGGTGACCCGACCCCTGCTTTTACTTATGCTTTAAACATGGCGGAGGTTGCCGTGGATACCAAAACAGGAAAAACCACAGTAACACGTTTCGTTTGTGTGGCTGATGTAGGTAAAGTCGGAAATATAGATGCTGTCGATGGACAAGCCTATGGCGGAATTTCACACAGCATTGGTTTTGCACTCTCTGAAGATTATGAAGATGTAAAGAAAAATACCAACATTGCAAACAGCGGTGTTCCTTACATTAAGGATATTCCGGATGATATTATTGTGATCTATAACGAAAACGAAGACAAGACAGGTCCCTTTGGTTCATCAGGGGCTTCTGAGGCATTCCAGGCTTCAGGACATGTGGCCGTAACCAATGCCATTTATAATGCCTGTGGAGTCCGTATCCATGAGTTGCCGGCAACCAAAGAAAAGGTGAAAGCCGGATTGGATATACTGGCAAACGGAGGTAAGATCATGCCACCCAAGAAATATTTCCTTGGTGCTGATTTGTATGATGAACTTGAAAGCATCCTGGCAAATCCTGTACCCTACGGAGGTATTGACTTCTTTAAACCACTGGGAATGGCTGAAGGCGAAAGATTCTTCTAGTCTTTCTTTATGGCATTCAACAACGAATTCGTTGCAGATTGTTTACAGTTTGAACGGGCATTTTGTACAGCAAAATGCCCGTTCAATCTTGATGTACGTGATTTTATTGGGAAGTTGCAGCAAGGCAGATTTAACATTGCATACAAAACCTATCAGTATGCAGTGGGCTTTCCCGCAATAGTCACAGCACTCTGTGGCGAGCCATGCAAAGAAGTATGTCCGATGAAGAATGCGGGCGGCGCAATTTCATTGCGTATGCTTGAAACAGCAGCCTTGAATCATGCCCGCAGGACAGAACCTGACCAATATAACATGCCTGCAAAGGAAATGTCAATTGCTATCATTGGTGCAGGCATGAGTGGTTTGGCCTGTGCGCTTCGTCTCACAACAAAAAAATATAAGGTTGCAATTTTCGAAAAAACTGATCGTATTGGCGGACATCTGCATAATTTACTTTCTCCTGAAATTTTTCTGGATGATATTCATCGACAGTTTATGTTTGAGGAATACACACTTCATCTTAATACAGAAATTTTAAGCCTAAGCGAATTGCCATTTGATGCGATTTATGTTGCAACCGGTAAAGACGGCAATGATTTCGGAATGGTTTCGGATAAAGAAGGTGTTTTTTATGGAGGTTCACTTACGGGTGCAGATACTATGCAAGCTATGGCACAGGGACTGAATATATCAGCAGTAATTGAGGGTTATTTAAAAACCGGAATGATGAGTTCCGCTAAAGAAGTCTCTGATACAAAGCTGCTACCTGAAGGAATAAGAATCATTCCTAGGGAAGTTATTTTCCCCGAAGACGGAAAAGGTTTTACCAAAGAGGAAGCGGTTTCTGAGGCAAAACGTTGTCTCAAATGTTCCTGCGATGCCTGTGTTCATTTCTCACCTCTGATGAATTATTTTTCAAAGTTTCCGAAACGGATTACCGAGGAGGTTGAGGTTACCATTAACCCCAGTTCTCTGGATGGCAATGCCACACTAGCTACCAGATTTATCTCCACCTGCAATCATTGCGGATTGTGTAAGGAAGTTTGTCCTGTTAATATTGACATGGGCGAATTTCTTCTGAGAAGCCACCGTACCATGCATGAAAAAGGGAAGATGCCCTGGGCTTTCCATGAATTCTATTTACGCGACATGGAATTCTCAAATACAGATGCCGCTTTGTCAAAAATCCCTGATGGATTTGAAACCAGCAGCTACATGTTTTTTCCCGGTTGTCAGTTAGGCGCTTCCGACCCGCAATATGTTACACGCAGTTATGAGTATCTGATCAGGCATTTCCCTGACACTGCCTTGATGCTAAGTTGTTGTGGCGCTCCTGCTGAATGGGCGGGCGATGAAGCCATACATCAGAAAGCAATTGATAAAATAAAGACAGACTGGGTGCAACTGGGCAAACCAAAAGCAATTTTTGCCTGTCCCATGTGCAAACAAATGCTTGATCGTTACCTGCCCGAAATAGAAGGGGTGTTTCTTTACAATTTGATGAAAGATATGGGACTCAAATCTTCTTATTCCTCAGGAGAAAGGGTTTCAATATTCGATCCATGTGCAAGCCGAAATGAACCTGAATTGCAAAAAGCAATACGGGAACTTGCACTTTCAGCAGGGTTTCAGCATAATCCTTTACCTATGGAAGGGAAACGTGCCGAATGCTGCAGCTATGGCGGACAAGTGGCAATTACCTATCCTCCTTATGCAAGCCATATGGTGAAGAACAGAATTGAACAAAATGAGTATCCCTATATCACTTATTGTGCCAACTGCCGCGATATCTTTGCATCAGCAGGTAAGAAAACACTCCATATTCTCGATGTACTTCTCGAAATTGACAGAAAAAATCATAAACCACCTACTGTTTCGGAGCGAAGAGAGAACCGATTACGCTTGAAACATCAACTTCTCACAGAGCTTTGGAATGAAAAAAATATTATGGAAAAACTGGAAAAACGTCTTATTATTTCGCAGGAACTCAAGGAAAAACTGAATAAAGAGCTGATTCTGGAATCTGATATTTATACAGTAATTGAAATCTGCGAGCAAAGTGGCAATAAACTATTCGACCCAGATGCAAAAACATACTCCGGGCATTCTCAAATTGGAAATATGACTTTTTGGGTTGAATATATGATTAAAGAAAACTCCGTATATGAACTCGTCAATGCATACTGCCATCGAATGAAAATTGAGGAGGAATAACATGCCCGAAAAAAAGAAACTGATTTGCTGCAAATGCAATAAAGAATTAGAACTGGTAAAAACCGATTTCACTTATCTTGGTCATAGCTTTTTTACAGATGTTCCCAGGTGCCCCGAATGTGGACAGGTGTTTATTTCTGAGGACCTTGTGAAAGGTCGAATGAAGGATGTTGAAATGCAACTGGAGGACAAATAATTTGGATACCGGCACGATTCTGTATAAAACGTGGAGCGTTTGTCCTGAATGCATGGAACGAATACCTGCTGCTCGTGTACAAATCGGTGCCGAAGTATTTCTCCGAAAAACCTGCCTGCAACACGGTACTTTTAGTAGTATTATCTGGCGGGGATTCTACGATATAAATAGCTGGGTAGGAAATGCAGACAAACCTGCTTCAGAAAACCCAAAATGCCCTGATGGTTGCGGACCCTGTGAAGATCATCTTCAGAAAACCTGCTGTGTTTTACTTAATGTAACCAATCGTTGCAATCTTACCTGCCGATTCTGCTTCGCCGATCAGGCTGACACATCTATCGATCCCACTTTGGATGAGATCAGAGAATCCATTTTTCAGATAGTAGAAAAAGATAAAACATTGTTGCAGCTAAGTGGAGGGGAGCCAACTGTTCGTGATGATCTTCCTGCCATAATAAAAACAGCAAAAGAAGCAGGTGCAAAATATGTGCAGCTTAACAGCAATGGTATTCGCCTGGGTGAAGATAAGCAATATATAAAGGAACTGGCGGATGCCGGACTTTCATTTGTATTTATGCAGTTTGATGGAACAGAAGATTCCATCAATGAAAGCTTGCGTGGGAAACCACTTCTGAAAATAAAACAACAGGCAATCGAAAATTGTGCGGAATACAATGTTGGCGTATCGCTTGCCGTTACTTTGGTTCGTGGCATCAACACCGATAATATTGGCAGTATCATTCGATTTGCAATGAATCAATCGCCCAAAGTAAGAGGGGTGCATTTTCAGCCAGTGACTTTCATTGGGCGCACACCTGTAATTCCAAAGGAAAGCGACCGCATCACACTGGATGAACTTGTGTTTGAATTATGCAAACAATCCAGTGGAATGATAAAAGCCACAGACATTCTGCCTTCGGCCTGTGACCATCCTTTGTGTGGCTTTCACGGAGATTTTATTGTGGATAAGGATATTCTTATTCCCCTCTCGAAGCGCAGTGAAGCCGAAAAAACATGCTGTTGTGACACGGCTGCAGAAAAAAACAGAGAGTTTGTTGCCCGACGCTGGCAAAGGCTTCCGACTGCAGGTGATTCCTGTTGTGGCGATATTCACGACATGGATTATTTTCTGAATAAAGTGAAAATAAATGGTTTTACACTTACCGCAATGGCCTTTCAGGATGCAGGTAATATTGATTTTTCACGCTTACGCAATTGCAGTTTCCATGTGTATGACCATGGTAATTTTGTGCCTTTTTGCGCCTATTATCTTTCAGGATGGAAACATTGAAAAAGGCAGTTGGCTTGCCAAACCGACCCGGAGGATTTATTATAACTGACAAAGCTATCAGCCTTTGTTCGTTTCCTGCAAAAGCCAAAATACTTGATTTGGGTTGCGGAAGCGGAGCAACTCTGCAATATCTGAAAAGAAAATATGGTCTTGATGTTATAGGTATGGATAGTAATCCGGAGTTTGCCAACCATCCAAATAACATTGTCAAGGCTTCTGCTGAAGACATTCCTTTGCTTTCTTCAACTATGGATGGTGTTATTATGGAATGCAGTTTATCGGTGATGGATGATACTGAAAAAGTTTTGCAGGAATGTCATAGAATCTTAAAACCTGGTGGTCGACTGATTGTTTCCGATATGATTGCACATGGTGAGGCTGCACAACTGAAAGGATGTTTGGGAAATATAGTCACAAAAGAAGAACTCATTACCCTGATAGAGAAGAACAATTTTACTGTAGAATATTTTGAAGATTTTTCTCATCATCTTCAAACCATGTGGGGACAAATGATCTTTGACAAAGGGGCTGAATCTTTTTATTCAGAACTGGGAGTTTGTGCTGAAATATTTAAGCGTATAAAGTGTGGATACTGTCTTATTGTAGCAACAAAAAATGAGCAGACTCCATGATTTCTCCTGTTAATAAATGGACCGGGGATAGAACTGGTCTTCATGAAAATCTGAACCCCGAAACCTTGCTTGCATGGCAAACAGAAAAACTGAATCAATTGATTTACTATGCACGCAAAAACACAAAATTTTATAGCGATATATTGAGGGACGAATGCCAACTAAAAGACCTGCCTTTCACTTTTCCATCCGACTTAGCGGCTGACCCTCTTGCTTTTCTGGCGGTACCGCAAGGCGAAGTTGTCAGAGTAACTACCCTTGCAAACTCCGGCACCACTCATTTGCGAAAGCGCATTTTTTTTACGCAGGCTGACCTTGAAAGAACAAAGGATTTCTTTGCCTGGGGCATGTCCACAATGGTTGCCAAAGGTGATCATGCTCAAATACTCATTTCGAACAAAACCGAAAACAGCCTGGGAAGCCTGTTAAGCGAAAGTCTCTCCAGATTGGGTGTTACCTCAGAGATTACCGCAGCTATTAAATCAGTTCGTGATGCCATTGATGCATCGCGAGGTGCCGATTGCCTTATAGGCATGCCGGTTGAACTTCTTTACATGAGCCGCACTGCACCGGAGTTGCGCCCCGCGAGTGTTCTTTTAGCGGCTGATCTTGTCCCTCAATCGGTAATTAATGGCATCATGGAGAACTGGAAATGCCAGGTTTTTTCCCATTACGGGCATACAGAGTTTGGATATGGTTGTGCGGTGGATTGCGGATATCATAGCGGTTATCATTTGCGTCATGCCGATCTTATTTTTGAAATAATAGATACAAACACCGGATTGACTGCACTTCCGGGGGAACCCGGTGAAATAGTAATCACCACCCTTTCTAATGAAGCTATGCCCTTGATTCGTTATCGCACAGGCAATCTTTCTTGCCTGGTCAATACTCCTTGTCCCTGTGGTTGTTCGCTGCCCCGTTTGGGAAAAATAGTTGGGCGAAGGGCAGATAACATTTCCATCGTTAATGGCAAAACTATTAGTATGTTTCAGTTGGACGAGCTATTACTTGCTCATGCAAGTGTTAGGAGCTTTGATGCTATTTTGCAAGGGAAAACCTTACATCTTACTATTGATTCAGGCAAAGGTCTTGACCAGAGTTATATTATTGATAAACTTCCACAGGAACTCAATATTAAGTTTCATTATGGGGATGCCGATCCGTTTGCGAACAGAGGGAAAAGACGATTACAGATGATGTAGTTTATTACTTTTGCTGATTGAAAATGGAGACTAAATTATACCTGATCACATCCCTGGTTGAAGCCGGTGCCTTCGAAACTCTGCCGGTTACGCCATTCATGGAATTAATCAGCCATAACGATATTTTGAAATCAGATTGGCATTTTGGAGAACATCAAAAAATTTGTGTCACTTCCGAATATTCTCTGGAAGTTATCGGAAACCGCATTGATGCTAACAGACGAAATGCCATGGAAGCTCTGAAAGATAAATACAACTTCAGAAAAATACTTTCCGGACTGTATCCTGATTTTTATTTTCGTCAGGTAAAACTTCAGGATATTAAAGGTCTGAAAATCGACAGAAAATCGGTGATTAAACCTGCAAGAGGCTGCTTTGGCACTGCCGTACGTGTGATTGATGCCGATATTGATTGTAATAGACTAAGTTCGGAGCTGGAAGCCGAACTCAAAAAGAATTCAAAAGTGTATTCTGATTTCACCTTGTCGAAACAGGATTTTTTGCTGGAAGATTATATAGAAGGGCAGGAGTATGCGGTGGATATGTTCTACAATGCAAAGGGCGAAGCCTGCATTGTAAATCTGTATCATCATCCCATGCCTGAAAACAAAGCTTATCTGCACATGCTTTACAATTCATCAAAAAGAGTTTTTGATGATATCTACACCCCGGTTAAAGATTTTTTGAGCCAACTGAACAAAATTTTGAATGTCACCAATTTTGTGATGCATGTTGAAGTGAAATTGATCGATGGCAAAGTGTTCCCTATTGAGATCAACCCATTGCGCATTGGTGGCATGGGGCTGGGCAATTTGGTTTTTTATTCCTTGGGCATTAACCCTTACACTTGTTTTATCAACGATAGCGAGCCTGACTGGAATGAGGTTTGGAAAGGCAAAGAGAAAGATGTGTTTACATTTTTTATTGCCTACAATGCAACCAGCAAACCGGTCAATTTGTTTAAACCAAACCCCGCAAAACTGAAACGGCAATTCACCCAGATGCTGCACGAACAGCCTTTTAATTATCAGAGGCAATTAGCATTCGGGATATATTTCCTCAGAGAGACGGAAGAGAATATCAGGCGGTTGCAGAAAATAGAATTTGATGATTTCTTTGAAGAGTTATAATCATGGATAGTTCTTGTGCAGCAATTATACTTTCTTCCGGCCTGTCGGAAAGAATGGGCGAACCCAAGGCCCTGCTCAAATGGGATCATTCGAAATCCTTTCTCGAAAAAATAATTTCGGAATACACAGAAGCAGGATGCCGCAAAATAGTTTGTACAATTAACGCGAAAACTGAGGCTTTGTGCAATAATTTGAATTTACCCTCCGCAGTAAAATTTGTTCTGAATCAGCATCCTGAATGGGGCAGGTTGTATGCTATTTCAATTGCCGCCCATGAATTATTGGAAAGTGATTTCTGTTTTGTACAGAATGTAGACAATCCTTTTGTGACCGCCGAACTCATTGATAACATATATTCCGGTAAAAGTCCTGATGCCTGGTGTTCACCAGTTCATAACGGAAAAGGCGGACATCCCGTACTTTTACCTCAAATGATAATTCAGAAAATTGCAGAAACAAAAACTACCGGCATCACCCTCAATGATATTTTAAAACCATGCCGCAGAATCAATGTTGAAATTGACAGTGATAACATTTTCAGGAATATCAATACCCCTGAAGAATACGCGGTTTATTTTAAAAAGTAAAGCCGATTAACTAAATCAACAATTTTCAGAGAGTACCGAAACTACTCTTATAACTTAGCATTTTTCACATCAATAAGTTTCGCAATGATGCTTACAGCGATCTCGGCAGGTGTTATGGCGCGAAACTTAATTCCTATGGGCATATCCACCCTGTCCAGTTCTTCTTGTGTAAGAGTTTTCTCTTTTAAAAATAGCTGTTTCAGTGTTTCAATTTTCCGTTTGCTTCCAATGAGCCCCACATAGGCAGTTGTTTTCTTACCTACGGCTGCCAGCACTTCCTCGTCCATTTCATGGTTGGGTGTTACGATAACAATATAGGTTTCGGCATCAAATTCAATATCATTTGCCGCATCCAGGTAGTTCTTGCACCACTGTGTATATCTAATATGGTCGGGGCTTTCGAAAATATCTTTTCTCCAGTCGATGAGAAATGTTTCAAAGCCCATGTCGGGTGCGTATTGCGCTATAAATTTCCCAATGTGTCCGGCCCCAAAAATGTACAACCTCGATGGTTTGGAAATAGGTTCAATGTAAACACTTACCTCTCCACCACAGGTCATTCCAAGATCCTTTTTAAGATTATACTCTAAAAACAGGGGGGCTTGCGATTTGATAACATTCAGTGCTTCTCCAATCACTCTTTTTTCAATTCCACCACCACCCACGGTGCCGTCTATGCTGCCATCGCTGTAGACTATCATTTTTGCTCCCGCTTTTCCGGGTGTCGATCCGCTGTTTTTGGTTACAATGCACAAAACCGATGCACGTGAGTCTTTATGACATTCGGGTATTTTAAGTAACAGGTCATTCATAAGTTCTGCTATAAAATTGATTAATAATTAGTTTGATTAATGTTTTTTAGTTTTACAAAAATAGTGAGTTTCTTTTTCGTCCGCAAGGTTTTTGTATTTTGGGGAAGCCTAATCCTTGGATATAACTTTTCTGTTCTAATACCCGCTTAAGCTTATTTTATAAGGTGCTCCGATATAAAAAAAGGCTCCAAAAAGAAGCCTTTTTTATTTTCAGATTATAGTCTAGTATCTGGTGAAACAAACCACCTTAGGCTCGGTCATTTCCTGCAAAGAGAATTTGATTCCTTCGCGGCCCAAACCAGAGTTTTTGATCCCGCCGAAAGGCATAGAGTCCAGACGATAGTCTGTAGATTCGTTTATCATCACACCACCGCAATCCAATTCGTAAGCGGCTTTCAAAGCCATATTGATATCGGAAGTGAAAATACCGGTGAGCAAACCGAAAGGCAGGCTGTTCGATTTTTCTATGGCTTCTTCAATGGTTTCCACAGGGTATAAGTTCACCGTTGGACCAAACACTTCATCCTTGTGAATTTTGGCAGTTTCAGGAACATTTTCCAAAACGGTAGGCTCCATAATGGCTCCGTTTCTGCCGCCGCCGCACAGGCAGGTAGCGCCCAGCTTAACAGCCTCTTTAACCCAAAGTTCCACCCTGATGGCTTCGTTTTCGGTGATCATGGGGCCCATATCGCAATCGTCGGCCAGTTTGTTGCCTATCTTATATTTTTTGGTCAGCTCTACAAACTTGTTTTTGAATTCCTGATAAATGTCCTTATGGATGTAGATGCGCTGCACGCCTATACAGTTTTGTCCGGCAGCCCAGAATGAACCCGAAACACAGGATTCCACAGCCAGTTGCATATCGGCATCTTTCCAAACGATGACAGGGGAGTTGGAACCCAGTTCCATGCCAATCTTTTTGATTCCGGCTATTTTGGTGATTTCTTTTCCGGCATGCAGTCCACCAGTGAAAGATATCATGCGTATGTCTTCGCTTTGCACCAGCATAGGGCCTATTTCGTTTCCGTTTCCGGTGAGCACCTGAAGACACTCGGCGGGAAGGCCCGAAGCCAGGAAAGCTTCCGCCAGTTTGATGGCCGAAAGGGGAGTGACCGTGGCGGGTTTCAATATCACACTGTTGCCTGCGGCAAAGGCCGGTCCTAATTTGTGTGCTACTAAATTCAAAGGATCGTTGAAAGGAGTTATAGCCAGCACAATGCCTATAGGGAATCGATAATAGTAACCTACGCGGCTTTCGCCTCCGGGAAAGGAATCGAAAGGAATGGTCTCGCCCAATATCCTTTTAGATTCTTCGGCCGATATGCGTAAGGTATTTACGCAGCGGTTGGCTTCTTTGCGGGCTTCTTTTATGGTCTTGGAACCTTCGCGGGCAATGGTCTGTGCAAAATCTTCCTTGTTTTTCTCAACATAGTCGGCGGTACGGCTCAATATGCCTGCCCTTTCATGAACGCTCATTTTGCGGGCAATCTCATAGCCTCGTTTGGCCGATTCAATGGCAAGTAAGACATCTTTTTCGGTGGCTTTTGGAACAACATCGATCAGTGAATTGTCATAAGGATCGCAAACTGCAATGGTTTCGTCAGTCATGATCCATTTCCCGTTAACTAACATTTTCATGGTAAGTAATTTTTTTTGGTTAATAATTTTGGTTATGCTTTTATTTGCATAACGGGTGCAAATATATAACTTTGCTCCGGAATTTTATTTATTTGATTCTGATTTTCTTCAAAATGATTTTTTTTAATACTTTTACCACCGATATGCATAATTATGCATGACAAAATTACAGTCATTAAGATATTGGTTAATAAGCAAATATTATTGGAATGAATGGTGAAAAAAATATTGCAGCAAGATTTTTGGAACACAGTTTCAAAACGATTATACTGTGTTTCATTGCACTTTTACTGTTTTCAAATTGCAAACAGGATGAAGAATCGCGCCCTCCAACCATAAACCTGGTATTTGAATCGTGGTGCAATAACAATGGTGACACGCTGGAGATTGGCAAGCCCATCAAATTTAAGGTACAGGCCGAAGGTCTTGATGCCCCCATTACCAATTTCACTGTGAAGAAATTGTATAATGGTACTGCAAAAACGGTGCTTGATTCGGGGTTGAATTCAAATGGGTTTGTTACCGGATTGACTTATTATCAGGGTGTAGAGAATCAAGTGGAATGGCAGTTTGCCGTGATGGACAGAAACAGAAAGGAAGCCAGTGTGACACTTACCATTAATAAAGATCCGAATTCGCAATTTGGTGGGATATATGAATTCTCTAACCTCAGGTTGGGTTATCAATTGAGTACAACTTATGGTCACTATTTTCTGCCACTATTAAATAAGGTGTATTTTGCGGATTCTGCCGCATTAAATCAGGACAAAGTTGACTTTCTGGCTTATTTCAATTATAAGGAAGACAATGGGGTGCTGAAACCATCGCCTACCTTTTCCTCTCCCGGGGAAGAGCCCACTGCCACCGGTGAACTGTATGAAATTTATTACCCCTATCTGGTGAATTGGACCACGAGGAATTATACCAAGTACGACATTCGGGCTGTAAATGGAGTTACGGGCGAATTGTTTGATAATGCCCATAATGACAGTTTGCTAATTGTATCCTACGACGATGTGTGGGGTAAGAAGAAATTCAAATGGGCGGCTGACGGGACATTTATTCCTTTTCAGACGGCAGCAGGAAAAAAAGGTATCATAAGAGTGCATCAGGCCGAACTTGATACCACCGGAAGCATATTATTTTCTTTGAAAATTCAAATGTGAGTTTATACAATACTATTAACCTTAAAAACAAAATGAAAAATGAAAAAAAGAGTATTTTTAATTAGTTTGGTTTTTGTAATGACCGCTATAGTGGCACGTGCACAGCAAGACACTATTGTGGCATGGACATTTCCAACAGGCAATCTGACAGACACCATTTCCAATGCCGGAATTGCCTCAAATCTGGGTACCAGAACCCTCATGCATGAAGGCGGCACAGGCGCTACCCAAATGATTGCCGGTAACGGAACATTTGCAGAACAAGTAGCTGGCTGGGACAATGGTGACACTACAAAGTTCTGGTC
>CAZRFL010000028.1:0-21902 GCA_964599365.1 uncultured Bacteroidales bacterium
TGGGTTCAGAACGTCGCGAGACAGTTCGGTCCCTATCTGTTGTGGGCGTTGGAAATTTGAGAGCACCTGACTCTAGTACGAGAGGACCGAGTCGGACAAGCCTCTAGTGTATCTGTTGTGACGCCAGTTGCATTGCAGAGTAGCTACGCTTGGATGAGATAAGCGCTGAAAGCATCTAAGTGCGAAACTCAGCTCAAGATGAGATTTCCTTTAAGGATCGTGGCAGACTACCACGTTGATAGGCTACAGGTGTAAAGACAGTAATGTCAAAGCCAAGTAGTACTAATTATCCGTAGCTTTCGTTTAGCAAAAGTTTTCCTATTTTTTACATTTGTTGTATTTTCTTTCCAGTATTTCAAACCATATTTAAGATATTATGGTGACAATTGCGGTGGTGTTCACCTCTTCCCATTCCGAACAGAGAAGTTAAGCCCACCTGCGCAGATGATACTCGAGTAAGTTCCGGGAAAGTATGTCGTTGCCAAATTTTAATTAACCCCGTTGCGTAAGCTTCGGGGTTTTTTAATTTTATATACCCAATTATTTAGCCTTTAAGCCTGCATTTCATTAGTCTGTTCCTGAAAGTTTGCGTATTTTTGTTGAGTTATGTTTTACCTTATGAACCGAATTAAAGCTCTACTTTTTATTTGTCTTCTGTTGCTGCTATCTTCGTTTTCGTTTGGGCAAAATACCAATACCATTCTTTCCGAATATGATTCCATTAGGGTGGTTAGTTTTAGTATTCATAAACTTGACAGTACTGTTTTTATTGAAAACGCTTCGCATAATATCGATACTTCGTCGAGGTATTTCCATATCTATGATCCTGCCCGGAAAACTTACGATTTTGTATCAAGTATTGGAAACATAGGAGCTGCATCCCATAATATGGTTTTCAAACCGATTATCGGCAGCGGTTTCTCTTATGGCAATACTTCTTTCAGACCCTATATCAATTCTGATCTGGATCAAAACTTCTATTATTCTCTTGTTCCTTTTACTGAGTTGCATTTTTCATCAGGGATGAAGAAGGAACAGAATTTTCACGTAACACATCTTCATAACGTAAGAAATAAGCTCTTTATAGGTGTAAATTACAATATCATAAATGCGCCCGGTAGGGAGACTTATGCTCAGAAGGCGGTTAATCACAGGCTTTCTACTTTTATGTATTATCAGACCAAGAATAAACGATATGGTGTGTTTGCCGACTATTTGTTTTCGAGCATCAAGAACCAAGAAAACGGCGGACTGCTGGATGATACCATATATTTGAATTATCGTGGCGGAAGCAGTCGTGTGGTTCCTGATGTGAACTTCGGCTATGCCAAGACTTATGTGAAGGAATCAGGAATTCATTTGAAACAGTACTATGCTTTCGTAAAAAAGGATTCCATAAAAGTTAATGATACAACCAAGAAACTCAGAGTACACATTTTAGGAAGGTTTATTCATTCCTTTGATTTTACGCATCAGAAAGACAGGTTTACCCATGATACTACTTTCCTTTATTATGGGATTGTGCCTTTTGATACTTCCACTTCCGATTCGTGCATCTATTACCAGATTAAGAATTCGCTGGCATGGACCAGCAATGAAACCAGGAGAGATGGAAGGCCAGCCATCTTTCGATATACCGCTAAGGTAACTCATGCCTATACTGAGATCGATCAGTTGTATGATCATTTCCACTTTAATAGTATCATACCTTCGGTGGCTATTAGCCTCCGACCTTTTAAGAATTTCATAGTGGATGCTTCAGGCGATTATGTTCTCCTTAATCAGTATACAGGTGATTATTCGGCTTCGGCAACTATTGCCTATGAGTTTGTACATAAGGAGAAGTCTTTCGGCAAGATTGCACTGGAAGGGGATTATCATAAAAAAGAAGCCGATTGGTTCTATCAGCATTATCAATCCACTTATTTTAGGTGGGATAATGATTTTGCTAAAGAAGAGATTTTGCATGGAGGGCTTAATTATACGTATAAAAACCTAAAGGTGGGCGCAGATTATTACAATCTTTTCAATCCGGTTTATATGGATGCCACTTCGAGGCCCAACCAATATGTAAACGGAACCATTCAGGTTTTCAGCGCCTACTTGTATAAGAGGTTTATCTTTTGGAAGTTTGAGATCGATAATAAGGTGGTTTATCAATATACGGATAAGCCCAATCTGCTGCGAAAACCCCAACTGATAGCATCGCAATCCTACGTTTTTTCGACCCACATGTTTAAGAAGGCTTTGTTTCTTCAACTGGGTGTTGATTTGACCTATAATACCAAGTATTACGGCGATGCCTACCAACCTGCTACCCGATCGTTCTACCTGCAAAATACCCGCGAAGTGGGTAATTACCTTTATGCCGATGCTTTCCTAAATCTTAAAATAAAAAGATTCCGCATTTTTGTACAGCTGACCAATTTCCTGAGCGGCGTGATAGGTTATGATAGTTTTACCGTGCCTCACTATCCCATGCAGGACCGCGTGTTCAAGTTCGGGGTGAATTGGTTGTTTCACGATTAGTATTAGTTTTGCCTTAGGATTACCTAAAATCCTGTTTTTTTTTCTTCCAAGGTTATTGATATAAAATAGTTTTTATTTGTACAACCATTTGCCTATATTTGTTGTCTTAATTTTAACAAATATTAACAAGTTAGTTGTCGAAAGAGGAGAATGCCTTTACTGGCATGGGATAGGATGCATTCGCAACACTGGATACGGCTCACAATATTGTTAAAATAGATTGCAAGTGATTGCAGATTTAGTTTTAGGTTTTTCGTTCCCTATATATACCAACCCGACCCGGACTATGAAAAAACTATTATCAATTATTGTTGCTCTTTCTGCGTTTACATTCAGCGCTATGGCGCAATGTGGCTCAGGCCCCGTGCTTACCGTTAACAATCCCTCATTCGAAGGACCCACTCAACCGCACTTAACCCCTCCGGGTTGGGATATCTGCATGCCCGGAGTTACACCCGATACGCAACCCGGATCGTGGGGAGTGACTTTGCCTCCATCAAACGGAAGTTCGTACATCGGTTTGGTGTATGCTCCCAGCATCAACTGGCAGGAAGGTGCCGGTCAAACCCTGAGCTCACCTATGATTGCCGGAACCACTTATTCTTTTACCATAGATCTGGCTACGCCTGCCTCGGCCGACCCAGCTACGGGTATTGTTTTGCCACCCTGGTGCGAACAGTTGCAATTATGGGGCGGTATGTCGGGTGTGAATTCGGGATGCGATCAGGCCCAATTGCTTTGGACTTCGCCAGTGGTGACCAATACTACCTGGCAAACCTATAATCTTGTTTTTACTCCTACATCCAACTGGGATCACATCTTATTTAATATTTATGCTGTGTTGCCTGCCTGCACAGACGGACAGTACATCATGATGGACAATATGTCGCCTATTTCGCCTATGGCCGATGTGGCCGACTTCAGTGCCGACTCTATATGCATCGGCAGTACCACCCATTTTACTGATCATTCGGTTTCGTTGAGCGGCACCATCACCAACTGGAATTATAATTTTGGCGACGGCAGCCCTAACAGCACTCAGCAAAATCCTTTGCATCTATACACCACACCGGGTACCTATAATGTAACATTGACCACCTATAGCAATGTGCCCTGTACTACCACGGTGGTGAAGCCTGTTATTGTGTTTGCTATGCCGACGGTGACAGCTACTGCCAATCCTCCGGCTTTGTGCTCGGGATCGCCGGTTACGCTGACAGCGGCCGGAGCTACATCATATACCTGGAGCAATGGTTTGGGAACTAGTAATCCATTAGTGGTAAATCCAACCACCACCACAACCTATACGGTTACAGGAAATGCTAACGGTTGCACCGGGAGTACTGCAGTTACGGTGAATACCGGAGTGCTGAGCGTAAGCGGGCATGTGGTCAATCAGGTTGCGTGTTTTGGCGGGGCCAATGGTTCGGCCTCGGTGAGTATTTTGAGTGGAACGCCTTCTTACACCTATGTCTGGTCGCCTTCGGGCGGAAATGGATCTACGGCAACGGGCCTCACAGCCGGTACCTATGTGGTTACGGTGAACGATTCGCTGGGATGCCAGGATACCGCCATGGTTATTATTGCACAGCCTACCGAGGTTATGGCTGTTATTTCGGGACATACGGATGTGGCCTGTTACGGCGATTCTACCGGTACGGCTATGGTTACCGCATCGGGCGGCACACCCGCTTATTTGTATCAATGGACGCCTTTGGGCGGAACCGCGAGCACGGGTCATAATCTTCCGGAAGGAAACTATATTATAACGGTTACAGATGCCAACGGATGTACTGCGACGAATTCAGTTTCGATAACCCAATCACCGACCTTAACGCTGACCTTAACTCCCAACGACGAAACCTGCCAAAGCAGTTGCAATGGCAGCATCACATCGGTGGCAGGCGGCGGGCATCCTCCTTATACTTATTTGTGGAACACAGTTCCGCCACAGACCACATCGGGCGCGACCAACTTGTGTTCGGGCAATTACACGCTAACGGTGACCGATAGTTTGCATTGCACCATTTCGGCCAATGCCGCAGTTTCGGTAAGCTCGGCGGTTACTGCCGATTTCGGGGCCAATCCGCCAACGGGCGTTATCCCGCTGACGGTTAACTTTTATTATTCGGGCAACGGAGCCAGTACGTATAATTGGGATTTTGGCGACGGCACCACGGGCACGGGGCTTAACCCCAGCCATATTTATACTGTGGATGGCAGCTATACAGTGATACTTGCCGTGAGTTCGGGTCCGCCTGATTACTGTTCGGATACTTTCAGCCTGGTGATAACGGCTATTTTGCCTTCGGTGTTGGTGGTACCCAATGTTTTTACGCCTAACGGCGATGGCTATAACGATGTGTTCAAACCCGAACAGGTGGCTATTAAAACCCTTCATGCCATTGTCTACAACCGCTGGGGCGATAAGATTGCCGAATGGAACGATGCCGAAGGAAGCTGGGACGGCCGCACCAAAAACGGACAGGTATGTGCTGACGGTACGTATTATTACATATTGGAAGCGGAAGGTTTCGATGCGGTGAAATACAACCTAAACGGGACGATTACTTTGATCAGGTAGGGGAGAAGACGGAAGTCCGAAGTCCGAAGACAAGAAGTCATTCATGGTCATTAGTGGTCATTTGCTTCGCGTCATTAGTTGTCATTTGTTGTCATTGATGGTCATTCATTGTCATTATTTGAATATTGAACATTGTTTGTTGAACATTGAACGTTGTAAATCAGCAAATTTACACACAAATATATTCCCGGATAAAATTTAGTATAGACGTGTTCCGCTCGTGCGAAACTAGTCTATACAACAGTATAGACAGGTTCCTCCCGTGCGAAACTACACTAGACAACATTATAGACAGCTTCTTGCCGTGCGAAACTATTCTATACAACAGTACAGACGCATTCCGCTCGTGCGAAACTATCCTATACGGCATTATAGACGGGTTCCGCTCGCGCGAAACTATCCTATACAGCATTACAGACGTATTCCGCCCGTGCGAAACTAGTCTATACAGCATTAAAGATAGGTTCCGCCCGGCAAGAACCGTCCTATACAACATTATAGACATTTACCTGCCTACAGAATCGGCTCTTTACTAAATAAATGATTGGTTTCGTTTTTAGGATTAGGGTCAAAACCATAGAAAAAACATTTTGCTGAGTAAAGAAAAATGAATCAAAAGATTTACAAAAAAAAAATTCGAAAACGAACTGATGAAAAATATTTAAAAAAAAAATTTCAAATTATTTTTTTTATTAAAAAAATATTATTTTTACAGTGCAAAACTTTTTATAAAAGATTTAGTAGTATCGTAACCCAAATTTAATTCTTAACCAAATGGAGACAATCGATTGGCAGGGAAGCCATAATCACCTGAGAGCAGCCATGGAAGAAAGTGTTGAAAATGCAGAGAATATTGCTACATTTACACGAAATGCGCTGCATCCATACCAGAGCAATCCCGACCCTGGGTATGGCATTCTGTTTACCGAAACAGATGAAAAATTGAATAAATTAAACCTCAATCTGGGCTACAAAGGAGGCTCGGAAACTACCCGCATCGGCAGTACCAAATTTATGGAACTGGCTTACGCAGATATGAGCGATAAACTCACTCATTTCGACGACCTGACAAGACCGGTTTTTGGAAAAAAAACCCAGGAATATGCCAATATCTGGGGTCCTAACCGCAATCGTTTCTACCACGGATCATACAAGCAGCGCGAAGATGCTTTGTTTGCCATGGCCGGAGTAATGGGCAACTATCCTGATCTGGATGATTTAAAAGCCGAAGTATTGGCTTATGCTAACGAACTGAAAAGTAAACGCGAATCGCAGCAGGAACTTATCAGTGGTACAAAAACCTATAGTGCAGAAGTTTTCAATTGGATTGAATTACTGATACAGCAAATGATGCGCAATCTGGGTTGGCTCAACTTTAAATACGCCCTGCAGCCCGATGCACAGGCCAAAGTAAATGCTTTTTTCGACCTGTCACGCATTATGAATCATTCTCACAATAAGATTTACCCTTGCCATGTGCCTATAAACGGAAGTGTAAAAGTATGTCGTCGTGCCTTCAAAATAACCGACAAGGTCAAGATTACTATCGATGGTTCGGAAGATGTATTTCTGTTTTGTGTTCCCAACAGCGAATGGTCATTAGATCCCAGCAAAGGCTATCGCGCTGTTTCCGGAACTATTATTGAAAAACTGGCCAAAGATGTTTTTCCCGACTTAACTTACAAACAAGTGATGGGCCTCAACTCAAGCACCACCAAGCCCACGCATTTCGAATTTGAAATAATAGAGGAATAAAATTTACTAAAAGCGGCTCAAATGGAAGTTTGAGCCGCTTTTTTTTTTAGGAGGTGGAGTCCAGAAACCACTTAAAAAAACGGAGCGCACAAATAAAATAAAATGAAAAAAATCTTATTTATTGTCTTGTTAATTACTGTTAGTGCAGGATTTGTGAAAAGTCAATCCGTAAAAGATAGCATAATATATGACCACGGCGTTTGGAGCTATGATAGTACTTTGTTTTTTTGCTTTATTACTGAAGATATAGTCCAAAATGATTCTTCACTACATTTTTATTCTGGAAATCCTCACTCATCTATAAGATTTTCACCTCAAGAGACATTCCCTATTCATACTGTTGAATTCAATTATATTCAAACAGGCGGTTTTGCCGATTCAATCAAGTGTTATTATGATAATTTTCAAGATTGGATAATTTTTGAAAATTGTGGTTTTGAACAATTTGATCTGTACTTTTTAAAAATTTATTATTATAAATCTACTGCATCAATTCAAGAACTAAATTTTAATTCTGAACTTAAATTAATTGGGATATACGATTTAACAGGAAGGGAAATTAAGAAGAATGATTTATTACTTGATCATCTCTACATTTACAGATTTGAAAATGGTTATTGTGAAAAAAAAATATTCCTACGGAATTAATTTGTATTATTTAGTAAGCTCATTTTGGGATAGAACAAATGATAAAAGCTAATTTTATAAAAAAAACATGGAAACAAATAAACTACTTTTAGGTAACACTGGTAAGTTTTCTACTGCTTCTGAATTATGTAGAAGAAATTTTAAAATAAACATTGGGAAAATTAATAGAATTGAGATTCTGTTAGGTAAAGGGAAAAAGCCACTTAAAATTGTAACTGCATCTAAACAAATAAGTGAATGGGCAAATTGTAACGGTATTAAAAATCAAGATTCAATTTTAATCTTTGTGGATTATGAGGGAAAGAAAGAACTTGATCGCCCTGATTTTTATATTTTAACAAATGATGATTGGTCTTCAATTGTTAAAAATTATCAGAAAAATCACCCAGAAAAGAAAACTAAAATAGAAAATGGTACAATAATTTTTTTGAATGAGTATAAAATAATTGGCAAGCCACATAAAGGCATGGTATTAGAAACAAAAGACTTAGAAAAATTTAAAGAAATGTGGAGTAAAATCTCATAGAATTTATCTAGTTCGGTGGTGCATGCACCACCGTCGTATTATAAAATGAGGCTGTACCTCCAATAACAAAATAATAAAAGGCTTGCCACAAGGCAGGCCTTTTGCTTTCCCCCCCAATCTAAAATCTAAAATCTCAAATCAAAAATCTGATTTCGGACTTCGGACTTCCATCCTCCTTACTCTATTCTTTTATATTTCCCAATCGCTTCGGCCCGCGTGCACGCATTAAAATGCCACCATTCGGTTTGAATATTGAAGAAACCCGCCCTATACATCACCTCGCGCAACAGGCGGCGGTTGTCGACCTGCTGTTGGCTCAGTAATCCATCGGCCAGAAATTTCCATTCCATCACAGGATAAGCAATAGGACTTAGGGTGTCGAAAGTGCAGCCCATGTCCAATTCCTTTTTATTTCCATCTATGATGCTCAGATCGACGGCCGCCCCAAAGTTGTGCAAAGAACCGTTTTTAGGATTAGCAACAAACTTTGTTTTCTCCGCCACGGGCATCACCACTGCATCCCAAATCTGTTGCTGATAACTTACGGGGCGTGCGGCATCATATATCAGCAGGGAATAGGAGGGGTATTTTTCTTTCAGATAAGATTGTGCACGGGCGAGTTTCATCGCCACGTCCTGCTGCAGGTAGGCTTTTCGCAGATCTTTATAAATTATTGTTTTCAGAAAATTGTCGGTAGAGGCATATTTCAGATCGACGCTGATGCTACTGTCTATGGACCTCACATCCACCATACCCGCAGCGAGCATTTCGCGCTCGACGGGAGAGAGGCCCTGACGAAAACCTGAATCCATGGAAGCCGCGGATTGAAAGCATCTGATGTAAGAAATTTTATCGTATGAATGTTCGCAGGAAGCAAATATTATTGTGAAAATAAGAAGGATCAGTCCTGAATTTTTTTTGCCCGGCCTGCTATTTATAAGGAAAGTGCAAGATTTATATTTCACTCTTATCAATCCCGGCTTGTTTCAGTATGGAGAGGAAGGTTCCTTTCGGCATATCTTTTCCGTGCACAGGAACAATTATAGTTTTGTTTAAATCAGAATTATAAAATAATTGATGGCTTCCTTTGGCACGCTTAAATTCGTAGCCATGCAATAGTATAATTCGGATCAGGTTTTTTGCTGAGTAGTTCAAGCGGTAGCAATATTTATTGAATATTCTATTGTATTGCTGTCGTCAGGAACAATTTCATTCCTTGCGTGCAATTCATCAATATAAAGTTCAATTGCCTCTTTAGCCATGCTAATGGCCTCTTCAATATTGTCTCCATAAGTAACACAACCTGGAAGCGCGGGTACGTTGACTGTATAGCGGCCATCGTCTTCTTTGTGTAGTAAAAGTTTATACGAAAGTTGCATAGAAACAGGTTTTGCGTTGATATAACAAAGATAATAAAAACAGATGAAATGATGTCAATTAACTGGGACAATTTAAAACCATATTAATGTATCAATTCAAAAATACGAAACTTAGCCACGTTTGAATTTTTTAAAACTTGCTAATTGGATTCTATTTGTGTTTTGTAAGTTGTATTTTGATGTTGATATTTCCTTTCATGGCAAACTAACCATTACCTGCTGCTTCTGTCTTATTTCGGCGGCGGCAGTATGTTTGCCTTAATGGTCAGTATGTTTTTGTTTCGGGCCGTATTCGAATAAACCGTGATGGTTTCTTTCTTGACGCCAAAATCTTCCGCCGTATTCAGGTT
The DNA here is from genome assembly GCA_964599365.1 of uncultured Bacteroidales bacterium. GTDB lineage: Bacteria > Bacteroidota > Bacteroidia > Bacteroidales > CAIWKO01 > CAIWKO01. The sequence goes on from CAZRFL010000028.1 coordinate 9,772, forward strand.
GATGGTAAGTATGGCTGTTTGTCCCGGCATCAGAGGTTCCTTCGACCATTCAACTGCCGTGCATCCGCACGAAGTTTCCACTCCTGTAAGCATCAAAGCATCGTTGCCGGTGTTTTTATAATGGAAGGCGCATACTTCCTTATCGCCGAATTTCAGGGTTTTGAAATCGTAAATGCTATCAGTAAAGGCAATCTGTGGAATCAAAGGAGTTTTATCCGTTGCTTTGGCCTCCGATTCGTACAAAATGATCTGTATCTTGCGTTCGAAGGCGGCGGCGCGGCTATAGATAGAGTTGCGTTTGTCGTTGGGATTATCGCTCACAAAATTGCTGGCGGTCGATTCGCCGAGAGGCTCTTCGGTTATGATGAGTTTGGCGCCATTAGAGGCGGTCCCATTCAGATAATCCAGAAAAATGCCCTCGTAATATTGCCTGATAAAATTGGTGATAGATGCAATGCGGCGTTTGGCCAGTCCCAGGTTATATTCTGTCGTGGTGAGCGGACTGCAATAGCCTTTTATCTTGATCCTGACGGTATGCCCTCTCGAAAGGTCGGTCAAAAGCAGGTTGGTAAAGATCTTCAGGTTAGCAAAACCTTTGGCCACATAATTCTCGAAAAAATCGTCAATATCCTTTTCGGCCGTCAGTTTATTCTTTCCCGAAAGGCCTTTGGCATATTCCGTTCTGTAGATGTCCTTCATCGAATAATAATCGTTCAGCAGGGTCTGATAGTTCTTTTTGGTAGTGGTGGCCGTGCTTTTTGGGTCAGGTTCGTCGTTATGAAAATACAGCGAAATGGGCAGCATCAGCTTTATGTTTTTTTCGATATTGACGGTATCTTTGGGATGCACCACTTCTGCCACTGTTTTTATCGAAACCGTATCCTGCCATTCGTACGAATAAATATCGTTGCAGCAGGTCTCGCTTTTGATGAAGAGCGAGCCCGGACGGTTGGAGGTGAAAAAGCCATCGTTGTCCACTTCGTTCACCGTAAAATACAGATCGTTGCTGCTCGAGTTGATGGGATAGCCTATGTTTTTAGGCTGTGTCCAGATATTCAGTTCGCCCTGCGAATAAAAAATATCGTATCCTCCCAGACCTTTGTGCCAGTCGGAGCTGAAATAAAGGGTTTTGGTTGGTTGATGATAGTAGGGGGTGATGTCGTCGCCGGGGGTATTGATGATGCTTCCGAGATTCACCGGGTCCTGAAATTTATCGCCTTTCAGTATGCTGTACCAAATGTCCATTTTCCCGAATCCTCCGGGTCTGTCGGATACAAAGAAAAGCATGCTCATCTCATCTGTTTCGAGCAAATAGGGTTGGGTGGAGGTATATCCGGGCATGTTGATATTGTCGGGCAGAGCGACGGCTTTTTGCCATCGTCCGCCTTTGTCCACCGAAACATAAATGGCCGATTGCAGGTTGTGATTGTCCTCCGATTTCGAACGTGAAAAGAATGCTTTGTTCACCTCTTTATTGAAAGAAATATTGGCATTATGCGATTCTTTATCGTCAATCCTTACATCCATTTCGCGGGTTTTCGACCATCCCGTCACGGTCGATTTAGCAATATATACCTTCGAGATGTAGGCATTAGGGATGTAGGTATCGAAATCTCCGATGGTGATGGGCCTCATGGCCGAAAACACCAGGGCCGTATCGCTCAGTTGTCTCGCATTGAATTCGGAATAGGGAGTGTTGATCTTTCCTTCCACCAGATGCTCTATCAGCACATTCTTTCTGTCGGCTATCACATCAGGGGCTTCTTTGCAGGCATCTATCTCCACACGCGATTTTCGGGTGTAATAATCGTTCACATTTTGGCTGTTGTCGGCATAATATTTTTTGAAGTCGTTCAGCGCTGCAGAATAGTCTTCAATAGATTTCTCCATCATAGCCAGCCAAAACCTCGCCAGGGGCAGGTTCTTTCGGGTATCACTTTTCATTACGTACTTATACCAGCGCTTGGCAGTATAATAATTGTTGAACAAACGAAACGACTCGGCGCATTGATAGGCCACCTTCAGATCCGACGAGTCGTACCACATGGCGTTGTTATAATATAGGGAAGCACTATAAAAATCCCCATCTTTGAAAGCTTCGTCGGCTATTTGCACACTCTCAAGATAGTTCTGGGCACGCGCCTCCTTCCTCGCAAAAGCAAAAATCACCAGTGTGGTCAGCAGATATATTAGTTTGGTTCTCATCATACATTAAAAAATAGGGCAGGGGATTTCTTTGGCACGTTTGTTTTTGTTGCGGTCGAAGGTGTAGTTTATCGAAAACTCCAAACCTCCCCGAACGTGGCTTGCGATACTTAATTTCGAAAGATTGATATCATAGCTCAGCCCAAAATTTATATTTTTATATTCGAAACCCGTCATAGCCACCAGCGCATCGGCATAACGGTAGAAGATGCCGAAATTGAGCGAGGTTTCGTCCATATAGTAAGTGCTGCGGTTATATTTCAGCAGGGTACCGAATATCATTTCGAAATACGGACCTTGTTTCGACATCATCAGCGAGGGCACCACATCAAGGTCGTTCGAAACAGGTATCTTCGAACTGCCGTGCACCAGGTATTTCATGTCGAGCCTGATATTATTGTTAAACAGCATGCCTATTTTGGGCTGCGTCAGATGCGATACCGAAAAACCTACATTATAATACTTGCGTATGCTTTGCTGATAAAACCATTGCGCGCCCACCGACAGATCGAAATTGATAAAGCTCTTCTTCCCCAGAGGTTCATCGTGAGGCAGGCTGGGATCGTACTGGTTTCCGTTCCACTGGTTGTCGTAGTACAGGGCATTATAATCTATACTGTTTTGCAAAATGGCAGGCATAATTCCTATCGCAATGAAGTGATCATTGCGGTACGAAACGGATTTAATATAGGTGAGCGCAGCCCCGGCACTTAAAGTAGAGTACTTCGAATCGCCGGCAATATCCGCATTAAATAGCATTCCAACACCTAAGGCATCCTTATGGTAGCGACGTTTCAGGAACTGCATATCGAAAAAGGCAGCAATGGTTTGGAAAGGTTTGGTAACCGAACTCCATTGATTTTTTGAGTTCACACCCGCCCTGAATTTGCCTTTGATCAGGCCGGCATTCGATGGGTTTATGCTTAGGGGGGCGTTGTAATACTGCGAAAAATGAATATCCTGTGCCAGCAGGTAGCCAGAAGTAAAAACCAGATACGCTATGAATAAGATTTTCTTCAAGGATTACAGTTTAGATTGCCGCGCAGCATTAAAATCGATAGGTAAAATTAGCGAATAAAATACTTCCATTTGCGTATTTACGATAATTCTTAAAAAAATCTTTGACTACAGTTGCTTAAGTCGTAATTTTGCAGAAAACAAATTAGTATGATACAACGAATCCAAAGCCTTTATCTTTTGCTGGTTATAATAGCTTATACCTTATTGTTCTTTTTCCCTATCGCTACTTATACGGCCATGTCCGCCGACAATCTTACTGAAATCACAACACGTTTTTCGTTGCTGGGTATTACCAACGCCAATTCCAATTCCACCATACCCCTGATGATTGCCGTTGTACTTCTTGCCATAGCCACCCTGGTTACCATCTTTCTTTACAAGAAAAGGCTGCTGCAGATTAAGATCACTGCTATTGTTCTTTTGGCTCATATGGGCCTGGTAGTGGCTTTGTTCTATTCTGGTGGGAAAATAGGAGTCAATCCTGCTTACGATGCCGGGATGTATATTGCGCTTATTCCGTTGGTATTTCTGGTACTGGCAAATCGTGCCATTCGCCGCGATGAGAAAATGGTTCGTTCAACCGATAGGTTGAGATAGGGTATGCTTGCTCAATTCCATTATTTCCATATCCTTCAGGTCCGTTCCGTCAATGGTGAACCTTAGGAGAGTTATTTTCAAATGGAAGCCATATTTACCGGCTGCACCGGGGTTAATGTACATCATTTCATACTTCTGATCATACTGTACGCGTAGAATATGTGAGTGACCGCAGACCAGAATATCTGGTTTCACGCGCTCTATCACCTTTTTGGCTTCCGTATCGTATCGGCCCGGCTTTCCTCCGATATGTGTCATGAAAATCTTTTTCCCTTCCACTTTGAATAGTTGCTCCTTGGGGAAATGCACCCTTAGTTCCTGTCCGTCTATATTGCCGTAAACACCTCTGAGGGGTTTAAAGGTTCCCAGCTTGTCGGCTGTTTCGAGATTGCCAAAATCGCCGGCATGCCATATCTGGTCACAGTCCCCGAAAAACTCGAAGACTTTGGGATGCAAAAAACAATGGGTGTCCGATAATATACCTATTCGGGTCATGAGTGATCTTTACAGCAAAATTAATGATTGCAAAAGAAAAAAAGGAAACTATTTTGTTTTGACAGCTTTCAGTATCTTCTGCCTGTCGCCAGCTTTGATCTTAACCAGCCAGAATCCATCAGGCTGTTCTGATAAGAGTTTCACAGAGTGTTTCCCCGCCGGGCAATTCTTTTCAGTATAAACCATTTGTTCCTTGCCGGTGATATCTATAATAGTGATGATCACATCGGCTGCATTTGAAATGCTGAAATCAAGATGGGTTTCATTGTTGAAAGGGTTGGGATACAAAGAAGTGTTGAAGACAAAAGATTCTGCATCATTTACATCAGTGGTTACGGAAGGTCTCTTTAGCCAGATGGGGTTGGTCAGGGAATGAAAATTCTCGCTTGTTTTTTTATAAAGGCTGCTTTGCGATCCATAATCTTTTAGTGTGGCCAGTTCGCATCTGATGTAGAAATACTCGTTTTCATCAATTGTATCAGAACTAAGGAAATACTGAATAAAATTCGTCAATGGAATAGTCAAATTGTTGCTGTATTGATTGGGGGTCATGGCTATATTCATAGCGTATTCCCCATGTTGGGTGCCTAAGATCAATTTTGCGCTTTGTAAGGTTCCATAATCCGCTGTGGAAACGGCCTTCATTTGAATTACAGTTTGATTGAAATCGCTGTAGTTTAACATTGCCTCATCGCCCGGGAAGTAATCAGGCCCCGGATCAGCATCTGTGCCCAATCCCAGAGAAATAACCGGTCCGTCGGATAAGATTATATTTCCCTTCTTTAAGGCTTGTATCACATTTTTCCCATTATGTCCCATGCCTTGCGGACAATAAGCCAGAGTAGTGAGTTTTCCAACAGCATTGTCATTTATGTCGCCTGTGACACCAAAAGAGTATCCAGTGTTAGAATAATTAAAAGAACCATGGGCATCGGTACCAGCAGAAATGAAGAACCTGTATGAATTTAAAAGCGGATTGGCATTTTTCAGGATAAGACCTTTTCTGAAAAGAAACTTGCTGACTTCCATGCCTTGCAACAAACGGTTATAATGCCATTTGGTATTGGCTGTATCAATAGGTGCGAAAGAGGTCACGCTGCCGCTGTTCTCCACATTCCAGGGGTTCAGTATGTCATCGGTTGTAGCAAGTGAGTTTCTGTCGTTCCATATTTGTCCTCCTTTCAAAGGAAGTTTGAAGAGATTTTGTGATTGGTTGGAGGAGTATATGTCTGAAAGCAAGGCAGTATCATTGCATATAACTACATCATGCCCGGGAATGGGCGTGTTGTTGTCCAGAAAAGCTGTATCACCTACATTCCATATACCACCATTCATGAGCGAAGTTAATTTGTCCCATGAAGCAAAAGGATGAGCAGCATAGGCGAAACCACCGTACTGCTGAAGGGTCGACAAGGCATCGTCAATGGTGACAGAAGTCGAAGATAGATCGCCCCCTCCATCGCCCAGATAAGGCATGGAAAATGGCAAGCTGTCGCTGGGATAAGCAAGCATATGAACCACTTTGCTATCGCTGTTATTCAGGGATACTTCCATTCCGCGAATGAATATAAAGGAAGAGTCAGCTTGGTTTAGCGCAACAATTTCGTTGCCCAAACGCTGCCAGTTGTCCTGCATAGAACTTCCGTAATTGTCGAAATCACATGAATGGTCCGATGTAGTTGTCCAATCCAGTCCGATGGCCTTGGCGGCCTCTTTGGAAGCAGCCATGGACAATCCCATTTCAACGGAGTTGTCCGTGTAGGAAGTATGGAAATGAGTGTCGCCCCTATACCATCCGTTTAAAGAGGGAAGATTTGAATTGCTTCGGAAAATCCTGCACATAGAGGATTTATCGCTTTGCCAGTTGATTTCGAAATCGACTTTGATGTCAATAATGTCTTCGAATCCTGCCAGTTTATCTGCCGGTATATTTAAAGTGAAATACCACAAACGATGCGAAATATTGGTGTAAGTGCAGGTATAAGGCCAGGAACAATTGTTGGATGTGAATATAATGGTTTTGTCGCTGCTTTTAGCCGGCAGGCTTTGATCGAAAGACTGTTTGTCTAAAACTGCATCAGTTTGTGACTTTGCAGTAAACAGGTTTAGGAAGTCACTGTTGCTGTAAGTGTCGAATTTGATAGAATTGCCGAATGCAGATGAAGTAGCATTTTTGATGAAAACATTCATGCTTACCAATTGGACATTATTTCCCAGGCCATCGGCATCATGAATAAAAAAATGTATGGCTACTGAATTGGGATTGCCGATAGAATCATCTTTTAATAGCCTCCAGGCAGCGTCAGCATATATTTCACTACCCACCTGGGCCACTTGTTTGTGTTTATTCATATCGTTTTGCGAAAACGCAAAACAAGTGATTGAAATGTAGAGGACAATCTGTATAAATTTTTTCATAATGTATGGTTATGCAAATCTAAGGAAAATTGCTTCTCAATGTTAAAAAAAGTTAAAATAATTATTAAGCCAACGTTAAGTCAATGCAATTTTTTACCGTTAACTTATTCAAACCTACCGTTAACTTAATTAATCATAATTTTTTTGTGAAATGTTGTATCTTTATCGGGTAATAAAATATGGGAATTAATATGGCTTAATTTTTGATGTAATTATTTATAGTTATTAATTAATCGGATCGTTATGAAAACACGCTTACTTTTAATTGTATTTCTTTTTCCTGCCGTAATCTTTGGACAAGGCGGAGGCCAAAAAGGAAATTATACCCCAACTTCAAATACGGTATATAAAAGCCAGACTTACACAGGAAGCTCACAGAGTTCGGGTTCGTATCAACCCAAGCAGTCGTATCAGCCCACCCAACAGTATACACAACCCAAAACCCAGCAATATCAGACTGTAAGGCAGGATAATTCTCAACTACAAAAAGGTTATAGTAACGAAAAAAGATATCAGGGGTCGAGCTCTTATAGTAATTCATCAACGGTTAGTAAGCAGAATGAAACTTATCGGCCTGTCGGGTTGAATTCTATAACGAAACCGGAAAAAGACGAAAAGATCTCTAAAACCGGGAGTGTCCACAAGGTTGAGATAGAGCGTAAACCCACGGCTTCCGGAGAGATACAAAACGTAAATACTATGCAATATGCCCAAAAAGAGGAGAAATCTTCGGCGGGTACGGATGTGTTGGTAAATTATAAAATACCTGAAAAGGAAGTGTACCTGCCAAAAAGCCCTGAATTGGTTTACAAACTTACTCCAGGCTTACGGCTGAGATACGTGGTGGGAGATTTTCACGGATGGTGCGATCTGCATGGTTTTGGTGTGCACGCGGCCTCATTTGTTAATTATAATTATTGTCTTACTATTGCAAAATGGCTGAGTAAAAAGTATCATGCTACTTCCTACATTTTGGAGGATCAATCAAATTATCCTCATTATCATTTGGTTTTCGGTCGCTGGTACAAATACATTTCTGCATTAATATTTGAAGGAAAGGTTAGGAAAGAGGCCCCCAATGCTTTTGTATTCCGCTGGACCCTGAATCCGAAATTTATGACCGAAGATTGGGTGTTGCTGCCAAGTTATTGATTGGTATGTAGTAAATCATTATGGTTTATTTTATTTCAATAAAGTTTTATCTTTGAATCACCTTAAATCATAAATCATGAAAACACTTTCCAAACTCATTATTTTGATTGTTGCGATTTTGTTGCAGATTCAATTATTTGCACAGACTGAGAATATTGCCGTTGTTGCTGCCGACAAAATGAATGTGCTTTACATTGGCATTGATAATCCCATATCCATAGCTGTGCCCGGCATTGAAAGCGAAAAACTGCAGGTTTCTATTGTTAATGGGAGTTTAACAGGGAGCAAGGGTAAGTATGTCGTAAAGGTTAACAATGTGAATGATGTAACAATTAATGTGGCGGCTGAAATCAAACCTGCCGAAATAAAATATATGGGCAGCACCACCTTCAGGGTGAAGCGTATACCCGACCCCATACCTTGTTTGAATGGAAATTGCACCCCCAATGCGAGCATTAGCAAAGCGGAACTATTGAAAAATACGGTTGTAAGTGTTTTTATGCAGTTGCCCTTTGAAATGAAGTTTGAGATAGAGTCGTTTACGCTTACTTATAATACCGACAACAGTATCGTTAGTGAATGGACCAGCGGCAATTTGTTTAGTCAGAAGATGATTGATGCCGTTAGCAAAATTGAAAAAGGCAACAAAATATACCTTGAGGATATCAAAGCCAAAGGACCTGACGGTGCAAGCAGAAAGCTGAATTCTATTTGGTTTGTATTAACAGACTAGTAGAAACATTTTGAAATTGACAGTAAATATCGTGGATTAAAAAGTCAGTAATGTAAATAGGGGTATTAAAGATTAAAATGCTATTTTAGGTTTTCTTTCTCAAATTGTATCTTAGATGTAATTATTGCGTATAATGCTTTGCATATTTATCTTTAATGTTAAGTAAATCTTAACCGTTGTTAAACATGGCCAACAAAATGAATATACCCTTATCGAAAACCAGCAACCATAGTTTTTTCCTTAAGGTCATATTGCCTTCCATTTTAGGGGTATTATTGTTTGTGCTTTCCTTTTTCGTTTTCATCATCCCCACCTTCGAAAACAATATCATGGACCGCAAACGCGAAATGATACGCGAGCTCACCAACTCAGTGTGGAGCGTACTGTTGAAATACGAAAAAGAAGAACTCGACAGCAACATGACGCGCCTGATAGCTCAGCAAAATGCCATAGCTGAAATAAAACAGATACGCTATGGCGAGGAGATGAAAGATTATTTCTGGATAACCGACATGCAGCCCAACATGATCATGCATCCCTATCGTTCCGATTTGGATGGCAAACCATTGAACGATTTTAAAGATCCTCACGGCAAACGTCTTTTCGTTGAATTTGTGAATGTGGTGAAAAAAGACGATCAGGGATATGTTGATTATATGTGGCAATGGAAAGACGATTCGCTGCGAATTGTACCCAAACTCTCCTATGTCAAACTATTCAAACCCTGGGGATGGATCATTGGCACGGGTATTTATATAGAAGATGTAAAAAAAGAAATTAAGGCACTCACCCAAAAACTTATCTGGATCTCTGTTGGCATATCCGTATTAATAGCACTGCTGTTATTATTTATTTCTCAGCAAAGCCTAAAGATTGAACGAAAGCGTATAGAAGCCGAAAACGAACTCCACGAATCAAAAGAAAAATACCGTACCCTGGTCGAAGCTGCCACCGAAGGATTAATTATGCTTATCAACGGCCACATCAGTTTTGCCAATAATATCATTACAAAATTAACCGGGTTTGAAAATACCGAACTCAACAATGTCCCTCTGCTCGAAATTATCAGTGAAAACAACAGTCAGGATATCATTCATGCCCTTTCAAAGAAGATAGTTCGCGAAGGTCATTACGAACTCAACCTGAAAAAGAAAAGCGGCGGATTTGTCGAAGTGTTGCTCACCGCCTCCACTCCGGTATTTGCAAGCGAAGTCGTGAATATTATAACCGTCAAAGACATCACCATCGACCGCAGTTCAAACCTGTCCATACTCGATTATCAGAAACTCATCAACACCTTGAATATTGGTTTCTTCAGGGCAAGGATAGATTATAAAGGCAAATTTATTTTTGCCAACGATACTACTATTCATATATTAGGCTTCGAAAACTTCCGCGAACTTTCGGAAACCCACATACTGGATATGCTTTCTGATTCTGAAGACAGAAAAAACCTACGCAATGTACTGCTCGAGCATGGGTTTATTAAAAACAAAATACTGAAGATCCGCAAAAAGAACACAAATGAGGTAGCCATAGTTGCTGTTACCCTTGTGGTATTCAGTAAAGAGAATACAAAAGAATTGATTTGCGACGGAATTATTGAAGATATTACCCTCGAAGAAAAAGTAAGATCAGAAACCGACGTTCTGGTGTCTCAACTCAATGCCAATGACTATCTCATCGATCAATCCGTAAAGGGATTTGTTAAGCCCTGCCAGTATATCGATTCGGATAAGACCATTCAGAATGCAATAAAACAACTGGCCTTGGAAAAGTCGGATAACCTCCTCGTAGTAAAAAACCAGACGGATTGTATTGGAATTGTTACCAACAGTGATATACAGAAAAGAGTGTTGGCCTTAAACCTTCACCCCGATAATCCCATATATCTTATCATGAGTTCTCCGGTCATAAGCATTCGCGAGAGTATTTCTGTAGCTGAAGCCATCACCCTATGCGAAGAAAAAGGCCTGCGTCATCTGCCTGTAAAAGATGAAACCGGTAAAATGTCGGGAATGATCGAAGTAAAAGACTTATACATTTCCTTAAAGAATTCTTTATCCTTCCACATCACTCAAGTGAAGCAATCGGAAACCATTGATGAACTGAAGCAATGCAATAAGCGAATGCAGTTGCATATAAAATCGCTTATCCGAAGCGAAATGTCCGTATGGTATATTACTAAAATGACATCCTCTTTCTCCGATGCAGTGATCCGAAGGGTTATTGAACTGACACTGTCAGAAATGGACCAGCCCCCAGTTGCCTTTTCATTTATTTGCCTAGGCAGCGAGGGCCGCAAAGAAGAAACCTTGTTCACCGATCAGGACAATGCCATCATATACGAAGATGTTGCCAAAGATCAGGAAGCTTTGGTAAATGATTATTTTATCAATCTGGGCGAAAAGATAAGTTATGCCCTCAACCAAATTGGTTATTCGTTCTGCCATGGGAATATTATGGCCCGTAACCCCAAATGGTGCAAACCTTATAGTGTTTGGGTAAGATATTTTGCTGAATGGATTACTTCCCCCGAACCGCAGAACCTGCTGGATGCAACCATATTCTTCGATTTCAGAGCCATTTATGGGGATGAAACCTTTACTCAGAACCTGCAAAACACTTTGGGGATACTGATCAAAAAACATCCTTTGTTTCTCTATCATCTGGCCTACAACACCTATTATACCAAACCCCAGCAAATGTCCTCAGGCAATATCATTTCCGATAAGAATGCCGAATGGGTTGACATGAAATCTGCCGTAAGCCTTATAGTCATGTTTACCCGAACTTATTGTCTGCAATATGGTATTTGGGATACTAACACTTATGAAAGATTAAGTGCCTTGAAAGCAAATCAAATAATCAGCGAAAACACCGCCGACGAATTGATCTTTGCCTACAATTACCTGATGAAATTAAGATTTAAGAACCAGGCAGATTTGTCCGACGATCAACTTCCTTTATCCAATATGCTGAATGCAAAAAAACTTTTAGAGATCGAATCTTCTGTTCTGAAGAAAGTTCTTTCGCTCTTGCCAGTATTTCAAAGCAAGATTAGCACTGATTTCAGAATAAAGACCTGATATTATAGCGAAAAATAAGCGTTATGCTTAAAACTGCCTTGTTCATTCAAATGAACATATCCCAATTGATTGGTCAGCAAGAGTGTATTTCCTATGTATAATGGTTTCTGGTTAAAATGACTGTGACCATATAGCCAAAAGTTGGCACCGCAATTCTCAATAAATTCAGTCATGTCCACACAGAAGGCTTCATTAATAGGACTTTTGTTATGTGTCTTTGAGTTGCACATTGCAGAGGGCAAATGATGAGTTATTACGACAGTTTTAGGGTGCTCCTTTTTTAATGCTTGTGAAATAAAATGCTGGCAATCATGGTGAAGGTTATTCACATCCTTTGCTCTCAGTTTTCTATTATTGTTTGTGATACAATCAAAATCAGAAACACCCTGTTCAATGGTTTTTTCGTTCTCTGCATGTATTTC
>CAZRFL010000028.1:21912-40447 GCA_964599365.1 uncultured Bacteroidales bacterium
CTATGTTAATATTACTTCTCAACTCAATATTGAACGAGGTGTTGAATTCGCTCATGTCTTTATGATAAAATTCGTGGTTCCCTGGAATCCAGAAAACCTGTTTGTAATTAGTTGCGATAAAGCTGAAAAACGAATTTTTGAACTGCTCATCGTGCAAAGGGACAATATCGCCTGCCAAAATAAGTATATCTCCACTAACCTTCAGGGGCTTATTGATCAAGTACCTGCTGTTATGTTCCATCTCAAGGTGAAGATCGGAACAGTATTGTATTCTCATTAATTTATCAATTGAAAGTTTAACCTACTTCACTTATTTTCTTTAACAGAGGCATATCATGTATTTCAATTTCCCTCCCTTTAAGCGAAATAATATTTTCCTTCGAAAATTCAGTAAGCAAACGAACCGTATTTTCTTCCGAAATAGCTATCATTTCACCTATTTCTTTTCTTGATAAACCCAAATGGAATTTGTGTGAATTATGAAGATTTGACAAATAAATAAGGTTTTCCGCAATTCGTCCTCTGATCTGTTTCTGATTTAATGATATGATTTTTTTCATGATGCTGGATACTGATTTTCCAAAAGCTTTGTTCAGCCTGAGCAGAAGCTCATGATTTTCCACATACAATTTCTTAACCAATGCCAGGTCAATAAAACATACTTCCGAATCCTCCAGGGCAGCAACAGAATAGGAGTAATTTGGGCTTTCGAAGAATGATAACAGGCCTATGTAAGCGGGAGGTTTGAGAATATACAATATGATATTACGGTTATTCAATCCTTCAATGTAGAGTTTGGCAGTTCCTTTCATGAGAAATAGGGAATGGGTCACTTCTGTGCCTTGTTTGCAAATAATGTCATGTTTTTTGAATTGTGCGTGCAATGGCTTGATATCATTGATGTTTTCATTGTTTTTTGCTATGGTAGAATAAATGTCGCATTTCTGCAAACAGCTTGAACAGTTGTGTTTTTTGGAGAATTTCATGAGTAAAATTTCGATGGACAAATTTAGTGAAAAGTTGATGTAAATCAATGTTTAATTTCAACTTTTTTTTAAAAGATACCATATGCATTAATTAATATCTTTGGAGCCTAAAAAATTAATAAAAAGGAGGAATTATGCTACATGAACCATCAGGAGTATTTGAAACCGACAACGCTGCTCCAAAAAAAGCAAAATTAGGTGTTATATTATTTATTGTATACACGCTGATTTATTCGGGTTTTGTAATTATTGGTTTAACCAAGCCTGAACTCATGGGCCTTGAACTGATAGGAGAACAAAATATTGCCATCATTTATGGCTTTGGTTTAATTGGTCTTGCGATAGTTATGGGATTTATCTATAATTATTTTTGCACCCGAATGGAAAATAAAATGAATAAGAAATAATTTAAAATCCTAAAAACATGATATACGAAGTTTCAAATTGGGCTGTAGCCATATTTTTATTTATTGTTGGGTTGGTATTGGGATTATCCTTTTTCTTTGCCAGGAAAACAAAATCGGCAGCAAGTTATTATGCAGCCGGCGGAAAAATTCACTGGGGTGTTAATGGTATTGCATTTGCTGGTGATTACCTGTCAGCGGCTTCTTTTCTGGGTATTTGCGGGATGATCGCTTATTCGGGTTATGATGGTTTTCTATATTCAATAGGGTATCTGGCCGGATGGGTAGTGGCATTATTTTTAGTAGCTGAACCGCTACGTAAGTTGGGGAAATATACTTTTACGGATGCTTTGGATTCCAGATTTGATTCCAAATCTATTAAGTTGACTGCCTCCATCAGTACTTTAATTGTATCGGTGTTTTATCTGATACCTCAAATGGTAGGTGCCGGCGATCTGGTGGTTCCTTTGCTTGGTTTGCCTCATTGGATGGGAGTTGTAATAGTCGGTTCCATTGTGATTTTTATTGTGGCAACAGCAGGTATGACTTCAACCACCTACGTGCAGTTTATCAAAGGAGCTTTATTGATAGTTTTTTCAACCATTCTTACAATTTATATTCTACAACACGGATTAAATTTAAAACCCAATGATGGTTATCATCAATTTGCAAAGGTGGGTGCCATTGTAACTAATGACACAATTGTTAAGGTGCAGGATTCAACGTATCAGGTTAAAACTACCAAAGTGGTTGATAAGTTGGTTTTTGTAAAACTTGAAAAAGATGGTAGAACATGTTGGTATAAATTAAGCAAGAAAGACAGTACGGGTACCTTGGATGAAATGCTTTATACCACTGTAAATGCTAATGGTGAGAAACTGTATAATGGTGCTCCTAAGTCAGAAAAGAAATTCTATCAGGTTGGACATCTGAGTAAAATTATTGTAGATGGGAAAGAGGTTGATAAAACAGGGTCTGTTGGACCATTTGAATTTATAAAAGCCATTGAAAAGAGTGAAGTTATCAGGTTCTCCAAAAAGGCATTTAAGGATGGGGACGATGCGGTAACTGTATGGTATCAGAAACCTACGAAAGGTACAGATGTGATGAAGCCGGGATTATTGTATAAATTATCCAAAGCTGCCGGAGCAACTTTTTGGGATAAGCTGAACTTCTTGTCACTGATGCTTGCTTTGTTTTTAGGAACATCAGCTTTGCCTCATATTCTTATCAGATATTATACAGTCCCTAGTCAACGAGCAGCCCGTAAATCCACTATTGTTGCCATTGCGGCAATTGGATTTTTCTATGTGCTTACTTTATACATGGGACTTGGTTCAATGATAAACGGAGTTCTTGATGTCGAAAGCAGTAACATGTCTGGTCCTCTTTTGGCTAAATCATTTGGGGTGGGTTTGTTCTCCATCATTTCGGCCATTGCTTTTGCCACTGTGCTCGGAACGGTGAGCGGCCTCATTGTTGCTTCGTCAGGAGCTATCGCCCACGATTTTATTGATAAGTATCTAAAGGTTGAAATGACAGATAAGGGTAAAGTTAAGGCTGGCAAAATTGCTGCTTTCTGTGTAGGTGTATTTGCCATTATTTTAGGGATTTTATTTAAAGGTATGAATGTGTCATTTTTGGTGGGTCTTGCTTTTGCCGTGGCAGCATCTGCTAACCTTCCTGCTATATTATTCCTTTTATTTTGGAAGAAAACGACAGCCAAAGGTATTTCATGGTCAATTGTGGTAGGTATAGTTTCCTCAATTGGAATTATTTTATTTTCGCCAACCATGTATGAAAAGTATGGTTTGATTCCCAAGGATGCCCCCATTCCTTTGGATAACCCCGGAATTATTTCCATACCATTAGCAGTAATCACTTTGGTGATAGTATCCTTACTGACACAGAAAGATAATGCGACCAAAGATTTCAGTAAATAGTAATTAAGTTAAAAACAGCGTGAAATGAAAAAACACATTATTGTTTTATTTGCAATTCTTTTGCCTTTGCTTGGAATAGCGCAGGAAAAGGATTCTAAGTTCAGCATTAATTTCTCAGGATTTATTAAGAACGACTTTTTCTGGGATACTCGTCAGAACACTTCTATACGTGAAGGTCATTTTCTGCTTTATCCCAATAAAGTAGATCATGATGCCAATGGAGATGACATGAATTCTAAATCGAATTTTAACTTCCTATCAATTCAATCGAGGTTAACAGTTAAGATTACCGGACCAGATGTATGCAAAGCAAAGACTTCTGCAGTAGTGGAAGCCGACTTCTTTGGGAACGAAAATGCCTATTTTGTTGATGCCAACGGATTCAGATTGCGTCATGCATATATTAAACTGAATTGGACCAAAACAGAAATATTGCTGGGACAATACTGGCATCCTATGTTTAATCCTAACAGTTTCCCCGGAGTGGTGTCGTTTAACACTGGTTCGCCTTTCCAGGCATTTTCCAGAAATCCTCAGATCAGGGTTACTCAGAAGTTTGGAAAGTTTAGTGGTATGTTCACGGCTTGCTCGCAACGCGATTTTGTGAGCCCCGGAGGGTCATCAGTTTCTTTAAGAAATACTTCTATTCCTGACCTGGGTTTGCAATTTCAGTATGCCACCAAAAATGATTCGAACAATACAGAGTTTTTGATTGGAATAGGGGGGGGGTATAAGTTCATTGCTCCACGCCTGACCAGCGAAATTACAACAACTTCAGTAACTCCTGCTTATGTTGTTATTGATACCGCGGGCAATTATCATACTATTCCTGCGGTTACAAAAACCAATATCACAAAATATAAAGTGAACGAACAACTGGGAGGTTTCTACAGTGTGCTTTTTGCAAAATATAAATGCAAACCCATTACCTGGAAAGTTTATGCAGCTTATGGTCAGAATGTTTTTGATCTAACCATGTTGGGTGGTTATGCTGTCAGTGGTATAAATGATTCTTCTATTATGCAGAAAGACTATACCCCTTTCAATACTTTATCGGCATGGACAGAATTGATGACCAATGGCAAGAAAATTCAGGTAGGTTTGTTTGCAGGCTATACTCAGAATATGGGTACTTCAGCTAAGATTATTGATTATTCGAATACAAATAGAGGATCGGATATTAAGCATTTATACAGAATTGCACCGCGCCTGGTATTTATAGCCGGGAAGTTTCAATTCATGACCGAAATTGAATATACTACTGCTTATTATGCCACAATGAATGTGGATACCAAAAAGTTGAACCGCGATGATAAAGGTGTAATCACAAAATATTCTGATGTGGCTAATCTACGAGCCATTTTTGCAGTTCAATTCAACTTCTAAAATACGTTTATCATGATTAAAAAAAAAGGCACGGAAAACCGTGCCTTTTTTGTGTGTGTGAATATTCCCTTCAGTAACTAAACGTAAAAATCGTTTTGATACATTGTGGGCCGTTTCTTACAATTGACATTTTTGTATAAGTCTTTCGAAAGGATTATCAATAATCCAAAGTAAGGATACGGCCCTTGGTAAAGTCGAAGAATTTTTCTTTCTCAGCCATGATTACACCCGGTATCAAATCGTCGGCAGTTTTTCCGGCTGCTGTCATGCAACTGGGACAAGCCATAAGAGTGACTTTCATATCCACCAGCTTTTTCAATGATTCTTTTGAAGAAGGGAAAGTAGGATAGGTTACATCCTTGGCATCTTTCAGCACCAATTCAATGCCTTTGATATCAAAATAAACCACAACTGGTTTATCCATGGCCATCATAGCTGCCATTTTTAATGGCATCACGGCGCGGTGAGGATCGTTGCCGGCGTTGCTGATGTGAATAAACATTCCATCTTTCATGGAACAACAGGAGGGTGTCATGGTTGAATCCATTTCGGTGACAACTACTTGTTTTTTTTCTGTTTGGGTGCAAGCCGCTAAAAACAGAACGGCCATTAGTGTAAAAAATACTGATTTTTTCATGATTTTATTGGTTTAAGTATGATTCAAAGGTACTGTATTTTATTATTGATGCACTTTTGTTTTATTGATTTTTCTATTTTTTTTTCAAAACAAATTTTATTCCCGCCCTCTTTTTTTTACTGTTTGAAATTCCCGGTAAAATTAATTAATTAATTTGAGAATTATGAACGCAGGTTCACTATTATTTTCTTATCTTTGTAAAAAGAAGCCAAATGTCACGTCCTGTCATAAACCGAAAATTGTTTGATCCTCCCAAAATGAACGGGTTTAAACCCTTTGGAATGCCTCTGTGCAAAACAAAACCAGTTAAGCTGCAATTTGATGAATATGAAAGTTTTAAATTGGTCGAATACGAGAATCTGCCACAGGATCAGGCGGCATTAAAAATGAAAATTTCACGCCCTACTTTAACAAGAATGTACAACAGCGCATTAAAAAAAATAGCCAAAGCTTTTGTAGAGGGATTGGCTATTGTTATTGAAGGAGGAAACGTTGAGTTTGAAAAAGACTGGGTGAAGTGCAACCGATGTTTCAAAATGTTCGAAGGGATAGAAAATCACGTTAAATGCGCGAACTGTCCGGTTTATGGGCAAGAAGAGTTGTTAATTCTCAACAAGGAAAAAAAATAGTAATCACTTAAAAATAAGGAGAAATAAAAATGAAAACAAAAGTAATTATCATCAGCATGGTTGTTTTTCTGCTTTCAGTTATGGGAGCCATTGCACAACAAAAAAGCTCAACAAATACAAACACAGGTATTGTGTCTGATAACAAGGGCGCAAATTATGTGGACAAAAACAATGACGGAATTTGCGATAACCGAACCACCGCAAAATCCACCAAGAACTTTAGCGGAAGAAACTTTATCGATAAAAATAATGACGGAATTTGCGACAACAGACAAGGGTCGAATAAGACACAAACCGCTAAAGGAAGAAATTTTGTGGATAAGAATAATGACGGCATCTGTGATAACAGGCAGGGCAAAAATAGCGGAAAATGTTGTGGAAAAGGATATTGCCATGGCAACGGAAAAGGCAATGGTAACGGAAATCAGCATAGACACGGATGGAGAAACGGCAACCAATGATACTAGAATCGGGAAGAAATTTCCAGTTCAAATTTTTATAACTAAAAAAAACACTATGATAAAAGACATGAAAATTGCAGTACCGGTTACTAATACCAACCAAATTGATGGCCATTTTGGCCATTGCGAATCGTATAAAGTTTATAATATAAACGCTAATGGAGAGATCAGTGGAGTTGAGAATATTGCTTCGCCACAGGGTTGCGGATGTAAATCAAATATAGCCGGAGTATTGGCAGCCAAAGGTGTAAGCATCATGCTGGTAGGCGGTATAGGCGAAGGGGCCATTAACGTATTGAAGCATTCAGGAATAGATGTCCTGAGAGGTTGCGAAGGCAATGCTGATATGGTTGTAAAACTATATGTAGTAGGTAAGGTTACTGACAGTGGCAGCATTTGTCAACAGCATGATCATCATCATGCCGGGGGGCAAGATCATGTATGTAATCACTAAATAAAGAAATATTAAAAACAAATAAAACCTTATTATTGTGAAAAAAACAGCGCTAATTTTAATTGGGTTTTTAACCTATTCGTATGTATTACAGGCTCAGATAACCAAAGACACTATTAAGTTAACCCCTTTCGAAATTAGGGATAGTATTCTGAAGAAGTTACCCTATATGGAAACCAATATTCAGAAAGAGCAACTCGATGGTATTGCCATACGCGATGTGGGCGATTTTCTGCGATCCATACCCAATGTTTCGGGGGTGAGAAAAGGTGGAGTGGCGGTTGATCCCGTGATACGTGGATTTAAGTTTAGCCAGTTGAATGTTGTGCTCGACAATGGGGTGAAGATAGAAAACGGCTGCCCCAACAGAATGGACCCGGTTTCGGCTCATGTGGAAGCTGAGGATATTGAAAATATTGAGGTCATCAAAGGTCCCTTTGTATTAAAATATGGTCCGGCATTGGGTGGAGTGATCAATCTGGTTACAGAAAAACCTCATCCAACAGAGAAATTCGAAATTCATGCCGATGCGCTCTATGGTTTTGAAACCAACTGGAACGGTCAAAAGGAACATGTTTCGGTGTGGGGAGGCAATAAAAAGATTTATTTTATGCTGACAGGAGGTTATAGAGATTATGGCAACTACCAAAGCGGAAATGCTGCGGGACACGATACTACCTACAGTTCGTCTTTCCGTAAATATAATTATGGGGGCAAACTGGGTTTTTCGCCCAAAAAGAACCACAGCATTATGCTATCTTATAACGAAATCCATGGCAGAAACGTTATGTATCCTGCCTTGCCTATGGATGAAAAAAGCGATGATACCCGTTTGATAGCCTTGGATTATAATGCGGTTGATCTGTCTTCTATCATAAAATCGCTGGATGTGAAAATCTATTTTTCGCAGGTCGATCATCTGATGGACAACAGCCACAGGTCGAACTGGACTGCCCGCCAAATGGTTTCTGACGTAAATGCACTGAATATTGGCGGAAGGGCCGAAATGGGCTTGCAGATCAAGAAACACAAAATATTTGTCGGTCTCGATTACGAGGATGTGTATAAAGATGGAGGCCGCACAATGACTATGATTATGATGGGAACAACTACGGTGAAGAAATCGAACCTGTGGAATCAATCGAAAACACAAAACATTGGCCTGTTTGCCGAATACAAGACTTTCTTTTCATCCTGGGAGTTAGATGCTGCCATCAGGTTTGACTACAATTCGGCCTTCTCAGAAGATTCGTTGAAGTTGGTAAAGAACGACATTGCTTATTTTGATGACATTTCGTCGAATTATTTCAATTTCAGCATTTCGGCAGGCATCACAAAACAAATTGCAGAAGGATTGTATGTTTCACTGGCATTGGGCCGCGGAACCCGAAGTCCCAATATGCTGGAACGCTATATCAAACTGATGCCTGTGGGCTACGATAATTTTGATTATCTCGGAAATCCTCAGTTAAAACCGGAAAAAAATAATGAAGCCGACCTTACCTTCAAGTACTCTCACGAAAAGGCAGGAAATTTTTATCTGAATGGTTTCTATTCTTATGTACAGGATTATATAGGGTCTGCATGGGTGCCCCCAACCGTAATTACGCCTCAAACCTTAGGTGCACCTGGAGTGAAACAATTTGTAAATATTAAATCGGTGGGCTTTACCGGGGTTGAATTTGGTTATACTACCTCAGATAAATATAAATGGGGAGGCAGCGTGGTGGCTGCTTATACCTATGCTTATGTTCCTTCGGCAACCAAATATCTTATGACGGGCAATAGTGTTAGCGGCGATACCGTTTTGAAAAACGATGCCTTATCAGAAATCCCCCCACTGGAAACCACCATCAGCGTTTTCTATAAATTCCTGAAAGGAAAACTGGTCCCAAAGATATCTACCCGCATTGTGGCCGATCAACGCCATACTTCAGAGGCATCGTACGAACCCTATACACCCGGATTTGCTTTGTTGAACTTTTCCGTAAAATACAATATCATAAAGTACGTTTCGGTATCAATGGGAGTCAATAATATTTTCGACCGTGCCTATTACGAGCATTTGAACCGAAAGATGATTGGAACCACAGGCAAGTTATACGAACCCGGTCGTGTGTTTTATTTTAATGTGAATGTTAAAATCTAGGTAAAATGAAAAGCAAACTCTTATTGTCGGTTGTATTATTGACGTTCTGTGGATTTTTTGGATGTAAAGACAAACCCGTTGATCCCGAACCTGCAAAAGAGCATGGGAAAATTAAATTCAACTTCACTCACCTGGTGGATGGCTTGCCTTTGGCAAAAGACAGCATGCAATATATCAATGCCGCCGGTAACCATTATGAGGTGAATCAGCTGATGTATTTTATTTCGGATGTTACCCTGCATAATACAGATGGGTCCAGCAAACTGATTGACGGCTGGAAAGACATCAATTATGTGGATATCGAAATCCCCTCTACCCTCAGTTGGAGTGTTTATGACGATATCCCTGCGGGAAGCTATAATTCCATTTCGTTTACATTCGGCATTTCGGAAGCCAAAAACATCACCATGATGTTTGTGAATCCGCCCGAGGTGAATATGATGTGGCCGGGAATATTGGGCGGTGGATATCATTATATGATGATGAATGGAAAATGGCGCGATACCTCCGATGTGATTCAGAATTTTGCCTTTCACATGGGCATAGGACAACTTTATCACAGCAATGTAATCAACACCGATTCAATCTATGCCTTTGTGCAGAACTATTTCAATGTTACCTTGCCCAATTCAGCCTTTACTATCGAAAAGGATAAAACACGTGAGGTTGAAATTATAATGAATATCGATAGTTGGTTCAAGACTCCTTATGTATACGACCATAATTATTGGGGCAGCGGTATCATGCAAAACCAACCGGCCATGCAGATGGCAAAGGATAACGGCTTTGATGTATTTAGTACGGGATTGATACAATAATATGGAAAAGCAGCAGCAAGAAGAAAACTGCAAACATACTTTATTTGATATTCAGGTTATTGAATACAAGATTTGTTCTAATTTGTCTGGAAAGTATTGGAGTCAGCCTTCAATGAAAGATAGGTAGTTGATCTTATATTGAAGACGATTGTCAATACATTGAAGTTAGTCTTCAATGTATTGAAGCCGAATGTTAATTTATGTCAGCCTTATTTCAATACATTGAAGGTCGTTGCCAATATATTGCAATTCGTATCAACATATTGGAAGTCGTCTTCAACATGTTGAAATTCGATTTCAATGTATTGAAAGTCATTTTCAACGAGTTGGAGTTTGTTGTCCTTATAGTACAATCCAACTTCAATACTTTTTAGGCAGAAGTTACGTATAAACAGTAGGTTATAAGTATTTAGGGATTTCTATAAACCGCAGTGAAATGCCGGTAAAAAAATCGGGAAATAGAGCATTTTTATACAAAATTTGGCCCCAAAAAAAATAAGACTGAAACAAACCAATGTGTAGTTTGTTTCAGTCTTATTGCATAAGACGGGTAAGCAAATCGGGCTTATGATTCGGTATTAGTACCCGGAATAATGAAATACAGAATTTCGCTCCATTCCAGATAAGATGATTGGTGAGGTATTACGACTTTTCCTTTGTCATTTAATGTGGGGGTAGTCAAAATCTGACTCGATCCGCTATCTGGTGCAGGGGTTTGATTTTGATTGTTTGCTTTATTGGTATGTCTGGGGCTTTGTAAAGCAGCATATTGCACTCCAACTATGGTGCCGCTCTTGATGCCGCTAACAATAACTTCGGTTACAGACAAGGCTATATAGGGTTCCCAGGTGGAAGGCATAACATTTAATGCGGAAGTAATTCCATAACGATAATAATAGGTGATGGCTCCTTTGCCGGCCAATGGTACCCTTACATGAAAACAACCTGAATCAGAACTAAGGAATTCGAAAGCACGCGGGCGTCTGGTATAGTCAGCCTTGGGTCCGAACCCGATTCTGGTAACTATCTGGTCGAAAATGGCTTTGTTGCCCTGTGCCTTTTTGTTGGCAATGGTTTCCACATCGCTTTTAACCGAAACTATGGCCCGCGACAGTGCATCTACATGTTGTTGTTCCTGGGCGGTAAGAGTTTTTGCCGGTGCTGTGGTACGCAGGGCCGCATCATTTCTTACCTTATCGGCCAAAGCCTGAAGCTCAGCATCGGTGTAAGAGGGAGTGAGAACATCGGGGTCGCCTGTGGTTTTTATACCGTAAGCAAAGGTGGTTTCTTCATCAACGGTCATTTTGTTCAGACCTAATGTAATGTGAAAATATTTTACAAGCTTTTTCATAATTGTATTTTTTGTAACCCTCCGGAGCAAATTCCTCAGGGTTTGATTTTGCGCCTACTCTGTTTTTGGGTTTTCGGCTTATCCCATAATTGATGTTGCAAAGTTATAGTATATAATGTCTGTTCTTCAGCTATTAAGCTGCAATATTGCACCCGAAATTGTGAAATTTTGCAGAAAAAATGTGCAATTTTGCACATCTGCCATCATTAATTAAAATTATGTTATTTTTGCTATTATCCAGTACTAACTATTTGTAAAACTAATGGAGAAGATTACAGAAGCCTCCTCAGCCCATTGTAATATTTGTTTGTTTAAGAAACAGTTACTTGAATTTAACGGCAATTATAACAACGGATTGTGCTTGAATCACACTACCCCCTTACATTTTTCCAGGGGCGAAAACCTTATGAAGCAGGGTAGTGCGTATACTCACTTGATTTATCTGACTCATGGTATGATAAAAGTATTTCATCAAAGTGAAAACGGAAAAGTTGCCATAATTACTATTGCCGGCCCGCCTTTGCTGGTCGGATGTATGGGGATTTTTAATTCGCAATACAATCAGTATTCTATTGCCGCCGTGGCCGATAGCGAAGCCTGCCTGATTGATGCCAATGAGTTGAGAAGTTTGGCCAGGGAAGATAAAACACTATGTTTTAACCTTGTGAAAACACAATTTCCTATTTATGAGGATTTGCTGAAACAATACGTAAACCGTTCTCATAAACAGGTAATAGGCAGAGTAGTCTCTATCATTATTCATCTGGCCAGGAATGTGTTTCATTCCAATAGCTTTAAAATACCCGTTTCGCGTCAGGAAATGGCCGAATATGTGCAATGTTCAGAAACCAATATCAGTCATGTTCTGTCAGAACTTCAGGAGGATGGTTATATCGAAACTGACGGAAAAATAATCACTATAACTGATTTGCAAAAACTAGAGATTTTCAGCAAAGTTGGATGAGATTTTAGCAATGATTGGGCAAATTATAACCCACTGATTCAGTTAATAGCCAAATGCCCTGCTCCGCCTTCGACCCCCGGTTTCACTAAAACATAAAACAACCGGTTCACACTTTCACTGATAGTTCCTCCCAAATCATGCTGCAACATCCATGGCATGTTGGCTGACAGACGGCTGCTGCATAATTCGCATCTGAACAGGGTAAAAAGAACTTAGCTTATAAAGGTATAAATTATAAGCAAAGCGAGAATCATACCTGTTAGCACCGCAAGCAGACCAAACACGCGCATAGCGATTTCCCAAATCAGCGGGGTGGGTTTATCAACTTCAAAATCTTTTGTGATACCGAGTTTTTGATAACGTTCCCACTGTTCGCTTCTTTCATGAATCATTTCCTCTTCTGTTACCTGTCCGTTGAAAATAACGAAATCCATTGGGAACTTCTCAACACGGAAATGGGTGTTGAAGAAGTGAATGGTAAAGATGAAACCAACAGCCAGCAAGGCCTCGTCGGAATGGATTATAGTAGCTACATTAAAATACCATCCGGGTAGGAATCTTCCAAAGAATTCGGGGAACCAGAGCAATAAACCACTCATGCCGATAACCGCCACTCCCCAAAACACCGCCAGGAAATCGAATTTTTCCCAATAGGTCCAACGGTCAAAAGTTGGCTTGGGACCACGGAAGAAGAACCAACGGAACATGGCTTTAATGTCACGCAAATCCCTTCGGGTTGGGAAAAGCGAATCGGGCCCGAAAAGTCTTTTCCAGAATCCTAAATTTGAAGTCTTTTTGGAAAACAGGAACCGAAAGCTCATTACCAGAGCAACAAATAAATATCCAAAAGTAATGATGGCGCAAATGCGATGGATGAAACCGGCATTAACGGTACCACCAAAAAAGTCCATTAAAGCCTTGCCCCATACACTCTCATTAAATTTTAGCGGAAGACCGGTTAAGGCCAGTCCGAGGAAACTGGTCACCACGAAAAGATGCATAATAATATGGAATGGCTTGAAACGTCTGTAAACCTTGGGGCGTATCTTTTTGTGATTAGAAGTATGTGATGCCGGAGTGGAAAACAATAAGGCATTGCGGGCCTGTTTCTTTTCCACAAAACCTCTGAATGCCCACAACAATGAATGGACCCAAAAGAATACAAAGACTGCTATGAGCAGTGCATTCATGCAAATAGTAACCCAAAAAAGCGTAGGGAATTTAGCATGATTGGTGGGTTCGGCGTGAGGAATAAATTTGGCAAACTTATCGCCTGCTGCGTCATGACATTGTTTGCAGGTATTGGTCAGGTGAGCTGCATTAACCGTTGAATTGGTGTCCTTTTGAGGAAAAATATTATGTGCACCATGGCAATCGGCACAACCGGCCACCTTTTCGGGATAGCCCAATCGCATGTTTTTGCCATGATAGCTCTCAAAATAAGTTTCGGGAGCAATATTGGTTACTTTGTTACGAGCCATCATGTCGGCATCAGCATGACACTTTAAACATGCCTGTGTGTGAAATATACGTCCCTGAGCAATGTTGTCAATTTTGCTGATGGCATGACGTCCATGACAATCAGTACAGGTAGGAGCATCAGCATTGCCTTTTAACAGCGCCTGATAATGTATGGATTTGAAATAAGCCGACTCCTTCTCATGGCATTGTGAGCATAGTTTAGCGGCAGCTACCTTGTCATTTTTGAGAGAAGTGATGGTGTGAATGTCGGTATGGCATTTTGCACAGCTAACCGGCAAACGTTGGCCATTATGAACACTTGAAGCATGCTCGCTTACAATAGAAGCATGACAGTTGCTGCAATTTACTTCTTTAAAAGTAACTACACAAGCTGTTTTTCCGTCATGGGTATTGTTGTCAGTTTTGGCCGCATCAGTAATATGGCAGGCTGTGCACATAAGGGTGCGATGAACCGATGAACTGTATGTTTGCGTGGGAATACTCTTTTCATGACAGGTAACGCAATCGTTGTTGGATGGTGAGGAAGTTTGTGCTAATGCAACAGGAGCCAGCAATGCGAAGACCAGAAAACCGGCTAATACTTGTAATGTGGATGATAATAATTTCATACGTTTTTTAATAAATTAGCCGCAAAGTCCTCCGGCGTGTTTCTTGGAAGTGATTTTAATCTTAGGAACATAAGCGTTTTTCGGGAATTGTTTGAGCACTTCGCCCTGAGGACATGTGAGCTTTACAGGTTTTCCTTCAATGGTTTTATCGGCAAAAAGCTGATTCCAGTCGTGTAGCCCATTTTCTAAAATATAGAGGTTGAGTACACCCTGAACCTTCAGATATTGCCAGGCTTTCACAGAAACAGAATCATTATCGGCAATCAATACTACAACTCCCTGAGGAGGTAATTGCACCAGCGGAGACACGACTTTTGTGTCGAGAAAATCGTTGAGTTTTAGGTTTTCTGAACCGCTAAGGTGGAAGGCATTAAAATCTTTTTCCTCACGCAAATCAAGTGTGACCAGTTTGATGGAAGATTCGTTGTAGGTCTTAACATATTCCAATGGATGAATGAAAACAGATTTTGAAGTAAGTTGACCTGCATATTGTTTTTCCATGATCTTCCATTTTCTTATAGGATCGGGCTGACCAATGATCCAAATTATTGAAGCCACTGCAATGAGGGTAGCTGCGCCAAAAATGTAGGAACGACGGCTGATTTTCCATGACCAGGGTTTGTCAGTACCTTTGTTACGAAAGTATTCTTCAATTTTTTCGGCACCATAAAACATGGCGACAGCCATAATGGTAACTCCGAAAACAGTAGCTCCTACTGACCATCCGAGCCAATCGGAAACGAGATAGCGATCGGTGAAGGAGGAATACCAGAAATTTTCGAAATGGGGGAGGGTATCGCCAAAAAAGCCTACGCCAATAATGGTTCCCATAAGGAAAAAGATGCCATCAATTTTGAAACTGGCGGCGGCTACCACTGATGTGCCCGGACAATATCCACCCACAATAAAACCAACGCCCATGATAAGGCCACCCACTATGCCGGGCCACAGGAAGGTTTGGTTTACGGCCAACTGCGAAAAATCGAGCCATCCGATGGCTGCAGATAGAAAAATCAAAAGACATGCGACAATAATTCCGGTAAACATGGTTTTCAGAACTGTCATATCTTTTAAATAGAATTGAGCGGCCAGGCGTCGTGAATCGCCAAAACCGGCCAATTCGAGAGCGACGCCGAAGCCGGCACCTATAGCTAAGAAAACAGCGTATCCGCCAATTTTCCCAAACATTGCAATTACATCAACAGGTAATATCATAACATCCTCCTTGTTTTAAGATTAATTTGCCCAAAGGCGGCGAACAAACCAGGCTACCGCATAGCCACCAATAAATACACTAAACATAAAAGCCCAACTCCCTAAAGAGAGTACTGCTCCACCCGATAGTGCCTGGCCGGAAGTACATCCGCGGGCAAAACGAGCTCCATAGCCCATTATAACTCCTCCTAAAAGTGCAAAAAAGAGTCTTTGGAAGTTTGTTATTTTCGGTCCTTTAAATATTTCGAATTTCAAACGGCGATTGATAAATGCTGAAATCATTCCACCGGCGAATGTGCCCAGGAGTAGAAAGACAGAAGCATGGTCGAGGGGGTTGCGTTCGCCGGCGCCGATGGCAGCGAATGTGCCCACCTGATCGACGTGTGCGGACCAAAACAATTTGGTGATGGACACCTGAATGCGGCCGATGGCCCCGGAGGCTCCGAGTCCGCTATGTGTTAGCGCAAAGGCGCCAAAGAGAACTATTCCGAGAATGGTCCCGGCAAAGTACGGGTTTTTGACAGGGTTTGGTTTCTTTTTCATTGCTCTTGTGTATTAGTTTTTTTTATTGGGGCCAACCTGAACAGGGTCGCGTTCGTATCCGAGTTCCTTCCAGTTTAAACGACCTTCGGGGGAATGGCATTTTTTGCAGGTTAGGGCATTCTGTTGGGTGGTTACCATATGGTTGATGGGCCAGTACATTTTGGTTTTTGTGAAATCATATTTGCCACTATAGGGTAATCCATTGAGTTCGGCTCCTTTCTTGATAGCAAAGTCCCAGTCGAATTTGGTCCAGAATCCACCTTCACCACTGGTAACCGGCGGAATGATTATGTTGTTGACGGGATCATAAGGCTGAACGGTATGGTGCACTTTGAAAGGCCAAATTTTGGCATCTTTACTGGTACGCGACCCCAAAGGCCTGTTAATATAGTGCTCTTCTTCGTTATCGAGTTTGTCGCCTAATACATAGCGGTCCATTTTGCCATTGAACCAGGCATAAGTAGGAACCACATCTTCCTCATAATGGAATTCACCTTTGATTTTCAGATACTCGTGAGGGCTGTCTTTGCGGGTTGAATCTCCGGCTTTGGACCAGTCCCAAGCCATTTTTGTGGTGAGCTTGCGCGCAAACTCGGGAATGTGACAGGTTTGACAAGCTATACGGTCGGTATGATCGTTGATCAAAGGATCGGTATGAGGTTTGGCTGTATGGCAGGTTTCGCAAGTGAAACGAACGACTTTGGTTTTAGCGGTATAGGTGGTGTTTAATTTTCCGGCAATGACATGGTGGCTTGTCTGGTGACAATCCTGACACTGGAAGTTGAGTTTTCCCATGTGGTAATCGAGTTCCTGGTTGGCATTGAGCAGAGATTCGTCGAGATCGCCATGTTTCACTCCCATACCACCGCCACCACTGAAATGGCAGGCGCCGCAGTTTTCGCGATTGGGTCTGCGAACACTTCCGGCGACCAGTTTCAGGTCGACATTTTTGTTGGGATAGCCGAGTTTGGTTTTAGAATAGGTGCCCGAACCATCATGACACACCAGGCAGTCGACATTCTCTTCTTTGGAAAAGTTGAAATTGTTATCGCCCCATCCGTAACCCGCATGGCAGGTGACACAGGAGCCCCAGTTGCCTACGACGCTGATGCAAAAGTTGTTGACCTGGTTGCGTTTGCCCAGGAGAATGGTTTTTCCGTTTCGAATGGCGTCGCCGCTGATCCAGGTCCAGTGGGCTGTTTTCATAATTTCCTGAGCACTGCCGGGATGACATTTGAGGCACATGCGGGTAACTTTTTGGGCTGAATCGATAGGTTCATTGAAATAGGCTGAGTGATCGAGGTGAGGGAGTTCTCTTCCTTCCAGAGGATTGATGGCTACTGTTTCAGGACCTTTGTTACTTTGATTGCCCCTATGGCATGCATTAGCGAAAAATATCAGCACCAGAGCTATTCCTGATAGACGAATTGTCTTGAACATAAACTTTGTTTTTCTTATGATAAAAAATCGACTTTCATTATTCAGATTCTTATTTACAATTCCTCGTAACTAATGATTCTGAACTGTTTTAATTTTGCGAAAGTATTTTATTTTTAACTTCAGAAAAAAAAGTGTCGGGTAATTTTCGGAACCAAGTCCTGAAAAATTATTGAAAACAACAGTAAATATGATTGTTAGAAAAATAATGATGTGATAAATATCACATGCAAAAGAGAGTGGAGAAGCTCCAGTAAACTTAAATTATATAAGAATGTCATTATCCTTTAGCACTAATCTCTTCCAGCATCTCCCTTTTCAGTATATTCAACTCTTTTCCGTTGAAAGATATTATCTTATTTTGGCTGAAATCTGAAAGTATCCTGCTTACACTCTCTCTTGAAGTTCCTACCAGATCTGCAAGTTCGGATTGTGATAATGGGAATATAAAACGATTTTCTTCATTAAAAATCCTGTCTGACAAACACAAAATGGTTTCAGCAATCATTCCGGGTATTTGTTTTTGAGATTGATTTGTGTAGCGATTATAATCCATTAGTTCGTTCTCACTCATTTCTATCATAATCTGAAAGGCAATTTTCCCGTTATTATAAATGAATTCGCGAAATTGTTCGGTATCGATAAAGCAAACAGAAGTATCAATAATGGCCGTGGCCGAAAAATGATTGATGTTGTTGGATATAGAGGTAGGTAATCCGACATAGGTAGGAGCCTTAACTATACG
This sequence comes from uncultured Bacteroidales bacterium, assembly GCA_964599365.1. Taxonomy (GTDB): domain Bacteria; phylum Bacteroidota; class Bacteroidia; order Bacteroidales; family CAIWKO01; genus CAIWKO01. Next base: position 40,125 of record CAZRFL010000028.1, read on the forward strand.
GAGTATCTTTTCTTTAACCGGACCATGCATGTGTAATTTTACAATGCCACATTTCAGAAAAGCTACTTTTTGAGATAATTCCCCTTCCTTGAAAATAAAATCTCCTTTTTTGAAATTAACCCTGCTAATATTCTTTTTCAAGTTGTCAAGAATGGATTGTGGCATCTGACCGGCTATGCATTTACTGTTACAGTGTTCACACTTGAACATATTAGTTGTTGTTTTGAGCAAAGGTAGCAATAATTTTATGGGTGTGATGAAAATCACATTCATTGTTGTATAAAATCACAGATTTCATTACGTTAGAGTAAAAAAATTAGTAT
>CAZRFL010000029.1:0-40321 GCA_964599365.1 uncultured Bacteroidales bacterium
GTTTAGCTTTTTCTTTTTTATCTCTAAATTTTAATTTTGCAAACATATAAGGGGCCCTCCAGAGGTCCGCAGGACTCCTATGGAGAGTCCTTTGGACCTTTGGGGCAAATAACAATTAATGACAACAAATGACGTGAAGCAAATGACGCTTCAGCTCCGCCGCGGCGAATAACCATTAATAACAATCTTCCTGATATCCTAATAAAAAGCCCATGCTCATCGCACAGGCCCTTTGTATACTAAATACTATCTACCAAATACCAGTTTAATAAAGTTTCAACTTCTGCCCCACAATAATCGTATTATCCGGCAGGTTATTCAGTTGTTTCAGTTTGTCAATACTCGTTTTATACAGGTTGGCAATGCTGTAAAGTGTTTCGCCCGTCGCCACTTCGTGATAACGGGGTTTGGCATCTTTTGATGCAGTTTTGCCAACAATATTCTTAGGTGTCTTGGCTTGGCTCTTCACTTTGATGGTCTTGTCAATACCAATCACCTTATATTCGGTGCGGCGGTTCATCTGGTAATCTTCTTCAGAGCATGCTACACCGTCAGTGCATTTGTTCACGGGTTGAGTTTCTCCATACCCTTTGGCAGTAATACGTTTCTTATCGATTCCTTTGCTTACAATGTATTTCACAGCAGCATCGGCACGTTTCTGCGAAAGCGTATTGTTATACTCATTCGATCCGCGGCAGTCGGTATGCGAACCCAGTTCCACCAAAATCTGTGGATTTTCGTTCAGCACCACCACCAGATTATCGAGTTCAACGGCCTGGTCGGGTCTGATATCCCATTTGTCGAAATCATAATAAATATTGTACAAGGCAATTGGCTTTTCAATAACCAGTTTGTCGAAGGTGAGTTCCACAACCAGAGTGTCGTTTTTTGTAGAACATTTCGCTTCCACTGTCTTCATTTGCGAAAGATACCCGTCTTTTTTTCCTTTTATTTCGTAGGTTGTACCGCAGTCAGCCGTCTCAAATAGACTGCCTTTGGCATCTGATGTATACTTTTTTGTCTTGGCCATGGATTGGTTCACAATTTCCAGGTCAACACCAGCTAAAGGTCCTACTTTGTTATTATCAAGTTTTTCCTTGGTCACAACGGAAAGTATCAGATTCTTGGGAGGGTTTTCCACAAAGCTATAAATATCATCACTACCCATACCGCTAGCCCGGTTCGAAGCCAGATAACCGGCTTTGCCCACCTCGGTGAAATAGATGGAAAAATCATCACGCGATGAGTTCAATGGGAACTTCAGGTTTTCAGGAGCCGACCAGTTGTTTTTGCTGCCTTTGGCGGCAAAAATATCAAGTCCGCCCAAACCGGGCAAGCCTTCGCTCGAGAAGAACAGGGTGCCGCTGGCGTCCATATAGGGAAATAATTCTTTACCATTAGTGTTGATCACATTACCGCAATTTACAGGTTTGCCCCATGTGCCGTCGCTGTTTTTCTCGCTGTAGTAAATATCAGTAGCCCCAACTCCGCCCGGCATATCCGATGCAAAATACATTACTTTTCCATCAGGCGAAAGAGCCGGATGACCCACCGAATATTCTTCAGGTTTGTTGTAGGCAAAGGGCTTAATATCGGTCCATTTGCCATTGGCAACCTTAGCAGTAAATATTGTCAGGCGGTTCACATAATCCGATGATTTCGACAGGTCGAACCAGTTGGTAGGGTCGGGATTGAGAGGTTTTTTCGGAACTTTCACCATCAAGGTACGCGTAAAATACATAGTCTGGTCGGCTGTGGTAAAAACTCCCGGTCCGTTGTGATAATCATTGTTCAGGTCCACCATAGGTTTTATTTCGTTCAGGGTGGTACCGGCTTTATCGGTATTCATGAAATACAGCTTATAATATGGGTTTAATGTTCCGCTGTAAAGTTCGTTATTGCTATACTTTACACCTTCCAGTTTGCGGTCCGAAGTGATGATGTAGCCTTTTTCGAAAGGTATCAGCCCGAATTCCGAGTTCGAAGAGTTGAATACTTTGGCATTAGTGATGTCGAAATAGGTGGGTTTTCCAATCCATTTCTCAGATTTCTTGCAGGCTTCTATCCATTGGTCCACCTGAGCGCTTTCGGCCGGAACCATAGCTTTGTAGGCCGTAAACTGTGTGATAGCTTCATCGTATTGGCCTTCCGATTTCAGCAGGTTGGCATAGTTCAGTTTATCCGAAGCTTTTGCCTCTTTGTAAGCAACCACTTTTCCCATCCATTCGGTAGCTGATTTCGAGTCGTTCACCATCATATAGCACTGCGCCAGGCTTCTTGCATCGTCAATAGCGGGTGTATTAGTTTTGAAATAATCGTTATACAGGGTAATGGCTTTCTGATATTCATAATTTAAAACCATTTGCTGTGCTTTCTGCAGGCTGTTTTGCGCGAAAGTGCTGCCGGCGATCAGAAAAACAAAAATGAACAGAGCTATATTTTTCATTTTTAATAAATTTGTTTTCATAAGCTTTTGAGTTATTAAATTAAAAATATCTGGGTGATTTCATTTTTGTACCGACCTTTTTAGGGAAGGAATAGCCGATCTCTATTTCGTGACCTGAATATCCGCTCAGTTTCGAAAGCGACCAAGTATAAGCATATCCTATCCTCAAACTGCGTGTGATGTTCCATTCGGCCAAAAAGACCATAGCATCCTGAAACTTCAGCGTTTTGTCCAGACTGGGATTCTTAAATATCTGCGCACCAAATCGTCCGGTGACACCTAACCATATCTTTTCTTTTATAAGGAAGAACAGGTTGATATCGAAATTAGTGGGTGCTTTAAAATCTTCGCGGAACAAAATGCTGGGTTTTATCTTCAAACTCTTACCGGCATCGAACAGATAACCGGTCGAGATGAAATAATGCCTGACTGGTTTAGCCACCAGCATATTTTCACTTTTCGAGATATCAGCCAATAGATCAGAAGCAGAAAAACCAAAATAAAAACGCCTTGAGTAAAGGAAAAGACCGGCTTTCGAGTCGAACCTTAGTGCACTTTCTTTTGTAATAGGGATAGCTGGGTCGTCGGCATCTTTTGTGTCGAGTTTCGAACCATCAACCATTGCATTCGTGATACCGACAGCCAAACCTAAGGACAACCTCCATTTTTCGCTGAATTTAATGAAGTAGGCAAAGCTTCCGAACAAACTTTGTGTCGATTGAGCACCAATTTTGTCATTAAGGAAGTGAACCCCATAGCCCATATTCTTGGTAATAGGTCCTTCGGCGCTGAGGGTTTCAGTGGTGGGTGAACCCTTGAACCCCGTCCATTGCGAAGCAAAAGTTAAGTTCAGGTTGTGTTGCTGTTTGGTTCCCACATAAGCAGGATTAATCAGCATCTGGTTAAAAATGTATTGACTGAACGGGGAGTTTTGCTGTGCATAGCCTGATAATACAATAATTACCAAAACTGAAATACTGATTATTCTTTTCATAGTTTTTGTTTTTTTGGAATATTAAAGTATTTGTTGAATTAACGTAATAAGGTTATATAACCCTTTAATGTTGTTATATCGTAGCACATGTTCACTTTCAGTACATAGAAGTAAGTGCCTTCATTCAGGTTGCCTCCGTCCCAGTCGTTCTGATATCCGTTGATCGAATACACCTCATTTCCCCAGCGGTTGATAATTACCAGTTCGTTTTCGGGATAGAGTTGGAGGTTTTCTATAAACCATTCATCGTTTTTACCGTCACCATTTGGCGAAAATGCATTATGAATTACCAATTCAACCTTAGGATCTTTCAAGATTTCAACCGAGAAAACTCCTGTACATTCTCTTGAATCGGTAACGGTTACGGTATATACCTTGCTTTCCAGTTCATCTATCTTTGCAGTAGTGGCGTTATTCGACCATAAATAGGTATATGCAGGCGTGCCACCAGCCGGAACAACTTCAACTGAACCGCCTGTAGTTCCAAAACAATTGGCATTGGAATAGTAGAGGAAAGTAGCAGTAATAGAATCGGGGTTAATAATAAATATCTCCGAAATACTGCTAGTGCAACCATGAGCGTCTGTCACCAAAACATCATAAGTTCCTCCAGGGAGGTTGTCAAAAACATTCGAGCTTTGCGGCGCTCCTCCGTTCAATGCATAGGTATAAGGCAAGGTTCCACCCTGAGCCGTAACCGTAATGCTTGCATCGCTTACATTATGGCAGGAGACCTGCTCCGACCATTGAGCAGAAGCAGTCAGCAGATTGGGTTGGGTGATTAAAACCGTATCGGTTTTCGAACAACCCACACTATCTGTTACTGTAACGATATAAGTTCCCGCACCCAGATTGTTTGCAATTTGTGTATTCTGAGGCGGACTTGTATTCCAAGAGTATAAATAATCACCCAAACCGTTGGTAGCCGCAACTGTCGCCGAACCGTCTGTCAGTCCGAAGCATGATACATTTTCAGTAGTTGTTGCATTTAGTGTAATATTACTGACTGCCACCGTCTGCGTGGTTATACTTGATGTACAACCATACATACTCACACTTAAAGTTATATTGTAAATTCCTGCCGAGGTCCAATGAACTGTGTAAGTTTCCAACCCTCCAACAGGGGTGGCAGTTCCTCCGTCAAAATTCCATGTGTAAGAAGCATCATTCGTTCCGGTTCCGGTATAAGTTACCGCTGAACTTCCCAAACCGCAGACTGGCGTTGTAACGGTGAAACTTGAGGATTGTATGGGGTTAACTGTTATCTGGTATGTTGATTGCGTTCCCGTACAGTTGTTGGCTGTTGGAGTAACTGTAATAGTAGCGTAGATGGGGTCGATCCCGGGATTAGTTGCTGTAAACGATGGAACATCTCCGTTTCCGTTGGCTGCCAATCCAATAGTTGTATTATTGTTTGTCCAGGCGTAGGTAGTTCCTGAAACCGGTCCGGTAAATGCTGTTGATGGAATAGTACCACCTGTGCATATTACAATATCGGACGGTACAACAACGGTTGGAGTTGGATTAACAGTAATAGTATAACTTGAAGAGGTTCCGGTACAATTATTAGCTGTAGGCGTAACAGTAATAGTGGCAGAAATTGGAGCGGTTCCTGCATTGGTTGCTGTAAACGAGGGTATATTTCCAATACCGCTTGCACCTAAACCAATTGCCGTATTATTGTTTGTCCAAGTATAGGTTGTACCCTGTGTTGGACTTGTAAATACAGCAGTTGGGATAGTCCCTCCATTGCAAATTACAATATTTGATGGAACAACTACAATAGCAGTTGGATTCACAGTAATCGTATAGGTTGAAGGAGTCCCGGTACAACTATTTGCTGTTGGTGTTACTGTGATGGTAGCTGTTATGGGGTTGCTTCCGGTATTGGTTGCAGTGAAAGCAGGCACGTTGCCATTCCCGCTGGCTGCCAGTCCAATGGCTATATTGCTGTTGGTCCATGCAAATGTAGCTCCGGGAGTAGTACTGGTAAAGAAAGTAGCTGGAACATTTCCGCCATTACAAATTACAATGTTTGCTGGAACCACAACGGATGCAGTCGGATTTACTGTGATAGTGTAGGTCGAAGGAGTCCCTGTACAACCGTTGGCCGACGGTGTAACCGTTATTGTTGCAGTAACCGGCAAAGGCCCAGTATTGGTTGCAGTAAATGATGGCATATTTCCGTTCCCGCTTGTTGACAATCCAATTGTTGGATCAGTATTGGTCCACGAATAAGTAGTTCCGGGAGTTGGGCTGGTAAATGCGGTGGTATTAACAGTTGTTCCGTTACAAACTACGATATTCGCTGGGACAACAACTGTTGGAGTTGGGTTTACTGTGATTATATAAGTGGATGGAGTTCCCGTACAGCTATTTGCTGAAGGCGTTACAGTTATTGTACCCGTTATCGGTAAGGTTCCGGTGTTTGTTGCAGTAAACGAAGGAACATCGCCATTTCCACTGCCAATTAATCCAATGGCTGTATTATTATTTGTCCATGTAAAAGTCGATCCAGGTGTTGAACTTGTAAATGCTGTAGCTGGCACTATTGCCCCATTACAAACTGCAAAGTTTGCAGGAACAATCACAATTGCTGTTGGATTCACAGTGATGGTATAAGAAGATGGAGTCCCTGAACACCCATTTGCTGAAGGTGTAACAGTGATTGTTCCTGTTATAGGGCTTGAACCGGTATTGGTTGCTGTAAACGAGGGTACATTTCCATTCCCGTTTGCTACAAGTCCTATAGCAGTATTGCTGTTAGTCCATGAAAATGTGGCTCCTGCAACAGGACTTGTAAATACGGTTGCTGGCACAATTGCGCCATTACAGATCGCAAAACTTGAAGGGACAACCACGGTAGGAGTAGGATTCACAGTGATAATATAACTGGATGGAGTACCTGTACATCCATTTGCTGACGGAGTTACAGTAATGGTGGCTGTTATGGGTGCTATTCCCGGGTTTGTAGCAGTAAAGGAAGGTACATCGCCAATTCCATTGGCCCCCAACCCAATAGATGTATTGTTGTTCGTCCAGCTATAAGTTGCACCTGGAGTAGTACTGGATAAAGCAGTTGCCGGTACTGTCGCCCCGTTGCATACTGCAAAGTTTGAAGGTACAACTACCGTTGGAGTCGGATTTACTGTGATTGTATAAGTAGAAGGTGTTCCTGTACACCCATTTGCTGTTGGGGTTACTATAATAGTGCCCGAAATTGGAGTTGCTCCGGCATTAGTCGCGTTAAATGATGGCACATCTCCTATGCCATTTGCAACAAGTCCAATTGCAGTATTGCTGTTCGTCCATGCAAACGTAGTTCCGGGAGTCGGACTGCTAAATGCACTTGCCGGAACAGTCGTCCCGTTGCAAACAACAATATTTGAAGGAACAGAAACAGTTGGAGTCGGGTTTATAGTGATAATATATGTAGAAGGGGTTCCCGGACATCCATTTGCCGAAGGAGTTACAGTAATAGTGCCTGATATAGGAGTAGTACCTGAATTGGTTGCAGTAAATGCAGGAACATTTCCAATGCCATTGGCACCAAGTCCGATTGAGGTATTATTATTTGACCATGCAAAGGTAGCCCCGGGTGTCATACTGGTAAATGCACTTACTGGCACAGTAGCACCGTTGCAAACTGCAAAGTTTGCTGGCACGACCACAGTTGGAGTGGGATTTACTGTAATAATATAGGTAGATGGAGTTCCCGGACAACTATTCACAGTAGGAGTCACAGTAATTGTTGCTGTTATTGGAGAGGAACCAGAATTCGATGCTGAAAATGAGGGTACATTTCCTATCCCGTTGGTCCCTAGTCCAATTGCGGTATTACTATTGGTCCATGTGTAGCTACCACCAGCCGGAATACTTGAAAACACAGTCCCTGGAACAACGGCTCCGTTACAAACAGAAAAATCAGCGGGAACATTTACTGTGGGTGTTGGATTGACCGTAATAGTATAGCTGGAAGGAGGTCCGGCACATCCATTGAGCGTGGGTGTAACGGTAATTGTACCAACAATAGGTGTTGAGCCAGGATTAGTTGCAGTAAACGCTGGGACATTTCCCGAGCCACTGGCTCCTAACCCTATAGATGTATTATTGTTGGTCCATGCAAATGTCCCACCAGCAGGGGTGCTGACAAAGTTGGTTGCCGGGACATTGCCGTTATTACAGACCACAATATTTGATGGTACTGTGACGGTTGGGGTTGGCTTCACTGTAACAACAACACTGGCAGTACTTGTACAACTGGCACTTGTTGCAGTAACAAAATAGGTGGTCGTTGCTGCAGGGCATACATTAACAACAGGATTAGTTCCCAATCCATTCGACCATGTGTAATTAGTTCCACCACTGGCAGTCAGTGTGACGCACCCTGTAGGACAAACTGAGGCTGAAGAAGGACTGATAGAAGCACCAGGTGCAGTTACATTAAAGTTAAAATTATTTGGAGGTGCGACATTCCCGCAAAGATCCGTTACTGACCCACAACCTGCCACCAAGGCAATATTATATGTGCCCGATTGTGTAATCGGGGGGAAGTATGTTATGGTAAAAGTATTTTCCATTGCCCCGCCCGATGTACAAGCAGCACCAGTAATTGCTGTTATTGTATAAGGACCTCCTGGACCAGTTAGACTAAAATCACAGGTATTTATTGTACTACATAAAACATTCTCAGAAAAATTGAAAGATAACTGATTCGTACCACAATAAATGGCAGCAGTATTAACAGATTGGAATACGGGTGGCGTATTATCGAAAATGGATGCTGTTGATGCTGAAAAGTTTAAATTATATCCTGATGTAGAGCTACTAAAATTACTAACATTAAGAACATAGGTCTGTCCGGCAACAACTCCTACTGTTGGGCTTATGGGTTCATCGGATCCTCCAGCACTGCATGACGCATTTGCCGGATTATACATTCCTGTTGCTCCATCAGTTCCGGAATAATTGCAACATACTTGTAAACCTATATTCCCATAAATATCGGAACAATTGGCGTTTGTTAAATTAAACAATGCCCAATCATAATCATCGGAATTATTATTGGGTTGTATAACAAAACTTAATTGCCCGCTTGATAATACTGTGAAAGTATACCATACATCATTTAATTCCCCTGAAGCTAAACAGGTCCCTCCACTTCCATTAATTTCTGTAGGATAATTACCTTGTCCTGAATAAGAATTCAAATTCCAATAAGTTGAATTGCATACAGGTATAGCACCCAAACAGTCCTGAGTAGTAGGAGTCTGAGCAAAAGAATGAAATTGATAAGTCAGGAAAATTACTGCTATTAGCAACAGTTTTTGGATAGTTTTTGTGTACACTTTTCCCATGATAATAATTGTTTAAATTTAATGTCTCAAATGTAGGATTAATAGAATAAAAAATGCAAGTTTTTTTTCATGGTTGTTGATAATTTCTGAAAAGTTTTTGTGGCAAGATCCATAGTTTTCACATTAAGAACTACTAAAATGAGTCAAAAAGAAAAGATAAATCAAGTATTTTATGCCATAAGACTTTGTCTATATGGCATTATTGATAGGGATATTCAGCTAAAAATGAAAATAGTGAATGCTTTTACCATTCAAATGCATCATCATTCATCCATTTTCCTTGCACTTTCATCAGTTGCTCTATTATGTCTCGCACACAACCTTGACCACCCTTAAAGGCAGAGATAAATTTTGAAACTGATTTTATTTCCTCAGCTGCATCTGCTGGGCAGGCTGGTAATCCAACCATTTGCATGACTTTGTAATCGGGAATATCATCGCCCATATATAATACCTGATCAGAAGAAACTTCTTTTTGAGCAATGTAATTCATAAAAGTTTCAATTTTATTTCCAATTCCAATGTAAACGTCTTTAAGGTTTAATGACTCACATCGTTTTAGAATAGATGTCGATGTCCCACCACTAATTATGGCAACATTGTACCCTTTTTTTATTGCGAGATGCAAAGCATATCCATCTCTAACGTAACCAGTTCTTAATTGGTCACCATTTTCAGTAGTAAGAACGGTACCATCAGTAAGCACACCGTCATAATCAAAGATGAGCGTATTTATATTTACTAGGATCTCTTTATAATTCGTCATTTTTATGCTTAATTGATATGATAAGTTTGCTTAAAATATTGTAAACCTCTTGATATTCTGGCATTGCATTTAATAAGTTAACTTGTTCCTGTATAATTTCGTAATTTTCGCGAATGGCAGGGCCGGTTTGAAGTTCTGAAGGTTTGTCCGAAAGAATTCTTCGGGCAGTTTCTTGTATTAATGGTTTTAATAGATCAAACGAAATGCTGCTTTTTTGAAGCAGGTCGTCAGCAATTGAATAATTAAGATTGGTAAAGTTGCATGCAAATACGGCAGCCAGATGGAGTGTTTTTCTTTTTTCTGATGAAATTTCAAGTGTGTTTTTAGAGATGGAATTTGCCAGTTTCTGCAAGGCAATAAGCTTTCTCACCGAGTTTGCTTCCAGACATATAGGGATATCCTTAAAGCTTATTTTCTTATTCTTTGAGAATGTCATTAAAGGATAGAACACCCCACAGTTATTAATTTTATTCGAAAAAACTGAAAGTGGAATACTGCCGGATGTGTGAACAACAATACCGTTCAAATTCGTGAGTCTATCTGATATCTCCTTAATCGATGAATCGTTGACCGCAATAATATATAGGTCTGCTGTTTTTGGTATTTCTTCCAGAAAATTTGTAAATTCTGATTCACATTGCTCAGCTAGGATTTTAGCATTCACCAGAGTTCTGCTGTAAACACAGACAATCTTTTTTCCGGATTCATAGAGTGCCAAGGCAAGGTTAGTCGCAAGATTTCCCGATCCAATAATTACAATTTCTTTGATTTTCATCTATAAACTAATAAGAAATGATAAAATTTGTCGTATCAAAGGCATTGCAATAATGATTCAGGGTGTGAAGCAATGTATTGCCTCCTTTTGTAACATTATAGGTAACGGTTACATTTTGATTACCGTAAGTCCTGCAAATTATGGTGTCAGAATAATAAAGACCATATCCATGGAACAAAGTATAATCGCAACATTCATAACAACTTACCCAACCACTGGATAAACTATACGAAATATGATCATTGGTATCTTCAGGTATCAAATTACGAACTTGCATATTGATAAAGCATTCAGGGTGTATAGAATAAGTAGGTGAAAATGTATTCCCTGCTACCAGATCAGAAGTAGTCAGGTCCTCAGTAAATCCAAAATAATGATCCTTCGAAATAGTGATTCTATACCCAGAAAATTTCTCTTCTTTAAATTCACAGGAGAATACGCCTGAAGCATCAGTAGTCATGGTGGCTAGGTCTTCATATCCCGAACTGAAAATCCCACCTGAGGTTAACTTGCTTGCCGCAAGAACCACTTTTGCTCCGGCTACAAACTCATTGGTATTTGGATCATGGACCTTGCCTTCGACACGTATGATATTCTTGCTGTCCTTTTTACAAGAGATACAAATAAAGAGAAGAGAAACTATGAGTAAGAAAATACTCTTTATTTTAAAATGAATTAGCATCGCATTCCATTGTATTTGCAAATATCAGCAATTTATAATAAAACAGTTAAGAATCGTAGAATTATTTTGAGATAAAGATTTTTATGTACAAATTAATGCATAAAAAAAGGGGGCGATATTATCGACCCCTTTTTATTTTTTTCGTAGAATTATTTATTTCACAGCATCCACAACGGCTTTGAAAGCTTCGGGCTGATTCATAGCGAGATCAGCTAAGGTTTTACGGTTAAGTTCGATACCTTTTGCATGAAGTTTTCCGATAAATACCGAATAACTCATTCCATACTGGCGAACACCAGCATTGATACGGTTGATCCACAAACCTCTGAAATCACGTTTCTTATTACGACGATCGCGGTAAGCATATTGCAAACCTTTTTCGTAAGCGTTTTTCGCTACGGTCCAAACATTTTTCCTTCTTCCGAATTGTCCTTTAACCCGGCTGAGAATCTTTTTCTTTTTGTGTTTTGATGCTACTGAATTTACTGAACGTGGCATAGTTTTTTGTTTTTTGTTTCAGCGTTCCCCTTTAATGGAATCTTTGATGCTGCAAACAAGTTAATAATTAAGTTACTTTAACAAGCTAACATTTGTTTCACTCTTTTTTCGTCCACTTTGGCAACGGTGTCAGAATAGGTTAAATTCCTTTTCCGTTTGATGGATTTCTTTGTAAGAATGTGACTTTTGTAAGCATGTTTCCTTTTGATTTTTCCGGTTCCGGTAAAGTCTAATCTTTTTTTAGCTCCGGAAACTGATTTCATTTTTGGCATTTTACAATTTGATTTATGTGATTGTTATTTAAAATTTTATTTTTTGGGAGTCATTATCATTATCATTCGCTTTCCTTCTAATTTTGGAAGTTGTTCGGGTTTACCATAGTCTATCAGTTCCTGAGCAAATTTTAAAAGAATAATTTCACCTTGTTCCTTGTAAACTATTGATCTTCCTCTGAAGAATACATCCACCTTAACTTTACATCCGTCCTGCAAAAATTTTATAGCATGTTTCAGTTTGAAATTGAAGTCGTGATCATCTGTGTTGGGTCCTAATCTGATCTCTTTTACCACAACTTTAGCCGCTTTGGCTTTCATTTCTTTCTGTTTCCGCTTTTGTTCGTAAAGGAATTTTTTGTAATCAACCACTTTACAAACCGGGGGATTGGCCGTTGGCGATATTTCAACCAAATCCAAACCCATGTCTTCAGCTATTGCAATGGCTTCCTTTATTGGAAATATTCCTGTTTCAATATCTTCTCCAACTACACGTACAACAGGTGCCAGAATTTTGCCGTTAATTTTGTGTGCGTCTTCTTTTTTCACAAAACCTCTGCCACGATAATTATTTGCTTGGATAGCTATAACAAATCCTCCTATATTTAGTTAATAATTTATTCTATTGCGTTTTTAATTTCATCGTTTATCAGGTTGGCAAAACCTTCTATCGAGAATGAACCCATGTCTCCTTCGCCTTGCTTCCTTACAGAAACCGTACCTTCAGCTTCTTCTTTTTCGCCCACTATCAACATGTATGGAATGCGTTCAATCTCTGCGTCCCTGATTTTCTTCCCCGTTTTTTCGTTACGGTTATCAATTTGGCTGCGAATATCGTAATTTTTTAGCAATTCCGATACATTTTTTGCATAATTCTCAAATTTTTCGCTGATAGGGATGATGGTAACCTGTTCGGGAGCAAGCCACAATGGGAATTTACCGGCACAATGCTCTATCAATACCGCAACAAATCTTTCCATAGAACCGAAAGGAGCACGGTGAATCATCACCGGACGGTGTTTCTGATTGTCATTGCCAATATATTCCAGTTCGAAGCGCTCGGGTAGGTTATAGTCCACTTGTATGGTTCCCAGTTGCCATTTACGGCCAATGGCATCTCTTACCATGAAGTCGAGTTTTGGTCCGTAGAAAGCAGCTTCTCCTAGTTCGATGACGGCCTCAATACCGTATTCTTTGGTAACGTCGATAATGGCCTGTTCGGCTTTGTCCCAGTTTTCATCTGAACCTATATACTTTTCTTTGTCGTTGGGATCTCTCAGCGATATCTGTGCCGTGAAATTTTTAAAATCCAGCGCTTTGAATATCTTCATTACGATCTCTATCACACCCACAAACTCGGCTTTCACCTGGTCAGGGGTGCAGAAAATATGAGCATCGTCCTGTGTAAATCCACGTACACGTGTCAACCCGTGCAATTCGCCGCTTTGTTCGTAACGATACACTGTTCCGAATTCGGCCATACGCAAGGGGAGGTCTTTGTATGAGCGTGGTTTAAATTTGTATATCTCGCAATGGTGAGGGCAATTCATGGGTTTCAACATAAATTGTTCACCTTCAATAGGAGTGTTGATGGGTTGAAACGAGTCAGCTCCGTATTTCTGGAAGTGGCCTGATGTCTTGTACAGATTTACATTCCCGATATGAGGTGTCATCACCTGAACATAACCTGCCGAACGCTGCACTTTTTTCAGGAAGGTTTCCAGCCTTTCGCGCAAAGCGGTTCCTTTGGGCAACCACAGAGGAAGTCCCGAACCTACGGCCTGCGAAAAAGTGAAGAGTTCCAGTTCTTTTCCCAGTTTGCGGTGATCGCGTTTTTGAGCTTCTTCCAGCAATACCAGGTATTCCTGCAGATCTTTTTGCTTAGGGAAAGTAATTCCGTAAACACGTGTCAGCTGTTTGCGTTTTATATCGCCACGCCAGTAAGCACCGGCCAAACTCATCACCTTTACGGCTTTGATAAATCCCGAGTTGGGAATATGCGGACCGCGGCAAAGGTCAGTAAAACGGCCACTTTCGTAAAAAGTAATTTCTCCGTCGGTAAGGTCGTTTATCAGCTCCAGTTTGTATTCGTCGTTCTTTTTGGTGAAATAATCAATAGCCTCGGCTTTGCTAACCTCTTTGCGAACCAGCAACTGGCTTTCACGCGCAAATTCAAGCATTTTATCTTCAATGGCTTTGAAATCCGATTCGGTCAGGGGGCGTTCGCCCATATCGATATCGTAATAAAAACCGTTTTCTATGTCGGGGCCTATGCCGAATTTGGTTCCGGGGAAAAGAGCTTCAATGGCTTCGGCCATAATGTGGGCCGAAGTATGCCAGAAAGCAGCTTTGCCTTCCGTATCGTTCCATGTGAGCAGTTTGATGTGGGCATCGGCATGCAGCGGACGGTTCGACTCCAAAACTTCGCCGTTAACCTCTATGGCCAATACGTTACGTGCAAGACCTTCGCTGATACTCAGGGCGATTTCGTGTCCTGTGACACCTGCTGCATATTGTCTTACCGAATTGTCGGGTAACGTTATATTAATCATCTTGTTGATATTCAAAAAAAATTGGAGGGCAAAAATACTCTTTTTTATTGAATTGACAAGGGATTATTAGTTTATAATTGAGGTTTTCAGACGTGAGTTTATAACTTCTGTCTTACGACGTCTTGAAAATTTTAATTTGGACATCTTTCACCAAAAAAATATCCAAACTCCGGTTCCAGATATAAAACTTCAGCTCGAAATCCTTTTGTTGGATTTTGGGCAGGATAATAGTATAGCTGAGTTCGTGCCAGTGTTTCTGCTTCAGGTAAGCATAAGGCTCCAGAGGAAAGCTCTTGAAAAAAGCATTTTTGCGGTCGGGGTAGGAGAGGGCCACCACAAAAAGTGTCTTTCGGAACTGGCAGGGGTGGAGGTCCAGTTTTTTCAGATGAATGAGCGCATAGGTCTTTTGGGCAAGAAACAATTCCTCAGAGTTATTCACCTTATACACAAAATTGAACTCATAACGGTCGTCGTACACAAAAGCTTTTTCGGTATCGCCCCTTTGGGTTTCGACATGGGCACTATCGGGCGTAAAAGCCCCGGGCATAAGAGGGGTTTCTATGATAGCCTGCTGCTGATAAAAGTTGTAAGGTGGCAGGTCGTCGGAGCCACCGAAGCAATTCATATAGGCATCGGAGGTTTTCAGGAAAACTGTCTGATACCGCTCACGATTCATATACTCCGCATGAAGAATGCCCTTTTGATACTGATAATTTTGCAGCAGATTCAGCGAAAGCGGGGCCAGAGACAACACCACCACGGCCCATTTAATCCAGACATTCAGGCTTTGCAGCAGAAGGGCAAACAACAAAATAAAGATCACATAGAAATCGATGAACGGACGCATCCCCAAGCCATCGGAATAGCTCCAGCACCACCAGGCCGAGATGAGATAAGTGATCAGCAGTAAGAAACCTGAGGCGAAAAAGAAACGTATTTTGTTTTTTCGCAGCAAAACCAGCAAACCCAGCAGACTAATTCCCAGCAGGGGAGTGTAAACAAATAAACCTTTACGGAAACCGAACAATACCCTGAAAAATTCGGGATGCGCGAAATAGAATCCTTCGTGGCTATAAGACCAGGTGAAAAACTTACCACATTGCACCCACCATAATATATTTTGCAGACTTACCGTGGCCAGAAACAGTCCTAAGGCAAGGAGAACTGTCTTGCTGTTTTTCTTTAGCAGGACAATGAATCCTTTGAAATCGTTCACCAAAAACAACAGAAAGAAAACGATCAACAGGTTCAAAGGGCGAATCAGGTATACCAATCCCAGTACGAAAGCACTCCAAAGCAGAAACTTCTTTTTGCCACTCATAACAAAACTGTTGAATAGCCACAAAAGCAAGCTTATCGCAAAGAAGGAATAAACGTGCGACATCATAGGGTGAAGTATCGTATAGGTAAGCAGATTACTGCCGAAAACGAACAGTATAAGAGTGAGGACAATGTTTATATCCGAAATTTTAAATTGCCGCAGAAGCTTGGCGGCAAATAGCAATCCCAATAAAAGATAGACAATTCCGGCCAGACTCATGGTCTTCTGAAATATCCCGGAATATGCATCCATGGGTTGGTGGCTTATTGAGGCAATGGCCGCCGAAACCAAAAAGAAAGGTGAGGTCAGCAGGGCCGTCCCGCCATAATATTTTATCAGGCTGTGACCATTAACGGCATTGATCTGCTCGTAATCTACCTTGGCTTGCCCGAAATTGTGGGTAACAAATATCTGTTCGAGGTAAGCATAGTAGCCTTTGGAATCCCCGTCTATAATGTAGTTCCAATCCCTGCCCGAATTGCCCTGCCAGCGAAACCTAAGGGTCAGCAATACCAAAATGATAGCTAACAAAGCAAAGACGATAGGATAAACTCTTTTGGAGGAAGACATCAGTCCATAAAATTTATACAAAGATATAAGGTAATGGAAATAAATGGGGAAAATTTTGATGATGGATGGATAAATGGATAGATGGAAGAATGGATGGAATGGCTTATGGCTCTTGGTTCTTGGTTCTTGGAATTTGGTTCTTGGAATTTGGAATTTGGGTCTTGGTATTCCGCGGCGGATGGAGGAATGGATGGATAAATGGATAGATCGAAGAATGGATGGGATGGTTCGTGGCTCATGGCGCTTGGAATTTGGTTCTTGGAATTTGAGTCCTGGGGCTTTAGGGCTTGGCCGTTTCTTAGTATCTTTACAGAAAAATTGTCCTAATGCAAAAAGAAATTCAAATCCAGATACCCCCCGAATTTATCAACAACCCCGACGAGATCAAACGTCAGGCAGCCCGCAAGGGCGGTATTCGTGAGGCCGATATCCGTTATGTGGAACTGTTAAAACAATCGGTGGATGCACGCCAAAGAAACATAAAACTCAATCTTTCTTTAAGGATTTTTATCAATGAAGACTTTTCAGAGAGTAAAGTATCGCTTCCCGATTATAAGGATGTAACCAAGGCCCCCCATGTAATAATTATAGGGGCAGGTCCTGCAGGATTGTTCGCAGCCTTGCGCTGTCTGGAGTCGGGCGTAAAACCCATAATACTGGAAAGGGGCAAAGATGTTCGCGAGCGGGTGGCCGATCTGAAATCCATCAATATCGACCATTTGGTGAATGAAGATTCCAATTATTGTTTCGGTGAGGGCGGTGCAGGAACCTATTCTGACGGCAAACTTTATACGCGTTCGAAAAAACGCGGAGATGTGGATAAGATCATACAACTGCTGGTGGCTTTTGGTGCCGACAAGCAGATCATGGTCGATGCACACCCCCATATTGGAACCAACAAGTTGCCCGGTATCATTGCCAACATCCGCGATTGTATCCTTTCGCACGGAGGCGAGATTCATTTCAACTCGAGAGTCAAGGACATTTTGGTTAAGAATAATGCCATCACAGGAGTTAAAACGGTTTCCGGCGATCAGTTTGAAACAGATAAAATAATTCTGGCTACCGGTCATTCGGCCCGTGATATTTATGAGATGCTTTACAGAAATGGTATCCCAATAGAATTGAAACCTTTTGCCCTGGGCGTGAGGGTCGAGCATCAGCAGAGCGTCATCGATCAGATACAGTATAAGCGAACGGACCGTGGAGAGTTTCTGCCCCCGGCAGCCTACAATATAGTGAGACAAGTCAATGGCAGGGGAGTGTATTCCTTTTGTATGTGCCCCGGTGGTGTGATAGCCCCCTGTGCCACCAGCCCCGGCGAGGTGGTTACCAATGGTTGGTCGCCTTCGCGCCGCGATTTCCCCACAGCCAATTCGGGCATAGTAGTTGAATTGCGTCCCGAAGATTTTGCCGGATTTGCCGAATTTGGTCCTTTGGCTGCCATGGAATTCCAAAGATCGGTTGAGAAGAAGGCTTGGGAAGAAGCCGGACGTACTCAAAAAGTACCGGCCCAGCGATTGATGGATTTTGTATCTGGAAAACAATCGGCCGACCTGCCGGTTACATCATACAAACCCGGCATAGAATCCGTGGAGCTTCGCTCGGTTTTCCCCGATTTCATTCACTCTGCTTTGCAGTCGGGCTTCCGTCAGTTTGGCGAGGCCATGAAGGGATTTATGACCAACGAGGCTGTGGTTCATGCTCCCGAATCCCGGACATCCTCTCCGGTTCGCATTCCAAGGGATGCCGAAACTTTGGAGCATATCACCATCAAAGGTTTGTATCCTTGCGGCGAAGGTGCCGGTTATGCCGGAGGGATCATATCTGCGGCCATCGATGGAGTCAATAGCGCCGGGAAGTGCATCATCCGAAATTAATCCAACCCGTTTCACCCGATAAAAGATGGGTTTTGCCGAATATAAAGGGTATTTCGTAGAATTCTTTTTGCCGAGAAACGAATAATGGTTAATTTGGCGTCAAATTTAAAAATCCCATCCTGAATGAAAAAACTATTATTAATTTTATCTCTGAGCATTTTTTGCTTTTCTACTTTTATGGCCAATTCACAAACCACACACGGATTTAAACTGATCGAAAAACGATTTGTAAAAGAAGTTAATGCCGAATGCTTTTATTATGAGCACTTGCAGAGTGGCGCCCTTTTGATGAAAGTAGCTGCAGCCGACGAAAACAAAACCTTTAGCATCGCTTTCAAAACCGTTCCCGCTTCTGATAACGGAGTGGCCCACATCATGGAACATTCTGTGTTGAATGGTTCGGACAAGTATCCCGTGAAAAGCCCATTCGATGTACTGATGAAAGGCTCTTTGAAAACTTTTATCAATGCTTTTACTTCTAAGGATTACACTATGTATCCTTTGGCAAGTATGAACGAAAAGGACTACTTCAACCTGATGTCGGTTTATATGG
Source organism: uncultured Bacteroidales bacterium (assembly GCA_964599365.1). Lineage (GTDB taxonomy): Bacteria > Bacteroidota > Bacteroidia > Bacteroidales > CAIWKO01 > CAIWKO01. The sequence goes on from CAZRFL010000029.1 coordinate 18,667, forward strand.
ATGCCGTGTTTCATCCATTGATTTATAAAGATCAGCGCATTCTGAAGCAGGAGGGCTGGCACTATGAGCTTACCGCGAAAGATTCGCCGGTAATTTACAAAGGGGTTGTTTATAACGAAATGAAAGGCGCTTATTCAAATCCTTCCAGAGAGTTGTCGTACCAGATCTACAAGAACCTCTTCCCCGAAAGCCCTTACGGATACGAATCGGGTGGGTATCCTTATGCAATTCCGACACTGACCTACGATGATTTTATTAAATTTCATCAAAAGTATTACACCCCTGAGAACTCTTATATTATGCTTTACGGAAATGCAGATGTCAATAAAGAACTTGAATTTCTGGATAAAGAATACTTGTCGAAATATCAGCGCAAGGGCCTGAAAGGTGAATTTATTGATCAGAAACCATTTTCGGCAATGAAGGATATGACAGAGTATTATTCGGTGATGGAAGGAGCTGATACCAAAGATCAGACATTTTTATCCCTTGACTTGGTTGCCGGACAAAACACTGATTACGTTTTAGGACTGGCTCTTGATATTATTTGCGAGGTCTTATTCAATCAGGAGAATGCTCCAGTACGTATGGCTTTGCAAAAAGCAGGAGTTGGGAAAGACCTTAATGCCAATTGCTCCAACTATAAACAAAATGTTATAACCATTGTAGCACGTAATGCCAATGCAGCCGATAAGCAAAAATTCTATGATATAGTAATGTCTACCTTGAAAGACGCTGTGGCCAAAGGTATTGATATGAAAGAAGTAGAGGGAGTTTTGAATCGCTACGAATTTCAGTTGCGCGAGGGTAACGATGCCCAAAAGGGGATAGGTATCATGTCGCGCATACAGGCCGGTTGGTTTTTCGGTGGCGATCCCTTTTTAGGTATCGAATACGAAAAAACTTTGACCCAACTGAGGGAATCGATGAAAAACAAGTATCTCGAGACCATAGTTTCGGATTATTTTATCAATAACAAACATGCCTTACTTATTGCATTGGAGCCCAAACCCGGTTTGGATAATGTAAAAAACAGCAAACAGGAGGCCGAATTGGCTGCTTATAAATCGAAACTTTCGGACACAGACCTCGATAAACTGGTGAAAGAAACCAACGAGCTGATTGCATTTCAGAAAAGGGAAGATACTCCCGAAGCTTTGGCTTCCATACCTTTGCTGAAGATAAGCGATGTTAATCCCAAAGGTGTTTGGTATGGTTGCGACGAAAAGAAAGCCGGAGGTACTCAGGTTTTGTATCATGACGAATTTACAAACAATATTGTGTATGCCGACATGTATTTCGATATGCATGTGCTGCCTGATGATTTCATTCCTTGGGCCTCGCTGTTATCAAATGTGTTGACTTCATTGGATACAAAAAAATATCCTTACGGAGAACTCAACCGCGAATTGAATATCAATACCGGTGGATTCAATACCAGTTTGGATACTTATTTCGAAAATCAGGACGACAACAAAATGATAGCTAAGTTCACGGTGTCTGCTAAAATGATGTCGGGCAAAGCAGACAAAATGTACGAGCTGGCTTCCGAAATCCTCAATAACACCATCTTTACCGACACGGCCCGTTTGAAAGATATATTGGTCCGTCATCAATCGCAACTCGATGCCAGCATGAAACGCGATGGCAATCGTGTAGCTGCCGGCCGATTGAGTTCTTATTTCAGCAACCGGGGTATGTTCAACGAACTTACAGGCGGACTGGAATATTATTGGTTTATTAGCCAATTGGTGCGCGACTTTAATACGAATTCAGATAAGATCGTGAAAAAACTGACCAATACGGCGAAGTTCTTGTTTACAAAAGAAAACATGATGGTAGCCACCACCTGCAGTAAGACCAATGTGGATGCTTTTCTGAAAGCTACCGCCACCTTCACTAAATCAATGCCGTCGGTAAAACCTGAATTATATACCTGGCAATTTACTCCCGAGAAAAAGAACGAAGGTATCTTGACCGGTTCAAAAGTTCAGTATGTAATTGCCGGTTACGATTTCAAAAAACTCGGTTACACATGGAACGGAAAAATGAGGGTGCTGAACCAGATCATTTCGCGCGATTGGCTGACCAATCAGGTGCGCGTAATAGGTGGTGCTTACGGTGGCTATGCCAATATTTCGCCCAACGGAACCATGACTTTCAACTCGTATCGCGATCCCAACCTGAAATCGACCTTGGATAATTATACGGCCACTTTCGATTTTCTTACCAAATTCAATGCCGACGAAAATGCCATGACACGCTTTATTCTTGGCACCATTTCGGGCATAGATACCCCCATGACTCCTTCGCAGAGAGGCGACAATGCTGTGAGCTCGTGGTTTACCAAACGTACACTGGCCGATGTGCAAAAAGACCGCGACGATATTCTATCGACCAAGGCAGCCGATATCAGCGCTTTTGCCAAAATGGTGAAAGACATTCTCGATCAAAAAGCCTTGTGTGTTTATGGCAATAAAGATAAGGTTACACTGGAAAAAACCACTTTCAATGCACTGATAGAACTCGATAAGAAATAGTACTACTTATAAAATAAGAAAGGGAATCCTTGTAAGGGTTCCCTTTTTTTATGTAAAAATGTATTTGCAGGCTCAAAAAGAATGGTTCCGTGTTAGCAACTGACTATTTCAAATGCAAAATGAAAGTTGTATTAATCAAAAGATGTTTTTTCTGTTTTCTATGATCATTTGCCTCCTTCCAAAGTACTTTTTCTTCGCTCCAATATACTTTTTCTTCGCTCCAAAGTCTTGATACATAGTTCAGAAATATTTTTTCCATTGTCAAATGGGTAAATCCCTCTTTCCGAAGATGTTTTCCCGACCTCCGAAGCCGAAATTCCTTCGGAAAATTGTCTTCTGAACGAGGAAAATTGTCTTCTGAATTCGGGAAATTGTCTTCTGATTTCGGGAAATTGTCTTCTGAACCTGGGAAAATATCTTCTGAAAAAGGGAAAACATTTTCTGATTTCAGAAAAACATCTTCTGACAAAAGAAAAATATCTTCTGATAAAGGAAAAAAGTCTTTTGACTTCGGGAAAACTACTTTTGAATAAGGAAAAAAGTCTTCTGACCAATATTTGACTAAATATTGGCTTGGGGAGTATTCGTAAAACCTAGTAAACGAGGCTAATGGCTACAGATTGTTGTTTTGTGGACGTTTTCACCCACCTGCTTTTTTTGCCTTATAGCCTTTTTCTAACAGTATCTGCAATATTTTGTCGCGGCAATCGCCCTGAATGATGATCTCGCCTTCTTTGGCCGATCCCCCGGTGCCGCATTTGGTTTTCAATAGTCTGCCAAGCTCGTCCAGATCCCCTTGTTTGCCAACAAAACCTTTGATCACACAGGCGGTTTTACCTCCTCTATGTTTTTTCTCCAGAAAAATGCGGAGGTCCTGCTGTTGGGGTGGCAGGGTATTGGGTTCAGGGGCATTTGCAGAAGTATATTTGAAATCGGGATTGGTAGAATACACTATCCCACTGATGTTTTTATTTTTCGCCATGGTTCTTGCTTTTTGAAACACTTAATACTATTGGATAATTGACTGAATTCTTATAGCAGGAAAAATATTTTGGTGAGTTTTAGTGATTTTGTGCTTTGGTGGCAAGATAGTTTTAGCCACAAAAACACCAAGACACCAACTTTTCACCAAACCAATACTTTTATAATTTTTTGATCTTTTTCCAGGTAATCTTTTCTTTTGGGAAAACAACATCACTTTCCTTCAGGTCTTTATACCATAATTTCAGTTTATTCCGGAAAGAAAAGGCATTCTGACCCGTATATGAATCTTCAATTTTCGAACGCAAAACTTCGATCGACAATTCTGTTTTGTCAAGTGACCACAACAAAAATCCTTTGCTGAGGTAAAGGTTTAGCATCTCATTCTTGCTGGGATTTTTGGCAGCCAGTTTGTCGAGATACAACAATCCTTTCTCGGTAACATCGGGTTGCATCAGTTTCAGGCAATAAAAGGTAAGATGCTGCTGAAACCATTCCTGGCTCAGCGGCTGATCTGAATAATCTATTTTCTGATAAATCAGTTTCAGTGCATCGGTTCGGCTGCTACCGGTCCATCGCCATTCAATATCGTTTTCGGTTATTCTATTGGCCAGAGCCGTAATATATACCCCGGCCGAATCTCTGAAAACCGAAGTGGAACTATTATCGATAAAGTTCTCGAAAGCATCAATGGTATTTTCCTTTAGAGCAAAATTAAAGTTCACGCTATCGGCCTTAAACATTTTGATCCCGTCAATGCGGCTCTTAGCTTTTTCTGCCAGGGCATCTTCCGGAAAATGGTTGATGAAATTCTGATAGTTTTCAATGGTTTTGCATTTATTGAAAATATTCTCTCTCACATGGGCCAGCAAAGGCTCTTTAGGATATCTTTTCTGCAGTTCGTCGTAGCAGTAATACTCTTTGCATTCGTTGAACAGGTCGACCATCTTTTCATGAATTTGTTCCCTTTGTATCTGATAGGCTTTCTCGATGGTGATCTTATTAAAAGAAAAACCGTAATAAATGTCGACCGATGCTATACTATCGGGTTCAAATGATTCTTCACGTCCATGTTTTTCGAGCCACGATTTTAATTGCTCCGGTTTTACGTAAGGCGCAATTGAATTCCTCAGCAATTTAACCTCCAGTTCGTTGTTGAAAAAAGAGCTTATTTTTAAGAACGAATAGTTCTCGCCCATATCGATATTCAGGTAGCGGTCGTTGTTTATAACGCTCATGTTGGCATCCACTTTCACATCTTCCAGATCGAGTTCCACAGCCAAAAAAGTCAGTTGATAAGTAAAGTCATCCTTGGCCGAAATGATTACCGGAAGCGAATTATAGACATAGCCTCCCAGCAATTGCTTGTCCACAGCCACTGTTTTTTTGCTCAAAGCTTCCTTAGCTTTATATCCGTATTGATTGATGGCTTTAAAAAAATCTCTGATCTCTTTACCGCAGGATGTGGTTAGCACGAAAAAAAGAAGAAAAATGGACAGTAACCCCGAAAACCTAAACAATTTTTTTGGTGTCATATCGAAAGCAATTTTTATACTCAATAAAATTAAGCATAATTGTTAAAACGCATAACTGTTTGTGAAGAAAACAGTAAGTTTTATACTACAGGAAACTATTTGAAGGAAATCTCAGAAAGCACTGCAGGGATGCCAACATTGCATCCTTCCGGATTTTTCATCTTTGAGGGAAGATAGTTGAAATAAATGGTCAAGCCATCCTTATCGAATTCGGCAGGCAATGTTTTCACCGGAATCAAAGTCAATGGCTCGGCCGAACCATCTGTAATCAACACCACCACCGTATTGCATCCCTGGGGGCGATATTCATGTGATACTTTTCCTTTTGTTTTTGCAACAATGTTCGACGACCCTGTGGAAGCATCAGTCGCAACCACCGGAGTTACCGACGAAGTTTGTTTTTGCTGTTTGGTTTTGCACGAAACCATAAAAAGAGCCAAAACTGTAATAATGATCGTTAGATTTTTCATAGAAATGATTTAAAAAAAAGACACTCAAAATTTCCTCTTGCGAAGGAATAGATTTTGAGTGTCTTGTAAGAACAAATATTATGCCTGATTATTCGATAACCACTTTGGTTACTTTTTGGAAACTGGTATTGGGTTCGCCAACTCTAACCAGATAGGTTCCTGCTGCCAATCCCGTAACATTGAATGAAGTTTGGAATGAGTTTGCTACCGGAACAATGGTTTTGCCATTAACTTTTTGACCGTTAATATCAAAAAGGTCGACCACCATTTGATTGTTCGAAGGTAAATGACTGGCGTTTATATTCAGATCGAAACCTGATTTATAAACAACAACACCGGGAGCATCCTGAGCTTTTTCTTCTTCAATACCTACATAAAAAGGTATTTGGAAGGAGAAAATTCTCGTAGCAGGATTACCTCCTGAAACATATTGTCCAGTATGCCAAAAGGTAATTCCGTCCGAAGGATCTAATGAAGTATGTGAATAATCGCCAAAACGGTTCCCGCAAGCAGTCATAGCAGGTGATGTTCCGGCAATAGCGACTGTTTCAGCAAAAGACATAGTGCCCAGCGGATCTGTATTTCTCCGTCCGGTGTAGCGTATGCTGGGATAAACCGAAGCTCCTGTGTTCGAAGTTCCGGAAACAGCATAGGCCATCCCTATCGAGCCATAATCGTCCATGGCAATGCTACCACACCATCTGTTCAAACTATCTGCAGGTGCATAAGTGCCTTGTTGATAAATACTCCATACTCCGGCAGGTACAGTCTTACGTAATTCGCACCAGCGAATACTATGGCGGATAGCAGGTGTAGTTGATATTTTTACCATCCAGCACAGAACTACACTGTTGTATCCTGACCAAACTCTGTGCTGTGCTCTGAAATTCAAAACCCCACCTATGCCGTCTAACTTTTGAGAGGAACCGGGCTGGGCAATATCATTCCAAGCTCCATTATAGGAGCCATTAAAAGCTTGGGTAGGTAATTGTGTTGAAGTTATGGTTGCAGTAGGTGTGGTTGGGGCCCAATTAACGGTCATGCTGTAAATATTGATTGCATCAATAAACCCAGTACCCCATTCGCTGCATTCGTAAGAAAAAATCGGGCAGGGAGTTCCAGCAGGTGGCAATTGACCATCAGCATCGGCAGGTAAAGGACAAAAGAAACCGCTCCCCTGATGGGGAGAAAAAGTTTTATAAAAACTTTTTGGTGTAAGCCCTAAAATCATCTGTGACCTTTGGAAGCAGAATATTTTTTGGGTTTGATTGGATGTCATGTAATATCCGTCTTGCCAGATTGAGAATTTTAAATAATCCGGAAACTCAGGAGATGTGAAAGTGTAAGTATAATAGGTCCCTGAGGGATCATTGGTAGTTGATATCGCTATATAGATTTTATTACTTGCTCCAAACTGGCTAACAAACCAACGATCGGCAAATTTATCGTATAATAAGATTGGGTCGCCCATATTCCCAACTGCAGGACTCCACAAACTTCCAATTTGCCTTATGGAGCCTACCTGAGCTCCCGTGGTTTTATTAAATACTTTTAGAGGAGATGCATTTACTGCCTGAATGTAATGATTTAAACCAACGGCACCTGTTGGATCTGGAGGACAACTTCCATCTGATTGACCGGCCCAGTTAACCAGAACTTTTGCCTGATAGTGTCCTTCTTCCGTTTGGATTATTGGATCAACCTCGTTGGTTTCAATAAAGTTCTGAGGAATTCGATTCTCGCGATCCCTTGATTCCATCATTCCATTTGGAAGTTCAATAAAATTTGAATTAACCTTATTCTGGTTCTCTTCGAATAACTCACTCATGGGTCGTGATATTCCCATTTGTATACATTCAACCATGACAACTTTGCCATCGTCTTGGGTGGTTTGGGCTGAAAGTCCTGTAAAGGCTAACATAGCCGAAAAAAGAAAAGTAAATTTTTTCATATTGGTTGGTGTAAATTTTTGATTGGTGTGTTTTTTACAAAATTAGAATAGAATTTCGCAGATAAAAGTTATTTTGTCGTTAAAAAATGACCAATGGCAATGCTAAAATTGATGCTTGTCACTCTAAAAGATTTAGTTCATTTTCAAATAAAGGAAATTATTACTTGGTGGCCATGGTTAAGGCAGGAATTAAATACACTGGAATAAAAGCTAATAGTACAACCCCATATACAATTGAATTCCCCGGAAAAGCAAATTCAATAAGAGAACGAATCAGAAAGAAACCGGAAGAAATAATTAAAATAGACCTTCCCAGTTTGGAATTTAGTACCCTGGAATTGTACCAAAGCATCATATAGCTGAATGAGAACATGAAAAAACTAACGGCAATGTTCAACATTTGCATATTGTTACTGTTGATCTGATTAAGCTTAAATAGTTCAGTTTGCCAATCGAACATAACCCAAAAATAAAGGTGAAACACTCCCATTACCAAATATATTACTCCGCCTATAATTACAAAAGTTCTTCTAAATTGTTCAAATTTTGAAAGGCTTGCCATTATATTTTCATTTTAAATTATTAATCAAATATGGGAGACCAAAAGTACATTTTCTTTGATTTCTATAGGGAAAGGAATTTCTTTTTTACAAATTATCCTTAGCATACCACTCGGCATAGGAGGTAACTGTTTCACAAAGTTTCAAACTATAAAGACTGATATGGGCTGGCAATTTCTTTTGAATTCTTTTTGCAAAATCATTGATGAGATTTTCGCAAGTAGGTTGATAAGGCGTGAGAAACAGATTGTAGGTTGTTTTCAATGGATCAATGATGTTTTTCGACGTTTTATCGTATAAAGCCAAAGTGTGGTCGACCTTGTCAACAATTTCCTCTATTACTATTTTTTTTAGTTCGCCAAAATCAACCACCATACCGTTGAGTGGGGAAGCATCATCATGAAGTATTTCTCCTACTACTGTTACATAAAGATAATAGGAGTGCCCATGAATGTTTTTGCAGGGACCTTCGTATCCGAGAAGAGCATGAGCCATTTCGAATTTAAACTCTTTTGTTAGTCTTATCTTTGCCATGATTTCGAATTTAAGATGAGTTGTAAGATTTTATTTAAGCTTTAATTTTATTGAAATTTGAACCCTGTAGTATGTTTGTGTTTTGTCTGTTGTCTTTTCGAATTTACGAAGTCAGGTGCTCTATCAGTATCTTGGTTCCTATGCCTATCAAAACAAGTCCTCCAACCAATTCGGCCCTTCTGCCGAAAACAGAACCCAGGCTCTTTCCCATGCGGAAGCCTACCATAGAAATAAATAAGGTAACACCTCCGATAATTACCACAGTTTTTAGCATAGAAACTTCCAGAAAGGCAAAACTTACTCCTATCATCAGGGCATCAATGCTGGTAGCTATCGAAAGGGTCAGGATCAGCCAGATATTTGTGATCTCCAAATCTTTTTTTTCTGTCTTTTTGAAGGATTCAATAACCATTTTTAAGCCAATGAGACCTAAAATTCCAAAAGCCATCCAGTGATCAAAAGCCAGAATATAATCTTTAAAGGATAATCCCAGTAACCATCCTATTACCGGCATCATTCCCTGAAAAAATCCAAAGAAGATACCGATTTTCAAAGCTTCGAAAAAACGAATCTCCTTTTTGATCACACTGCATGAGATGGATACTGCCAGGCAATCCATAGCCAATCCTATGCTGATCAATATGATTTCTAATAAACTCAATAGTTAATAGTTAATGAGGTTGGAAATAAAATGACGACCCAGCCTGTGGAACAAAATTAATGATAATGAAACAGAAAACAAGCCAAACGAACAAAGATCAGCCTTCCACTTTTTCGAGTTCTACGGTAAAATGCCTCATAATAGGGGCTTCATACTTGATGGCGTAACCATGATGAATTTCTTGTCTGCGCTGATACACATTGCCCAGGGCAACCGCCACATATTCCATATGATTGTTGGTATAGGTCCTTCTTGGAATAGCCAGCCTCAGAAATTCAAGAGCAGGATAACGGTTGTCACGAGTAACTGGATCACGGTCCGCGAGTATGGCGCCGATTTCAACTCCTCTCACACCGCCTTCTATGTATAGTTCTATAGCTAATGTTTGTGCCTGATATTCCTCACGCGGAATATGGCTGAGGAATTTTTTTGCATCCACAAAAATTGCGTGTCCGCCAAAAGGTTCCTGCGATGGGACACCAAAACTTTTCAGTCTTTCGCCCAGATAGGCTACCTGTTGAATACGGGTATCCAGATAATCGAACTCAGTGCCTTCGTATAAACCCTGAGCTACCGCATTCATATCTCGTCCCGACATTCCCCCATAGGTAATATATCCTTCGTAAATTATGTTGAAAACCGAGGCTTGTTTGAAAATTTCTTTATCGCGCAAAGCAATAAAACCGCCCATATTCACAATGGCATCTTTTTTGGCGCTCATGGTCATGCCATCAGCATAACTGAACATCTCTTTAACGATTTCCTTAATGCTTTTGTTTTCGCAACCTTTTTCTCTGGTTTTAATGAAATAGGCATTCTCGGCAAAACGGGCAGAGTCGTAAATAACCGGAACCCCATATTTTTTTGCCATGGCACTTACCTCTTTCATATTTTCCATAGAAACCGGCTGACCACCTGAACTGTTGCAAGTGACAGTAACAATTACCATTGAGATTTGTTCTTTGGGGTGACTCTTCAATACTTTCTCCAGTTTGTTCAGGTCGATATTTCCTTTAAACGGATGATAAATCGTGGTGTCGAAAGCTTCATCAATGGTGCAATCAATAGCTTCTGCCTTGCGGAACTCAATATGGCCCTTGGTAGTATCGAAATGAGAATTTCCGGGGACCACATTGCCTTCTTTCACCATAACCGAAAACAAAACATTTTCAGCAGCACGTCCCTGATGGGTCGGCAGGAAGTACTCAAAACCCAGAATATCCGCTATGGCATTTTTTAGTTTGTAATAAGAAGAGGCTCCAGCATAACTTTCGTCGCCCAGCATCATCTCCGACCATTGTTTGTCGCTCATGGCACCGGTTCCGGAATCGGTCAGCAAATCGATAAAAACTTGCTCGCTTTTTAAATTGAATAAATTGTACTTAGCATCCCTGATCCATTGCTTCCTTTGATCTTTCGTGCTGCGATGCAACGATTCAACCATCTTAATTTTATACGACTCGGCAAACGGTAATTCCATAATAGTAGGCTTTATTTGAACCTTCAAAAATAGACATTGTTTTTATAAACCACTTATTTTGTCAAAAATATTTGTGTTTTTCACAGAGGGATGTTTGTATCTATTGTTGATACAGGGTTTTCATTGCCATTTTTCATTTAGGTTTGCCTTTTAAAACTGGTATAATGAAAATTCATTTCATAGCAATTGGTGGAAGTGTGATGCACAATATGGCATTAGCCATGCACAATTTGGGTAATACAGTAAGTGGATCGGATGACGAAATATTTGAACCCGCCAAAAGCAGGTTGTCTGCCAAAGGAATTCTGCCTGTTGAAACGGGCTGGTTTGCTGAAAAGATAGTGCCCGATCTGGATGCTGTTATTCTGGGAATGCATGCTCGCGAAGACAACCCGGAATTGATACGTGCCAAAGAATTGGGGTTGAAGATCTACTCATTTCCCGAATACATCTACGAGCAATCGCGCGACAAAACCCGTGTGGTGATCGGCGGAAGCCACGGAAAAACCACCATCACGGCTATGATCATGCACGTGTTGCATACGCTGGGTCGCGATTTTGATTACATGGTAGGAGCACAGTTGGAAGGTTTCGAAACCATGTTTCGCATTTCGGATGCCCCTGTTATTATTCTCGAAGGCGATGAATACCTGACTTCGACGCTCGATCGTCGACCCAAGTTTCATTTGTACAAACCTGCTATTGCTTTGCTCACAGGCATTGCCTGGGATCACATCAATGTGTTCCCCACTTTCGAAATTTATGTGGAGCAGTTCAGCAAATTCATTCAAATGATAGAACCCCACGGTAGCCTGATCTATTGCGAAACCGATCCCATTCTGAAAGATATTTGTGCCTCACCCCGTGCCGACATTAAGCCTGTTCCTTACGGAATTCCAGAGCATACTATTCATAATGGTGTCACAACGGTTTCATTCGATAAATTATCGTCCGAAATTCAGGTGTTTGGTAATCATAATTTGGCCAACCTGAATGGTGCACTATTGGTTTGCGAGGAACTGGGCATTTCGACACAGGATTTTCTGCATACCATCAAGACATTTAAAGGAGCAGCTAAACGCCTCGAATTGGTTGGCAGGAGCTCTGATGCTGCATTTTACAAAGATTTTGCACATTCGCCATCCAAGCTCAAGGCTACCCTCGATGCTGTCAGCGAGCAGTTCCCTGACCGGCGACTAGTGGCTTGCATGGAACTTCACACCTATAGCAGCCTCAACGGCGATTTTCTGAAAGAATACCATTCAGCCATGGATAAGGCCAATATTGCTATTGTGTATTATAGCGCCCATGCATTGGAAATCAAGAAAATGCCGCCACTGTCGCCCGATCTGATCAGGCAGTCGTTTGGACGCGACGATTTGATGATCTTTACCGATAGAGACTCGCTTGTCGAATTCCTACAAACCCAAATCTGGAAAAACCAAAACCTGCTGATGATGAGTTCGGGGGGGTATGATGGGCTGGATTTTAATGCACTTGCCGTGCAACTCGGACTGAAGTAATTCGTACCGCACAGCCATTTTTTTTCCGGAATTACAATTTGTAAAACGGCTTTTACGATTTGAAAAACGGGTTTTACGATTTGTAAAGTGGCTTTTACGATTTGTAAAATGGGTTTTATGATTTGAAAAACGGGTTTTATGATTTGTAAAACGGGTTTTACAATTTGTAAAGTGGCTTTTACGATTTGAAAAACGGGTTTTTTCAATGAAATTTTCCGAATTACCGAACAGTAAATCCGTGTCTACAGATAGAAATTCTTTGTAAGTGCTATATATTCAGTGGTATAAGCCTCTTCAGTTCCCTTTATGATCAATTCGTCCCATGTAGCCTCCATGATAATGCTTTTGCAGAGGCACAGGATAATTCTTACCGGTTTTTTATCCGCCTGGTCGAAAATGGATAGCATCTTTTTGCCATAAAGTCCATATTGTAAGGCCGTACTCAAAAAGATCATGCGTTCCAATGCTGGCAATATCACCCAAAACAAACCGTTCTCGGTCAATAATTCGGAAGCACAACGACAAAGGTCGCTATAACTTAATTCCACCGTGTGCCTTGCCTGTCGGGCAGCCACATCGGCACTGCCCAACTGATTGTGGAAATAGGGTGGATTGCTGATGATACCATCGTATGCATGAGAATTTTTCGTGGCAAACTCCTGAACCGGCTCATGATATACTTTCAGACGTTCGACCCAGCGACTGTTTTTGAAATTTCTGCCTGCCTGAAGTGCAGCGGCTTCGTCTATTTCGACAGCGTCAATCATCGCCTGGCTTCGTTGAGCCATCATCAACGAAAGTATGCCGCATCCGCAGCCTATATCGAGAATTCTGCCCGTTTGAGGCGGTTGCGCATACGCTCCCAACAATACAGCATCCGAACTCAGTTTCATGCCGCAATCATCGTCCGAAACCGAAAATTCTTTAAACTGAAAGGTGGGGATCATTGCTGATAGAATTCAATTAGCCCTTCGGGGGCAGCTATCAAAATGGATTTCTTCTTCAGGTCGAATTTCCTGATGAAGTCCTCATTCAGAGGTATCAATATTTCTTTTTTGCCCTGAAATATTTGCATGATATTTTGTTGGGGAAGTTCCAGAACTTGATTTATACGGCCAAGATATCCGGCATTGACATCTGTTACTTCAAAGCCAGCCAGATTGGTAAGGCTAAATTCATCAATTTCATCAGGTATCGCCTCCGATTCCGGAATGTAGACCTGGCATCCGACCAGTTTCTGTGCAGCGTCCGAACTGTCGATATCTTCGAATTTTAATGCTATGGAATTTCTGAATTGCGGGCTGAATTCAGTAATAAAAAAAGGAACCCGTTCGTGTTTTATTTCAACAAAAACGGATTCCAGATCTTTGTATTTTTCAGGATCATCGCTATTGACAATAACAATGAGCTGACCTTTATAACCAAATGTCTTCGAAATTTTGCCCAGACAGAAAAAACTTACTTGTTCCATCTCAGTCGGGCTAAAATTTACTCAGGCTTTTCTTCGGCAGGTTCTTCAGTGGCGGGAGCTTCTTCGGTAGCAGGAGTTTCTTCAATTGCAGGAGTTTCTTCTGCAACAGGAACTTCTTCCACAACGGCTTCAGCAACTACCTCTTCAGCAACAGGCGCTTCCACAACAGCTTCAGCAACTACCTCTTCAGCAACAGGAGCTTCAACAACTGTTTCTTCAGCTACAGTTTCTTCAACAGGCATTTCTTCTGTTGCTTCTACATCAGCAGGAGCTTCTTCAATAGCTAATTCTTTAGCCAGTTCTTTGGCTTTTTTCTTAGCTACTTCCTGAGCTTTTGCTATATTAGCTTTAACTTCAGCTTCGTGACGATTCTTTTGTTTTTCTTTTTTTGTTAAAACGATCTGGTTTTTCTTGGCCAGAATCTTGGTTTCTTTTTCCTGTAACCAAATCTGAAATTTTGCTTCAGCTTGTTCGAGGGTAAAAGCTCCCTTTGCAACTCCCTTAAGGAGATGATTTTTGTAAATAACACCTTTGTAAGTTAAAATTGCTTTTGCGGTATCCGAAGGCTGAGCGCCTTTGTTTAACCAAGCCAAAGCTTTTTCAAAATCAAGGTTGATTTCTGCTGGAATTGCAAGTGGGTTGTAAGTGCCAATTCTATCAATGAACTTTCCATCACGTGGTGCACGACCATCTGCAATTACAATGTGGTAAAAAGGGTTACCTTTTTTTCCATGACGTTGTAATCTGATTCTTGCTGGCATAAAATGTTTACTTTAAATGTTAAAACTATATTTTTTTAAATTGGGGTGCAAAGATGCGACTTTTTTTCCAAATACGAAAATATTTTTGGAAATAAGTTGATTAGGGGAAACAAATCAAAGAATATCTTTTTTCTCTTTCCCGTTTCCGTTGCGGGTGAAACCACGCATTATACCTCTTTTCGAACTAAGAATGAACGAAATGATGTCGTCGCGTTCGGGCGTAGCCGGCAATTCAGCTTCGATATAGCGAAGCGCCTGGGTTACATTATAACCGTTGATGAAAATGATGCGGTAGATATCCTGTATTTCCTTGATCTTTTCGGCCGAGAAACCTCTTCTGCGAAGACCAATTGAATTGATACCCGAATACGATAAAGGCTCACGTGCAGCTTTGCAGAAGGGAGGAACATCTTTACGAACCAATCCTCCGCCCGAGATCATCGAATGTGCTCCAATATTTACAAACTGATGAATAGCCACCATTCCTCCAATAATCGCCCAATCGTCAATCTTGATATGACCGGCAAGGGCTGCGGAATTGGCAAGAATTACATTGTTTCCAATTATGCAATCGTGTGCTACGTGAACATAAGCCATAAGCAGGCAATTGTCGCCAATTATAGTTTCGAAATTTGCCTTGGTGCCACGGTTGACAGTGACAAATTCGCGTATGGTTACGTTGTTCCCTATCTTTACAATAGTGTCTTCACCGGCAAACTTCAGATCCTGAGGAACAGCTGAAATAACAGCACCGGGAAATATTTTACAATTCTTACCTATTCGGGCTCCTTCTAAAATAGCAACATTCGGTCCTATCCAGGTGCCTTCGCCAATTTCAACGTTTTTATCTATAGTAACAAAGGGTTCGATCACAACATTGGCAGCAATTTTTGCCTGTGGGTGAACGTAAGCTAGGGGTTGATTCATTTAGTCACTTTTTTTACAATTTGCGCCAGCAGCTCAGCTTCCATAACAATTTGATTGTTTACGTATGCATGGCCGATCATCTGACAAATACCTCTGCGAATTGGGGCGGTTAGTTTTATTTTGAATACAATAGTATCTCCTGGTATCACCTTGTTCTTGAAACGTGCCTGCTCAATTTTTAGAAAAAGAGTCAGGTAGTTTTCTGGATCGGGTACGGTGCTTAAGGCAAAAATACCTCCGCATTGTGCCATAGCTTCTATTTGCAACACACCAGGCATTATCGGCTCGTCAGGAAAATGACCTACGAAAAAACTCTCGTTCATGGTGACATTTTTCAAGCCGATTATACCTTTGTCATCCATTTCCAAAATCTTATCAATTAATAAGAAGGGGGGACGATGTGGTATTATTTTTTGAATTTGGTTAATATCGTAAAGAGGAGGTTTGGTAAGATCGAATACTTCAGTTTGCACTTTTTTCCCCGACTTTGGTTTAAAACCTACTGTTTCGGCAATCTTTTTGGCGAAATTTACATTAGAGTAATGACCAGGTCTTTTGGTGATAATATGAGCTTTCAAGGTGCCTCCCAATAGTGCTAGGTCGCCGATAACATCAAGTAGTTTATGACGTGCAGGTTCGTTGGGGAAATGCAACTCCAGATTATTCAAAATACCCTCTTTCAGAACACTTACTTTGGGCTTATTAAAAACAACAGCCAGCCTGTCAAGTTCTTCCTGCGAAATGATACGGTTGACAAACACAATGGCATTGTTCATATCGCC
Source organism: uncultured Bacteroidales bacterium (assembly GCA_964599365.1). Lineage (GTDB taxonomy): Bacteria > Bacteroidota > Bacteroidia > Bacteroidales > CAIWKO01 > CAIWKO01. Next base: position 34,843 of record CAZRFL010000029.1, read on the forward strand.
ACCCTTGATGAGGTCCTTTTCAAGCAAATATTCAAGTTCGTGTAAGAAAACAAAAGTCCGGCAGGGAGAAATTTCAGTTTTGAAATCATCAATGTGATCGAGATTAGCAAATTGAGTTCCTAAAACATTGGTTTCATAATCTATCATGGTGGTAATGCGGAAATCATCAGCCGGTATGGCTATCATTTCAACATTACGTTCTGCATCGAAATATTCCAGGTTTGTCTTCAATTCGATAAAAACTTTTGGAGCCTCCTGTTCGACGATTCCGGCCTGTAGCAGAGCATCAATAAATTTGATTGAACTTCCATCCAGAATAGGCGTTTCAACACTGTCAAGTTCTATAAGTACATTATCAATTGATAATCCTGCCAATGCAGCCAGGGTATGTTCCACGGTACAAACTCTTACACCGTTTTCTTCAATAGTGGTTCCTCGCGAAGTATCGACCACATTCTCCAATCGGGCATGAACCAGCGGCTGATTCTCGATGTCTGTTCTTTTGAATACAAATCCATGGTTTTCAGGAGCCGGATTAAAAGTCAAGGTAACGATCTCGCCGGTATGTAGCCCTTTACCGGCAACACTTACCGGCCTGCTTATCGTGCGTTGTTTAGTCATAGGTCGGCAAAGTTAATAAAATCTTTATTCTCAGCAAATAAAAAATAACATTATCCCTCACCCACACACAGTGTTGATTACGGGTTAATAAACAGTAATAAACGTTAACTGATGTTCTCAATGATAAGGAAACATAAGCAGGTCGATATCCTGACATGAGATATTGAACAAGTCGCTGATGTACTTATTCGTGAGAATGCCATTATAAAGATAGGTTCCGTTTCTGAAACCTGCATCTGTTTTCAGATAATTATCAATACCTCCCTCATCCGCAATTTTTAATAAAATGGGCGCAAAGAAATTACTTAAAGCATAGGATGCCGTTTGAGGTATCTTTGACGATATATTAGGAACACAATAATGCGTAACACCATGTTTTTTAAAGACAGGATGTGTGTGATTGGTTAAATGTGAGGTTTCGCAACAGCCTCCATTTACAATGCTGACATCAATGATTACTGAGCCCTGTTGCATTTGTCTAACCATATCCTCGCTGATCACCAGTGGCGTTTCATCAAATGAAGAATGCAGTGCACCTATCACAACATCTGCTGTCAATAAGGCTTTGGTCAATTCGGATTGCGTTATGATAGAGGTAAAAAGCCTTTGATTGATACTGTTCTGTATATTTCTTAACTTGTAAACAGAGTTATCAAATATTTTTACTTCGGCTCCCATACCTAAGGCGGCACGTGCTGCAAATTCACCAACGGTCCCGGCTCCCAATATCACAATTTTTGCTGGAGATATTCCTGAAAACCCGCCCAGGCTTTTGGCCTTGCCATAATCGCTGCTACACAAATATTCGGCAGCAATGTAAATAGACGTATTGCCAACGATTTCGCTAAGAGAGCGTATCACCGGATAGGAATTGGTTCTGTCCTTTATGTGCTCGTATGATATAGCTGTTGTCTTTTTCAGCATCAGCCTTTTGAAATATTCGTCGGTTTGGCCTGTAAGGTTGAGGGCAGAAAATAAAGTAGTACGGTTTTTTATCTTTTCTATTTCGGTGGGCAGCGGTGGAGCCACTTTGATAATGAAATCGGCCTGATATACCTCTGCTGCGGAATGAACGATTTGTCCTCCTGCCTCGCTATATTCATGATCAGAGAAATGAGCCGACTTGCCGGCACCGGTTTCGATGAAAACCGAATGACCATTATTCACAAGCATGGCCACCGCTTCGGGAACCAGACCAATGCGAGTCTCCTGAAAAGCGATTTCTTTCGGAACTCCTATAGTTAAGTGCGATTTTTGCCGGTGTAATTCAACGGTTTCGGGTTGTGTAATAAATTGCTCAGAGCGCGAAAAATTCGTAAAGTTGTTTTTTAGGTCCATAGCAAAATATTATAGCATAAAATTACGAAAAAAATAAAAATCAGCCTGATTTTTTTTGTAAAGTTATTCTTCGGGCATCGTCCTGAAGATCCCATTCTATTTTTACCTCTGCATATTGATCAGGAAGGATTTCTTCTACAAGCTCCGGCCACTCAATGAAGCAGTAGTTTCCACTGTAGAAATACTCTTCGTAACCAATATCAAATACTTCTTCAATTTTTTTTATTCGGTAGAAATCGAAATGGAATAATTTTATGCCAATTGCCGTGTTGTATTCGTTCACAATAGCAAAGGAAGGACTATTGGTTGGGTCGCTCACCTGAAGTTGTTTGCAAATCTCCTTTATCAGTGTGGTCTTTCCGGCACCCAATTCACCTCTGAAAATGTATACCCGTTCTTCAGGATAAAGATTCAGTATTTTTTCTGCTATCTGCGGCAGTTCATGCTGATTCTTGCAAATAAAAACCTCGGGCATCTTATTTCGGACTTAAATAAATTACCGGAATCAGAATTTCTTCCATCGAAATGCCGCCATGTTGGAATGAATTCTTGTAATGATTCACATAATAGTTGTAGTTGTTGGGATAGGCAAAGAAATCGGTGGAGCGGCAGAAAGCATAAGCACTACTAACATTGAGCTTCGGAAGGAAAATGTCTTGTGGGTTCCTTACCTCGAATACTTGTCTGTGATCATAGGCCAGTGTTTTGCCCACTTTATACCTGAGGTTGGTATTGGTAGCTTTATCGCCCTGTATTTTTACAGGATTCGACACCTTTACACTGCCATGATCGGTAGTGATGATGAGGTTGATGTTTTGTTCCGAAAGGTATTTGATGACGTCGAGCAGGGGCGAATGTTTGAACCAGGATAATGTTAAGGAACGGTAAGCCGATTCATCGTCGGCAAGTTCGCGAATCACCTCCATTTCGGTATAAGCATGCGAGAGCATATCCACGAAATTATAAACCAAAATATTCAGTTTGTTATTCACCAGATTGGGGAGATTCTCAACGTATTTCTTTCCTGCATTGAGGTTGGTGATTTTGGTGTAGTTGAACTTAACATCCTTGCCCACACGTTTCAGTTGCTCGTGCATCAATTCGCTCTCAAACTGGTTCTTGGTGCCTTCTTCATCTTCCTGCACCCAAAAGTTGGGATATTTCTTTTCTATCTCGGAGGGTAACAATCCGCTGAAAATAGAGTTGCGTGAGTATTGGGTAGCCGAGGGCAGTATGCTATAGAAAAGATCGTCTTCCTTCACATGGTAGTATTCTTCAATGGTGGGTTGCAAGGTTTTCCATTGATCGTAGCGCAAATTGTCGACGACTATCACAAAAACAGGATTGGGTTTGTTTAGTTCGGGAAAAAGTTTTTGGCGGAAAAGGGTGTGCGATAGTACCGGGGTTTCATCGCTTGTGCCATTGAGCCACTTCAGATAATTGTTTTCAAAGAATTTAACGAAGGTGGCATTGGCTTCCGATTTTTGCATCAGCAGCACATCGTTCATGGCTTCATCGTTGGACTTTTCGAGTTCCAGTTCCCAATAGACCATCTTTTTGTAAATATCTTTCCACTCTTCTGCCGAAAGACGGTTGGATATCTCCATGCCTATGCTTCGGAATTGCTGCTGATAGGCCTGTGTGGTCTTTTCACTGACAAGACGTTTGTTTTCGAGGTTCTTTTTCAGGCACAATAGTATCTGGTGAGGATTCACCGGTTTGATGAGGTAATCAGAAATATTGGAACCAATGGCGCCTTCCATAGTATGTTCCTGATCGTTTTTGGTGATCATCACCACAGGGAGGTTGGGATAATCGTTGCGGATGCGGGTGAGGGTTTCGAGGCCCGATATGCCGGGCATGTTTTCGTCAAGAAAAATAATGTCGAAGATACTTTCGTCTATCAGATCGAGGCCCTCGTCGCCGTTGTTGGAGGTAACTACGTCGTAGCCTTTTTCCTGCAGAAACATGATGTGAGGTTTCAGCAAATCAATTTCATCGTCGACCCATAATATCCTTACTTTGCTCATTGCGTCAGGGTGTTTTTTTTAGTTAAAATGATTGAATTTTTTCGTAATATTGAACTTTAATTACTACACAAAGATACGCATAAAACAGCCATTCCTGTGATCCATAACAAAAGAAAAATCATAAACGACCCGGTGCATGGTTTTATTGCCATACCCAACGATTTAATTTTCGATATCATCGAACATCCTTATTTTCAGCGTTTGCGCTACATCAAACAATTGGGTCTGACTTACCTGGTGTATCCGGGAGCTACCCATACGCGCTTTCAGCACGCCCTGGGGGCCATGCACCTGATGTCGCAGGCGGTGGAGATGCTCAGGATTAAGGAGCAGGACATCAGCGAGAAGGAAAGGGAAGGACTGATGCTGGCTATTTTGCTGCACGATATAGGCCACGGACCCTTTTCGCATGCGCTGGAACATACCCTGGTGGAGCATATCGGGCACGAAACCCTTTCGAATTACTTTATGGAAAGGCTCAACCGGGAGTTTGGCGGGCAACTGGAGCTTGCCGTGCAGATTTTCGAGGACCGATATCCACGTAAGTTTATGCATCAGCTGGTTTCGAGCCAACTGGATGTGGACAGGCTGGATTATCTGATGCGCGATAGTTTTTTTACGGGAGTTTCGGAAGGGGTGATCAGTACGGACCGTATCATCAAGATGCTGAATGTGTGTGATGATGAGCTGGTGGTGGATAGCAAGGGAATTTATTCTATTGAGAAGTTTATTGTGGCCCGGCGGCTGATGTATTGGCAGGTGTATCTGCACAAAACCGTACTCTCGGCCGAGAATCTGCTGATACATATACTGAAGCGTGCCAAATATCTTTCGGAACAAGGCCGGGAGGTTTTTGCCGGAACCGGTCTGGGGATGTTTCTTAAGCTTAAATATTCCTGTAAGGATTTTGTGGCTATGCCGCATTTGCTGGATACTTTTGCCAGTCTTGATGATCAGGATATTTTTTATAGCATAAAGATGTGGACAGAGTCGGAGGATAAGGTGCTGGCCATGATGAGCCGCAACCTGGTGAACCGCCACCTGCCCCGCATTGAGATACAAAACCTGCCTTTTGATGCGGAATATGTGGACCGCATCAAACAACAGACGCAAGCCAAATACCAATTGAGCGAGGAGGAGGTGGGCTATCTGGTGTTTACGGACGAGGTGGCCAACAATGCCTATAACCCGGCTTTCGATAAGATAGGTATGCTGTATCACGATGGCCATGTGACCGATATCACCCAAAGTTCGGATCAGATCAATACGGAGCTGCTTTCGCGGACCATAAGGAAGTATTTTTTGTGTTATCCGAAGGAAGTGTAGTTCTCTTAAATGTAAATAATCACTCCATCAAAAAACAAACCTGTCCCCCAAAAAATCACACTTCTCAATCCAAAAAAACAACTACTCACCCAAAAAACAAACTACGCTCCCAAAATAAAAGTTCTCCCCCGAATACAAAACTACTCTGCCAAAAACAAAACATC
>CAZRFL010000030.1:0-39163 GCA_964599365.1 uncultured Bacteroidales bacterium
TCTCGAATAGCCGACGAAGTTCCTGGAATAGCCGAGGAAGTTCCCCGAATAGCCGAGGAAGTTCCTCGAATAGCCGAGGAAGTTCCCCGAATAGCCGAGGAAATGCAAATACATTAGAAAATCAATGATTTAGCTTTTTTCAGCGGGATAATACTGTTTTTTGTGGTGCTTTTAAGCGCAAAAACACATTAACACAACTTTAACACACCTTTCTGTATTTGGTATTATGAAAAAGCTTAGCTTTGAGCAAAATTTTTACTATTTTATATTTTGCTCAACATGAAAAACTTTTTGAGCAAATTAATAATAAAAAAATAAATCGTTCTTCATAAAGGTAATGTTTTGAACCAACCCTTAAAATTTTAAAATTATGGCTAAAGATTACGTTCCGGGTCCGGACAAAGAATTTAACACATTTCAAGCTAATTTAATAAAGCAAATCACTGATAACAAAAGCGGCTGGCATTTGCCTACTACCGAAGCTGCAGATTGGGCTATATTGACCGATGCGGCTACAGGGAAACAGATTATATTCGAAAAAGCCTATGCCAAGGTAGCAACAGGTGTATTTACTCGTGGTGAGGTACAGGCAAAGGATGATGCCCGCGCTGCCTATGAAAGCAGCGATAAAAACGATGTTGATGATTGCAGCATACGGGTGTATTATAACAGGTACATAAAAAATAACCAATTTGTTACGAATGAGCAACGTGTCAACATGGGTTTGCCTGTTTTTGACAAAACCAAAACACCTACGCCACCTGCAGGTGAGAAGGTAGTTAATGAAGAACTTACAGGTGCGATTGAAAGCCTTTTTCATTTGAAGATTGTTAGTTCAATTGTTACTCCTTTATCAAAAAGCAAGGGCAAAGAAGAAGGAGTTGATGCTGTTGAAGTCTGGATTGCTTTAACAGAGGCTGAAAAAAAAGAATGTCCAGGTTACGATTCATTTAAAATAGCCGGTGAAGCACAAAGAGGCTCTTGTACCCTGTCATTTGAACCTGACAAGGAAGGCAAGCGTTGCTGGTTTATTGCACGCAAACGTTTCAAAGGCAAAACCAAAACTTATGGTCACTTCAGCGCTCCCTGGAATTCTGTAATATCGTAAATCTGCGAATTTATCTATAGTACGTAAGAGTAAAAATACTTATAGAAAAACTTCCGTCGCAAAAGCTGCGGGAGTTTTTTTTTTTGATTTAACCACAGTGTGACACAGAGTCAAAATTTAGAGAAAAACAGAGTTAACTTCTCTGTGAAACTCCATCTTTTACACTGTTTATCTCTGTGGTTAATTACCATAAATGACAATGAATGACAATTAATGACCACTAATGACGCTAAGCAAATGACAATTAATGACCATCAATGACCAACCCTCAATCTTAAATCAAAAATCTTAAATCCAAAATCTGAATTCTGAAATCATAAATCTGAAATCTGAAATCAAAAATCTGAAATCTAAAATCTAAAATCTGAAACTTATACCGGGCTTTGTCGAAGCATCCCATATCTCATCTCTAATGCTTACTTTTGTAAAAAATTTCATCAATGAAGATTTCGTACAATTGGCTTAAACAATACACTGGAGTTGAACTTCCTGCCGCAGAAATATCAAAGATTCTCACCGATTGCGGTCTCGAGGTCGAAGGCATAGAGCATGAGGGTATTGACAAAAGCCGCCTCAAGGGAGTAGTAGTAGGATATGTTACTGAGAAAACCAAACATCCCAATGCCGACAAGCTAAGTCTCACCAAAGTGGATATAGGTCAGGGAGAACCCTTATCAGTAGTTTGCGGTGCAGCTAACGTTGCCCAAGGTCAGAAAGTACTCCTGGCCACCATTGGCACTCATGTTATCACTTCCAAAGGCGAATTTGTAATACAGAAATCGACCATACGCGGCGAAACCTCCGAAGGCATGATCTGCGCCGAAGACGAGCTCGGCCTCGGCGATTCCCATGCTGGTATAATGGTGTTGGATGCAGATGCCCCCATTGGCATGCCTGCTGCCGAATACCTCAATGCCGAAGAAGACTTCGTTTTCGAGATTGGCCTCACCCCCAATCGTTCCGATGCCACATCCCACATTGGCGTGGCCCGCGACCTCATCGCCTGCATCAATGCCAGAGGCAGCAACCAACTTAATTTAATAAAACCCGATGTAAGTGATTTTACAGTCGCCGATCAAAGCCTGAACATAGAAGTTATAGTGGAAGACACTTCTGCCTGTCCTCGATATACCGGCCTCACCATGACAGGAGTTCGCGTCACAGATTCGCCTGCCTGGCTGCAAACCCGCCTGAAAAACATAGGTGTGCGTCCTATCAATAACATTGTCGACATCACCAATTTTGTATTGTTCGAAACCGGACAGCCTCTCCATGCTTTCGATGCCGATGCGATTACAGGCAAAAAGGTCATCATCAAAAAATATCCCGAAAAAACCAAATTCATCACCCTCGATGGTGTTGAACGCGAACTGAGCGCCAACGATCTGATGATTAGTAACGCCAACGAACCTATGTGCATAGCGGGTGTTTTTGGAGGAGAGAAGTCGGGCATTACAAATGCCACTCAAAACATTTTTCTCGAAAGTGCCTATTTTAATCCTTCTTCTGTCCGCAAGACATCCAAACTTCATGGCCTCAAGACCGATGCCAGCTTCCGTTTCGAGCGCGGTGCCGATCCTGAGATTACTGTCTACGCTATCAAACGTGCAGCCCTCTTGATTCAGGAAATTGCCGGAGGCAAAGTAAGCATGGATATTTCGGATGTCTATCCCGAAAAAATAGCAAACCGACCCATCGAATTCTCCTTGTCGTATATGGATAAGGTGATAGGCAAGCATGTCGAAAAAGATATTGTGAAAAACATCTTACAGTCCCTGGGTATTATCATTGCAGCCGATAATGGTGATGTTCTTTCTCTCGAAGTGCCCCCATTCAAAACCGACGTTACCCGTCCTATTGATTTAGTGGAAGAGGTGTTGCGCGTTTACGGTTACAACAATATCGAATTCGGCGATGGCATGAAGGCTTCCCTCAGTTATTTCCCCAAGCCCGATCCCGAAAAGGTTCAGAACATCATTTCTGATTATTTGACTTCGTTGGGTTTCTACGAAATGCTGACCAATTCGCTGACCAAAGAGGCTTATTACGAAAAGAACAACAACCTCTTCTATCCTTCCAGGCTGGTGAGAATATTGAATCCCCTCAGCAAGGAACTGAATGTGATGCGGCAGACCCTTTTGTTCAGCGGACTGGAATCGGTGGCTTATAACAAGAATCATAAAACTCCGAATACCCTGTTCTACGAATTTGGCAGGATATATTTCCGCGACAGCGAAAAAGCCGAAGCCCTCGATAAATATTCTGAGTTTAAACGCCTGGCCCTCTTTCTGAGTGGTAATATTCAGGATGCCAATTGGCACACAAAAGAGCAGCCTGCCGACCTTTATTATGTAAAGGCAATGGTCGATAATATTTTGCGCCGAGCAGGTATTGCTAATAGTCGAATCAATATCACGGACCAGAAGCAGCCGTTGCTTTTCAGTGAGCAGATCAATTATGCTGTTGATGGTAAATTGCTTTGCGAGATGGGCGAATTACAGACTGATCTGTTGAAGCAAAATGATATAAAGGATAGTGTTTTCTATGCTTCCATACATTGGGATACTCTTTTGGAGTGTATCGATACCTCTGGAATAAAATACAGGGAAGTTTGCCGTTTCCCCGAAGTTACCCGCGACTTGGCCCTGTTGATTGATAAGCAGGTGGATTTCGGTCAGATCGAAGCCATTGCTTACAAAACCGAACCCGCGCTCATCCGAAAAGTAAGCCTCTTTGATGTTTACGAAGGTAAGAATATCGACCCCGGAAAGAAATCCTACGCTGTGAATTTTATTCTTCAGGACGAAGAAAAAACTCTTACCGACGAACAGATAGATGCCTGTATGAACAAGCTTATTGCTGCTTATACCAAACAAATCAATGCTCAATTAAGATAAAACTATGGGACTGTTCGATTCAATCATTTTTGGACCTGTTAAAAGCCGCCGGCTGGGAACTTCGCTGGGCATTAACCTTTTGCCAACGCACATTAAGTTTTGCACTTTCAATTGCATTTACTGCGAATGCGGATGGACCGAGGCTTCTGATATCGCAAAAGCCGAATTCTACCCATCAGCTGTGATTGATGAGGCTCTTGATAAAAGATTGGCGGAACTTAAAGAACATTATCTTACGCTCGATTCAATCACATTTGCCGGCAACGGCGAACCTACAACCCACCCCGAGTTTCCTCAGATCATTGAGAACACCATTCGTTCGAGAGACGAACTGGCTCCCGAAGCATTGATCAGTGTGTTGTCGAACTCCACCATGATTGCGGATCAAAAAGTGAGAGAGGCCCTGATGAAAGTGAACAATATCATGAAGCTGGATGCAGGATCGGAGGAAGTGTTTCGCACCATCAATAATCCTAAGACTCGTATATCTCTCGAAGAGATAGTCGAGAACCTAAAGAAATTCGAAGGCCAACTCACCATACAAAGCATGTTTGTTCGTGGCGAGATTGGTCATAAAATAATTGACAATACGCTGCCCGAAGAATTGGATAGATGGCTGAAGTATCTGGAAATCATCAAACCCCGCGAAGTGATGATCTATTCCCTCGACCGAAGGCCCCCGGCTGCAAAACTCGAGAAGATCACAGAAACGGAATTATTGATGATTGCCAATAAAGTAAGACAATTAAATCTGGAAGTCAGCGTTTATTGATGTGGAATCAGAGCAACGGACAGTGGGTGTGTACTTTCGAATTTCAGGATTTCTTTAAGGCGGTTGCTTTTATCGAAAAGATATCGTTGTTGTGCGATAGCCTCCAACACCTGCCTCAATGGAAGGATTCGCTGCATAGGGTTAGGATTACCATAAAGCATGAGAAGGAGGGAAGGGAAGAATCGGCAATTGAGTTGCAACAGAAAATCGAAAATATCTATGCCCATATTTGAAGCAACATGATAAGATACGAACCCAAGATATTACTGGCATTTGCTGAGGCTGTGGACGGCGATAAGAAGATATTTCGCTGGCTGAGCGAAAACGGCTATGTGGAGTTGGCCGCCCTGAGCAATTGTATCAATTCCGATACCCAGGCTTTTTTCTGGTTGATGAAGAACGGCTATCCCGAATTCGCCATCCTGAGCAACGCCATGGATGGTTACGACGATGCTTACAAATGGCTGGTGAAACACAATATGACCTTCTATGTGGTGTTTGCCGATGCCTGCCGCAACAAACCCAAGGCCATTGCCTGGCTGAAAGAGCACAATTTTGATGTATTCCTTATCGTTGCCGAAAAAATTTACCAGGTACTCGAAAAGCAGCGCCGCGATTTCCACGACCCGCACAAGGTGAGGTTTAGCTAGAAACATGAGTATGGAGATTCTTCTATATACGTTGCGAATAGAAAACTAAGACCTAAAATCTTGAATTCTTAGGTTCAAAATTAGAATTTTAGTAAAGTAATTGTAAAATGTCAGCCTGATAATGGAGTTCTATTCTTCTGAAGATTGCAAGCGCTTCTGATTCTCAATGAGGCGTTGCAGAGTGGCTTTTTTATCTTGGGCTTCAATAAGTTCCTGTTTTTTGTTCTGTATAGAAACTTTCACCTGTTCGTAATCGTCGCCACTGGTTTTTCCGGCTGATTTCATTTGGCTGAGTTGGGTTTCGTATTTTTTGCGTTCGCTTTCCAGAAAATTAATCTTAGCTTGAATGGCCGAAAGGTCGCCGTCCAGGTTCAGGTTGAGGCGTTCGTTGCATTTCAGCAGCAATTCTTTCAGCATTTCTTCCTTGCCGGCGAGTTTTTCTGAATTATACACCTTCTTGTCGAAAGATAATTTCAACTTATCGTATTCTTCCTTAGTGGCTTTATAAAGGTCCGATTTGGTCTTCTTATTCGTTTCCAGCTCTTTCATTTTGTTTTTCAGGGCATCCATATGTTCCTGATTTTCGTCCTGCCAATTTTCAAGGGTGCGCTCTGCTTTAGGGATTTCGTATTGCACTGCTGAAAGGTCTTCTTTTATTAATTCTATAAGTTTGGCTGTTTCGTCCGAATTGGCAAGGTTAAAGATGCGGTTGTTATACGATTCATTCAGGTTCTCATCCGACGATACCTTTTTGTTCTTTTGTTGATAGATCACAAATTGTTCATTAGCCTTTCGTATTTCCGAACCGCTAAACTGGTTATTTTTCAGGAACCCGTCAAAATCGTCCAGCACAATATTCTGCCCCCCCAGATTGATGATAACTGATTTCTTCTTTACCAGAACGTTATAAATATAGTCATCGTAATCTTCAATTTTCCAGATTACGTTTATTTTATCGGGATACACCGTGCCTGTATTATCACCATTGAGCAAAATGTAATAATTGTCAACCTTATTCTTTTTAGGATTTTTATCAACGGCTGTTACAATGGGAATATGAATCTTCGGAAGGGTTTTTCCATCAATACCCACTACCTTATTTTCCAGATTTTCCAGTTTGCTGATGAAGGCAGGCATGTTTTTTTTCACATCTTTTTCGAATTCCACCTCCTTATAAAAATACCAGTAATCAGAAAAATCATAATTTTTTCGAAAATTATCTACCTGGTCAACAAAAGATTTTCCGGGTTTGCCCCCCCTGACACCGGCATGTTTCCCGCAGAAAATATAGGCCCAGTACACCTTGTCGTCTTTCCAAACATAGATCTTATAAATGGCATCCACTGTGCCGTCGTCGTTTAGGGGTAATATTCCAATTTCGCTGTCGTAAGTAAAAAAACTACGGTTTATCATGCGCCCGTTCAGGGTATTAAGCCAGATGTCATCTTTGTTCGAATAGCCTTGTTTTTCGCAGCCTTCTTTCCAAACCACCACCCCTTCGAACTGCGAAAAAGGCGGAATATCGTTAGGAATCACCGTGGGCATGCAGCGCCCCTTGGTGCCGTAGGGTATCATCAGAAAATTGATCAGCCCCGATTTCGGATTAATTTCGCGGTCCTTATCATACTGAAAAGCGCAATGCCAAACCGGGTTTTTTCGATCGCCGGGCTTCCATACGTTGGCATAGGCCACTTGTTCTCCGGCTTCGTTCTTGCCTCTGCCTTTCATAATAACAGTTTCGTTGATGTCTCTCCAGTAAACATCGTTAAAATACCTGAACAATTCGTAATTGCCCACACGTATTATCTTTTCGTTGGGTTGATGCAGAATGTCAAAGATATCATTCTTGTAAAGATCCGTCAATCGGAACGAGAGGTCAGATTCGGATAGAAGATTGTCTTCGAGATATTTTTTGGTATTGAAACGTTGCAGTATTATCTTCTGAATATCTAGTGGCGTTTTTTTCGAAAACTGCCTTTTGGCGATATCCAGGCTATCGCAATACTGTATGAAGAAAGTTTCGAACCACTCGTAGGCCATATCAAAATTGTTGGCATCCTTCCACGAACCGGTCCCTTCTATTTGGGGCAGAACAATGGTATCATATATGGTTTGTTTTCCCTCTTTGGTTTTAAAATAGAAACCTGCCAACTCCGATCTCACCTGAGCCGAATCAATCCCCAGGTGAGGAATACTCGATTTGAAAGGCTTATCCACAGCGACATTTTTTCCAATGGTTTTATTATAAGCCGAATCTACCCAAGTTTTTACTTCAGTGATGGAGTAGTGCGAAATGCATCCTAAATTGAAGGGGTGATGGTTTTTGAGATCTTTACTGGCCAGCAGATTGATATTATCGGCCGTAAGACCCAAATTGACAAGCATAGAAAGTAAGCTGTTGCCGAAGATAAGGTAATCATAAGCCGTAGTAAAGGTTCTTATGCCATAATTATCATCATTATTGGGCCCAATGAACCTACCATCAAACACACCCAATACATAGCGGCTGCCATATTGGTTTTTGGCAAACTCGCCCCTCATTTTGAAAATTTCTTTCCATTCGTCTATTTTATTCTCTTGTTTGTTTTGACCGGGAGAAATCAGGGGGGAAATCCATAGAAACAGAAACATAATACCCGTAACAGCTATATTTTTTTTCCAAAAAACATAGTCACAGTTCTTTCTCAAGGTATTTGATCTGAGGGTCATACGATTACAAATATACAGAAATTCCGACAAAATTACAATATGCCGCCTTTTATACGTAATGTAAGTGGTTTGGTTATAAAAACTTAAGAAAACAATTCTAAGGCAATTCAGAAAGGCCTTTTATCAGTAGCCTTAGGGTGAATTTTATCAGAGGCATATGCGCCTCAGTCCTTCAATTATTGATTCTCGTAAAGGTAGACTAGGCTGTCGGTATAAATCTGCCTGTAGTGCCCTCTAATGATCATAGCAAGTTTTTTGTCACAGGATTTGGTTGTGTCAGGTATGCCCATGATAAAAATATAATCTGCTCTAATTCTTTCTGTTTTCCCATCAATGGGATGTATATAGCATTTGTCTGTTTCTCCGGTTTCATCAATAAAAACTAAAGGTATTTTCTCATAATTCCATGTTAGGGGAAAATAGTTCTGATTGCATTCGTTGTTATCAAGTATAACAAGTGGTTTGCTTATTCCCAGATATTTGTCGAAATGACTATAAAGCCAGTTTCCTGTACAGTTAACAGGAAATACTGTCGAATTCTCTCTGATATGATCGGATGCTTTACAACATCGCCAGGCTACATAATCCAGTTCTCCTGTTATTTTATCTCTGAAGATAATAAGTTGAATGTAGAAAAACAGAATCACAGGTATGGAAATAAATAGAATAAGTTTTGGTATTCTTTGGGTGCCTAACCAAACTAAGTAAACCAGAAAAAAAAGCAATAATATACGCATAGAGAAATACCCTGCCCATCCGTCAGAATCAGGAAGAACGAAATAGGAAATCATAAACAAAATGCCAAATCCCAACCATACATCTCCTTTATTTATTAATTTTTTCAATAGCTCCACTGGCTTTTTTATAGATAGCCCAGAATCTGTGAAAAACTTTGTAATTCTTACTACAATTACAACCAGAGCCAAAAAGAGTAAAACATAAAGTATGTTTTGGGTATATTGTTTTTCCTCTGATTCAACAAATCCTATGATTGGTGAAATAAATCTGATATTTTTGATAACTTCATTATCCGGAAGGTAAGAACTTACCGAAGGCGGTCGTGATAGAAAGAATGCAATGGCCCACCAGGCCGTTGCCAAGTATGAAATTGCCAGCACACCCGTTTTAATGGCAATAGAGCGGATATATGCCTTCATTAATTTCTTGCCTGAAAAAAAATCCAGTGTCTCATCGAGAAACATAAGCCCAAATAAGATTGGTAGCAAAAGGCCGTAGATAGAAGCGTGCGAAAAATAAGTAGCAGTAACCATCAAGACCATCCCCGCAATTTTATAAATATTCAGATGATCCTTGATTCTTAGCCAAAATCCAATGATAAAAAACAATAATACAAGCGAAATGGAAAAATTATAAAATCCAAGGAAAAGCATGCAGGTATAACTAAAGGGGAATATAAGGTAAGTGGCGAGGTAATTTTGTGGAGCTAACGTTTTCATCAGGTAGCGGAAAGCATATGGCAGTCCAATAATGTATACAAGGAGAAATGCCTTTTCTGCCAGCCAGGCGGGTACAAAAAAGTTGGCAAAAGCCATAATAAAGTGCCCGGTCCAATTAGGGTTGGGAAAAGGATTCAATTGCATGAAGCCTTGTAGGTAATCATTCCCCAGCAAGATCTCTTTTATACAATGGGCATTATACAAATGCGGCGGTCCATCCAGAGTGACAAAGAAATGATAGGCTATAATAGGATAAGCATTTGCCAGGGCAAATAGTAAAAAGACAGTGCTTTCAACGAAAGACCACTTTTTATTCATATCATCCGGTGGTTACTGTTCCGGTCGTATGGTTCAATTCTGAGCCAAACATGCTGTGAGGTATGGAGAATATCGCCAGGGTCACTATAGCGGCTGCTATCAGATAGCCGGGTCGGAATTTCTTCAGGTTGGCCAGCAGGGCAATGCCCCAGGCAACAAAAGCAATTAGCGTTTTATTATCGGTCAGGTCCCAGCCGAAAGGCACTCCTGTCCAGAATTCACCAAAGGCAAACTTCTGAACCAAAGGACCCAGTATCATACCTCCTATGAGCATAAGACCGAAGGTGATGAACATATACATGCGGGCCTTTTCAACTTTAAACACACCCAGTATTCCCACCAGGTTCGAAAGCAACATGGCCAGAAAAATAAATAAAATGTGAGGTATCAATACATAAGGAGGCACATCGCCTTTGTATCTGATAACAACAGGTTTGTCCTGTGCCACTGGATATTCATTATCACCAGTGCGGAAAATAAAATAATATTCGAGTTTCCCGGCAGGGGGTAGTTTTGGCAGATAAGCTGTCATATGATTACCCACTCTTTTCATCGAAAGCGTATCCCAATTGTTTTCTGATGAGTTGCCATTGACTTTCGAATAGTATTTTCGGTAGATCAAAAATCCACGAACCGAATTGTCGTCAATGGGTAGTGTTATTTCGCAATCCGACTCGCTGCTATGTGTCCTCAGAAGTTTAAAGTCATAAGAGATTCCTCTTATGGCGGTGGTTACTTTTTTAGGATAGGTTGGTCCGGTCAAACGCTGATAGTAGGCTGCAGATAAAGTAATAATTACTGCAAGTACCCAGGCGACGATCATTTTCTTAATCATAAAACTTCGTTTTGTTTTTTAATAATTTTTCTAATTTAAGGATTACAATTGTATCAGCAACACAACCTTTTTCTGATTGCGTATCACATCAACAGTAATGGTTTGTCCTGATGAGAAGGCTTTCAGCCTTTCCATATATTCGTAGATATCATTCACAGGCTTGCCATTCATGCCCACCACAATATCACCCTTTTGCATTCCTCCTCTGAATGCTGGTCCTTCAGGAGTCACAGCAGCAGCCATAACTCCTTTTATATCCTGATTCGCAAAATCAGGCATAATGCCCAAGGTTACTTTCAGCCCCGAACGGTCGCTGCTTTTGTTCTTTGGTCCGGCTTCTTGGTAAGTCAGGCTATAATTGTTTTGCGCAATATCAGTAATCACCTTCAGCGTAAAGTCTGATATCAGGCCCATCCCCTTGCAATTTATTTTATCAAAATCGTCAATGGGTGTATGGTAATCGCCATGCACACCGGTGTTGAAATACAATACGGGTATGCTGTCGCCATAAAACGAAGCATGATCCGACGGACCGTAACCTTCTTTGCTAAATGATAGCCTAAGTAGGTTAGTGTCGTTGTCTTGTTTTAATATATTTTCAGCTTCCGGAAATGTCCCGACACCACCTACCGAAAGCAGATGTTTTTCATTCAAACGGCCCACCATGTCAAAGTTTAACATCATCTTGATCTGTTTAAGCTCTATAGGAGGGTGGTTTACAAAGTATGCCGAACCCAGCAATCCCATTTCTTCACCCGTAAATGCCACAAAAATTAGGTTGTAGTTCAAGCTCAGTTTCAAACTCGCAAAACGTCCTGCCAGATCCATCACCATGGCTGTCCCGGAGGCATTATCGTCGGCTCCATTATGTATTGCCACAGTATCTTGCTTACGCGATCCTGTGCCAGGTCCGCCCATGCCCAGATGGTCGTAATGCGCACCTATCACAATGTAATTATTTGTTGGATGCGAACTCATCAGGCAGGCTGCTACATTGGCTGTATGAGCTTTCACGGGCACAATGTTGAGCTTAACATTCAGCTTTCCTTTCAGGTCGAACGAGGCCGGAACTTGTTTCTTTAATAACTGTTTTTCCAGGTCTTCAATGGTCTTGCCATTATCCGAAAGTATTTTGTTAACAGCAGCACGCGTCAAATTAATAGCTGCAAACCCCGATTTCGATTTACTGTCGGCATTGGGCAAAGGCCGCAACATATCTTCCTTTTTCTGTACTTCACCGGTCACCAATATGATTCCTGCAGCCCCCTTGTCTTTGGCGGCAAGCATTTTGGCATGGTCGTTAGTATATTTCCCAAAAACCTTTTTCCCTTTATCTTTCGGACCACCGCGCAATACAATCACCCATTTGTTTTTCACATCCAGACCCTGATAGTCATCCCATTTCAGGTCATTGGTGTTGATCGAAAATCCGTATCCGGCAAAAACCACAGCCGCATTCACCGAAGTGTCGTTGCTGTAAGTTTCAGGGTTATAATCTTTGCCGGCTGTAAAACTTTTTCCTTCATACGTAAAACTGTTTTTGTCGCCCAAAGCAATTCCTGTGGTAACGTCAAAATATTGGTACCCTTTCTCGAACATAGGAGTCAGTCCTATCGAAATAAAGTACTTGGAAATGTATTCAGCAGCTTTATCTATGCCCGGTGTGCCTGGTTTACGTCCTCCAAACCCATCGGAGGCAAGTACCTGCGTATGTTGGCATGCATTGTTGTTTTGAGCCTTCGTAGGGTTAACGAACCAAAGGATCAATAAAACGATTAACAGTGTTTTCTTCATTTTTTCGTTTGAGTAAAGTATCTTACAAAATTAGAAACTTTTTTAAGATAATTGCAGGTAAGCATATATATCAATCAAAATAGGCAAGAGTGCCTACCGACATTAAACATTAGGTTTCCCAATATTCCCTGAAAGACGGCGCCAGGTCCGCCACAGTTTCGATAGGTGAGGGGGTGTTTTCAGCAATTCGGCTATAGCTTCACGCTCGGCCTTAGCTATCACCTCCGATTCGGATGCAAAAGCCTTGCTGAAAGCCAGTATCTCATCTGCCAGTTCGGGCCTAAGCCGACAGCAACTGCCAACAATACCAATAAACATCTTAGGCAGGTAATAGTATTCGTTCGAAACCCGGTTGATCATACGTGGCGGGGTGATCTTTTTTATCAGTCGGCCAAAGGGCGACATGGCAATAATCACACGGTTCAGGCTCTGCTGATCCATCAGCATGGGCGGGAAGGTATCGAAATACCAAAGTCTTCCATCTTTGTAAGCATAGTTGCGCAGCGAGGGGTGAAAACCTATCTCTCCTTTCGCTTCAGTGCGGTTGGCAAATAAAATAGCATCGGCAAACATCAGCCGGCAGAGCATTTCTATCTCGGCCAGCCCAACATGGCTTATCATTCCTCTCACCATTTCATCATCGCCAAACGGCTGTTGAATGATCACCAATTGCTGTTTGCCTTGTTGCGGCAGGCAATTGATTAAGGTATCGGGCAGGTTGATGCCAATCTCACAAAGTCGTTCCACATAGGCATCGTGGTTTTCCATGATTCTTTCCACCAGTTTGCGGCTGCGCACCGGCAAAAAAGTCTTCACAATCAGTTCCTGCCCTTCATGGTTCACCCTGAAAGGCCGCGAAAAGTAACCGCAGTCCGAGCAGGTCTGTCTGAAGGCAGTATCTTGCAACAATGCGGCTATTTGTTCGGTAGTCAGCGATATCATAGGCAGAGGCCAATTACAGTTTTGTATAATTTGTTTTCAAATATAGGAATTCTTTTTCTAAAAGCAACATTTTCAGAATTGAGATTTGTGATGTCTCAATTCTCTAATCAAAATTTATCAGGGCGCATCCCCCGGCGGGGGTCGGGCTATACGTTCCAAGTCCTCATTCCGCTGCGCTCCATTCCGGGTTCCACTTCAATCCCTCACGCTGGGGGCCATCAGCCGTCCAATTCATCAACTTCAAATCGCCCATTTATCTTCCTGCCATGTTATAGCCCCTTTTTTTCAAGGAGTTTGGGGTTCCTAGTCATTAAATCTTTTCATCACATGTCCTGTATTTCGATTCATCGGAATTTGGACCTGTGCCGCACATGTAGTTTCGGTAGCGATTTATACTACCTCACATTGGCTAATCTCTCACCGAGGGTAGCTAACTTATTACCGAGGGTGGCTAATTAACTACCGAGGGTTGCTAATTGATTACCGAGAGTGGCGAGTCAGTACCCATTTCAATCGACCACCTCATTTTATCTCACTTTTTTTATCGTTAGTCCTGTTTTCCACAATTTATATAGTAGAATAACCGTTATTATGCTCCAGATAGTGTTATGACAAAAAAACAATTTCTCCGTGTATCTCCGTGTATCTCCGTGCACTCCGTGGTTCCAATTCAAATCCTACCTACTTTAAGGTTCTCCGTCCCAGCAACTGCGTCCCGAATATAGCAAAGGCCACCACCGATACCGAACTGATGGGCATCAATATGGCGGCTACCACCGGAGTCATATGGCCCGAAAGGGCGTAGGCGAGGCCAGCGATGTTATAAAGAAAAGAGATGCCGAAGCTCACCTTCACCATGTTGAGCGATTGACGCGCAAAACGGTGCATCTGCGCCAGTATGTGGAATTTTGAGGACTCTATGATGATATCGGCCGCGGGCGAAAAATGGTAAATATCGTCGGCCACCGAGACTGCTACATTGCTTTGCATAAAAGCCCCGGCATCGTTCAGGCCATCGCCGGCCATCATCACATTGTGGCCCTGTTGCTGCAGGCGGCTGATAAAATCCATCTTGTCCTGTGGCGTCTGTTCGAAATGCAGGGCATCCTTGTCGAAATAATCGGTAAGCACTTCCTTTTCGGAGGAGTTGTCGCCCGAAAGCAGGTAGAGCTTGAAATCCTTGCGCAGTTGGGCGGCAAGCTGCAGAAAACCTTCGCGGTATTTATTGCCTATGGTATAATAGCCGTAGTATTGGTCATCTATGCTTACGAAAACCCTGGCGGCAGTGCCTTGTTCCTGTTTGTCTTCCAGGTCGAGATAAGCGGCTGAACCTGCCCTCACTTTCGTGTTTGCCACGTATCCGAAAGTCCCTTTGCCGGATGCCTCAACAAAACCGGTAACAGACAGGGTAGGGATGGCTTCAAAATATTTTGACAGGGCCTGGCTCAGTGGATGAGTGGATTGACGCATAAGAGAAGCAATGGCAATAATGTGTTCTTCGCTGAGCGGCTGTCCTGTATAAATGATGTTGTTCTGGTCGGGTATGGTGATGGTGCCTGTTTTATCGAAAACTATGGTATCGATGCGGGTGAGGTTTTCCATGGTCTGAGTGTTTTTCAGATACACCCCTTTGCGGCCCAGCAAACGAACCGAATTGCCCAGAGTGAAGGGCAAGGCCAGTGCCAGCGCACAGGGACAGGTGACTATCAACACAGAAGTAAAGACCAGTACTGCGTCGTGAAACTGTTGTCCGTGAAGCCACCAATAAGCAAAACCGGAAGCAGCCAGCACAATGATGACGGCAGTGAACCACACGCTGATGCGGTCGATGAGGGGAAGCAGCAATTTGGACGATGGCTGACGGATTTCGCTGCGGTTCCATAATTGAGTAAGGTGGCTCTGGCTTACCTCGCGGGCCACCTTGATGGTGATGGCTCCCTGCACCTGAATGCCACCGGCATACAGAGCTTCACCGGCTTCTTTTCGTATGGGGGTGGATTCTCCTGAAACAAAACTATAATCGATGAGGCCAATGCCTTCGAGCAGCATGGCATCGGCAGGTATCAGTTCTTTGTTGCGAATGAGCAATACATCACCCACCTGAATGTCTTTGAGCAGTAGGTTCTCTTCGCCCTCGTCGGTGACCTTGGTTACGGCAATGGGGAAGTAGGATTTGTAGTCGCGGTCGAAGGAGAGGGCCTCGTAAGTTTTGCTTTGATACCATTTGCCCAATAGCAGAAAGAACAAAAATCCCGAAAGACTGTCGGAATACCCTTGCCCGCGTCCGGTAAATACCTCGAATGTGGTGACGGCAAACAAAGTGAGTATGCCCAAAGCAATGGGCAGGTCGATGTTGACATGCTTTTTGCGCAAAGCCTTCCATGCTGAAATGATATAGTCGCTGCCGCAATAAAACACCAGAGGGAGGGTGAGGATAAAACAGATATAACTGAAAAACACCCCCAGAGAATCTTCGAGGGGTTTGCCGTTGAAATAAACGGGAAGACTGAATAGCATCACATTGCCGGCTATGAATCCTGATACTCCTATCTTATAAGTAAGCGACCTGCTTTGGCGTTGTTTGCCTTTGCCATCGAGCAATTGCAGTGAAATTTCGGGCACATAATGAATAGATACCAGCAATTCGACCAGTTGACGCAAGGATATCTCATCGGTTTTGAAAGTGATGCTGCAGCGTTTCTGCACAAAATTGACTGAGGATTGGTTGATGCCCGTATTGAGTTTGCTCAGGTTCTCCAGCAGCCATATGCACGAAATGCAGTGTATGGCTGGGATATAAAAGGTCACCGTGGCCAGGTTGTTCTCGTGAAATTCGTACAACTTCTCCTTGATTTCTTCTTTTTCGAGATAAGCGTATTTGCCTTTGTAGAGCACTTCCTCGGTTTTGATGCCGGGCACTTTGGCCAGAGCATAATACTGAGTCAGCTTATGCTCGTTGAGAATGCGATATACCTGTACGCAGCCATTGCAGCAGAACTTATGCCCGTTCCAGATAACGGGAGCTTTGCCGCAATCGGCACCACAGTGAACACAGGCATTATCGGGCTGCATGGGGAAGTTTATTTTTTATGGCAACAGGGAGCTTCTTTGGGCATTTCTTCAATCGTTTGATGTTTCATGAAGAGGGTCTTTTCCAGATTTTCTTTGGAAGGACTCAGGTAGGGTATGCCCAGGCACATGCCGCGGAAGATGAAAATAACCCCTACCAGAATGACAATATAAGGAATGATTTTGTTGATGATGCTTCGGACTCTGGCTGTAAGTGCATTTCCTATCAGCGAAATGGCAAGCATCATGGGCAGGGTCCCCAATCCGAACAGTATGAGGTAGAGACTGCCGTACCAAATATTGCCAATGGCAACGGCACCAATGATGGCCATATAGACCAGTCCGCAAGGCAGCAGGCTGTTGAGCATACCTATCAGAAACATGGCTCCGTAGGAACGAAAGGTAAATAGTTTCTGCAGACCCCGGCGGATAAAGCCAGTGAACAGGTCGAACTTTGAAAATTCCATTTTTGTAAAGACCATGGGCAGCAACACAGAAAATATCATAATGGCACCCATGATGATGGAAACCCAGCGTTGAAATCCCAGCAGGTACATGCCCTGACCAATGAGGCCGAAAATGGCTCCCATGATGCCGTACATGAGGGTACGGCCCAGGTTGTACAACAGACCGCTCAGTAGTTTCTCACCAAAGGTGTTTCCTCTTAAAGGCAGGCTCAGTGCAATGGGACCGCACATACCCGCACAATGAAAACTACCCATGAGGCCGAGCAGAAACCCTGTAAAAATAATCTCCATCAGGGAATGATTAGGTCTTTGTTCACGTTGAATAATTCTCCTTTATGGGTCCACGACATTTTGACCACATAACGGCCGCTCTTCAGTTCAGATGCGGGGAGGGTTATGGCTTCCGACATAAGGCAGTTCAGTTGAATGTCGGATTTTTTATCAGAGGGTCTGTAGAAATAGATGTGGATAGAGTCGCCCGAAGCAGCCATACTTTTGCACAAGCTTATTTCAACTCCGGTCTGTGAATATGCCATGGTAATACTGTCTTTATAGAGGTCGGAACGCTTATTGACCTCAATTTGCGATGTATATCCGGCTCCCTGGTCGTAATAATCTTCGGAAACCAGGTCTTGCGACTGATAGAGGGCATAAATAACAAAGGTTGTTATCAGTGCCAGAAAAATAATGATAAAGATGAGTATGCCGTGACCCCAGTTGAATTTCATTTGTTTCTGTTTTGAGGACCAATAAAATTAATAGTATTTACGGTAATTTGCTTGTCGTTCTCGTAAACAGCCACCTTTAGATCGGTGCTGCGGGTGCGAATGCTTGTCTTGGGAAGTTGTATCATAAGGACGCTTTCGGCGGCTTTGTCGCCTTCCAGGGTGGTGATATTGTTGGTGAATTCAAGTTTGCCACCCGGCATATCCATCAGCTTGAATGTAATGTGCTTTTGCTCATTGGTTTTGTTGATGATTTTCACATTATAAATGTTGGAAACCGTAACCGAATCAATTTCCTGGCAGATGGTGCCCGGCATGCGATTGATGCTTACATCGAGGGAAGAGCGGTTGGAAACAGTATATCCCAGAACAACCATGAGTATAATTAATACTGTGGAATAGGCATAGGTGCGGAAATTGGCAATGGAACGTTTGCCGGTTTCTATGCCATGATAAGAGTCGAAGCGGATGAGGTTGCCGGGTTTCTTCACCTTTTTCATAACGGTGTTGCACTCATCAATACAGGCGGTACAGTTGATACATTCGAGTTGGGTGCCGTTGCGGACATCTATGCCCGTAGGACAAACCGCAATACACTGTCCGCAGTTGATGCAATCGCCTCCGTCTTTTTTGCCGCGGGGTTCGCCTCGTTTGTAATCGTACATCACACAAATGGATTTGGAATCGAGCAGTACGCCCTGCAATCTTCCGTAAGGACAGAAGAAAGTACAAATCTGTTCGCGCAAAAAGGCATAGACCACATAATAGAAAATGGAAATGCCCATCATAAACAGGAAGCCCAACTGGTTTTCGCTGATGGGAGAGGTGATGATTTGCAGTAACTTTTCCGGCCCGGTGAACCACATGACAAACACATTGGTGATGAGGATGGATACCACAATATAAGATGCATGTTTTCCGACAATGAGCAGGGTGCGGTTGATGCCTTCAGGTTGTTTGCGCGCACTGTTGCGGTGGTTGCCTTCGAAAAGGTATTCTATGCGGCGGAAAATCATTTCGAGAAAGACGGTCTGAGGGCAGGCCCATCCGCAAAACAAGCGGCCAAAGACAACGGTGAACAGCACAATACTGACAACACCCACCAGCATGATGAGGGCCATTATAAAAGTATCCTGTGCCCAGACCAGATTTCCCATCAGGGAGAATTTGCGGTGGGCAATATCGAGCAACATCAAAGGGTTGCCATTTATTTTGACTATAGGGGCCAATACCAGGAAGGCTACACAAAACCAGGCAAATATGGTACGCCTTGTATACCATTTGCCTTTGGGTTGCTGGGCACGAATCCATTTACGGTTGCCCGATTCATCCAGATTTACCGGCTTGTCGCGAAACGATGGATCATTGGTTTTTTCCATGGAATAAAAAATTTACCCTGTTGCCAGGGCTTTGTGAAATGTAAGGCAAAGATATGCCTTATTTACACTCGATGCCCTGGGCTTCTTTACCTCCTGTTGGGTTGGTGCCGGCCAGAGACTCTAAAATATAAGTTGCCATTTGGTCGATCTGAGCTTCAGACAGAACCGATTTGAAAGGATTCATACCTTTTTCAGGTCTGCCTTCGGTGATGGTACGCACCACTTCTTCGGGTTTGCAGCCACTGATCCAGAAATTGTCACACAAATTGGGGCCTATTTTATTGCCTTCGCCCATAGCTCCATGGCAAACCACACAGCCTTTTTCTTTAAAGAGCTTCTCGCCCGCAGCAATTTTATCTTTATCGTTCATTGCGTTTCCTTTGCCGGCTGCCAGTTTCATTTTTTGTTTCTGTTCTTCGACAGAGGCTTTGTATTCGCTGGCCTGATCCTTGCCGTTGTTGGGATATCCAAAATACTTGATGGCATACATTCCCGAAAAGGCAATGGTTGCGAAAAACAGCAGTAGTACCCAGTAGGGGGCAGGGTTATGCAATTCCTTTATCCCATCGTAAACGTGTTCGCTGGAATCATCGTGCTGTTCGGTGTTGTTGTTGTCTTTAATATCTTCAGCCATATTATCCGTTATTAATATTTTAATTCAATTCAGTGGGTTCGTCGTTTTCTAAAATGGATTCTTTGTTGTGTTTTAAAACCGATTTCGGAATTTTGAAGGTCCGGTAAACGATGACGATAAACAAGGTCAAAAAGATGAACAATCCAATGATATAGTACCATTGTATCCCCGCATCACGCAACACTTCTCCTACAAATCCCATAGCTTTTATTTTATGTTGGCAGGTTTATTGAAAGCAGGCGAAATATCGCGGCCCAGCTTGTGCATATAGGCTATTATGGCCACCATCTGTGCGGTTGGTTTTATCTCAACTCCTGCGGCTTTGAGTTCGGCGACTATCTTGTCGGCCTGCAAATTATAATCTTCTACTGCTTTGGTATCATAGCCTTCGGGATATGGAACGCCCAGCATCTGCATCACTCTTATTTTCTTAGGAATTTCCGTCAGGTCGACTTCTCTTGTCAACAGCCATTTGTAGGCAGGCATGATGGATTGAGGGTTCATTTCCTGAGGTTTCATAAAATGGTCGTAATGCCAGATGGCGGTCTTGAAGGTGGAACTTCCGACGTAACCAGCACGTGCCAAATCCGGACCGGTGCGGCGCGAACCCCACTGGAAAGGATGGTCGTAGACAAATTCACCAATCTTGGAGTATTCGCCATAACGGTCGGTTTCGTATCTCAAAGGCCTTACCTGCTGCGAATGGCAGTTGTAACATCCGTTGGTGATGTAAACATCGCGTCCGGCCAGCTCCAAAGGTGAGTAAGGCGTTACGGTGGATATTTTTGGTATGTTCGACTGCACTTTCAGCATGGGGATGATCTCCACTATACCGCCGACGATGAGTGCCAGCATGATGAGTAATGCAAAACGAACGCCCTTGCGTTCCAGCCAGCGGTGAAAGGTTTCGCCGGCAGCGCTGCGTGTCTGGGTGTTGATGAGGGCAGGAGCTTCTACGGCTTCGTTGCGAACCAGTTTGCTCTGCTTCATGGTTTTGAACATGTTAAATAGGAACATGAGGAATCCAACCAGGAAGAGCAAGCCGCCCACAATACGGAAAACATACATGGGGTGCAGACGTGCAGAGGTTTCTATGAAGTTAGGATATACCAGCAGACCGTCGATATTGTATTCGCGGAGCATCAACCATTGCAGCACACCTGCCCAATACAAAGGAATGGCAAACAAGAGGATGCCGAGGGTGGCTATCCAGAAATGCATGTTGGCGAGTTTCTCTGAATAGAGTTTTGTTTTCATGAGTTTAGGCACCAGCCAATAGAACATACCGAAGATTAGTCCGGCGTTCCAGCCCATACCTGCAATGTGGGTGTGGGCAATGGTCCAGTCGGTGAAGTGGGTGATGGCGTTTACGCTTTTGAGCGACATCAGAGGACCTTCAAGCGTGGCCATTCCGTATGCGGTAAGCGCCACTACCATAAATTTCAGAGAGGCACTGTCGCGCACCTTTTCCCAGGCGCCGCGCAATGTGAGCAATCCGTTGACCATACCTCCCCACGAAGGTGCTATGAGCATGATGCTGAAGGTTACCCCCAAAGCCTGAACCCAATCGGGCAAAGCCTGGAATAAAAGATGATGGGGACCCGACCACATATAAATGAAGATGAGCGCCCAGAAATGTATGATGGAGAGTTGGTATGAATAAATGGGCCGGTCGCTGGCTTTGGGCAGATAATAGTACATGAGTCCCAGCCAGGGGGTGGTGAGGAAGAAAGCCACGGCATTGTGACCATACCACCATTGCACTACGGCATCCTGAGCGCCGGCGTATACCGGATAACTTTTGATCAGTGAGACAGGTATCTCTATGGAGTTGACAATGTGCAATACGGCTACACCAATGAAAGTAGCCAGATACCACCACACCGCCACATAAATATGCTTGACGCGGCGTTTGATGATGGTGCCTATCATGTTCATACCAAATACCACCCAGATGAGAGCGATGAGTATGTCGATGGGCCATTCCAGTTCGGCATATTCTTTACCGGTGGTGATGCCGGCAAATAAACTCAGGGCGGCCAGCAGAATGATGAGCTGCCATCCCCAGAAGTTGACACGGCTCAGCAGGTCGTTGAACATGCGGGCTTTCAGCACCCTTTGCAGGGAATAATATACCCCCGCAAACATGGCGTTGCCGATAAAGGCAAAGATGATGGCATTGGTATGAATGGGCCTGATGCGACCAAAGGTGGTGAAATCGAGGCCCAGGTTAAAAACAGGCCAGGAAAGCTGCAACGCTGCGAGCAGACCTACAATAATAGCCACAGCACCCCAGAGGATTGTGGCCCAGATAAAATTTCTGACAATCGCATTGTCGTAACTGAATTTTTCGTTCTCCATACGGTTTTACTATTTAGTTTATGGTTTCTCTGCAGCAATATCTTTTTCCGGCTCTGCTTCGGCCACCTCATCGTCGTCGAACAATATGCGGACCGATGGTGTATAACTATCGTCGTATTGTCCGGAACGTACGCTCCATACGAACAGCCACAAGAAAATTAATGCGGCAAACAAACTCACTCCGATAAGCAGGTACAGAATATTCATCTTAAAAAAACGTATCCAAAAATACTAATCTTTTTATAAAAACAAACAATTTAAGTAAACAAATGCCGAAATGTGAAAATATTTTTTTGAAAGGAGGAAGTTACACATGTTTTACCGGCTGATTCTTAATTTGTAAAGGATAAAAAACAATCTGTCGCTGATAGTGAAAAAAGTATTAAAAAATAAAATGACAAAAGAAAAATAAGCCACAATCCCTTAGCAGATGGATTAATCTTCAAGATTATCAATGGGAGCGAATTCATATGCCAAATGAATTTCAACAGTCAGCCCCGACAACAAAAAAGCCTGCAGATAAAATAACTGCAGGCTTTCATTAAAAAGTAAACTACTGGAATTACTCTTTGCAATAGAAGGTTCGAACGGCCGAATAGTTCAGGAAATAATAATAATGTATTTGCCAATTCGAATCATTTATCAATCAACTCAAATTCTATCCCGATAGGCTGTAAGCTCTTACTAGTCGATGTGTAATCCCTCCCAATTGATGTGTATTTCAATCCAACAAACATGTATTGTTTGCCAACAGGAATGTATTGCGTTCTAACAGGCGTGCATTATTTCCCTAAAGGCTGTTTTTTTAATGTTATGCACTTATTTATAGTACTTTAACGTTTTGCTTATTTTATGTCAAAAAACAATCATAAATCAACCTTTTCCAACTAAAAATCCCACTTCCCGTCACCTGATTTTTGGCTCCCAAACCACTTATAATAATCCCAACTTCCCACTCCAAACTCCGCATTCCAAACTTCCTCCTTCTGTATACTTTTTTTAATTAATTTCGTTCTCTCAAAAATACAAACTGAATGAAGCAATACAAACTGCTTAATAACGTCACTGGCCTGGTGGTCTTCGTGTTGGCAAGTCTTGTCTACATCATCACAGCCGAACCGACGGCCTCCTATTGGGATTGCAGCGAATACATCTCTACAGCCTACAAACTTCAGGTGGGGCATCCGCCCGGAGCACCTTTTTTCCAGTTGATGGGTCGTTTCTTTTCACTGTTTGCCTTTGGCAATGTGCATAATGTGGCCCACATGGTCAATATCATGTCGGCTTTGCTCAGCGGGCTCACCATTTTGTTCCTCTTTTGGACCATCACCGCCCTGGTGAAAAAAATGATGCGCCACACCGCTGAAATACCTCTGGCCGACACCTTGCTCATCGTAGGATCAGGCGCCATTGGAGCTTTAGCATATACTTTTTCCGATTCCTTTTGGTTTTCGGCCGTCGAGGGCGAGGTCTATGCCACTTCTTCTTTCTTCACTGCCTTTGTATTTTGGGCCATACTGAAATGGGAAACCGTGGCCGACGAGCCCGGCAACTATCGCTGGTTGCTGCTCATAGCTTTCTGCATGGGATTGTCCATTGGTGTTCATCTGTTGAACCTACTGGCCATACCTGCCATTACCCTGGTCTTTTATTTCCGCAAATTTAAGGTAACCAAATTGGGAACTTTGCTTGCCTTTGGGGTTTCCATTATATTGCTAGCCGCTATTATGTATGGTATCATTCCGCAAGTGGTGGCGCTTTTCGCAAGAACCGAACTTCTTTTTGTCAATACACTTGGGATGCCTTTCAATTCAGGCACCATATTCTTCGGTCTGATCTTGCTGGCCTTCGTTGGCTTTGGATTGTGGTATACTGAAACAAAAAGCCGGGCCGCCATGCTTTTTACCCTAATGATGTATGCCCTTTTGCTAATACTGGTGTTGTATTCCAGCGCTTCCTTTTGGAATTTCATCTTGCGACTGCTTATAGTAGGCGGGGTATCGGTGCTGATCTATTGGGCCCGTGAGAAAAAAGAGATGCTCAGAACCGTTTTGCTGGGATTTACTTTTATTTTGATAGGATATTCCAGTTTCTTTATGCTGGTTATCCGGTCCAATGCCAACACCCCACTAAACGAGAATGCCCCTCGTGATGCCATCAGCCTGCTATCCTACCTTAACCGCGAACAATACGGCGACTGGCCCTTGTTTTACGGACCCTACTATAATGCCCCACAGGATTCCAAACAACCCTACACCGATGGCAATCCTCTTTACGCCCGTGATGATGTCTCGAAAAAATATATTGTTGTGGACGACCGTAAAAACTCTGAACCCAACTACGACAGCCGTTTTAAGACCTTATTTCCTCGCATGTGGAGCAGCAATTCCAATTCGCACATAGCCGGATATAAGTCGTGGGGACAGGTATCGGGCACGCCTATCACCGTAAAAGACCGTTATGGCAACCCCGAGATTATCTATAAGCCTACCTTTCTCGAAAACCTCAGATATTTGTTCACTTACCAGTTGGGGCATATGTATGGCAGGTATTTCATGTGGAACTTTGTGGGCCGGCAAAACGATTTGCAGGGACACGGAGGCATGATGAAAGGCAACTGGATTAGTGGCATCAATTTTTTGGATAAGGCATTTGTCGGCACACAGAAAAATTTGCCCGAAACAATGGCCAAAAATAAAGGCCGCAACGTGTTTTATTTCCTGCCACTGCTTTTGGGTCTGGCAGGATTCCTGATTCACCTGAACCGCGATATGAAGGGTTTTACAGTGATAGTGCTTTTGTTCGTTTTCACAGGCATAGCCATCAACTTCTATCTTAACCCCGTGCCTTATCAGCCCCGCGAGCGCGACTATGCCTATGCAGCCTCCTTCTACGCTTTTGCAGTTTGGATTGGTATTGGTATGATAGGTCTGGTATATCTGTTCAGGACCTTCCTGAAGCCCAAATTTTCAGTTATCATTGCTTTCCTCATCTCATTGTTCCTAGTGCCTGGTATCATGGCCAAAGAAGGCTGGAACGATCATGATCGTTCGGGACGTTATACCGTTAAGGATGTGGCTGCTGATTATCTCAACTCATGTGCTCCCAATGCCATACTGTTCACTTTAGGTGATAACGATACTTTCCCACTTTGGTATGCTCAGGAAGTAGAAGGCATACGCACCGATGTGCGCGTGGTGAATCTTAGCCTGCTGAATATGGACTGGTATATTGACCAAATGAAACTAAAGGTTTACGATTCCGATCCCTTGGCTTTTAGCTTAACCCGTGATAAGTATGTGGCCAGCAAACGCGACTTTGTATTGGTTTATGAGGATACCTCTTTGGTGAAACCAGATCGTTATGCCGATGTAAAACTACTGGTGGAATATGCTGCCAGCGATGATCCCACTGCCATGCTTGAAACAGGCCGTGGTCCGCTGAACTATTTCCCGACGCATAACCTGTTGATAGAGGTAGATTCTGTAAATATTAAGAAGGCAGACTGGATACCCGCTTTATATCGTGATTCGGTGAGATCTGATATTAGTTGGAACTATTCCGACTACGGTGTACAAAAAAATGCTCTCATAGTCTTTGACATATTAGCCAACAACAATTGGAAACGTCCTGTTTATTTTGCCACCACCACCGGCGACGACGCCTATCTGGGCCTGTATGATTATTTGCAGCTCGAGGGTCTGGCCTACCGGCTGGTTCCTTTCAAAGTGAATAAAACTGACGAAGAAGTGGGTGGAGTGAACACCGACATAATGTATGACAACCTGATGAACAAATTTGCATGGGGCCAAATGGACAACCCGAAAGTTTATCTGGATGAGACCAATATGCGCATGACTGTGGCATTTCGAAGTGTTTTTGCTCGTCTGGCCAAAGCGCTTGCTGCTGAGGGGAAACTAGATAAGGCCCTAAAGGTTTGTGATAAATGTATAGCTGTGATGCCCGACAACTGTGTGCCATATACCTACCAGATGTTGCCTTTGATTAGTGTTTATTATGCTGCCGGTAAAAACGAAAGTGGGGATAGGATAGCAAAGAGGCTGACCCAATATTCGGAACAAGAGTTGGGTTATTACAGTCAATTCTCCGGAGGGCAGGCAGCATATCTGAGTGTGGAAAGAGGAGGTACGCTGGAATTGCTGCAAAAGCTTTTTGCCATTGCTCAAACCTACCAAAGGCCTGATCTGGAAAAGGATGTTCAGAGTATTTACAAAAAATACGAATCGAAACCTATGCCTGATCCTATGGCAAAAAAGGTTGGAGAGGAATGAAATTGAACTGCTACCCCAGTTAATTGGGAAATAATTACGTTATTTGCAGTAATAAACTATATTGTTGTATTCGCTCGTATGTACCTGGCAAAAACTCCTACACTATTTTATAAAATCTACAATCCGAAAGATCTTTGGCGCGTAGAGACAACGGAAGATGTCATTTACATTACTTTTGATGATGGCCCTGTACCAGAGATTACGCCGTGGGTGTTGGATATTCTGGATACCTTCGAGGCTAAGGCTACTTTTTTTTGTGTTGGAGAAAACGTAAAGAAAAATCCAACAATATTGGCCGATATATTGCGACGTAAGCATACCATAGGAAATCATACCTACAATCATTTGAACGGATGGAAATCGGAGCCTGAAGATTATTTTGATAATGTTGGCAAATGCGATGATCTTTTGAATTCTACCCTGTTTCGTCCACCTTACGGGAAAGTTTCGCATGCTCAGCATAAATTGTTAGAGCGACAGTTTAACTTAATTTACTGGACAGTGCTGAGTGGCGATTTTGATCAAAGCATCACGCCCGAAAAGTGCCTAGAGAATGTAATATCTTCTGTTGAAAAAGGCTCTATTGTTGTTTTTCATGACAGCATCAAGGCTTGGAAAAATCTTTTCTTTACCTTGCCTGCTTTTTTGGATCATTTTCATAAAAAAGGATTCCGTTTTAAGGCCATACCCTACAACCTCACCGAATTAACCCAACACTAAATCCGGAGCCAACCGTTTCAGTCCTATGAGCATTAAAACAGCCGAACGCAATTCAGGCATACTTCCCGAAGATAATGTAATACATCACCGCCATATGATAGCTTATCAGGAGGCATCCAAGCATATTAACGGAACTGTGCTAGAAATTGGAAGTGGTGAAGGTTATGGAATCAGGGTATTGGCGCCCGAGTCAGTTAAGTATGTTGCCATTGATAAGCATAATACACCGATTGATGCCAATATAAGTAATGTGGAATTCCATCAACTCAGTGTTCCCCCATTGAGTTTATTTGCTGATAATACTTTTGACATGGTGGTTACTTTTCAGGTTATAGAGCATATCATGAACGATCACTTCTTCATTCAGGAGATCAAAAGAGTGTTGAAACAAGATGGCTTGCTGATTATGACCACTCCCAATCGTCAGATGTCTCTGACACGCAATCCATGGCATGTAAGGGAGTATAAATTGGATAGCATGACAGCCCTTATCTCAAAATATTTTCGTTCGTACCAGATCAATGGTGTGTTTGGAAATGAAAAGGTGATGGCCTATTACGAAGAGAACCGCCGTTCGGTGAAGAAATTTACCCGCTTCGATATTTTCAGGCTGCAATATATATTACCACGCAAACTGCTGCAAATACCTTATGATATTGCAAACCGAATGAACCGAAACAAATTGATGAAAAAGAACACCACATTGGTGGAGAAAGTTCTTACTTCAGATTTTTTCATTGATAATGCCACCGAAAATTGTTTCGATTTTTTTGTGTTGGCGCATAAATAACTTTATTTTTTTCTTTTTGCCTGAAAGGGTACCCGTAAATCCCATTAGGGTTAGTTATTTATTTGCGGTATGCCTGACAAATTGCAATATCAATAGGATTCGATTACCGTTAACTTGATGAATCATACCGTTAACTTAGTCATCTCTGCCGTTTACTTAATTAGCTGGTTTTTCACTGTGCTTTGATAGTAATATTGTCATACAATTATTAAAAAAAAGTATAACAATTAAAAAATTAAAGCCATGAAAAACACTGAAAAAAATCTCGACGAGATTATCTTCGAAAGAAGAAACAAAGCTTACGGGGCTTATGCACTTCGTAAGGGTTACAGCAGAAACCTGATCCGCGCAATGGTAATTTCATTTACCATATTCCTGATGGGAGTCTCAATTCCTTTGATTGCATCTTACATGAGTGACGAAAAATATGTAAGTGAAATAAAAGAAATTGGATTCAAAATGGACGGAGTAAAAAAGGAAAAGATTGATGTAAAACTCCCAGATGCTCCAAAACCTGTTGAAAAGAAGGCCCCAGCTTTTAGACCTCCCGTCGTTATTTCTAATCCTGATGAAGATACTGGTGATTTAAGTGAAATGATGGATAAAACTAACAATAACTTTATTGATACAAATAGCAGAACGATTGATATCCCTGATGATGGTAATAAGGATAAAGTCATTGATGATGACACAGAATTAACAAAGTTTACTTACGTTGAAGAGATGCCCGAATTCCCGGGTGGCGACGAAGCCAGAATAAAGTTCTTGTCAGAAAACATCAAATATCCAATGTCAGCGAGAGAAATTGGTATACAAGGTAAGGTGTACTTTACCTTTACTGTGGAAAAGGATGGAAGCATATCCGAAGTAAAAATGTTACGTGGCATTGGTGCCGGATGCGACGAAGAAGCTCTAAGGGTTCTTGCCATGATGCCAAAATGGAAACCAGGTCGTCAAAACGGCAAAGCAGTGAGGGTGGAGTTCAATATGCCAATCTCATTCATCTTAAGATAAATGTTCTGCTGAAAATAAAAAAAGGTGGCCATTGAGCCACCTTTTTTTTATTTCTCGGGTTTGGTATTTTTAAGCCATATCTTTTGGCCTATCTTCAATTCGCTGTCCGATTTCAGATGGTTTTTGGCGTATAGTTCTCTTACCTGTATGCCATATGATTGGGCAATGCTGTGCAGAGTTTCTCCGGCTACAACAATATGGAATTCCTTTTCGGCCTTTTTCTTTTTGGCTTCAATGTAAACCATTTCACCCTCTTTCAAAGCACGTTTTTGTTTCAGATCATTATACCGCATAAGGTCGGATGCCGCGAGGCCCAGATCATCGGCTATGGTTTCGAAGCTATCTTTCTTACGAGCCTTGATGTATTTTACCCCGTTGTTGGTATAAACCTTGCGTGAATTTCCTGTCAGGGTAACATCCCCGAAGTCATCCTCATTATTGGTTTTTGGATTAATCTTCATTTCATGATCTTTATTGGAATCTGAAACGTTTACCTGTTTTACCTCGTTGGGTTTCACCTGGGTGATCTTATTTGTGTCTTTAACTATCACCTGCCCCGGGCAATCGTAATTGTAAAGTTTGTTTTCCTCAATAATTTTGATCAGCATTTCAGCATACATGGGTTCAGTGGCATAACCCGCTTTCTTCAAACCATAAGCCCATCCCTTATAATCGCAAATGTCGAGCAGGAACAAGGCTTTATAGTATTCACGCTTTGTGAGAAAAAGCGAATGATCGCGATAGGAATCTGTATCGGATTTGTATTTTCTGAAGCATTCATGCTTTTCGTCATCGTCATAATAGTATTTATCGCCTGTCCATTCAGTTTTGCATTTTATGCCGAAGTGATTGTTGGCGTTACGAGCCAGTTCACTATTGCCATTTCCCGATTCCAGCAATCCCTGTGCAAGTGTGATACTAGCAGGAATCTTATAAAGGCGCATTTCCTGCATGGCAAGTTCCAGATATTTGGTAATATATTCCCCAACCGTTTGTTTTGACTGAGCCGAAAGATTTAGAACATTGAATAGAAAAGCTAATAACAGAAGGGGTTTCTTCATTCAGAAATATTTAATTTCAAAATTAGATAAGTTTTTTCACCCACAAACGCCGGCTTTTTAGTAATTTTCCACACAAAATTGTTAAGAGCCTATGCAACTCATAAAAAAATACTTCCCAGAACTTTCTCCCGGACAGCTACAGCAGTTCGAACAACTACAACCTTTATACAATGAATGGAACGAAAAGATAAACGTCATTTCGAGACAGGATATCAGCGAATTATACCTACATCATGTATTGCATTCGCTTAGTATTGCCAAACTCATTCAGTTTACTCCGGGTACAACCGTAATGGATGTGGGCACTGGTGGAGGTTTTCCCGGAATACCTCTGGCTATTATGTTTCCCGAAGTAGATTTCTTCTTAGTGGATTCTATTGGAAAGAAAATACAGGTGGTTCAGGAAATAGCAAAAGCACTGGGACTGGAAAATGTAACTGCCGAACAAAAACGCGCTGAAGATGTAGGCTATACTTTTGACTTTATTATTTCAAGGGCTGTCACTGAATTGCCGGAGTTTGTGAAGTGGATCAAACACAATATTTCGGATGAAAGTGTCAATACCTTACAAAACGGTGTACTGTATCTGAAAGGCGATGATGCTTTGCAGGAAATAAAAAGAATGAAAGCAGCAAAATTCATTTTTGATATCAGCAGCTATTTCGAAGAAGAATTCTTCACCACTAAGAAGATAGTATACTTATACAACCTTTAGATCAACTATGGGTTAAGCCTAATTGAAGTAATTATTACCGTCTCGGAATACTATTTTCTCCTTTTACTTCTTCGGTAATAATAAACCAACACAACCACTATTCCTAAAAAAAGCAGATTTTTGAGAAGAGTGACCCATATGTTCACTGTGGGGTGGTAAGTAATGAAAGCTGAACCGTCATATCTTATAATGGGATTCAGGAAAAACTGAGTCCCGTTCTTAAAAACAATGTGTGTTCTTACGTAAGTATCCTTGGTCTTTATCAGGTAAGAGGCATGCATAGTATTTGAATCTGTCTTTTGAACCGAACCGTTCTGCCCGATAAATGATACCGAGCTTGCTAGCTCCGACACGGAAACCTTGATGGTGTCTCCGGTAACTATAACACTCCTTAACAATGGTATGGCATCAATGTTTTTCTTTTTTACCTCCCAGGATTCATTTTCTTTGGAGGTTACTTTCACACCAATGGTTCTGCCTTTTTTCAAAGCATCGGCTACCATTGCCAAGGTTGTTTTTTGTGCATTAACCAGTGTCAGGCAACGACCGACCACATTGGGATTTTCAATCTCATCATTATCATCATCTGCTACCAGAAAAGCGGGCATACCTGCCGATAGAGCCGAGTCCCAAATATTAACTGAATTATGGTAGTTACTAAATATCTCCAAACAATCGTAATCACACAAACGCTTCACATCGTAATCCGTAACGGCACCATACCAATCAGGGTGGGCCAGAGCCAGCACTTCTGTGCGGTTACGTAACAGATTTATCATAAACTGTTTGTTACTCGCCGTTTGGGGAAAAAGAAAATCAAAAGGCAGAATAGATTTTGCACCAATACTTAATTGGTGGTTTTTCTTCATGCCGATGCCATGCTCATAATTCGGAATAACTTCAACCTGTTTAGGAAATTTGGCCAGATTTATATGCTGATAGTCCGAAAGTGCAACAACATCGTAGCCCAAATACATATACCTGTCAAAAGTTGCCTGTGTAGTGTTGCTGCCGAAATCATGTCCTCCCCAGCTTTCAGTATGTTTATGAAAAACCGATTTCTTCCACCAGGTTGTGTCACAACCTTGATAAGGGTTGTAGAACTTTTCTCCGCTAAAGGCTTTTTTTTGAGGAAAATTATAGACTGGGGCGCATAAAAACTGCACCAGGGCAATAAGAATAGCCAATCCGATTAAGAATCTTAGTAAAATCCAAATAAGTTTCAACAGCCAGGTGATCAATTTCATTTCAATTGGTTTTTTACAAAGTTACCAATTAATCCTCAATTAGCCAATTGAAAGCAAAAGGTATTAAGGTTTTAAAAGGGTCTATTTAGGCGGTGCCAGCAATAACTCAAAGGTCATTTCAATATTTTCGCTGGGTTTGGGGGCAGGGCATTGGATAATCTTACCTTCCTTGTCTATCAGAACAAAACTGGGATAGGAGAATACCGAATAATTTTCGAGTAGGTCGTAGTCATTGTTAAAATGCAGAAACTCCCATTCGTATTTCTTGTCACGCTGCAGGTAAAATGATTTCATAAACTCCCTGTCGACCGAAATGCTGATAAAGGCAATCTGGTTCTTGTATTTCTCATGCAGTTTCTTCATCAGTTCCAATTCGTCCATGCAAGGTTTGCACCAGTTAGCAAAGAAATTCACATACACCAGCTTCCCTTTATATTCACTTAAATTAATAACACTGTCTTTAGTGTCTCCCAATTTAAACTCAGGCGCAGGATTGCCTTTCTCAAACTTGTTATACGATTCAATAAGGTTGGAAGCAATCAGCCGATGCTTTTCGAATTTGCTTTTCAATGAGAACTGCCTCAACACTTCTAATACTGCCTTCTTGTTGAAATTGGCAGATGAGTACAAAACATCCAGAGTTTTCAGTAAGACCACTTCGCGCAATACCTCGTTACGCAACAGAGAATCGTTTCCCAAGACATCTAAAGCTTCAAAAAAACTCTTGTTTTTATTCACAGGGCCATTTAGGTCACTGAGTTTAACAGAGCGGGTGATGTCTTTAAAATAATTCTCAAAGTAATCGCTCATGAAGCTCATGTATTCTATGTTTTCATACAGTATCGGTTTGCTAACTATATATTCCGTCATCAGTTTGTAAGGGTCAGAATATCCGGTCAGGAATTTCAGCGAAGCAATGCGATAAGTGAAGTAATCGTTGAAGAATGGGTGGTTGATACCGGCAAAAGTATCCTGCATGGCCATCAGAAATGTGTCGGTTTTAAGAAGTATCTCTTTGTTCTTAACCAAAACAATGTTTTTTCGGATGAAAAGGTTGTAGTTCAGGTTAAGTTTTGATATAAGGTAATTCAGTTCGTTTTTCTTATCTGAGACCACTTTTATGTAACAGTTCAGGGGACTCAGGTAATGATTCACTTTGTCCAGTTTGTCGTTGAATACCAGATTTCTTACTTCTACAGTATAGTTGTTATTGGGTTCAAGGTACATCTCACCCATGTAGTATTCAATATGAATAATAGCCAGCCCTGTCGATGTAAGTTCGCATTTTAGTTCGAAATTGCCGTTCGAATCAATAGTGCTTTTTGCCAGCAGTTGTTCTTTTTGTGTAAGGTTATCGCTGAATTTTTTCAGTGAAATTAGCTTCCCTTCAGCACCTTTGGCTGTGCCTTTGATTACTACAGTTCCTGCGTAAGCTGCATGAAAACAAATAACTCCTGATACAATGAACGCAAGAAACGTAAGGATGAGAGTTTTTAATTTCATAAATAGAATTTAATAACCAACGATAAAAGGTGTCATTTTATTTTATGGGAGGCAAAGTTATTTTATCAGGAACAAAATCAGTAATATCTCCGTGGTTGCGATAAATATCTCTGATGATGGACGAACTTAGGGCGTTGAATTCCGGCAATGCCATCAGAAAAACAGTTTCAACCTCAGGCAGCATCTTTTTATTCATCTGACTGATGCTGCGCTCGAATTCGAAATCGGCTGAGGTGCGGAGTCCGCGCAAAATAAACCCGGCTTCTTTCATTCGGCAATACTCTGTGGTCAGGCCTTCATAAGAATCAACTTCTATCTGAGGATAACCGGCAAATACATCCTTAATCCATTGTATCCTTTGTTCCAAAGGGAACATGTATCTCTTTTCCGAGTTTTTCCCAACGGCTACTATAATAGTATCAAACATTCCCAGGCTGCGTAATATTACCGATTCATGCCCTTTGGTGATGGGATCAAACGACCCCGGAAACACTGCTGTTCGTTTCATGATAACCTATATTTCAACAAAAATAGTAAATGTTTGATAAAAATACCAGATTCCTTATGATTGCTTTTTATGAAAAGGTTGAATTATACTAACTGCAGCGCCTTGTCAATATCCGCTATCAGGTAATCCGCCTCTTCCAGTCCCACATACATACGCACCAGGTTCATCGGTAGCCAATTCTGTTTGCTTTCGGGGGTATCGTATAAAACCGAAGCCGGATAGACCAGCGATTCATGCCCTCCCCACGAACAAGCCAGCAAAAAATGTTTCAGAGAATCGCAAAACTGGTCGACTTTTTCAACGCTGTGCGTGCGCAACAGAAAAGAGAATAGCCCTCCGGCCCCTTTCATCTGCCTTTGTGCCAGGCTCAGTTGGGGGTTGTATGCGGCAAAGGGCCACAACACTTTTTCCACTTTAGGATGCTGTTCCAGATAATCCACCACCTTGCGGGTAGTCTCCTGAATCTGTTTCAAACGCAGTGGCAGTGTCCTCAATCCGCGCAACATCAGCCAGGCATTCTCAGGTGTAACAATGCCCCCGAAGGTCAGGTATTCTTTTTCAAATATTTTCTTAATCATGGCGCTGTCCCCGCAAATCACCCCGGCAATCAGGTCGCTGTGCCCGCCGAGGTATTTCGAAGCCGAATGCACAATAATATCAATACCGAAATCTTTGGGGTTCTGTAAAAGGGGAGTAGCGTACGAATTATCAATAATCGTCAGAATCTTGTGTTGTTTTGCCAGTTCCGCCACGGCTTTCAGGTCCTGAAGGTCCATCATAAAAGTGCCGGGGCTTTCCAGATAAATCATGCGGGTATTGTGCCGTATCACATTCCTGAAATGCTCTGTGCGCGTGCCGTCAATCATATCCACTTCCACCCTGAAGCGTTTCAGCACATCCATAAAAAGGGTCTTGGTCCAGCTATAACAATTTTTCACGCAAATCACATGATCGCCGGCCGAAAGGTTGGCAATCACCGCCGCACTAATGGCCGCACAGCCACTCGAAGTTATCAGCGCATCTTCCGTCTTTTCCAGTGCCGCCATCTTTTTCCGCAGAATAGTCACCGTGGGGTTGTTGCCTCGCGTATAAAAAGGTACCGTAAACTCATTGTCGATATTGGCACGCATCTCGGCCACAGACGAGAAGCAAAAGTTGCTGGTCTTGATCACTGGGGGAGACACGGCGTTGTAGTATTCCGAACGTTCTTCGCCAAGATGATTGATAATTTCGGATATTTCCATCTCATTGTGGGTTGTTTTCGCAATCAAAGATAGAAAATGTTGGAAGACTAAAATAAAGTAGCCAAAGATTAGGAAAATAATAAAGAACAAATTCGCACAAATGACTAAAACTTAAAAGCAAATAGTGTCAAGGTGTATTTGTTGCTAGTATTTTTGAAAAACAGCTGAGTATTTGTATTTATTATTTTCCAAAGTAATTATATATCCCCCTTTTGCTAAGTTGGCCACATCAATTGCTGATTGGGTTGCTTTAAACTCATTGAAATAAACTACTTGCCCAATAAGATTTACTATCTTAATACTATAATCCTGATCTTGAGTTTCAATATTTATAATTCCGTTAGTGGGGTTTGGGTAGATGGTAAATTTGTCTTTATTAACAGGAGATACAGACAAAAATGTATTTAAATTCAAATGGGCAAAAACAACGGGGTTATTGCTTGTATATGCCGGTGAAAACAATATTGTTCCTGTTCCCGGGTCTAAATCTGTAACTCCATTTACATACATTTTTATTACTACCTGATTATTACTTAACCCAATTTCACTGCTAAAGGTATAGTTGTCAGAATTGGATAGAAATATCCCTGTAGCTATATGAACCAAAGAGGTGTCAAACAAACTCACAACCATATTGTAATAATCGGTAAATATTGATGTTGGCGAACCTGTATTGAAATAGGTGCTGTCGTTATTCATATGCAGAAGCAAAAGGCCATTGGTATTATATTTTAAATCTAAACCATAATTGCTCCCTTTTCCTGCTATGGTTTTAGTCCATTGGATAGTTCCATCAGAGTTGAATTTGTCAATACTAATATCACCTGAGCCTATGGCAGAGGCAGTGGCTGCATTATTTAAGACGACGGTTCCGCTATAATTTGATAATAAATAGAATTTGCCGTTTAATGTTGGGGTTATTCGTGTTGGAATAAGGTTAGTGTCGCAATGTTTTGACCATAATAAATCGTAATTTGCATCGAATTTTGCCAGGCCATTATTATAGCCCATTCCTTGCCCTATCTGTATATTAGTAGCTGTAGTAAAACTTAGATCGAGCGTATCAGTGTAATTATAAAGGATACAGTGTGAGTTATTATTGTCTGTGTACATGGAAGATATACTACACCAGTTGCCTTTTAATTGTTCTGCATTTACGAAATTAAATGAAGAGTCTAATTCCAATACAAAACCATGTTGTACATAAGGGTCGAGAGTAGACATTATATTAGTACCTGATCCCGGGTCAAAATCATAGGTGCCGTTAAAGTTTCCAACAATAGATAAATTGCCATTGGGTAACCATTGCATTTGATTAAAATAAATTGAACTAACATCTTGAACAATACTGCCATTGGTAACTACAATGTCATCAATTTTTTTTGCCCAAATAAATTGACCTGAACTGTCTAGCTTAATAATACAAGCTTCTGTCGAATTAATAGAATCCGGTTGAAAAAAGAGTTGGCCCGGCCCCGGATCAACATCAACCTTTCCAACATAACGTGCACCCACATAAATATTGCCTGTTTCATCATGTACGGTTTGATAGGTGTAAAAAAAATCATTCATGTAATTTTCAGGAAACCATTTTTTAGTCCAAAGCACTGTATTTGATGGCGAAACACATGTAATTACAGACCCCGGATTCTTCACTATGGCTTCCTGGTATATGTTTATAGCTCCCGGAAAAAATGTAACATTGGTGTCAATTATTGCAGGAACGATTATATTGCCATTGGGTAAAATGTCGAAACTATTTACAAATGGATCTTGGGTTTGCCCTTCTAAACTAAAATGGCTTATATAGGTTTGTGCTTGTGTGCAGAAACCAGAGATGACTATGCTAATTACTGTGAATATTTTTCTCATTTTGTTGTAATATCTTTTTGACTATTTAATTCATTGACACAATAATTTCCTAAATGGTTGTTTAGTTGAAAAAAAATGCTGTTAACTCAATTTGTATTGAATTTAATTTCTGTAAAATTAAGTCAATATGGGAACGCATTTCGGCCACCGACTAAAGGCAGAAGTTACTGGTTTTCATCACCGGAGGCTAAACAGCATTATAGAATTCCGAACGTTATTCGCCAAGATGATTTATGATATATGATACTTCCATGGAAGGATGGGTGGTTTTGGAAACCAAAGATAAATTAAGTTGGAAGACTAAAATAAAGTAGCCAAAGATTCGGGAAATAATAAAAACAAATAAGCCCCAATTGGTCAACAGGTGGATTAAACTTCAAGATTATCAAAATGAGGGAATTCTTATGCCAAATGAATTGCCACAGTCAGCCCGGACAAAAAAAAGCCTGCTGGAAAAATATCTGCAGGCTTTCATTAAAAAGTAATCTACAGGAATTACTCTTTGCAATAGAAGGTTCGAACGGCTGAATAGTTCTGGAAATCCAGATGATTTTTTTGGGCCATACGGAATGATGTGGCAGGAATAACAAATATCCGAAGCGAATCCCAGGTTACATCGGCTCCGATATAATTGCTTCCGTCGGCATTTCTCAGATAAAAGCTCAAATTGGCCGGGGGGCCTGCATTTGTTAATTGAATGGAATTATAATTGCCCAAAGGTTCCATACCATTGGCCACATTCCACGACCCTGACCCGGTAGAATAATAGGAAATTATCATACTCGAATCGAACATCCCGCCTGTTAATCCTGCCGGACTGAAATAGGCAAAATAAAAATTTGATGCGTTGAATGTAGTGGGGCCATAGCCATACACCTTTACGTTTGCATTACCATTGGTGCCATTGGTACCCGCAGGTCCGGCTTCTTTTTTGCAAGAGACAGCTATTATGCCTAACATTAGAAGGATGGCAATTAGTTTGAAGCTTTTCATAATTCTGATTTTGTTTATTTGATTTAGCAAAATTACTTGAATAATCCGGGGAATGCAAGTTATATAGAATAGTACTTGATTGTTTTAATAAATGTCAGTCAAAATAGGAAGGGCGGAAAGGCCCGAAGGGTTCATAGGACTCTTTATAGAGAGTATCTGTGGTTTTAACTGCGAAAGAAGGAGCAATCGCGCCCTTAGTTTGCAGATTCCTAAGATTGGGTGGCTTGGGTTGTTTCCAGACATTTGCGGCAGCAAACCGCGCCCAGACAGGGCCGTTGGGTTGTGCCTTCGAAGGCGCGGAATTCGTCGGTGTCGAAAAACTGAGCCCTCGTAACCTCCAAACCTTTGAATAGTTTTTCTTGGGTTTCGCGGTAAATTTCGTGTTTGCCATTTTCGATATCGGAGATCACACTCATTTGCAATCCGCTATTTGCAGAAACGACTTTCAGACCCCATTTCTTTTCTTTTCTGAGAGAATTTGCCCTCTTGCCGAAGGCTACCCAAAAACTCTCAATGACTATATTTCCCATAGGTTTAAGAGATTTTTACTATGTGAGATTTCACTAATTAGTGAAAAAAAATATCTTGACTTACGAAATGGTATTTTGTAATTTTGACGATAAAATTAGTAATTTATTAATTAAATACACAGCGGAAGTAATTTTTTTATAGGATGAGCATTTTCGAAATGAATTTTATGGCTTTACATTCTTATATCTGTAGTTGCAGCGAAAACCCTGTTTTTATTGAAAGTGGCACCAGGCAATTATTGCCGCTTACTACTAATATCAATAGAGCTATAAGCATTTCACGTTCTGATATCAGAGTTTTGAAGATGGACAATCGGGGTACGGGGGATGACAATCGATATGCTGCGGATGACAATCGGGGTTCGGGGGATGACAATCGATATACGGGGGATGACAATCGATATGCGGGGGATGACAATCGATGTTCGGGAGATGACAATCGATGTTCGGGGGATGACAATCGATGGGCTGCGGGCGACAATCGATGTGGTTCGGATGATTAGAGACTATAAAGTAGATTGTGTAAACAGGATTTCAGAGTCGACACCTTTTATCAA
>CAZRFL010000031.1:0-38519 GCA_964599365.1 uncultured Bacteroidales bacterium
TGTTTGCAGGTTTATCTAAAACACTGTAAACGGTAAGTAACATGTTCTTACCTTCAATATCTGGTCTTTCCATCGTTTAAATATTAAGTTAATTTTTGATGAATTATTTTGTAAAAATAAAAAAAATACTATTTCCAAAACTTTTTTTACTTTTTTTTTGAAAAAAATTTCTTGTGTTAAAATAACCGTAATAAAGTTTAGTAAAAATAGAAGCCAAGTAGTGTGATTTGGCGGGTATTAATGATTGAAAGAATAAGAGAGGGGAATGTTTAGAATTTAAGGTTTAAAAATGATAAAACCGGAGAAAATTCGCAAGGGCTAGAGACGAATAAACAGCGTATGAGATGCGAT
Source organism: uncultured Bacteroidales bacterium (assembly GCA_964599365.1). Lineage (GTDB taxonomy): Bacteria > Bacteroidota > Bacteroidia > Bacteroidales > CAIWKO01 > CAIWKO01. The sequence continues at coordinate 352 of CAZRFL010000031.1, forward strand.
AAACAAAGACGAGAGAAGGATAATCAGGATGTGGAGACCGATAAACAAGATGTGGAGAAGCATAAACAAGGATGAGAGATCGATAATCAAGAGTTAGAGAAGCATAATCAAGGGTTAGAGAAGAGGAAACAAGGATTGGAGAGGAGGAAACAAGGTGTAGAGAAAGGGGATCAAAGTATAGAGAGAGGGAAACAAGGAGTTTATTTAGAGGATTTGAGTATGAGGAAGGGGGATTGGGCTGGTTAGTAGGGGTTTAGACTATTAGGCTGTGAGGCTATTAGGAATTGCTGAACTGAGGATGAAATTGATTAAGCTGATTCAGGCGAAAGCCTGAAAGAATAGAAACGACTTAGGCTGGAGCTTAAGCCGAACGGAGCTGCACCCTGTGTTAGTGTATTACGCCCTTTCAGGGCTATGGGATGATGGCGGAAAGGCAGGGCGATGGCTGCCCGCGCCAGGGATAGTAATGAAAAGCCCGGAAGGACGCCAACCGGAATTTAGTGGAGACGCAATGCATTGCGTCTGTACAGAATAGTTGGAAGATAAGAAAGGAAGGCGGCCTGAGGACTTGTAATGGATAGCCCGGCCCCGTAGGGGGGCGCCCAAATGGGAAGACCCAAATTCCAAGTCTCAAGCCCCAAGAATCAAGCCCCAAGAAGGCTATACGCCGTGGCGGAGCCATTTGAGAATTAAGTAGGTTATGTGTCGGATTTTTTCGGGAACAAGAGCGAAGCCACTATGCTTATAACCAAAGTGCCAATGATGATGTATAGCGAATGGGCGGTGGTGAAACCGATTTCTTTGAGCCATTCGCCGAAAATGAGTTTAAGACCTATGAAGGTGAGCAGAAAGGAGAGGCCTGTCTTGAGAAAACGGAAAAGGTTGATGACATTGAGCAGGAGGAAAAACAGGGAACGCAGGCCGAGGATGGCAAAGATGTTGGAGAAATAAACAATATAGGGGTCGCTGGTGATAGAAAAAATGGCGGGGATGGAATCGGTAGCGAAAATGACATCGGAAAATTCAATGACCAAAACCACTATAAACAAAGGGGTGAAAAAGAATTTGCGGTTTTTGCCTTTGATGAAAAAACGGTTGCCGACGTATTTGGGATAGACCCTGAAATATTTTGATGTGAAGCGAACCACGGGGTGTTTGGCCACATCAATTTTTTCATCTTCTTTGTTGCGCTCTAAAAACATTTTGATGCCCGTGTAGACCAGCAGCGCCCCGAAGAGATAGAGAAACCACGAGAACTTCTGTATGAGCACTGCACTGCCGAAAATGAAAATGAATCGCATGACTAATGCCCCCAGAATGCCCCAGAATAAAACCCGTTTGTAGTATTTCTTTTGTACTCCGAAAGCGAAAAAGATCATGATCATGACAAAGAGATTGTCGACCGAAAGAGATTTTTCGATGAGATAGCCGGTGATGTATTCGAGGGAAAGGTTTTTGTTGTAAACATCGAGGGCCTGTTCGTAATTGAGACCCTGTATATTGACGGGTTGATTGTACTTTTCAATTTTAAGCTGAATGTCCCCGGTATTCGAAATGCCATGAATCCATTGGCCATGATAACGAACCACAAAGTAGAAACCCACCGCCAGCATAATCCAAAAAACTGACCATAGAAATGCTTCCTTGGTTTTGATGACATGATTTTTCTTTCCGATAACCTTGAGATCGAGAAATAACAATAGCAATACAGAAGCATTAAAGGCAATGAAGAAGAGGGTTTCTTTGGCGAGCATTTTGGTTTGGCTTTTAGGGTTTAGACTGTTAGACTATTAGGCTGTTTGGTTGGATTGCTATATTGTTAGATTGCTATATTGTTATTGGCTTGTGGCTCCGCCGCGGCAGATGGGGTTATTTAAAAGCTACTTTGATGTTTACGATTTCGGGGTGGTTGCCAATGCGGACGGGGGGGCCCCAGGTGCCTACGCCGCAGGAAACATAATACTGAGTGTTGTCGATCTGCCGGTAACCCCAATCGGGATGATAGATGGCCTGAGTGATATAGTTGAAAGGAAACATCTGTCCGTTGTGGGTATGCCCCGAAAACTGAATATCTACGCCGTTTCGGGCGGCTTCTTCCAGATGAAAGGGCTGATGATCCATAAGAATTACCGGGTAGGACTTGTCGACCTGGGCCATAATAGAGTCGAGGCCTTTGCGGTTTTTGCCCGTGAAACGTGGCATATCTTTATCGTTTCGACCCACGAGCCAGAAGCTGCTATCGATAAGCATGGCGGTATCGCGGAGATATTTTACCTTATGCTGCTCGAGATATTCCACAGCCGGTCCCACTCCGCCAATGAATTCGTGATTGCCGGTAATGGCATAAGTGCCGTATTTGGAAACAATGTTTTCGAGGAGTTTGCCCATGTTCTTTTTGATGACGGGTTTTATGTTCTCATCGACCACATCGCCTGCAAACAAAACAATGTCGGGGTTGAGGGCATTAATTTTATTGACGATGCGGGTGAGTTTGTTGGGGCCAATGATGGTTCCGAGGTGCAGGTCGGATAGAAGAACGATGTTGAGTTGTTTATGATTATTGACCGTTTTGTTGACCGTCATGTCGAGGGTTTTGATGCGAACTATGGAAGCATTGATGAATCCATACACAATGAGCAAAATGACTACGCCCGAAGCACAGATGAGTGTTATGAACTTGGTTTTGGCATAATCGACATACAGACCCGCAGGCAGGAAATGCAGAAAATGGTTGGAGGCCCTGACAATGTCGATGAGCAAAATGATGAGGAAAAAATACAACATGGCGGCAAACCAGAAGGAGCCGGACCAGTTGAAGATTTCCGTTATTATGTTATGGCCGTATCGTTCGGCAAAACGTGCTATCAGATAAGCCAGGAAAAAGAAGATGTAGATGGCGAGGTAATAATATCTGATACCGGAAAAGAGTTCCAAACCCTGCCAGCCGCGAATGAAAATATAGAAATTGACCAGAGAGTGAATACCGAGAACGATGAGGAAAAATATCAACATAGAAAAGTTCTTCATGAAATTAAGAGGGTGGAATTAGGATTCGATCTGTACACTTACATTTTCGAGTTTTCCACCCAGAGGGGGATTGGTTTTAGAGATCTTCACCATGAGGCGTTCTATTTGCGGAAAATCTCTTTTTACCGCCAGACTGATGCGCGAAGCGACATGCTCCAGGAGTTTGGATTTAATGTCCATTTCTTTTTTGACAATGTTGTAGACGGCCTGGTAATTGACCGTCCCGTGAAGGTTGTCGCTGGTTTCGGCAGCCGAGGTATCGGTTTGTATGGTCAGATTCACAATAAAACGGTTGCCTATGATCTGCTCTTCGGCAAAGCATCCGTGATAGGCGAAAAACTCCATATTTTCAAGAAGAATAAGGGCCATAGTATTTAATTTCAGGTTTGCAAAGGTAGCTATAATGAGCCAAATTCGCCTGTAAATTATGCCTCATCTACAGAAATTGAATACCGGCAGCAGCAAAAAATATTACCTTTGTAGCCTCTTTTTTATAACGATAGATTTATATGGACGAAAACAAATCACAGCAAGGTTCCGAACCCAAAGACATTGCTCCCAAATCGCTGAACTTTATTGAACAGATTATTGAGGAAGATAATAAAACAGGGAAATTTCAAAACCGTGTACATACCCGTTTTCCGCCAGAGCCTAACGGCTATCTCCATATCGGACATGCCAAATCGATATGTTTGAATTTCGGACTGGCAAAAAAATACGGCGGCAAATGCAATCTGCGTTTTGATGATACCAATCCCACCAAAGAGGACACTGAATATGTTGATTCCATCAAAGAAGATGTGAAGTGGCTGGGCTTCGATTGGGATGGCGAATACTATGCTTCCGATTATTTTGAGACCCTGTATGAATATGCCGTAAAGCTTATCAAAAAAGGTAAGGCCTATGTTTGCGACCTTACCCAGGAAGAGATAGCTGCTACAAGGGGAACTGTAACCACACCGGGAAGCATCAGCCCGTTTGCCCAGAGAAGCGTGGAAGAGAATCTGGACCTGTTTGCCCGCATGCGCAGTGGTGAATTTGCAGATGGAAGCAGGGTGTTGCGTGCACGCATAGACATGGCTTCGCCTAATATGTTTTTTCGCGATCCTATTTTATACCGGATATTGCATTCGGAACACCACCGTACGGGCAATGCCTGGTGCATTTATCCCATGTATGATTTTGCGCACGGACAATGCGATTCGATAGAAAAGATCACGCATTCGATCTGCACCCTGGAGTTTGAGGTTCATCGCCCCTTGTACGAATGGTTCATCAGGGAACTGGAGATTTATGCTCCCCAACAAATAGAATTTGCCCGCCTCAATATCAACTATACCGTGATGAGTAAACGGAAGCTATTGGCGCTGGTTCAGGAAAAGGTGGTGAATGGCTGGGATGATCCGCGTATGCCGACCATTTGTGGTTTACGTCGCAGGGGTTATACCCCGGAATCGCTGCAAAACTTTGCCGAGGTGATCAGTGTGGCCAAACGCGACAATGTGATAGATGTTTCGCTGCTGGAGCATTGCTTAAGGGAAGACCTGAACAAAAAAGCACAACGCATCATGGCGGTATTGAACCCTATAAAACTTGTTCTGACCAATTTCGCCGAAGAGGGCGAAGAGTGGCTGGATGCCGTTAACAACCCTGAAGACCCCACGACGGGTACCCGAAAGGTTCCTTTCACCAAAGAACTTTATATTGACCAGGATGACTTCATGGAGATACCCGCCCATAAGTTCTTCCGATTGACCCCGGGCAACGAGGTAAGACTGAAAAGTGCTTATATCATTCGTTGCAACGATGTGATCAAAAATGAAGACGGAAGTATAAAAGAACTGCATTGTACCTACGATCCGAATACCCGGACCGGTATGCCCGACAGCAACCGCAAGGTGAAAGGCACCATTCACTGGATTTCGGTGAAACATGCTGTAGATGTAGAAACCCGTTTGTACGACAAACTGTTCTTGCCCGAAAATCCTGAAGATGTTGCCGAGGGAGAAGATTTCCGAAGCAACCTGAATCCGGATTCGTTGAAAATCATCACTTCTTTTGCCGAGCCCTTTATCCTAAACATGAAACCCTTGGACAAGGTTCAGTTTGAGCGTGTGGGGTATTTTTGTGTAGACTCTGACTCGGCGAAGGAAAGACTGGTATTGAACAAAACGGTTGGCTTAAAAGGAGCCTGGCAAAAACCTGCCTGAGAATAATTTTTTATAAAGAATTCATTTTTAGTAAAACTTTTTTACTTTTGCACTCTCATTGTTCCGTGGTGTAACTGGCAACACGTCTGACTCTGAATCAGAAGAGTCCAGGTTCGACCCCTGGCGGAACAACAAAGCCCCGATCAGAAATTATCGGGGCTTTTTATTTTTAACAATATGGGATTATGCTAGGGTTGACTAATCGGGCTTCTACGGATTCAATCCCTTAACGACCGGTTTTCCGGCGACAAAGTCCTTGAGATAAAAAGGTTCGAAATAGGCTACATCTTCAAACTTTTGACGGTTATAGCTTTCCAGGCCTGATTGTATCATGTAACGGGCAGAAATAGCAAAATCAGAAACCACTTTAATATTGGGCTGATCTTTAAAGAGGGGAATGCATTTTTCGGCACCGTCGCCAATAAGCAATAGTTTTTTAGTCGAAAGGATATCTGAGAAAAAGTCTTCAGTGATAACAGAGGCAGAGTCTGTTTTGATTTCGTTCAGGTGATGATCGAAAAGCGAATAATATACCTCCATACGGCGTGCATCCAGCATGGGACAGATCAAGGTATCACTGTCGATTTCGGGATTATTTAATAGGGCACCACAAGCCATGGCCTGCAAGGTCCCCACAGAAAGAAGCGGTTTGTCGAGCGAATAACAAATACCCTTCGCTGTGGAAACTCCAATACGTAAACCCGTATAGGACCCGGGCCCCTTACTTACCGCAATGGCATCAAGGTCATTGATCGAAATCGCGGCTTCCTTAAGAACTTCCTGAATAAAAACTGTTATGAGCTCTGAATGAGAATTAGAAACAGAGGTTTCCCTCAAACTCAGCAAACTTTCATTATTTGCCAAAGCTACAGAACAAACCCTAGTTGCCGTTTCGAGATAAAGAATTGTTGCCACTATGGTAAACCTTATTCTTTTTTCTCCATAAACAATTCCTTTTTATCAACCTTTTTTACCTTAGTGCCGGCACTAAGTTTTTTGGTTATGGCATTGTAGGGAGCGGTAATTACTTCATCTGTTTCGGTTATACCGGTAAGGATCTGGATATACATATTGTCCTGAATACCTGTTTTTACTTTTTGCATTTTGGCCTTACCATCAGCATAAATAAAAACATATTCCTGTGGAGGTTTTTCGTCCTTTTTAGCGGTTGTTTCCTTTTTCTTTTCTTCATTATCCGCAGATTCGGAAGTTTTTTCCTTTTCGATCTTCTTCAAAAGGATGTTGGCTGTATCTTCTCTTACTGTGACCGCCTGTATGGGCACTGAAATGACATTAATAACCGTTTTGGTACGGATGTCCACCGTGGCCGACATACCCGGCCTGAAAGGTGAGGAATTGGGACGAGTTACGTCTATCAAATCCTGATAGGTTTCGCGAAGAATGCGAATCTTGACATTGAAGTTGGTTACCTGGTCGGTTGTTACACCTGTTACATCAGCCGAATTGGCGATTTCAGTGACTATACCTTTGAATTTTCGATTCAGATAGGCGTCCACTTCAACAAGAGCAGTGTCACCTAATTTCACTCTAACAATATCGTTTTCGTTTACACTTACGTTCACTTCCATTTCGTTCAAATCGGCAATGCGCATGATCTCGGTTCCGGCAAATTGTGTAGTACCGACTACTCTTTCGCCTAATTCAATATTAAGTTTGGAAATGGTTCCATCCACTGGGGCAATGATATTGGTCTTTGAAAGATTGGTAGCGGCTTCCTTAACAGTAGCATTTGTGCTTTGGACGTTGTATTGTGAGGCCTTAAAGGCTTCTTCGGCGGCGGTTACTTCTTCTTTGGCCACTTCGAAGGCAGCTTTGGCAGCATCGTATTCCGATTGCGAGATGGCGTTTTGTTTCCACAAAGCATCATTTCTGTCGTAGGTAGATTTGGCATTGATATATTGTGCCTTAACCTGTGCCAGGCGGGCTTTTGCATTGGCTTCGTTGGCCTTTTGAGAATTTAGCGCGGCCCGCATTTGCTCGTAGTTGGATTCGTAAATGTCAGGTTTAATTTTGGCCAAAAGGTCGCCCTTTTTTACCTTATCACCCTCTTTTACCAGTAATTCAACCACCTCTCCTGAAACGTCAGGAGATATTTTCACCTCAACTTCCGGTTGAATTTTTCCACTGGCAGAAACAGTTTCGATAATGGTTCTTTTCATTACTTTTTCAACAGCAACTTCAATGACACCTTGTTTGCCAACCCATCCAAATTTTTTACCGACGGCCAGTAAAATAATTATTGCAAATACTCCTATAACCGAAAACCAGATTATTTTTTTCTTTTTCATACGATCAATTTTATTAATTCATTAAAGTGTTATCGGCTTTCCCTGATAAAAATCCAGAACTTTTAAACGGAAAATGTAATCATATTTTGCCTGTAGTAAGTCAGATTTTGCCTTTAACAGATTATTTTTGGCATCATTATAATCAATAGAGTTCACCATGCCGACATTGAACTTTTGTTCGGTATACCCGAATGATTCAGTAAGAGCATCCACCGACTTGGTACTTGCATTATACTTGTTCAGTGCTGCATTTGCATCTGCATAAGCTTGTTGAATGGTTTTGTATAACTGGTTTTGGGCACTTTGTAGACTAAGCCTTGCACTGTTCAATTGTACTTTTGATGTACCTATCATTGTTTGTGTTTGCCATTTGTTGAAAATGGGAACATTCAAATACAAGCCAATAGATTTGTTCTGATTGTTGTCCAATTGGTTCCAGAATTTGATCTTTTCATAAGTATACTCGTAAATAGGGCTAAATACCTCCTCGCCAAGTGCTGTGGCTCCAATGATCTGAGAGCCCGTTATGGTTGCGCCAATAGGTGTTTTACTGGCTCCAGAATAACCCGTCCCATAGGATGCACTTAAAGTGAGAGAGGGACTGTACATTCCTTTTGAAATGGAAAGTCCTTTTTTCGCACTTTGCACTTTTAATTCAGCGCTTTTTATTTCGGGCTGAATACCCAGCGCTTTTGCATAGATTTCGTCTACTTGTAGCATTAGGGAGGAAGCATCGGGCAAAATCAATGCGGGTTTAACAATATCAAAGCCCTGAGTGTTTTGAAGATCGAGTAATTGGGCCAAAGTCAGGTATGCCATATCCAGTTGATTTTGGGCGTTGACTTTTTGTAGTTCGTCGGTAGCTTCCTGCGATTGCATGGTTAGGAGGGTGCCTTTCGCCACTGTACCGACCGTATAAAGTTTCTCCGTCCTGCCAACCTGTTGTTTTGTGATTTCCAATTGATTTTTGGCAATTTCCAACAATTCAATACTGTATAATACCTGTAAGTATGCCGTTGCTATGGTAAGTGAAATATCGTTTTTGATTTTCTCAAGGTCGTATTTGCTGGCCAGAAAATCAATTTGCTTTTGTTTTATTCCATTTAGTAACTGAAGCCCATTAAACAAAACCACGTTGGAACTTAAATTGAAATTGTCCGATTGCACCGTTTTCGAGGCAAATTGGTTGGTGTACATATCCACTGTCTGCCCGTTGTTATACATTAACGATGCACTTCCGTTGACCGATGGAAAAAGCGCCGCAATACTTTGGTTATATTGAAGTTTCGAAACCACAGAATTCAATTGTTGCTGTTTGATCTGAATGTTATTATTCAGTGCATAAGCAATACATTCTTCCAATGTCCAGATTTTTTGAGCCAATATACTTCCCGGCAATAAGGCTAACAGGAAAAACGAAATGACAATTAACTTTTTCATAAATTAAAATAACGTACAAATATAGCTTGTTTCAGAGAGTCGGGATTCGTTTTAATGAAAATATTATGGGCTCAAAAAAATAAATACTTTTGTAAGTACTTTTGTAAATCAGTAAAATTGAGAATCAATGAAAATAAAAACCTTTCTTTTAACCGCATTAATTTCGTTTTGTACTTTTTCTTTCGCACATAGTCAGAGTAAGGCCCTTGGTGATAGCGTGGATGTGTTAAGTTACAATATCAACCTTGATTTGGTTCATCTTTCCACTCATAGATTGGCCGGTTTTACCACTATCGAATTAACCCCCAAACAGAATGCAACATCCCAGATCAAATTGTATTTGTTAAAACTATCCGTTGATTCTGTTTATTATCAGAATGCGAAAATAACTACGTTTACCTATAATGACACTATTCTACAGACCAACTTACCTGCAGCCATAAATATTAATGATACTGCATTGCTAAAAGTTTTTTATCACGGCATTCCCCAGGTAGACGGCTCCGGTTGGGGCGGATTTTATTTTTCTTCTGATAGCAATTATGCGTATAATCTGGGTGTGGGTTTTCAGGCAGAGCCTCATAGTTATGGAAGGGTGTGGTTTCCCTGCATTGATGAGTTTCCCGAAAGGGCCTTTTACGAAACTAACATAACGGTAAAAAATGGCAATAAGGCTGTTTGCGGAGGTACATTGATGTCGGTTACTGATAACGGAAACAACACAAGTACCTTTCATTGGAAACTTCATGCTGCTATCCCGTCCTATTTGGCTTCAGTTGCTGTTGCCAATTATGTAGCAGTGACAGACACTTTTGCCGGTATGAACGGAAATGTTCCGATTCAGATATATGTTCCTGCCGTTGACACTTCTTTAGTTAAAGCTTCATTTATTAATTTAAAATCTATTTTGGGAATTTTCGAATCCAAGTTTGGACCGTATCTTTGGGAAAGAGTGGGTTATGTGGGCGTTCCGTTTAACAGTGGCGCTATGGAAAGCGCCACCAATATTGATTATCCATTGTTTGCCATTGACGGTACAACCAATTATGAGAGCCTGTATGGGCATGAACTCTCTCATCACTGGTTTGGCGACCTAGCCACGTGTGCTACCGAATTTGACATGTGGTTCAATGAGGGTATGGCCAGTTATTGCGAGCCTATCTACATGGAAGGGCTTTATGGGGCCGTGGTATATAAAAATACGGTTCGCAGCAATCACTTAAAGGTAATTCAAACCTGTCACATAGTTGACAATGGATATCGTGCGGTTTATGGCATTCCAAGTGAATATACCTATAGCACCACTGTTTACGATAAAGGTGCCGATATGGCCCACACCCTGCGCTATTATATGGGCGACAGCTTATTCTTTAGTTCATTTAAGGCCATGTTGAATACCTACAAATTCAAGGATATTTCGACCATTCAGATGAGAGATTTTCTTAGCAGCAATTCAGGCATCGATCTCACAGATTTTTTCAATGCCTGGATTTTTAGCCCCGGATTTCCTCACTTTTCTATCGATTCAATGAAAGTAAACTCGGTTACTCCACAGGTAAAAACAAGGATTTGGGTCCGCCAACGCCTGAATTATGCTCCTGCTTTTGCCAATTCGAACCACCTGGAAGTTACGTTTGGAAATAATAATTGGCAGTTTTTTACAGACACCCTCCATTTTTCAGGGCAATTAGGCACTAAGGAATTTACTCTTCCTTTTGTTCCTGATTTTGTAATGATGGATTACAACGAAAAGATTTCGGATGCAACAACTGATATGTATAAAGTAATCAAAACCACGGGGGGACAAGTTTTCACGGCATCATTATGTAATTTAGACGTTATATCTGTTCCCGATTCTGCCTTAGTCAGGGTAGAGCATAATTGGGTGGCCCCCGATCCATTAAAAACTGCGAATCCAGATATTAAAAGGCTATCAGATTATCATTACTGGAAAGTGGATGGAATTTTACCCAATAGTTTTATTGCCAAAGGAAAATTCAAATACAATCGGATCGTTAGCAGTTCGACAGGTAATCTTGATAATATACTGTTGCCCTATGTATCCTCAACTGATTCAATATTGTTGTTATACAGAAAGAATGCGGCAGAGGATTGGAAAATTATCGATTTTTCCAGATTTGGCAATACCTCTACTGGTTACTTGGTGGTTGACACTCTAAGAAAAGGTGAATATACTTTGGCTGTGGGAACACCCTATTGGGCCTATATCAACAAAAATGAAAAACCGGGGGGAGACCTGAATGTTTTTCCCAATCCATCCAATAATTCTTTCACATTTTCGTTTTCTGTTACAAACAAGGCAGAAATTAAAATTTATAACAGCCTCGGTGTTGAGATTGATAGCATGAAAATAGGTCCCGAAATGAAAACGGCAATCTGGAATGCCAATGATAACAGTTCTGGTGCCTACTACGCACGATTGATGACCGAAAACAAAAAACTTATCACCGAGAAAAAACTGCTTTTAGTAAAATAAAACCGCAATGAGACTTTTCTTTCTTTGCCTTCTGCAATTTTCCCTTGGTTTTCAGATATTGGCGCAGACCAAATTTGTGATCAAGCCCGAAAATGGAGATTGCTCGAAAGCCATTGAAATAAAGGACACCCTCTTTGGTCCTACCAATGCCCCTTCGGGGTTTGGCTCGTTAATGGAAATCAAGGGCGATAAAACCAGCCTGTATGCTTTTGAAAAAGAACACAACATTTGTTGGTACTATTTTAAAGCGAAAAACGATTGTCAGCTAGAGATCGAAATAATTCCCGAAAAAATCAATGACGATTACGATTTCGTACTTTATAAATATGCAGGCAGAACTTTTTGCCAGGATGTGGCGGCACAGAAGATAAAACCCATCAGAACCTGTATTTCCCGCAATGATAAAAAGAATGCAAGCAAAACAGGCTTATCAAAGAGTGCAACTGACGAATTCATACATTCCGGTCCTGGGGCCTCCTACAGTAAATTTATTATGGTAAAGAAAGGCCAGGTGTACTATTTATGCGTCGACAATGTATATCCCAATGGAGACGGACACACTGTCGTCCTGCATTATTCGGGTTGTGCCAAACCCGCAATTGTAAAGCAGACTGGTTCGCAGGGGAACAAAAGCACAACATCTTCTTCCATAAAAGATGCCCCCTTAAAGATAACCGTTGTGGACAAGGAGACTCAGATGGCAATTAAAGCCAACATTAAAATTTACAATAAGAAACTTCAGACTCCCGAACCCCTGTTTGTTTTCGACAGCGTCAGCACTTGCAGTACCAAACTTTCTTACAGTGTATTTAATGTCAAAGCCGAGGCCAACAATTATTTCGATGATATCAGGGAAATAAAAACCTGTTCCTGCGGAAGCGAGATCATTCTTAAAATCGAATTAAGCCGCATCAAGGTCGGGCAGAACGTGGTTTTTGAGAACATTTTGTTTTACGGTAACTCAGCCCAGTTCCTTCCCGAATCCAAACCGGTTCTTGAGGGGATTGCAACCACTATGAAACGAAATCCCCGACTTGAAATAGAAATTCAGGGTCATGTGAATTGTCCTAAAGGGTGGTCCGATTGCGATCAGAAGGTAGAATTCAATATGCAACTTTCTATTAACCGTGCCAAAGCCGTTTACGACTTTCTGGACAAGGAGGGTATAGCTACCGATCGTTTGACTTTCAAGGGGTTTGGGGCTAGCCAAATGATATATCCCAATGCCCGCAGCGAGGAGAAAATGATGAAGAACCGACGGGTAGAAATTGTGGTTACGGCTTTTGAATGATACTGTTTTCATCTCCATTTTCAGCTAAAATATTCATCTTTATTTGGTTGTCTTCTAAATAATGACGACCTTTGCACGCATTTTTAAAAAAAGCAAGCCAATATGTCATACGAAGAAATAAAATCCCGCCTCAACAAAGTATTTTGCAAGGTTTTCAAAGACGATAGAATTGTGATTTCTGATGAAACCACTGCAAAGGATATCGAAAAATGGGATTCACTTACCCACCTTATTCTCATCTCCAGTACCGAAAGCGAATTCGGAATTAAATTCAAACTGAAAGAACTTATTGCCATGAAAAATGTGGGCGATTTTATGCGCTCCATCGAATCCAAACTCTCCGCGTAAGATTTTTTTGTCATGAGGAACAAACCTGCAGAGGTTTTATTGATCATTCTGGTTTCAGAGATTTTGTTGATAGGATATTCATTCCTGTACAATAAGGTGGATATTGCCTTTGTCAAGGAAAACATACGCTTTATGACTCCGGCCCGGCTGACCGAACTCACAAGTAAAAACCTGAACAAGGATGCTGATAGCCTTTTGCAGAACTATCTTTCCAATACGGTTAACGACGACTTTATACTGAAACGTACCGCCTTATCGAAGGTGGGGCCCAAAAAACAAAATCTCTTTCTGTTCAATCCCGAAGTGGACGGAGGCAAAGCCCTCGATGCCTTTTTCAGGGCTATGCAGCACGAAAAAGACTCTACCATTGTGCATGTGGCACATTATGGCGATTCGCAATTGGAAGGCGACCGCATGTCGAATCTGGTGCGCGATAAATTTCATGAAAAGTTTGGAGGCTCAGGTATAGGATATGTGCCCCTGCGCGATCTCGACCCTGTGAGCTATTTTCGCAACAGCAGCGGAAACTGGGCTAAATATACTGTGTTTCACAACCGCAATTCCGATAAAGATTACGGTATTTCGGGGGCTATGTTCCGTTTTGGCAGCTATGCCGTTCGTCAATCCGAAGACGGTAAACCCGGAGATACCAATTCTGCCGCACAGGATACACAGAAATCGGTAGGCGGAAAATATTATTCCAATGCCAGCGTTTCCTTAAGAATGGGGGCAAAGTATAACTACAATTCCGTTTCTTTCCTATACGGAAACAGTTCCGACAATTGTACCGTGAACTTTTATAATAATTCAACGGGCGAACTTGTCGCCAGCGACACCCTATCTCCCTGCAAAGATGTTTGCATGCATAAGAGCCACGTGGCTTCTTTGCTCAATATTAAAGTCGAGTTCGATGGTAACGGCAGCCCCGACTTTTTCGGTATGTATTTCGACAGCGATCATGGCGTTCAGGTCGACAATTACGCCATACGCGGACACTCGGGCGACGGACTGATGATGATATCCGACGAAAAGCTTAAGAAAATGCTCAAGCTCACCAACACCCGTTTGGTGATATTTCAGTATGGAGCCAATGTGGTTCCCTACATTCATTCCGATGAGGCCTGCGAATGGATCAGCGGCATCTATTATAAACTCTTCATGAAATTCAAAAAAGCCAATCCCGACATGAGCATACTGGTGATTGGGGCAGGCGATATGGCCAAAGGCGGCGAAGGCGGTTATTCTTCTTACCCATGGCTGCCTAAAATAACCCAGGCCCAGAAAAGTGCGGCATTGAAGGCGGGTTGTGCTTATTGGGATCTGTTCGGTATGATGGGCGGTCTCAATTCCATTTTGGCATGGTCGGATAAGAAACTGGCCGTTTCCAACGGACATTTTTCCGAAAAGGGACAAAAGATAGTGGCCAACGAAATGGTGGAGGCCCTCATGATAGAATACAACCAATATCTGCACCAGCAGCGAACCAAAAAGTAAGTATGGCCAGAGTAAGGAACAAAAATATCTACATTTTTCTTTTCATACCCTTCATCGGTTTGTTTTTGGCTTTTCAGAGTATCGTTGTGCCCGTATCCAACAATATTGTGGTTCCCGATTCGCTTACCAGCGCCAAATATATGAGCGGTCTGGTGAAGTATCAGAACTATTACCCCTTTGTGCGCTACGAGAAAAACTTTATCGAATGGACCCATATTTCGGCTATCGATTCTTTTTTTACCAAATTATCTCTCACTCCGAAACGCAAACTGAAAATACTTCAGATTGGCGACTCTCACCTGCAGGCCGATTTTCCTTCGGGCTATATACGCGAGCGCCTCCAGCAACTCTTCGGTTATGGCGGACGCGGTCTGATTTTTCCTTATAAGTCCGCCGGAACGCATTCGGCTTACGACTATAAAACCTATTCTTACGGGCGATGGGACTATACCCGAAACAACCAAAGAGAGGCCGTTTACGATATGGGGCTGATAGGCGCCACCATTCATACCACCGATTCGGCTGCGGGGTTTAAGATCGTTTTTCACGAAGGTTTCATTCGCGACAACTTCACCCAAATTAAGCTCTATTGCAAACTGGACAGCCTCAGTTTCGATGTGAAGGTCAAAACCTCTTCCGGCTCCATTCCGCTTTACCTTTCTTGTCGCGACTACACTTCCGACAAGCCTTATATTCTGATCAGCCTGCCCCGTCCTTCGGACACCATAGAGGTGATGATCAACAAGACCGACAAAAAACAAAAGTTCTTCGAATGTTACGGATTGATGATAGAAAGCGGCACCAACGACGGCGTTTTGTATTGCAGCACCGGTATCAACGGGGCCGGCTACCGAAGCCTGTTGAAGCAAAGGATTTTCGAAAAGCAACTGGCCGAATTCAAACCCGACCTCATCATTATCGACATGGGAGCCAACGATTTTTATGCCGGGGCTTTCAATGCTGTCGAGATGGAGAACAATCTGGTAAAGATCATCGATATGATACAGCGTTCATCGCCTTCCACCGCTATACTCATCTCTAATTCGCAGGACATATTCTATCGTCATCGCCGCAGCATTCCGCAATGCAAAGATTTTATGGAAATGACCCGACGCGTGGCGGCTTACCGCAAATGTGCTTTCTACGATTATTACGACATTGCGGGCGGCGGAGGCAGCATGGCGCAATGGTACAAACGCGGCTTGTCCAAACCCGACAAGATTCACCTGACCACCCAGGGCTACTATACCCGCGGCGAACTCTATCTGAATGCCATGCTCAACTCTTATGCTGCCTGGCTGCTGAAGAAAGAAGACAGCCTGGTGGCCGACCGCCATGCTTTCGATACCCTGCAACTGAAGAAATTCTTTGTGGAAGACATCTGCTTCAAAAAAGAGAATGCGAAAACCGAATTCGTTCAGGTGTATCGCGAACCCGAAACCGACCACGGCATCAGCGACAACAACGACCGCATTTATTATATCATTCGCTCAGGAGATAATCTGGGGGCCATTGCCGAACGATATCATGTTTCGGTGAAGGACCTGCAATATTGGAATGCTTTGTCGGGCAACCGCATCATTGCCGGCGAAACCCTGGTGATCTATAAAAAGTCGCACACTACACCCACGCCTGTGCAAAACAATGCCACCACCAAGGTGCAGCCTACCAACACCACGGCCATCACCCCCAACAATAGGGTGAACAACCGCAAGGCGGTATACAAAGTGGCTTCGGGCGATTCGCTGTGGACCATTGCCCAAAAGTATAAAACCACGGTCGAAAACCTGAAAAAGACAAACAACCTGAAATCCGATAAACTTAGCGTCGGACAAACCTTAATTATTCCATAATTTGGGCAAGCCAGAACCAAAAAGGATAAACCTCAATTCATAAAAAACAAATCCGCCGCGGCGGACAAATAAATCACAAAAACCAATGAAAAACGAAATCTCCAAACAGTTTGAATCTTTGAAATTTTATAATTGAAATTTATTTGTTATTTGTCTGCCTACTGGCGGATTGAGCATTGTAATTTAAAATATTTTACCAAAAAACACACCAATATTATCATTTAGATACTAAGCACATGCCGGCCCTGGAATTCCTGAAAAACCTTCTGTACAACCCCCACGCTCCGCTCATCTACAACTCGGTTCTGTTCATTGCGTTGTTCACCCTGCTCTATCTGGTTTATGTGATGGTTTATAATAAGGTGAAAGCGCGCAACCTCCTCCTGCTCATCTTCAGTCTTTTCTTCTATTATAAGATCAGCGGCTACTATGTGGTGCTGTTGGTGCTCATGGCTTCTTCCGATTTCCTTATTGGTAAAAAGATGGCGGCCACTTCTGTTCAGGGCCGTAAAAAAGCCCTTATGCTGCTTTCGGTCTTTCTCAACATTGGTGCCCTCATACTGTTCAAATACACCAATTTTCTGCTCAACCTCGGTTTTGGCATCACCCTGGGCGAACCCTCGCCTGTGGTGCTCAACCTCATCATGCCCATAGGCATTTCCTTCTTTGTGTTCAAGACCTTGTCCTATATTTTCGACCTCTATCGCGAGATGATTGACGAACCCGAAACCAGCTATGTCAACTATCTGCTCTACGTTTCCTTTTTCCCCAACATACTGGCGGGGCCCATTTCCAAAGCCCGCGATCTGCTGCCTCAGTTCAGCGCCAGGCTCAACCTCACCAACGAACTCGTAGGCAAAGCCTTTCTGCTGATACTCATTGGGGGTTTCAAAAAGGTGTTCATAGCCGATTATCTGGGAGCCAACCTCATCGACCGCGTCTTCGATTCGCCCGAGTTTTTCACGGGCTGGGAGGGACTCATGGTGATCTATGGCTATGCCATGCAGATCTACTTCGACTTTTCGGGCTACACCGATATCGTCATCGGCCTGGCCATGATGCTGGGGTTTACCGTTGAGCCCAACTTCAACAAACCTTTTATGGCAGGCAATGTTGCCGAATTTTGGAGGCGCTGGCACATGACGCTTTCTGCCTGGTTCAACGAGTATTTATTTTATCCGCTTTCTTTCACTTTCCGTCGGTTCAAACAAGCCGGAGTGATACTGGCGGTGCTCATCACCTTTTTTGTTTCGGGCGTTTGGCATGGCCCGGCATGGACCTACATATTGTGGGGCACCTCTCACGGCATAGCCATAGCCTTTACGCTGGCCACCGTCAACATACGCGATCGCATTTCCAAAAGCAGCTTCGGCCCGGTCTATCGCATACTCAGCATCTTCATCACCTTCCATTTTCTGGCCTTTTCCATGGTACTCTTCCGCGCCGAAAGCCTGCAGGCAGCCCTGAAGATCTACACCCTGGTGTTTCGGCATTTCGACATCTCGCTGGCCCTGCAGTGGGTGCAACTCTACACCCTGCCCATGCTGGTCATGCTGCTGGCCTATGCCCTGCACTACACGCCCATGCGCTGGAACCAATTCGCCACCCGCCGCTTCATCGGCCTCCACTGGACCCTCAAGGCGCTGGTGGTTTTCGTCGGCATACTCATCATCTATCAGGCCTACTCGTCGGATACGCAGCCTTTTATTTATCTGGAGTTTTAATTTTATCCTCCGCGCATTTTACCATGTAAAACTTTAGCCTTAGGTTTGGTTTACGGAATAAAAAAAAACTCCCGCAGGATTTGAAGTGCTGCGGGAGTTTTTTTTAACTCCAAATCTTAAATCATAAATGTAAAATCTGCCCTACGGCATCACAAATTGTATCTCGTCTATCCACATTTTGCTTCCTACCTGTCCTTTGCAATTCATCAGATCCACAAAATTCACTCCCCCGCTCGAGCAAATGATCAGCGTAAGGGTATCGGGATTGTTGGCGTTGGCATAAGTGGCATAATCGATAGGCAGATCCAAAAAAGTATAGGCAGGTACAGGGGTTTTAATATATTGCTCTGCATAGGCCACCGTGTCGCGATGTCCGGCGCCGCTGTTATATTTGGAGAGCAGCACCAGTATCAGTGCCGAATCGCCCCCTACGGGTTGATATTTATAATAACCCTGGAATTTCGTAGGGCGTGCCGTATAGCGTTTCCCCAAAACAATAGTGGCATTGGGAATATCCAGCGAGTCGGTACCAATAATACCGGGAATAATAATAGGACTGCCCATAGGGCTAAAAGTCGCCGTGGTGAGCACGGCAGCATAGAGTCCCGAATAAGAATCGCTGCTGCTGTCGGAGGTCAGGGGGCCCGGTCCTCCGGCCGATTCCGGCAGAGTGGTCAGGTAGTTGAGGGTGCGCAGATAACCTCCGGCAGGTTCCATACAAATATTATGAAAGCCGTCGTCAATCAATTCCCACTGATCGAGGCATCCGCCCTGAATATTCAGCAGGCAATTTACGGTTATAGGTGGTTTCACCACCACATCGTCTATATAGGGCCTGCACGAAGTGAGTGCGGCATAAAAACCACAGCAAGCCAACAACAGAAAAATAGAAATATAAGAATGCTTTTTCATAGTAACTAAACTTTATAAACGATCTGTATAGAAGTAACCCTTGGCGGCTGCACCGATATAGGGCGCAGCGAATACTCGGTATTCAGCAAATTGTTAACCAGCAGCGAAAATCTGAAATGCTTTTTTAGCTCGTAGCTGATGCGTGTATCGAAAACATAATCTCCGCCATGATGGTCTTTGCGGTATTGTTTGATGCCGGTGTTGAAGAGTCCCGGGCG
Organism: uncultured Bacteroidales bacterium; assembly: GCA_964599365.1. Classification (GTDB taxonomy): domain Bacteria; phylum Bacteroidota; class Bacteroidia; order Bacteroidales; family CAIWKO01; genus CAIWKO01. The sequence continues at coordinate 19,675 of CAZRFL010000031.1, forward strand.
GTCGTTCTCAAGGAAGAACTTGTCGATGTTGTACATGAAACCGTAATATTTTCCGCTAAACCCAATGGAGATACTTTTATAAGTGAAATCAATATCAATCTTGCCCAATTGCTCGAAACGATATTTCAGTATGCTTTCGCGGGTATCGGACGAGCTGTTGGTATAGGTGAAATCCTGGTTGAGTATGCTGTCGTGATAATAAACCATATCAGGATCCAAAGAAGTTGGCCTGGAGAAAGTATATCCCGCCATAATCGTCATAGAGAAATTTTTGGCAAGCTTGCCTTCGCCCATAATGGCACAATCTATACCCCAAACGCGGGCATCGGCAGTATTGAGGAATTTGTAGCCCAGGTTTTTCGAAATATCATAACCCGAACTGTCGGGCAGCATATTGCGTCCCCACAAAGCGGCCGTGAATTCAATATAGTTTTGATATTGCTGCAGGAATCCGCACACATCAACAAACCCTACAAAATTCTTGATCTTGAACAATTGTTTCACACCGGCTTCGGCATTCCAACTGGTTTCCGATTGCAGTTCTGGATTCGGATAAATTCCGAAGTTTCCCGAATACGTAGAAATATAGCGTTCGCCAATGGTCGGGAAACGGAATCCTTGTCCGAAAGAGGTCCTGAAATAGGTTGTCTTGGTCGCCTTCATGTTGATGCCTGCGCGGAAAATAGGTTTGCTATCGGTATAGTCGCCCAGTTTATAATATTCCCAGCGTGCTCCCGCCGAAATGGTGAGCCATTTAAAAAACTTCTTTTCGGTCTGAAGGTATACGGCAAAATTGTCGGAAGTCTTTGAGCCGGCCTTGTTGAAATCGCCCGAAAAAACTTTTCCGTACGAATAAGAATACATGTTCATCATTCCGGCATTAATGATGAGGTTTCCGAGTTTTTTGAACATTTTCGAAAACTGGTATTCGTCGTAAATCGAATACGACATGGTCGACTGGTTGTTGTTGGCGCCGTTGTTGGCATAATACACCCTGTTCTTCAGCGAATGCGATGCTCCTTTGGGTCCGAAATACTTTACATAAGGATCGACATAGAACTGAAATTCGTTGAAGTTGGTAATAGCTCCCGGATACGAACGGAAGATATTGGAGTCGGCATCCATCCAAAAATAGGCCTTGGTATTTTTCGAATACATAAAGTTTCCGTTCACCCCGTAGGTGAGTCCTTCCACCTTTATAGAGCGGACACGGGTGCCAAAGTTTACGCGGAAATTTTTATCGAAAGCTCCCTTATCGTATTCACCGGTAGTGTCGTGAGGCGGAGCGCCAATATAACCGGGGTCGGACAGGAAGTTGCCGCCTACCACATAATCGAAATTATTGATACGGCGCGAATGGATAAAACTTGCTCCTAAAATGATAGGATTGAAACCGTCCCACGATTTGGTGTAACGCTTGGGCGGAACACTGTAGATTCCGCTGGTGAGGGTCACCTTGGTCAGGGGTTTGTCTTTGGGATAGGCGGTACGTATATTGATGGCTCCATTCAGGGCAGCCGATCCATACATTACAGAGGAAGCGCCTTTAACCACTTCTATCTGCTCCACGTCTTCCACAGGCAAAAAACTCCATACCGGACGACCGGCATCGGGGCTCATAATGGGTATCTCGTCTATGAGTATCATCACACGGCTACCCAATCCGGAACTGAAACCGCTGCCCCCTCTAATTTGGGGTTCGTTGTCAACAATAGCTACGCCGGGAACCGATTCAATGGCTTTGTCGAGGGTCAGGATATTTTTGGTTTCGAGCATACCCGGCTTAATGATATCAACCGAATTGGTGGCTTCTTCCAGTTTTTGTTCATACTTAGAAGCAGAAACCACCGTAGTGTTCAAATCGTGAATGGTTACTTTTAACGAAACATTCAATACTATCGGTTTGCCTGCCTTCACTGAAACTTTCTCGGAATGTTTTTCAAATCCGATGGATGAGAACAAAATAATGTAATCGCCCGGGGCTATGGGTAATTCAAATTTACCATCCATATCGCTGGTGGTACCTTTGTGCTGGTCTTTGATCCCTATATTAACAAAAGGAACCGGCTCATGGGAGTCAACGTCGGTTATTTTTCCTTTTATAAAAGTGTTCTGAGAAAAAAGCAAAGCAGGAAATAGGTTTCCTGCTATGATAAAAAGCATTATTATTCCAAGCCTTTTAAAGGAGTATGTCATCTGAATATTATTAAATTACTTTTCAGTAAAAAAAAGAAGGAGCAAAGGTATGAAAAATTATTTAACAGCTATTTTCCCCGACAATCTTTGTCCGTCTTCAGTTACTACGCTAACAAGGTAAATGCCCTTAACAAAGGGGTTAATATTGACCTTTTCCTGTGTATGCGATGCTGTGATTTGATTGTTGTAAACCATTTGTCCGTTAACGTTGTAGATAGCGATAGTAGAAACTGTCGGTTTGTCGAAAGCCAGGTTGATGATAATATCAGTGGCATTTGAATACGCGTTTAGGTTCCCTGGAGCATTGATGTCGGCTACGTTGTCGTCGTTATAAACAAGAGACAAGTCGTCGATATACAGGCTGTCGCCTGCAGAGCCGCTGCCGGGGGTTTTGTTGGTGGTCATATTAATCAAAATAAAATCGGGCGAAGTAGCGGGACCTGAATAGGTGAAAGGAATACTCTTGCGCACCCAAAGGTTGTTGGTTGAAGGAAAATTTAAAGTAGCATCACCCACAATGTGAGCCTGAGAAGCCACATCCGAAGGATCTCTGAAATCATAAGTGTCGTGAATAATAGCACGGACACGTGCTGAGTCGGTTCCGCCCGTATTAGATGGTTTAAATTTTACCCAAACCACCAGTGAATCGGGATTTCCACCCAGAGCTTCGCTGAAGAGAGGATTGGATGTATGAGTAACATTATAATTGCTGGGATCAGTAGCAACGGCGCTTCCGGCATTAACCTGACCGTTGGTAACCACGCCATTGGCAACGATGCCGAGTACCGATTTTGACCAAAGCAAACAACTGGAATCGCCGGTTGAGCCCGGACGTAAAACGAGAGAGTGTTTTATTTGCTGGGAAACAAATGCCGCCATACCTCCCGAAGCTGTTTTGAAAGAGTTCCAGTCAGCCGGTTCTTCGGTGGCGGCTCCCACATTGTTCCAGGTTTCGAATCCTGAGTTATTCAGTTGCGGACCATTGGTTTGCTGGGCCTTTAAGGCAAATATTGATACAGAGAAGAGGCAAATAAAGGTCAAAGTAAAATTTTTCATAATAGTTTTTTTAATGAGATCGTATATTAAATTTAGCGCGAAATTACGTAATTTTACCTATGCGGGTAATGACTAAACCAGTTAGATAGTAATTACTTTTCAACAGGTTTTTCAAATGTCTTGAAATTAATAGCTTGAGCAAAATGACATTTTCGCGATTTAACAAAAATTAAGATTTAATTGAAAAATATTTCCTTGTTTCCCAGAAATAAAATATATTTGTTATCGCATATTCAAATTTTCGTATAATGCTTATAAAGACCTACGGAAGTGCCATATTAGGAATAGATGCCGTTACGGTAACTGTTGAGGTAAATATCGATACCGGCGTGAATTTTTTTATGGTTGGTTTGCCCGACAGTGCGGTTAAAGAAAGCCAGCATAGAATAATTGCCGCATTTAAAAACAACGGGTTTAAATATACTCCGGGAAGAAGAATCGTGGTGAATTTGGCCCCGGCTGATATCAAAAAGGAAGGCTCAGCTTATGATTTGACCATAGCCCTCGGCATATTGGCAGCTTCGGAACAATTAACTTCGGCCGAGCTGGGGAAGTATGTAATAATGGGCGAACTTTCGCTTGATGGTAGTCTTCAACCCATTAATGGTGCGCTTCCTATTGCCATCGAGGCAAGAAAACAAGGATTTAAAGGCTTTATACTTCCCAAACAAAATGCATTGGAAGCTGCCATTGTCAATAATCTGGATGTGATTGGCGTTTCGAATCTGAAAGAGGTGGTTGATTTCCTGAACGGCGATATTTTTATCAATCCCACCGTTGTAGATACACGAGAAGAATTTTTTACCCGACTGAACGAATACGAATTCGATTTTGAGGATGTCAAAGGTCAGGAGAACATAAAACGTGCCTTGGAAATTGCCGCCTCGGGAGGCCATAATGTGATTTTTATAGGACCGCCGGGTTCAGGAAAAACCATGCTGGCCAAACGTCTGCCATCGATATTACCACCACTGAATCTTCACGAGGCTCTTGAAACCACCAAAATACATTCGGTGTCGGGAAAGCTTGCAAAAAACACCTCTCTGATCTCGGTTAGACCTTTCAGGGCACCCCATCATACCATCAGCGATGTGGCCCTCGTGGGCGGAGGTAGTTTCCCTCAGCCGGGCGAGATATCGCTGGCCCACAACGGAGTTTTATTTTTGGACGAATTGCCCGAATTTAAAAGAACAGTCCTGGAGGTGCTTCGTCAGCCCGTTGAAGACAGGGTTGTGACTATCTCGAGGGCAAAATTTACCGTAGAATATCCTGCCAGTTTTATGTTGGTGGCAGCCATGAATCCCTGCCCTTGCGGATATTATAACCATCCCGAAAAAGATTGTGTTTGCGGATCGGGCAACGTGCAGAAATATCTGAACCGGGTTTCCGGACCCCTGCTCGACAGGATAGATATTCATGTAGAAGTGACCCCGGTTCCTTTTCGCGAATTAAGCAATGCCCAAACTGCCGAAAAAAGCGAATCGGTTCGCGAAAGAGTGATTCTGGCAAGAAAAATACAGGAAGAAAGGTTTAAGGATGTCCCGGGTGTGTATTCCAATGCTCAGATGAACACCAAGCTTCTTCATAAATATTGTCACATTGACGAAACAGGCCTGACTTTATTGAAAAATGCCATGGAGAAACTCTGCCTATCGGCCCGTGCTTACGACAGGATTTTGAAAGTGGCCCGTACTATAGCCGATTTGGAAAGTAGTGCCGATATTCAGAACCACCACCTGGCCGAAGCCATTCAATATCGAAGCCTCGATAGAGAAAATTGGGCAGGATAGTCTGATAAATAATAGGTTAACTTGTTTTTAGGAGGTTTAGCTCTTGCTTTTCGGAGGTAAATCTAATCTCATTTCAGAACAAAATGGTCTCATATTGCTCCAATATGAGACCATTTTGGAGCAATATGACATCATTAATCCGTAAAATGATTTGACATAAAAGTTATGTCGGACCATATTGTAAGGAAATTAACTCATAAAAGAGCAAATTAATGTCAAGCTGCCGCGGATTGACATCAAATTAATTGAAAATACTATCCAATCAGTGTAAAATTAGATCAGATATCGAGCTGCTTTGTCTTGTAAAATTGTTATCCGAGCATAGACACCAGTTGTGCCACTCGTTGCGAATAGCCAAACTCATTGTCGTACCAGGATATTACCTTTACAAAATTTCCGCCCATTACCTGAGTAAGTTTCGAATCAAAAATTGATGAATGAGGATTGCCGATTATATCAACACTTACGATGGGGTCGGTGCAATATTCGAGAATACCTTTCATTGGGCCTTCTGCTGCTTTTTTAATGGCCTCATTTATTTCCTCTTTGGTCACTTCGCGAGCCAGTTCGCAGGTAAGGTCTACTACTGAACCATCGGGAGTCGGAACACGCATCGACAAACCGTCGAGCTTTCCGTCAAGTTCGGGAATCACCAACCCGATGGCCTTGGCAGCGCCAGTACTTGTTGGAATTATAGATAAAGCTGCAGCGCGCGCCCTGCGCAAATCTTTATGGGGTGCATCCAATATGATCTGGTCGTTGGTATAGGAGTGAATGGTGTTCATCAAACCCCTTTTGATACCAAAATTGTCGTTCAAAACCTTGGCGATAGGAGCCAGGCAATTGGTAGTGCAGGAGGCGTTGCTCAGTATGCGGTCTTCGGCTTGCAAATCCTGATTGTTAACTCCCAACACTATGGTGCGGTCTACATCGGTCTTTTTGTCGGCAGGTACCGTTAAAACGATTTTTTGAGCTCCGGCATCCAAATGTTTTTGCAGTTTTTCGCGCGAACGAAAAACTCCGGTAGATTCTACCACAACCTGCACGCCCAGTTCTTTCCAGGGTAATAGTGAAGGATCTTTTTCGGCATAAACCCTGAGTTTTTTTCCGTTTACAACAATAGCGTTTTCTTCAGCACTTATCTCACCGGGATAACGACCGTGTACCGAATCATATTTCAGTAAATGTGCAAGGGTTTTTGCATCAGTCAAATCGTTCAGGGCAACTACTTCGATGTTTTCATATGCCTGTAAGGCACCAAAGGTCAAACGTCCAATGCGTCCGAATCCGTTTATGGCTACTTTTATCTTTGTCATGTCGATTGATATTAGATTTTTTGCAAAATTAAGAATTTATTCTGCAGGAAGGTATAAAAAAAAGGAGGCAGGGCCTCCTTCTCTATTATTAATTTAACCCCAATTATCATTTAACGATGGTTAGTGTTCCCTTCACCTGATGCTTGATCTTTTGAGTATCGAGGAAGTTGATCTTGTACACATAAGTATCTAAAACAGGATCAGAACTATTTAGTCTCCCGTTCCAACATTCCTCAATATTCGTTGTTGAAAACACTTTTTGTCCCCAACGGTTGAAAATCACCATGGAATAATTTTCCTTCAGAACGCCAAATTCGTTGACACAGAAGTTCTGATTTTTTTCATCACCATTGGGAGTAAATGCATTTGGCACCAGAAGAGAATAGGTAGGCTCTATGTGAACCGTTTTTGAAGCGGTATCGCGGCAACCATTTTCAGTAGTTACAATAAGAGTCACCAGATAGGTTCCCGTGTCTTCCATCAAAGGAAACTGGTAGTAATAATCTCCATCGGAATAGTTGTGATGTGTATTTTGCTGGGTATCATCAAAACCGTCACCAAAGGTCCAATACCATTGATTGGGGCCACCCAAAGAGTAATCATAGAAATGGAAAATCGGATCAAGTATGGTGGTCGAATTTTCCGGAGCTGTTGAAAACATGGCAACGGGGTTAGGATAGGCAACTACATAATCTGTTATTTGAAGTGTGGCAGCCATTCCCCCCGGATTGGAAACTGTTAGCCTGATATCGTAAGTTCCATCTTCCAGATAATAAGCAACAGGGTTTTGGTCATAAGAATAAGTTCCGTTGCCAAAGTCCCAGTAATAAGTGCTGTTCGAAACAGTTTCTGTCGAATTATCATAAAACTGAACTCTTAAAGGCACACAACCCGAAAGAGGTTCTCCCCAGAAATCTACTTCGGGAGCAATGGGTATGACAACCACAGTGGTTGATGCAGTGTTTTGACATCCGTTGATATCTGTTCCTGTAAGGAAATATGTGGTTGTATTGGGTGGAGTAACATTGGCACAAGCAGAATTTATCTGTCCTGCCAGAGTAGGATCGGGCGGATTCGACATCCACACATAGGTATCAGCTCCCGAAGCACATATTTGGCTTGAAGCCCCCATGAATATCGAAGCAGGATTGGACGTAGCCGTGACCACGGGAAGAGGATTAACTGTAACTGTTACTGAATCTACCGATCCGCAGGTGCCGGTAACCGAGACACCATAAGTTATAGTATTGGTAGGCGAAACAGTAATTGAAGGAGTAGTTTCACCAGTCGACCAAAGGAAGTTTGTGCCCCCTGTCGCAGTTAGTGTTGTGCTTTGGCCCACACATAGTGTCACATCGGGTCCGGCATTAGCATTGCTTGAACCAACACTGACTACAATACTTTCATTAGCGGAAGCCCCACACAAATCGGTTACAGTTACGTTGTAGGTTGTCGATGTGGTTGGAGAAACCGTTGCCCCGGAAGTATTACCCAGTCCGTTATCCCATAAATAGGTATAGGGAGTTATTCCTCCTGTTGCCTGCACCCAAATGGATGCAGAGCCACCGCAAATAATAGTGTCGTTGCTGCTTTGTATAGAAAAAGGGTCATTGTTCATTATGTTGACAATAACTGTATCGGTGCCACCGCAAATACTTGTTTGAACAATCAGCATTACGGTTTCAGTTGGTTCGGCTACACCATCTATGATAGGTGAAATTACCAGATTCACCGAACTTTGTCCGGCAGGAATTATAACATAGTTTTGAATAGTTGTGTAATCAACCCCATTGGTAGCCGTACCTACTATTGCGTAAGAAATAGGAAAAGGGGTGGATTGAACATTGGGTAGGCTGAAATTGATAATAGCATCGTTGCACCCTTCCACGGCAGTGGATGTAGAAACTGAAGGTGTAGAAAATGTGGTTTGCATAGAAACTGTGGGAGCCGAAAAACTATTTGCTTCAAGAAAGACTCCAGAGTCATAGGATCCATCACCAGCATCGCCAATGGCAAGTTTTAAGTGATAAGGTTGGCAGGGTATAACAAGACACCAGGCCGTAAGAACAGTAGTGAAACCATCATAAACTATGGTTCCACCAGAGGAATTGTTCACATAGAAGGCACAATTTGTGCAGGGACCTGTGTTAGAGGTACCATTATTAACATTATTGATAGCAACAGGAATGGTCGTTGAGGGCACTTTTGCTATATTAAAATTGGTATAATTTCCCCCAATAGGATTGGGTCCGTTAACAAAAAATCCAAAAACATCATTAAAGGTGGAATTAACCCACTCAGGATATTCTTCTGAGCCGAAAACATAACGAAATTTGATAGTATCTGATAAAGGAACAAAATCAAATTGAAGGACTGAAGCATCATAGATAGGAGATGCCGGGATTAAAACTTGTAAATCAGGATCTGATCCCGCGGGATACAGAGTTTGGGTGCTGGCAAAATTACTGGCTGCGGATCCTATTGTGGGTGTCCCATTTACCAATCCTGAGGCCATAATTATACCTGATGAGAATCCCAGATTTGTAGGACTTCCCCCAGTGGTAAAACTTCCAATTGTTCCACCGGCTCCAATATATGTAATGTTGCTAACCGTTACACCAGTACCAACCAATACATTCTGTACCAGTTGTTGGGGGGTCATGGCTGTGCTTACGGTTAATTGGGCATATATTCCAGAGGAGATAAATACACCCGTTAGAAATAAAATGATCTTCTTAAAAATAGGAGGAGTATTTTTTGTTTTCATTTGGTTCAATTATAAAATAAAAAACAGAAATTATTTCTGTTAATTACAGCTTCAAAGGTAATATAAAATCTTCAAATTCTTACGTAACTCATTAAAAAAAAGTTATCTAATTAAAAAATTTACTTTTATAATTACGGATTTAAAGATTATTTACTTTTAATAACGAAAATTAAGAGGAAAAACTTTGGTAGAAACAAAAAAAAATTTGCCGTTTCAATTCGGATATAAAACGATTTTGGTATTTTTAAAGAAAAAATGGAAATATTTGATCCTTCTCGGATTTGCGCTTTTTTTCTGGTTTTCTTTACCCAGCCCTTTATTTAGGGACCCAACCTCAACCATAGTAGAAGATAAAGACGGACTGTTGATGGGGGCGAGGATAGCTGCTGATGGTCAATGGCGTTTTCCTGCAAATGGTAAGGTTCCCGGTAAATTTGAAAAAGCCCTGGTGACTTTCGAGGACAGGTATTTTTATTTTCACAACGGCATAAATCCTATTTCTACCTTCAGGGCGGTTGTGCAGGATATCAGAGCCAGAAAAATTATTTCCGGAGGAAGCACAATCACTATGCAGGTCATACGGTTAGCCAGAAAAGGACAAAACAGAACTGTTTTCGAAAAGATCATAGAAGCCTTTCTTTCCGTTCGGCTAGAGCTAACCCATAAAAAGTCAGAAATTTTGGCATTATACGCCGCTAATGCACCTTTCGGAGGAAACATTGTGGGCCTGGAAGCTGCTTCGTGGAGGTATTTTGGAAAGTCGCCCGATAAATTAAGCTGGGCCGAAGCGGCTACTTTAGCCGTGTTACCAAATAGTCCCTCACTCATATATCCCGGAAAAAACCAGAATAAATTATTTACAAAACGAAACAAACTGCTGTCCAAACTTCACAAGTGTAAATTCATCACCAATGATGAGTATTGGCTTGCTATTAACGAACCATTGCCCGGAAAGCCCTATCCTTTGCCGCAGAGGTCGCTGCATATTGTCGACAGGGCTATAAAAGACGGGTATAAAGGGGGGCGTGTAAAAACAACCCTTGATGGGTATTTACAAGAGTTAACGAAATCCATCATCGACCGCTATTACGAAAAATACAGTGCCAATAAAGTAAATAATGCTGCGGCACTGGTACTTGATGTTGAGACCGGTAATGTGTTGGCCTATGTTGGCAATACTTCGGACCAGCAACATCCGGAATACGGTTGCAATGTTGATATCATTACATCAGAAAGAAGTACGGGTAGTATTTTGAAACCCTTTTTATATGCCTCCATGCTTAGCGATGGTCAGATACTGCCCAACTCACTTGTACCCGATATTCCCATTCAATTAGGAAGCTTCATTCCTGAAAATTTTGGCCTGACTTACGATGGAGCAGTTCCGGCTAAAAAGGCCTTGTCCCGCTCTCTTAATGTTCCTGCGGTGAAAATGCTGCAAACTTATGGAATTACCCGTTTCAATTATATGCTGAAGAAAATTGGCATTTCGACCCTCCATAAGCCACCGGGACATTATGGACTGGCGATCATATTGGGAGGGGCAGAGGCAAATCTGTGGGATCTGGCAGGGTGTTATGCAAGTATGGCGCGAACCCTGAATCATTATCAGACGTTTAATTCGCGTTATTCCAAGTATGATTATCATTCCCCTGAATATATTTATCACGATACTCCAAAAAGGGAGGTGGGAACCGACAAGTCATCTATTCTGAGTGCATCATCACTATGGTTTACTTTCGAAGCTATGAACGAAGTTTCGCGACCTGACGAAGATGCCGAATGGCAGCAATTTGCTTCCGGTAAAATTGCTTGGAAGACGGGAACCAGTTATGGTAGCCGCGATGCCTGGGCCATTGGTTGCAACCCGAAATATGTAGTGGCCGTTTGGGTGGGCAACTCCGATGGCGAGGGGCGCCCGGGGATGACCGGACTTACTTATGCCGCACCCATCATGTTTGAAGTGTTCAAAAGCCTGAAGCCTACAGGATGGTTTTACCCTCCTTACGACGATATGGTTCGAATAGGGGTTTGCCGAGAAAGCGGTTATAAGGCTACCCCCATGTGCGAAAACGCAGACACGGTTTGGGTTTCTAAAAGTGGTATCAAATCTCCCAACTGCCCCTATCATCAGATCGTCATGCTCGACCCAACTGGTAAATGGCGTGTTAACAGCGATTGCCAACCCGTGTCGACTATGGTATTTCGTAAATGGTTTGTTTTGCCTCCTGTGATGGAATATTTTTATAAAATGAAAAACCCGTTTTATACCGTTCTACCTCCTTACCGGGAGGACTGTATGTTGCATGATAATAGCGGGTTTTCAATCGAAATGATCTATCCGAAAGATAATAGCCGGATTTATATTCCGGTTGATGTGAACGGTATCCGTGAAAAAGTGGTATTCAAGGCCGCTCACCATATTGCCGGGTTAAAGATCTACTGGTATCTCGATGGAGGTTTCATTGGAATTACTTCCGATTTTCATCAAATGGGGCTTTCGCCTCCCGCAGGACTGCACAAACTTACTCTCGTCGATCAAAAAGGAGAGAATATTACTATTAACTTTGAGATCATCGATAAGAAGTCGAAGCCCGAATAATAACCATAACTTAACAACACCCAAGACCTTTTCTCAGTACTTTTGCAAAATAATTGGCTGATCAGAAGGATGAGAAAGACTTTATTTATTTTATTACTGTTGTTGGGAAAGGGTGCATGGGGACAATTGGCCATTAACACCACCATGTCTCCTGCTCAGATGGTGCAGAACGTCTTTCTGGGTAGTGGGGTTACGGTATCCAATATCAGCTATTCCGGCGGTGCCACTTCAAGAGGATCTTTCTCAAACGGGAACACTACCAATCTCGGTCTCAACAGTGGTATTTTACTATGTACCGGATATGCCTCACAGATACCTAATCCGGCCACCTATTTTATGTCGACAAATCTGGGACTTGCGGGCGATGCCAACCTCAATAGTATCAATAACGGTTGCCTGACTTACGATGCCTGTATTCTGCAATTCGATTTCGTGCCTTTGTCTGATACCATCAAGTTCAAATATGTGTTTGGTTCAGAGGAGTATCCCAATTATATTTGCTCTCAATATAACGATGTGTTTGCCTTTTTTGTCAGCGGGCAAAATCCATCAGGAGGAAACTATAACAATTACAACATTGCCCTCATTCCCGGTACTAATATGCCGGTATCTGTTAACAGTGTTAACTCGGGTACTCCCGGTAGCGGATTCAATTCCAGTGGCTGCCAGTCTCTCACTTATTCCAACTATTTTGTGAATAATGCGGCCATCAATGGGGCAAGCATCGCATTTGGAGGATTCACCAAACCACTGGTGGCAAAATGTCACGTTGTCCCCTGCCAGACCTACCATCTGAAGATGGCGGTTGCCGATGGATACAATGGCTTATACGACTCAGGTGTATTTCTCGAAGCCAACAGTTTTTCATCCAATACGGTTAACGTGAGTACTTCATACACCGACACTGTAATGGGTAGTTATGCCATTGAGGGTTGTTCGGACGGTATCATATCCTTTACTACTCCTTCACCCCTGACCACCAACCTGACCATCAATTATACGATTGCAGGAAGCGCCACCAACGGGGTTGACTTTACTACCTTACCGGGAACCATAACTATTCCTGCCGGACAAGACTCAGTAGGTTTGATAATACATCCTTTGACCGATGCATTGACGGAAGGAAACGAAACCCTGATCATTTCTTTTCTCATTGGTTGTACTACTTTGTACGATACGGTGAATATTATGGACAAGGTGAACCTGAGTGTAAATGCTGGTAGTGATACGGCCCTCTGTACCGGCAATAACGCATTGCTAGGAGCTACCACAAACGGTGGCATTGCTCCCTTTACTTACTCTTGGAACAACGGGGCCGGAAGCGGAAATCCTGCTACGGTGAGCCCTTCCGCAACGACAACTTATGTGGTGACTGTTTCTGACCATTGCGCTTCAACGGCTACCGACAATATTATAGTGACAGTTGATCCCCTAGCTGTGGTAACAGCCAGTGCCCTTCCGACTACCATATGTAGTGGACAACAAGCTACGCTTACGGCTTCCGGGGCGGTCACTTATACCTGGATGCCCGGAAACCTTTCGGGAAGCAGCATTAATGTTTCCCCTTCTTCTGCTACAACCTATTCTGTTACAGGAAGCAGTACTGGGGGTTGTACAGGGACGACCTCAATTACTCTTGATGTAACTACCGTTTCAGTATCTGCTATCTCCACAGAAGAAAACTGCGGTCATACCGACGGAACTGCCTTAGCCAATGCATCGGGCAATTGCGCAGGCAGCTTTACTTATAATTGGAGTTCCGGACAAACGGTAGCTTCTGCTACAAATCTTTCAGCCGGGAATTATACCGTTACGGTGAGTTGCAGCGGATGCAGCAGCACGGCTTCGGTCGATGTGAACGAATCGGCTGGTCTAAATGCAGATTTTATTGCCAACCCCATGGTTACCTCTATCACCAGTCCCAACATCAGTTTTGTGGATAACACCCAGGGTAACATTTCGACATGGTCGTGGAATATGGGCGATGGGTCCGCGGAAACTTCTTCCTCATTCATTCACACTTACGGACAAGTCGGAAATTATCTAGTGACCATGACGGTAACCGATGCTTTCGGATGCACAGACTCAGTAGCCAAGACCATTATAGTGAACGATTTCTATACTCTTTATATTCCCAACGCTTTCACACCTAACGGTGACAGGGTAAACGATGTGTTTACTCCTTTCGGAACCAATGTGGATGGGGATAATTTCGAAATGACCATCTTCAACCGTTGGGGCAGCGTGGTGTATGACACGCGCAATTGGACCGGCAATCAGTGTGAAGGTTGGAACGGCACCATCAACAACAGCGGCACTTATGAAAAGGCAGTTACAGGCGTATACACCTATAAGATACACGCGGGTAACCAATACGATGGGTTTAAGAATTATTACGGAGCAGTGGTCCTGGTCCCATAAATGATATCCTTTCGGGAACGCTCAAAAAACCACTTTTTATTTAAACATAGCACTTTCTTTATCCAGGCGAACCATATCTTCATCCGACATGCGGAATGACATGGCACCGGTGTTTTCCCTGACATGATGTTCCTTGGTGGCACCGGGTATAGCAACTACCGTTTCGCCATGAAAATGTATCAGCCAGTTCAGTGCTATTTGAGAAGTGGAAACCTGATATTTCTGAGCCAGTTCCTTTATCAGATTAATTAAGGGACGACTTTTTTCCAGACCGGCAGGTTTGAACTTCGAACTGTATTTTCTGAAGCCTATATTTTTCAGTAGCGAAGGATCATCATGAAATTTACCGGTCACCAATCCCTGAGCCAAAGGAGAATAGGCAATGATGGTAATGCCTAGTTTCTTTGCCATGTCCATCACGCCGCTGGATTCTATCCGGCGGTCGAGGAGGCTATATGGCATTTGGTTTGTGGCCAGTGGTATGCCTTTCTTGTCGAGAGTCTCCCAGGCATTCTTCATCTTTTCTGCATTGAAATTGCTTACGCCTATGCTTTTGATCAGATTACGTTCCAGAAGTTGTGCCATGGCCGAGACTTCACTTTTTTCATTCGAGAATCCCCAGGGCTGATGCACCTGGTAGAGGTCGATGGGATAGGGCGATAAGGCACTGATACGTTCATCTATTGTTTTGGCAATATTGGAAGCAAAGCGAAACATGGGCCACCATTTGGTAGCTATGGTCACATCGCCTGGTTTTTTACCCAGAGCCAGCAAGGCTTTCGATAAGGCTTTTTCCGAGGCCCCCTTGCCGTATATTTCGGCAGTATCAAACCAGTTGATGCCGCCTTCCAAAGAAAGGGACACTACTTTGGTTATGAGGTCGTCTTCCAGTGTGGGCCAGAATTTTCCGGCCAGATTGTTCTGTTTGCTGAACTGCCAACATCCCAGACCTATGGGAGTCACCATGATGCCACTGCGTCCCAGAGAACGCAGTTGAATATTATTTTCCATTTTGTTTAGGTTATGAGAATAAAGGTAATGATTTTTTCGTGATAATGCGGACGTTTTTTAATGAATACACATCAACGAGGCTCCCGCTTCCATATAAGGATATAATAAAGACTCTTTGAATTGTGGATAAAAAGGATGTTTTCTATTTGAAATGTCAGCACCCACTACCTCTTCGAGATCCACTCTGCCGGATTGCAGGTCATCTTTCCCTGCCATACTTCGAAGTGCAGTTCGGTTTTGCCGTCGTCGGTGCTTGAATTTATCACACCTATAGCCTGTTTGATGGCCACTTTCTGGTCCTTGCCAACCGAGACTGATTGCAGGTTGGAATAAACCGTGAAGAACTCTCCGTGACGAATGATAACCGCTTTGTTGTTGTTGGCAATGGTGATAACACTGGCCACGACTCCTGCAAAAACTGCTCGGGCCGTTGCTCCGGCCGAAGTAGAGATATCGATACCGTTGTTCTTCACCTTGATGCCATCCAGCACCGGGTGAGGATGTTCTCCGAAAGTGCCGGTGATGGCACCACGTTCCAGTGGCCAGGGCAATTTGCCCTTGTTTCCGACGAAGTTATCCGACGCAACGATCTCTTCAGGTGTCAACACATTCTTCACGGTGGTAGTAGTGGTAACAGTCTTGTTCGATTTGAAAGCTGACTTCTTGATCTCGTCCGATATGGCTGATTCTATCTTGCGACGCAGCGTACGGGCTTCTTCTTCCTTTTGTTTCAGTTTTTTTCGCAGCTCGCCTTCAGTTTTTTTCAGCTTCTTCAGGTCGGCATCTTTTTTCTCTTTTTCTTGCGCTAACTGCAACTTTTCGGCCTCACTCGATGCCAAAAGTTGTTGTTTGCTGTTCTTTTGCAGAAGCAATTCTTTATTGGTCAGTAGTATCTGGTTCGTAGTGTTTGAGATAAGATCTACCTGATGACGGAGGTAATCATTGTATTGTTGGAAATACTTAAGTCTCTGATGTGCCTGGTTGAAGTCGGTGGATGCAAAGATGAACATAAGGCGATCGAAAGAATTACGATTTTTATAGGCATTATATACCATTTGGGCATATTCCTCCTTTAGTGATTTCATTTGTTCGGTGGAACGCTGCACCACTACTATGTTTTGGGTAATCTTATTCTCCAGATCCGACATCTCCAAATTGATCTCGTCAATAAGATTCTCGCGTTTTGCAATCTGATTTTTCAGCAGCACCAATTGGTTGAGCGAAATATTTTTGGTCTTTTTGGTGTCATCTATCAGCTTCTTGTAATAGGCTATTTCGTCTTCTATCTGCTTCTTTTTGTCCATCAGTTTATCCTTGGTCTGTTGTGTCTGAGCCAAAGGATAGAATACCAGCAGCATGATCACCGTGAAAAAGATGGCAAATACGGAATAGGACATTATTTTTTTTCCGATGTTCATGAGATAGAGGTAAAATTTTCAGTAAAATTAAAAAAATAACGCACAGCGGAATTTATTGAACCTAAAAAGTACAAACAAGCAAATGTTTAAAAGGAAACGAAAAATAGGGGTAAAATATTATTAGAAATTTTAAAAAATCCAACCCCCAGGAAACCCTGTTTGAAAAATTGCGTTTTGGAGTTTATTTGTCCCATTGGGATACCTTCGGCAATATTTGTGTTTTGTTAGTTTGGTGCTTACAATAGTCCTACTCATCGGTTATTTGTTTATTGTAAAATCCATACTTATTATTCGTAATTTTGCACCTCGAAAAAAGGAACCCTGTTCTATAACTGGTACATTATGAAAATAATTATCCCTATGGCCGGTGTGGGTAAGCGCATGCGCCCTCATACCCTTACCATTCCAAAACCCCTGATCCCTGTAGCCGGAAAGCCCATTGTGCAGCATCTGGTCGAAAGTCTGGTAAAGTCGTACAACGAACTTCCCGAAGAAATAGCTTTCATCACGGGCCAATTTGGTAAAGAAGCCGAATGTAAGCTTATCGACATCTGCAGGAATATGGGAATCAAGGGCAGCATTTATTACCAGAACGAAGCCCTGGGAACGGCCCATGCCATTTTGTGTGCCGCCGAATCGCTCACCGGAAACGTTATCGTAGCATTTGCCGACACCCTCTTCAAGGCTGATTTTACTATAGATTCCCAAAAGGACAGCATCATATGGGTGCACAAGGTGGAGGATCCTTCGGCCTTTGGGGTGGTATTAACAGATAATAACGGACGCATCACCCGATTTGCAGAGAAGCCTAAGGATTTCATTAGCGACGAAGCCATCATCGGCATCTATTATTTCCGCGATGGCGACAATCTGAAAAAGGAGTTACAATATCTCATCGATAATGACGTTAAGAAGTCGGGCGAATATCAACTGACCGACGCCCTCGAAAATATGATGCACAAGAATGTGGCTTTTTATTCCGAACAAGTGGAAGAATGGCTGGATTGCGGCAACAAGGATGCCACCGTCTATACCAATCAGCGTATGCTCGAGATATTAAAAGATACTCCTTTGGTGGCCGACTCTGCTGTGATAAGCAATTCTATCATCAAGCCACCCTGCTATATTGGCGAAAATGTAAACATTTCCGATTCAGTTATTGGACCCCATGTGTCTATTGGAAAAAATACCGGCATTCAAAACTCTATCATCACCAACAGCATCATACAGGAGGATAGCAACCTCAACGATGCCAACCTCGACAATTCCATGGTGGGAAGTTTTGTGGATTTCAAGGGCAAACTGAACGAACTGAGTATTGGTGACTATACCTGTTTTAAATAGCACTGCGAAAACCTTATCAATGAAAAAATACCTGATTCCCTCCTTTCTGATTTTGTGTCTGATACTAGGCTATTCCTGCAAAACCAAACCTACTTCAGAGACTAAGATTTCTGACAAGGGTGGAAAAAAGATTACCCAGGAGCAAGAGATACAAAACACTGCCCTCTTTCTGGATGGTGTGCGCGAAAAAGAATTGGGAAACCCCGATAAGGCCATGGGGCTGTTCGCCCAGTGCATAAAACAAAACCCAGAGGCGGATGCAGCTATGTACGAACTGGCCTTGCTGAAGTATATGGACAAAAAATACAGCGAAGCCCTGCCTCTGGCTAAGAATGCTGCGAAGCTGAAACCCGACAACAAGTGGTATTCCCTCTTGCTGGCCGAGACCTACATAGCCCAGAAAGACTTTGCAAATGCAGAAAAGATCTACAGGATACTAACCGAAAAAAATCCCAACGAAACCGAATACTTTATTGATTGGGCCGATATCTATATCATGAGCGGCAACTACAGCGAAGCCATTAAAGTGTATAATATCGTCGAAAAGAAAGAGGGGATACAGCCCGAAACCAGCATTCAGAAGCAGAAACTGTTTCTGCAAATGGGCAAGCTGAGCAAGGCTATAGAAGAGATGGAACTGCTGATAGCCGCATTTCCCAAAGAATCGCAATACCTGGGGATGCTGGCTGAACTGTATATGTCGAACAGCATGCCGGTTAAGGCTTTTGAACTTTATCAGCGGGTGATCAAAATAAACCCTACCGATCCCTATGTTCATCTTTCGTTGGCCGATTATTACCGTATGCAGAAAGAAACCGCCAAGGTGATAGAAGAACTGAAACTGGCACTGAGCAACAGGGAACTGGACATTGATTCCAAGGTGAAGGTATTGCTTTCGATCATGGATCTGGGTCCGCGCATAAG
>CAZRFL010000032.1:0-37541 GCA_964599365.1 uncultured Bacteroidales bacterium
GATAAAAGGTGTCGACTCTGAAATCCTGTTTACACAATCTACTTTATAGTCTCCTTTTCCATTTTGGTGAAGACTAAACTCATTTTAGTCTTTACTAATATCACATTAGTCTTGACTAAACCCATATTAGTCTTAACTAATCTTATATTAGTCTTAACTAAACTCATATTAGTCTTAACTGATCTTATATTAGTCTTAACTGATATCACATTAGTCTTCACTAATCTTATATTAGTCTTCACTAATATCATTTTAGTCTTCACTAATCTTATATTAGTCTTAATCTATTCCATTTCGGTCTCTAAATTCCCTGAAATAAGGTTCGTCTCAACTGGTTAATCTTAAGATTTAAGCTTTCTTAAGTTTTTCGGATGTTTCGGATTTCTTTGGTAATGTGAAATTGAAGGTAGATCCTTTGCCAAACTGGCTCTCTGCCCAAATGTGCCCACAATGTTTATCTACGAAATCTTTACAAAGTAACAATCCAAGTCCTGTTCCTTTTTCATTTGCTGTTCCAGTGGTGGTGTGCTGTATTTCATTTTTGAATAATTTGTCAAGATCTTCCTGATGAATACCTGTTCCATTGTCTGTGATCGAAAATTTAAATTCTTTGTTGGTTTCGTTTACATCAATATCAATACTGCCCTTAACATGAGTGTATTTTATGGCATTCGAGATCAGGTTGCGGATTATGATTCCGAGCATGTTTTTGTCCGCATAAACATTTAGTCCTGGTTGTATGTTAACAGTGATCTTAATTTTTTTATCCTCGGTATTGGATTGTAATACTTTAATGGTTTCTTTTACGAATGGTTCAATTTCAAAGAGTTCAGGATTAAACTGCATAATACCTCTTTTTGAACTGGACCATTCCAATAGATTTATCAGTAAATTATAGGCTTGCTTTGATGATGTGTGAATATAACTTGCATACTTTTTTAAATTCTCAAGACTTCCTTCTCCGTTGCCATTCATCATCAATTCACTAAAACCAATAATCACATTAAAAGGGTTTTTAAGATCATGAGCTACAATCGAGAAAAACCTGTCTTTTGTGGCAACCAAATCATGAAGTTCTTCATTTTTTTGTTTCAACATTTTTTCAAGTTCTGTTCGTTGAAGAACTTTCCAAACTCCATCCATTAAAAGTGATAAATGTATCGTGTCCGCTTCGGTATAATTAGTGGTTTTATTTGCCACACCAATAATCGCTTCAATTTTATCATCAATGATTATGGGAATTGATAAGTAGTTATTAAGTTGGGCATGTCCATCAGGGTAGCCCTTTTTTAATGGGTTGGTTTCGTTATAATTGTTTACAATGATGGGCTTTCTTTGACGAACAACTTCTCCCCACAAACCAGTATCTTCTAATTTATATGTTGTTTGAGGATCAATAATCGAGCAATCTTTAAAAGTCTCTTTCGACCAAGCAAGCAGTGTAAATTCTTTTTGCTGTTCACTGTAAAAATAGAAAAATCCGATTTTACTTCCGGTTAGCTTAATAGCTTCTTCGAGGGAGAAATTAAGAAGGTCTTCATTGGTGTCGAATGTGTTTTGAGATATTTTTAACAGGCTGGCCAAACGAAGTTCATTTTGCTGTATTTTCTCTTGAATGAGTTTACGTTCATGAATATTTCTATTTACACCTATCATTTCCTCAATCTCGCCATTTTCGTTCATGTTGAAGGAAGTTGAAAGTTCAGTCCAAATAACTGATTTGTCCTTACAAATGACCTGTAGCTCATAACTCTTCGATTTTACTGAGTTATCGCCTCTTTTTATTTTAACGATTCTTCTCCCTAAGTCGGACAACAAATATTTTAGTGAATCCGTAGGTAAAATATCCTCGAGGTTCATTAAAACAAATTCATCTGCCGTGTATCCCATTAAATGCTGAACGGAAGGACTTACATAGGTTCCCCGTCTAGACTGTATGTTAAATACCATGATCACATCATTTGCATTTTCAGTGATCAATCTGTATTTATCTTCACTTTGCTTTACCCGTTTCTCTATTTCCTTCAGATCGGTAATGTCCCTCGAAATACTTAATAAATGTGGTGTTCCGTGAAGTGGGATAATTTCAGCAGACATAATGATAGTTCTTGTTGTCCCGTTTTTATTTCGAACAACAAGTTCAAGATTCTGGCAAAACCCTTTTTCCTGCATTTCCAGCATCAGCTTCTCCCGGTCATTTGGATTATTCCAAATGTTAATGTCTAAGGTAGATTTGCCCTTTAGGTCTTCACGAGTATAGCCGGTATATTTGGTAAATGTTTCATTAGAGTCAATATAATAGCCATCGTGGATTCTGGTAATCAGAATTGCATCTGGGCTTGTATTGAAAATCAGTTCAAAACGCTCCTTTGCGTCTTTTAATTCGTTCTCAATTTGCATTCGTCGGGTAATAAAAAAAAAAATGCTTAACAGGAATCGTTTCCCTTTGATCTTTACAAAAGAAGAGTTAATATCTGCAAAGAAAACTTCATTGTTTTTCTTTCGTATTTCAGTATTAATTAATTTTCGTATTTCATTTGAACTCCCTTTGTCTTTTAAGTTAAGAGAACTTACTGTGTTTATTTCTATAAAAATATCATCAAATTCAGTTCCTGCAATCTCATTGACCTCGTATCCGAGCATGCGGCAAATCATTTTATTGCCGGAGATAATTTTTTTCGATTCAATGTCTGTTATTAAAATACCATCAAGAGCTTCTTCGAATATAGTCTTGAATTTTTCTTCTGATTCCTTTAACGCTTCGCCCACCCTTAATCTTTCGGTAATATCACTCATAATATGTACCGCCCCAATCACAATACCATTGTCATTCAGGAGGGGATCAACGATTATTTCCATCCAACGCCCACCGAATTGCATGGTTATTATTTCGCGCTTCTTGCTATTCTTTGCCAATTGAAAAGGACATTCCTCAAAAGGTCCTTTAAGGTTATGAATTATCCGATAACAATTTTGCCCAACGATTTCTGATTCGTGTTTTTTTAGAAGCTCACATGTTTTTCTATTTGCTTGAAGAATTATTCCCTCATAATCAAACAAGCATACCGAGTCGTCAATCCCATTGAATATTTTTTGCCATTCTAATAAAGACTTTTTTAAAACAGCTTCTGTTCTTTTCCTTTCGTTCTTGCCATTAATTATTGCACTACAATATTTTAACCCATCTTGTGTTCGGATGATTACCAATTTAATTTGGCTCCAAATGATTTCGTTATTTTTATGAATTATCCGAATGTCAAATTGTTGTTTTTCTTCAGTTTCAAAAACCAATTTAAGATTCAATTCGAAAATACCTAGGTCTTCATTCAGTATGAAAGATGTAATTGATTTGTTTAATATTAAGGCGGGATCTTCACCAAGAAAATTTGCTGCAGTCGAGTTTATATCTGTAATAATAGCACTTTCATTTATGGTAAGAAAACCCAGAGGCGTGTTATTAATCAGATTCAGATATTTTTCTCTAAGTAAATCAAAATCAAGATGTTTTTTTCGCAACTCTTCATTTTGTTTTTCCAATTCAATCTGCTGCGATTGCAATTGTGTGAAGATATTTTTTGCGTCTTTTAAGGTTAAATCATCAAAGTTTAATACTGAGTTCCGGAGGTTGTGTTCCGAATCCTCACTATGGAGATCTGATGAATTATTTACAGTCTGTTTCATGTTTTTATAGTTACAAAAATAACAAAATCAAAATGTTCACATGCTGCAAGACTTTATTCATGAACAATTTAGGTATTTTGTTTATTAAGCAAGAACGACTTGTTTGTTTATAATTTCGTTTGTTTACGTTGTAATGGTTAAATTGTTTCTATTGTTGTAAAATAAATAAAACCGACGAAATAAAATAAAATGACGACAAAAGTATAAAAAATTAGTAATTAAAGCAAAAATAAAATGAAATATTTACAGGTCGATAGGATTTATTTGGTGTGATTTGCATAAAATTAATGGTTTATAGGATTTTAGCAATGGACTTGTTTTGTATAATAATCTTTCGATTCAAAGGAAAAGTGAGAATTGAATTAAATTTTTGAAGACTTCCACATTTTATAATTTTAGCTAAAAGTGTCTCATTTAATAAAATTACGGTACTTTTTATCGATAACAAAATATTTTTGCAAAAAAGCTTTCTTAGAAAATTTTATTAAATTTGTTGATATTCTCTTAAGAAACCATATAATCCTTTTAATCAATAAAGCATGAAAATACTGGCTATCGACGATATTATTGAGAATCTTATTTTACTTAAGGAGATCATTTTACTTTCATTTCCCAAAGCAAAACTTTTAACGGCAACAAGTGGACTCACTGGAATTGAGTTGTGCAAGAAAGAGATGCCTGATATTATTATTCTCGACGTAATGATGCCTATTATGGATGGGTTTGAGGTCTGTCGAATTCTCAAAGCAAATAAAAATCTGAAGCATATTCCGGTATTGATTATGACGGCAGCGCATACTGAAAAAGCAATTAGGATTAATGCTCTGGATTCGGGTGCAGATGCTTTCTTGGCGAAACCATTGGATGAAAGCGAACTTACGGCCCAAATACGTTCTATGATGCGTATCAAACTCTCTGAAGACAGAAAGAAGACTGAGAAGCAGAGGTTAGAAACACAGGTTCAAAAGAGAACGGAAGCATTAATAAAAGAACTTGCTGAGAGAAAGATAGCAGAAGCTAAATTGAAACTTTCGAATGAGAGATTTGAAAAAAGCCAAAAGACCACACTTAGCCTGATGCAAAAACTCAGGATAGAAATTAAAGAAAGGCTTAATGCAGAGCAGAAAGTAAAAGAACATTTGAATGAGCAAATATTGATTTCTGATTTTACCCGAAATTTGGTAAGCCTACACAACCTTGATCATGTTTATAGTTATATTGGGAAGAAGATTTTTGAAATTGCATCCAATAATTACATTATAGTCAGCACTTTTAATCAGTCCAACAGATCTATACAGAAAAAGCATCTGTTTGGATTGGGTAATATTCTGAAAGATCTGCAAAAAATTTTCAAAGCAGACCCCTTTTCATCTGAGATTTTGATGTCTGATATCACACCAGAGGAATTAAATGAATTGAAGAAAAGAGAACTTTTTAAATTGCCTCAGGGTAAAAAGTATTTGTTATTCGATCGGGCTTTTAATTTGAGATTATGGCCAAGGGTGTCAGCTTTATTAAAGATAAAATCTGTATTCACAATGGGTTTCACTTGGGAGGACAGGCTATATGGAGGTATCAGTATCCTTGTAAAGGAGGAATTGGGATTTGAGCAATTAAAGTTGATAGAGACCTTGGTAAACCAAACTTCCGTTGTAATTCAGAGATTGTTTACTGAAGAGAAATTGGAACAAAATGAAAAACTTTACCGATCCTTGGTAGAAACCTCACCTGATGGAATTGCCATGTGGGACTTGAATGGCAACATCATAGCTTTAAATCAGGAAATGCTCCGATTATTTGGCTATAAGGATGAGAATGAGTTCAGGTCATCCGGAAGGAAGGTTTTCGATTTAATAAGCAGTTCTGATAGGCAAAGGGCTATAGAAGATTTTTCGGGTAAGCATACAGGTGCTAAACTTTCAAATCAGGAATATATGGCCTTAGGCAGCCAGAGCAATTTGTTTTCAATTGAAATCAACTCTTCATTAATATCTGATATTTATGATTCGCCCTATGGTTTTATTAGTATAATCAGAGATGTCACTTCACGTAAACAAGTGGAGAATGCTTTACGTGAAAACAGAGAACTATATAAACTTCTGGCGGATAAAATGACTGATGTGGTATGGCTTATGGATTTGCATGGACAAAGTATTTTTGTTTCACCTTCTATAACAAAGTTCACGGGCTTCACTGTTGATGAATACTTAAGACAGACCATTGAAGAGAGATTTATTTCGGAATCCGCTAATTATGGAAAAAAAATATTCTCTAAAGAGCTTAAACGATATTCTTCTCAAAAGCATTTACCTGAAGATTACATTATCACATTGCAGTTAGAATATATCTGTAAATATGGTGGAACAAAGTGGGGAGAGTTGGTTATAACACCTTTTTATAATGATAATAATGAATTGCAAGGAATTCATGGCGTTACAAGAGATATTGATGAAAGGAAACTTGTGGAAATATCTTTGCTTGAGAGCGAAGAAAAATATCGCTTGTTAACTAGTAATATGGTTGATATTCTGTCGTTATTTGATACTGGGGGGCGAATCTTATATGTAAACAATTCGGTTCAAACACATTTGGGATATGACCCTGTTACCTTGGTTGGGAAATTTGCCAATAATCTGTTTTTTAAATCAGATTATCAAAAGATTCGAAATTTCCTCAAAAAAAAGGACTACAGTATGATTTCAAATACTGGATATACTTGTCGGATATTTAAAAAGGGTGGTGATTTTGTTTGGTTTGAAACCAATGTTTTACCATTGATGAACAAAGATGGGGTGGTGGATAGATTTCAATGTGTTTCGCGCAATATAACCGATAAAATAGAGAATGAAATAAAACTTGAGGAAGAAAGGCAAAATGTGCTGACGGCTCTTATCGATGGTCAGGAAATTGAACGTCAACGTATATCAATGGAACTACATGATGGATTAGGACAGAGATTGGCCGGAATAAAAATGAAATTGGAAAACTCTGGCAGCATGGATATGGAGCAAACCCGCAAAACTGTAAATGAGGTGAAAACCGATTTCTGGAATATGATTGATGAAATCCGAATGATCTCAAATAATGTGAGTCCTGCCATTTTATCCCAATGGGGACTAGTTCCTTCGCTTTCGGAACTCTGCAAACAATTTAAAAACAATTCGGGAATAAATTATGATATAACTGTTATGGGTAGTTTCGATAAAATTCCCGAGAAAATGGTTTTTTATATTTACAGAATAGTTCAGGAGGGATTAACCAATGTGGCGAAACATTCCGAGGCAAAATCCGTAAAACTGGCATTGATCGAAAAAGAGAATAATTTACTAATTTTGATAGAGGATGACGGAAAAGGAATTACATTTGAAAAAAATGCTTTGTTAAGGGGCAATGGCTTAAAGAATATGAAGCAAAGGGCTTTACTTTTGAAAGGGGATATCAATATTGAATCTGAAAAAGGTTCAGGGACCATTATTTGTGTGAGAATCCCAAAATAATATAGTTATGGAAATAATAAAGGTACTTTTACTAGATGATCATCAAATCATTCTCGATGGGGTAAAAACGATGATCTTGAATGAACCAAATATTTCAATATGCGGGGCTTATGTTTCAGGGAAAGAAGCTTTGGAGAATGCTGTAAAGCATAAACCTGATATCATAATTACTGACATCATGATGCCTGATATGAGTGGACTTGAGTTTATAAAAAATGCTAAGTCACTTAATATCTCTGCCAAAATACTAATACTTTCCATGTTTCTCTCGGCAGATTACATACAAAATGCGGCGCAGGCAGGCGCCAATGGCTTTTTGATGAAACAAAATGCAACCCGCGATGAACTGATGACCGCCATTAATTCTTTAATGGCAGGAAAAAACTATTTTAATACCGAAGTTGCCAATACTATTATCAGTGGTATAAAAGCTGATGGCGATAAAGGATCGGGTCCCGAAAAACAGGATTTGAGTATTTTATCTAAACGTGAATTAGAAGTCTTGAAATTATTTGCCAGTGGCTGCACTAATAAAGAAATTTCAGAAAGGCTATTTGTGAGTACCCGAACTATCGAAACTCATAAAACCAACATGATAAGCAAACTCAACCTGAGGTCGTATGTCGATCTGATCAAAATCGCTATTAGGAATAATCTTTCTGATATTTGATTTCCCATTAATCATCTCCCTTCTTTATTTTCGTTTTATCGGAGGGTGCGTTACTCATTTCACAGGGTGCGATGCTCATTTCACATAGTGAAATGCTCTTTGCAGAGGGGCCTGTGCTTATTTCAGAGGGTTCGATCCTTATTTTACAGGGTTCGATGCTAACTTCAGAGGGTGCGATGCTCATTTCAAAGGGTGTGATGCCAATTTTAAATAAAAACAAGAAATTTCTAATTCAATAAGCAAAAAAACCACCTGTTTTAAGGCAATTATGCCTGTTTATTCTTGAGAATATTCAGAAAAATGTGTCATTTCTAAGTTGACAATGCTTATTTTCCAAAAAAAAGCAGGACAAAGTAGATAACCTTGTCCTGCTTTCAAATCAGTGGAGCGTATGGGAGTCGAACCCATGACCTTCAGACTGCCAGTCTGACACTCTAGCCAACTGAGCTAACGCCCCCTACGATTTGGCGACAAATTTAGAAATAAAAATCATATTTTTACAAAGTTTTTTATAAAAATTCTATGCAAAGAATATTCGCAGCCGTCCATATTCAATCTGTCGGGGAAATTCTTGGACTTCTGAAAAACCTTCAATCAGCGCTAATCCGTGATAAGATCAAATGGGTAGAAACGCAAAATCTCCACCTTACTTTAAAGTTTTTTGGCCAAACTTCTGAGAACGTAGTAGATAAAATTGCCAAGACATTGAGTAATATTAAACCTATGTCCACATTCCCTTTAAAATTCTCAGGATTGGGTGTCTTCGGCAGTTCCTATCAACCCCGTGTGATATGGCTGGGCTTGGGGCAATGCAAAGAGTTGTTAAAACTTCAGAACGAAATTATTAGTAGCATTAAACCACTGGGTTACTTGCCCGACCGACAAAACTTTGTTCCACACCTAACCCTGGGCCGTATCAACTATTTGAACGATAAAAAATACTTCAATGAAGTGATAGAAGCCAACCGTTCCTTTTCTGCTGAGTCTCAGATAATATATGACTTCCGTCTTTACGAGAGCAAACTGAAGCCAAGCGGACCTGAATACACTATTCTCAGGAGCTACAACCTCGGTGAATAACGAAAAGTCATAAAAAAGTTTTTTTAATTGATTTTTTTTTTAATTTTGCACCCGCAATTGTCCGATGGTGTAATTGGCAACACGTCTGATTTTGGTTCAGAAGAGTTCAGGTTCGAAACCTGATCGGACAACAGGAAGAAGAGAGAGAAAGTTGTTGAGGGGACGGGAGTCCCCTCTTTTATTAAATTCATATGATCACTGTAGAACAAATTGAAAATCTAGTTAACGAAAAGATCGAAGATAAAGATGTCTTCCTTGTGGAGGTACGTATACGTGGCAACAACCGTATTTCGGTTTTTATCGATTCCGATACAGCTGTAAACATTAAGGCTTGTGCCGAATTGAGCCGTCACATAGAATTTAGCCTTGATCGCGAATCAGAGGATTTCGAACTGGAAGTATCTTCAGCCGGTTTGGATCAACCTTTGAAACTGCCCAGACAATTTGTTAAGAACATAGGACGAGATCTGAAAATTACAACTGCTGATGATAAAAACTTTATAGCGAATTTGACTGTAGTGCATGAAGATTCAATAATTCTACTCATTCCTGAAAACAAAAAGTTGAAAATATCCCAACAGGAAACAAGCCTGGCTTGGGATGCGATCAAAGAAGCCAAGATCGTAATTAAAATAAATAATAAGTAATCTGTTGTTATAATTATTAAAAAACAAGCATAAAATGGAAAATATCAATCTGGTAGAATCATTCTCGGAATTTAAAGAATTCAAAAATATCGAGCGCGAAACCATGATGCGTATCCTGGAAGATACCTTCAGACATATGTTGATCAAGAAATATGGCTCGGATGAGAACTTTGATATCATTGTAAATATTGATAAAGGTGACCTTGAGGTATGGCACAACCGCGTCATTGTCGACGATGCTGAAATTACCGATGAAAATTCCCAGATAGCCTATTCGCAGGCAATAAAGATAGAACCCGATTTCGAAATAGGTGAAGATGTCTCTGAAGTAGTGAAATTGAAGGATTTTGGCCGCCGCGAGATATTGTCTATGCGTCAGAACCTGATTTCGAAGATACTTGAATTCGAAAAAGAAAACATTTACAAGGATTATATCGAAAAGGTGGGTCAGATTATAAGCGGAGAAGTTTACCAGGTATGGAAGAAGGAGATTCTGGTTCTTGATGATGAAGGTATTGAACTTATCATGCCCAAATCGGAACAGATACCTTCTGACTTTTATCGCAAAGGCGATTCTATTCGTGCCGTTGTATCCAAAGTGGAAATGAAAAATGGAACACCAGCCATTATACTTTCGCGTACATCTCCAGACTTCCTCGAAAGACTTTTCGAAGCGGAGGTTCCTGAAGTTTTTGACGGTTTGATCACCATCAAGAAAATAGTACGCATACCTGGCGAAAGAGCCAAGGTTGCTGTAGAATCATACGATGACAGAATTGATCCTGTAGGTGCCTGTGTTGGTATGAAAGGGGCACGTATCCACGGAATTGTTCGCGAATTAAGAAATGAGAACATAGATGTTATTAATTTTACAAGCAACATTTCACTTTATATTACCCGTGCCCTAAGCCCCGCCAAAGTCTCTTCTGTGAAGATTGATGAAAAAGCCAAGAAAGCTGATGTCTATCTGAAACCCGACCAGGTTTCACTCGCAATTGGTAAGGGTGGTTATAATATTAAGTTGGCTTCGAAACTTTCGGGCTATGAAATAGATGTCTATCGCGATTCGGACACCGACTACGAAGATGTCGACCTACAGGAGTTCTCAGATGAGATCGATCAGTGGATCATTGATGAACTAAAAGCGGTAGGATGTGATACTGCCAAGAGTGTTTTGGAAAATCCAATTGAAGACCTGGTAAAACGGACCGATTTGGAAGAAGAAACTATAAAAGAAGTTTTAAAAATATTGAAATCAGAATTCGAATAATTTAACTTTTGTATCAGCTAATAAAATTTATTTTATTCATTTAAAACCGGGTTTAACAGACAAAATATGGACGAAGCAGCAAAAACGCACAGATTAAGTAAGGTCGCATCCGAGTTCAATATCAGTAGTAGTACTATTGTGGAGTTCCTCGCCAAAAAGGGACATAAACTTGATAGTAATCCTAATCAGAAATTGACATCAGATATGTATGATCTGCTTTGTAAAGAATTCCAATCTGAAAAGCAGGTAAAAGAGACATCCAAAAAACTGGATATTGGCATATCAAGCCGCATTGAAACCAGTACGCCTGAAAAAACCAAAGAGCGCGAAAAGGAAAAAGAAGAAGACAGGGAGTCGGAAAAAGAACTTATCATAAAGAATGTGTCGGCAAATTTCCCTAAAGAAATTGAAAAACCTGTTGTTAAAGTGGTTGAACCTCCCAAAGTCGTCGAACCACCTAAAGTGGTCGAACCTCCCAAGGCAGTTGAACCTCCTAAGGTTGAAAAGCCTGTGGTTGAAAAACCAGCAATTGAGAAACCTGTCGTAGTTGAACCCACAGTTGTAGTTGAGAAAACTAAGGTAACTGAAGTAGTTCCTGAAAAAGAGATAGAAAAGGAAGAAGAAAAGAAATCAAAAGAATTGGAAACAACTCCGGAGATTACGGGACCGGTTATACTGCGGACTATTGATCTGGATAAACTCAATGATAAGAAACCATCGCGAAAAACTGCAGAGGAAAAGAAAAAGGATAAAATAGCGAAAGATGCTGATGCTGTAGAAAAAGTATTTAATGAAGCACCCAAAGAGATACAAACTCCCAAAATAGAAATTGAGGAGGAAGAGGACTTTTTCGAACCGGAAATGGAAGAGGTATTGGATGTTCCTTTGGACGATATTATAGAGCCTGAACTTAGTGATGAGGATCTTTCTGAAATTGAACCTGAAAAGGTAGATGAAAATTTTATGGCTACCAACTATACTGTGTTGGAAGGTCCAAAGATATTGGGAAGAATAGAGCTGCCTGTTGTAAGAGAACCTCAGAAAAAACAACCCGTGGCTTCTTCGGCAGAGAATTCACCTTATAATAAAAAGAAAAAACGCAAAAGAATCAAACCCGATGCACCAACCACCGGTCCAACCGATAATAAGGTAGGTCAGGATAATTCGCAAAACAAAGGAAAAGTTGGGGTCAAGAAACCTGCTGACAAAGGACAACAACGTCAGGAGCCTACAGGAGAAGAAATTCAAAAGCAGATTCGCGAAACCCTAGCCCGTTTGAGTGCACCTACCAAGTCAAAAGCCTCGAAATACCGTCGTCAGAAGAGAGATGCTTTTCATCAACAGATTGAGGAAGAGCAGCTTCAGATGGAAGAAGACAAGAAGACCTTACAGGTTACGGAATTCGTAACCGTTAATGAACTGTCTAAACTTATGGGTGTATCGGTTAATGATATTATCTCGACCTGTATGAGCCTTGGATTATTTGTTTCTATTAATCAGAGGTTGGATGCTGAAGTATTAACCATTGTGGCTGAAGAATTCGGGTATAAAACTCAGTTTGTTTCGGCCGAGATACAGGAGAATTTAACTGAAGATACAGATGATCCGAAATTGTTGACAGAACGTCCTCCTATTGTCACGGTTATGGGACATGTGGACCACGGTAAGACTTCATTACTTGATTATATCCGTAATGCCAATGTTATTGCCGGTGAAGCCGGAGGTATCACACAGCATATTGGAGCTTATGAGGTGACACTTGCCAACGACAAGAAAATAACATTCCTGGATACTCCTGGTCACGAAGCTTTTACGGCTATGCGTGCGCGTGGTGCCAAGGTAACCGACATGGCAATTATCGTAATTGCCGCTGACGATAGCGTGATGCCTCAAACCATTGAAGCTATCAACCATGCCCAAGCCGCCAAAGTACCTATTATATTTGCTATAAATAAAATGGACAAACCGGGTGCCAATCCCGAAAAGATAAAAGAAGCTTTGGCCAATATGAATTTGCTTGTAGAAGATTGGGGTGGCAGTTATCAGTGTCAGGAAATTTCAGCTAAGAAAGGTCTGAATATTGATAAATTGCTGGAAAAGGTTTTGCTTGAGTCGGAAATGCTTGAGTTGAAAGCCAACCCAAAACGTAATGCTATAGGAACTATTCTGGAATCATCTCTTGAAAAAGGACGTGGATATGTGGCCAAACTCTTGATACAAAACGGAACACTGAAGATTGGTGATATGGTTTTGGCTGGTTATAGCTACGGTAGAGTAAAGGCTATGTATAACGAAAGGAATCTCCCTATAGAATCAGCGGGACCTTCAACTCCTGTGCTATTACTCGGTTTGAATGGTGCTCCCCAAGCAGGCGATGGTTTTAATGTATTATCTGATGACCGCGAGGCTAAAGAAATTGCCAACAAACGTTTCCAACTGCAACGTGAACAAAGTATACGAACCCATAAACACATAACGCTCGACGAGATCGGCCGCCGTATTGCAATTGGCGATTTCAAGGAACTGAACGTTATTATTAAAGGTGATGTGGACGGTTCGGTCGAAGCTCTCTCGGATTCATTATTAAAGCTTTCGAACGACGAAGTTCAGGTGAATGTTATTCAGAAACTGGTAGGTCAGATCACCGAATCGGATGTTCTGCTGGCATCGGCTTCCAACGCTATCATCATTGGATTCCAGGTTCGTCCTTCCCCTAGTGCACGTAAACTTGCTGAGCAGGAGCAAATTGATATCCGCCTGTATTCTATCATTTACAACGCTATCAACGAACTCAAATCAGCTATCGAAGGTATGCTTACCCCTGAAATTGAAGAAAAGATTGTTTCTAACCTCGAAGTCAGGGAAGTGTTTAAGATTAATAAGGTGGGTACCATTGCCGGATGTTTCTGTTTGGATGGAAAGCTGGGCCGAAATACATTGGTTCGTATCATCCGAAACGGTATTGTCGGCTACTCAGGTAAACTGGGTTCACTGAAGCGTTTTAAAGACGAAGTGAAAGAAGTCTTTGCTGGTCAGGAATGCGGTTTGAATATCGAGAATTTCAATGATATTAAAGTCGGAGATATCGTAGAAGGTTACGAACAAACCGAGATCAAGAGAAAACTGGACTAAAAGCTCTGTTGTATTTTAATTTTCTTTGAAGTATTCTCTCTTAGAGCTTTTATAAAACTATACCGTCATTTCCCCACGCATTGAGGTTTGCAGTAGTTGAGTAATTCTTTCTTTCGATTCGCTGTTTCCCAAAAGGAACATCATTTTAGTAACGGCAGCTTCGGTGGTGATATCATAACCGCTGATAACTCCCATTTCACCCAGATATTTGCTGGTTTCGTACTTGCCTATCTCTACCGACCCTCCCTGACATTGTGTGACCACGAGGACCATAATCCCTTTTCGAATGGCATTTTCTATGGCATCCATAAACCATGCATCGGTAGGTGCATTGCCCGAGCCAAAAGTTTCCAGTACCAAAGCTTTCAGATCTTTTGTTTGCAAAACAGCATTAACCAAATGGTCCGAAATCCCGGGATACAATTTAAGCAATGCCACATTTTGGTCGAATTTCTTATGAACTATCAGTTTTTTGAAATTCGGCTTTTGGATATATTCTTCATGGTATCTGATCTTGACACCCACCTCCGCCAAAAGAGGATAATTTCCTGAAAAGAATGCCTTGAAGTTATCGGAATTGAACTTGGTAGTGCGGTTTCCCCGAAAGAGCTTGTTGTCAAAAAAGATACTGACTTCAGGAACCACCGGCGTGTTATCGATTTGTGCTGCGGCTATTTCGATAGCGTTAATAAAATTATCGCGACCATCGGTTCTAATAACTCCCATGGGCAATTGCGAACCTGTAAAAACTACAGGTTTGTTGAGATTTTCGAGCATGAAACTCAGCATAGAGGCACTGAATGACATGGTATCGGTTCCGTGCAACACCACGAATCCATCATAAAGCTCATACTTTTCTTCAATCACACTGGCAAGCGTTACCCAGAATTCAGGGTTCACATTGGATGAATCAATCAGATTATCGAAAACATGAAAGTCGATGTGGTAATTAAAGTTCTTTAAAATGGGGATATAAGCGTAAAGTTGCTCAAATTCGAAAGGGAGCAGGGTCCCGGTTTCGTTGTCCTGCACCATTCCAATGGTGCCTCCGGTATAAATTACAAGCAAAGATCGGTTCTTTTGCATAATCAGGAGATTTTAAATAAGTGTTTTGCATTAGAAGTTGTGATTTCCGCAACCTCCTCTGTTGATAATCCTTTTATAGAAGCAACAAATTCCGCAATTACCGGAATGTAGGCACTATCATTGCGCTTTCCGCGAAAAGGGGCAGGGGTAAGGTAAGGCGAATCTGTTTCCAGCAGTATGTGTTTCAGATCGACCTGCTTCACCACCTCGGCCATACCGGAGTTCTTATAAGTTACCACACCCCCTATGCCCAGATAAAATCCCATTTCAATTACTTTCGCGGCTTCTTCCACACTTCCCGGAAAACAATGGAACACACCTTTCAAACCTTTATCTTTAAAGGGTTTCAAAGCCGAGAATATTTCGTTGGTTGATTTTCTGGAATGAATAACTATTGGAAGATCGTGCTTCAATGCCAGTTCGATCTGGTAGGTGAAAGAGTCTATCTGCTCTGCAAAAAAAGTTTTATCCCAATAGAGGTCAATACCCGTTTCGCCTATCCCGCAGAAGGGATATTGATGAATAATTTCATCTATCTTTTCCAGTTCACTTGTGTAATCTGCCTTCACCGAGGTAGGATGAAGACCAATCATTACAGGACAAATTTCAGGATATTTTTCATGAAGTTGCAGCATGGCAGGTCGAGTGAGGCTATCGATATCAGGAAGCAACATGCGGTCGACCTTGTTTTCTATGGCTTTGCCGATAACCTTATCGATATCTTCTGTAAACTCTTCAGCGTATAAATGGGTGTGTGTATCTATAAATTGCATTATGCAAATTTAGTGGAAATTTGCGGGTTAAGTAATTGAGCCTTTCAAATGATTTATTTACTATTTTTGAAAACCATTATTTACAGGTAATTCAATAAATGCATCCTCACAAAAAGATCCTGGTTATTCGTTTTAGTTCCATTGGCGATATTGTGCTAACCACGCCGGTTGTGAGATGTCTGAAGCAACAATTGTCGGGGGCGGAGGTTCATTTTCTTACCAAGAATCAGTACCTGCCTCTATTGAAAGAGAACCCCTACATTGATAAAATTCACATCATCAATAATAAGGTGACTGATATTCTCGAGGATCTTAAAGCCGAGGATTATGATTTTGTGGTAGATCTTCATAAGAATTTACGTTCATCAAGAGTTAAAATGGCATTGGGTGTCGAAAGCGGTACCTTTAATAAACTCAACAAAAAGAAATGGCTTTTGACCAACCTGAAAATGAATCTGCTTCCCAAGATACATATCGTTGATCGTTATTTCGGGGCTGTGAAGAAACTGAATGTTCATAATGATGGTCAGGGGCTCGATTACTTTATTCCGGCCAACGAAATGATATCCCTGTCCGATTATTTCCCTGATGAATTTCTAGAGGGCTATAATGTCCTGGTGGTGGGAAGCAAACAACAAACCAAACAAATGCCGGTCGAGAAGATGCTGGAATTTTGTTTTAAAACAGAATTGCCTGTGGTGTTGCTGGGCGATAAGTCGGACTCGCAGAAAGCTGAACAAATCAGTGGCGTGTTGGGAGAGAAAGTATTTAATGGTTGCGGGGTGTTTACCCTCAATCAGTCGGCTTCGGTTATTCTGCAGGCAAAAGTGGTTGTTACTCCCGATACGGGGCTCATGCATATTGCCTCAGCATTAAAGAAAAAGATTATTTCGGTGTGGGGCAATACAGTTCCCGATTTTGGCATGTATCCTTATTTCCCAACGGGACAGGAAAACTATCACATTGTTGAGGTGTTGGGATTACCCTGTCGGCCTTGCAGCAAGTTAGGATATAAGCAATGTCCCAAAAAGCATTTCCGGTGTATGATGGATATTGATGTGGACGAAATCCTGAAGATGTCAGGGGAATTGACAGATTCTTCTATTTGAATTTAAAAAGACCGTATTTCGCAATGCAATAAATGGCCCGAAATCCGTCTTTCCAACTGATCTTTTTGCCTTCGGCATAGGTGCGTCCATAATACGAAATCCCTACTTCATAGATGCGTATTTCTTTTATTCTGGATATCTTGGCTGTTACTTCCGGTTCGAAGCCGAATCGGTTTTCGCGCAATTTTATGCTTTGTATAAATTCTCTTCTGAACAATTTATAACAGGTTTCCATATCGGTCAGGTTCAGGTTGGTGAACATATTCGATAGCTTGGTAAGGAAACGGTTGCCAATAGAATGCCAGAAAAACAAAATACGGTGGGGTTTGCCACCAATAAATCTTGAACCATAAACCACATCGGCAAAACCGGTCAGAATTGGTTTCAACAAGATGTTGTATTCTTCAGGATCGTACTCCAGGTCGGCATCCTGAATGATAAGGTAATCTCCGGTGGCTTTAGCTATACCGGTATGTAATGCCGCTCCTTTACCCGCATTCACCTCGTGTTTCACATATTGAATGTTCAGTTCGGGATTTTGCGATTTGTACTGTATAATGGCCTCTTCCGTATTGTCTTTCGAGCAATCGTTCACAATGATAATCTCTTTCTGAATGTTCTGAACAAGGTTTACAGCCTTGACTTTATCAAGAATGAAGTGGATGGTCTTACCCTCATTATAAGCCGGAATGATGATAGATAGTACGGTCATGCGAAATGCTGAATTTTTACAAAAATATTAATAATACGGACATTGCCTGAGAAAATTATACATAAATGCAACAATTGGGGCTAAAAAGCGTTATGCAATTTTCGGCTGCCTCTTTATGGTTAGCTAAATTTTATGTAGGTTTGTGTTAAATTATTAACGGATGCACCGTAATCACCGATTGTTTTTTTTATTTGGATTGTTGCTCTTGTTTTCGGTGTTTTTTGCTTTTCTGTATTATCTGCAAAAATACAAGCCCCTTCCTCCCAAGCCTCCCGTAGTTGATTACCGGATTCCAGCATCAGATAGTATTTCATATTCCAATGCTATACTCTACGATTTTGAGAATTTCATTCAAACCGACTTGCTTTCTGCTGCCAAAGCCTATTCGGGAAAATTTTCTATGCACGTTTCAGGGAAAGATGAATTCAGCCTTGTGATACAAAAGCCAATTTCGGAACTACCGTCAAGTGATTTTTCGGAAGCAAGAATGGGCGCCTGGATGCTTGCTGAAAAAAGTGAGCCCATCAGCGGCAAGCTCATGTTTCAGATTGTTGACAAAACAAATACGCTGAAGTATTCCTATTCCGTTGACATTGATGAGAAGGCTCCTTTGGTGGACCATTGGTTTTATATCTCCGGCAAGGCAAACATAAGCTATAAGCCGCAGAACACAGATATCGTAAAGGTTTATTATTGGAACCATTGCCCTGCAAAAGTGTACATGGATGATGTGTTAATTATTCTTGGAAGTCAAAAGATAAGAGGGGAAAAACCTTTGGTGGATAATACAAAAGACAATTACAAATTCGAAGCGCAACCCAATCAGCCTCCTTATCCAACGATTTTTGCACAGAAGACCTTAGCGGTAAATTTTAAAAATGCTTCTATTGTGAGTTTGGATGGAAAGGAATCCCTGAAGATGGAAGCTGGAGATAGTTTTTTAACCGGGCACTTTATCATGTGCAATAACCGGTTGGATCAGCTCCTGCTGATTCGAAATCAACTTCCATGCGCTGTCATTCGTTTCGTTCCCGAAAAGAATGCTTTTACCATCAAAATGATCGAGCGAACTGCGTTTGCTCCGGACCTGAAGGAAATTCGATTGCTTACGGCCGACATCAATGGAAACGGAGTCGACGAGATGATTATTATTTCGGGCAGGCAGCAAAAGATTTGGGTGTATGCTTATAATTTTATTTCTGAAAAAGTGGGACTGATTTCCAGTGAACTTTGTCCGGTTGATAAAGCAATTACTAACGTTCAGAAATTCCAAAGTAAAAATGGCAAGCACGTGGAAAGTTTGATTGCAACCGATATGGCCGGAGGCGTGTTTCTGTTAAATTTCGAAAAGGGGCTGTGGAACGCAAAGCCTCTGGGGAATATCAGCGAAACCGGGAAAGCAAATTTCGACAGTCAGATGGTTTCGGGTAAATTTATAAAGCCTGAGGGCAACGATAATATCCTCCTTTTTTACCGCGAAAGGAGTTCAGGCAAGTGTTTCTATAAATTGTTCGATATTGATTCGGATGCCGGTAAATTCACCTGCCTGCAGCAAGGCAGTTTCGATAATAAGTGCGATACCCTCTACCCGGAATATAATTATTTCGCCAGAGATATTGATGGTGACGGCATTTCAGAACTTATTTCCTTCGGGAATTCGTGGCGATTTGATATGAAGCTGATCCGTTTTACGGAAAAGGATTACCGCATACAGGGCAACCTAGATTTCAAAGGCTACGAGGCAGATCATAATCCGAAGTATTATGAGAATCTGATGATAGCAACAGGGTATTTCACAAACATGAAAGCCTTATCGCTTTTTACCGTTTGCATGAATAAACATCTGATTCCCGATCTTCCCGAAACTATGGGGATCTACTCATTGCCATTGATGGAAAAGGGGGCCGCCAAATGATAAGATCTGCACGATATATTCTCCTTCTTTTTGCCATTACCTGGGTGTGGACTTCCTGCGGAAATCGCGAAAAGACTAACCCAACCAACAACAGTTTCGATGTGAAGGATTTTAATACCCTTACCAACTGGAATGCTTTGCAGCAGGAAGAGAAATTAGCCAAACTGATGTATCTGGACTATACCGATGCCATCAAAGGTTTTGCTATTCCCTCGGCTCGTCAGACGGCAGATGGAAATTTCCATTTCGAATTTTCCATAAAGAACACCAGCGGCCATCCTCAAAAGTTCAGTTATAAGATCTACTACCAGAACGAATCGTATAAATTTCCGGAATGTGCCCCCGGTGGGAGCAAGGAGCATACTTACGCTCAGGAAAATTTCTACGGAAGTTGGGAGGATACTATGGCTACTTTTGTCGAAACACCCCTTATTCCCGCCGACGGAGAGTTTCATAAGGTGGAATGTAAACTTCGTATTGTGGGGAATCCGCGCAACGAAAAGCGTTATTATTACGAAAAAACCAACGAGCGCTGGACCCGAAATCCCCGCATGGGTTACTATAGTTTTATGCTGGTGGTGTCGTCTGCCGACAATGTCCAAAACAAAACCATCCCCGACTATATCAGCGATATTTCGCGAAAGCGGGGCGATAAGTTTGTGAATCCCTATTATTATTTTCTGTATGGCGAGGGGGCTTCTCTGAAAAATGTGCTGGTTCATCAGGCGAACAACGCTCTGCAGGTGATTGCCCGACCCGATCTGCGAAAAGGGGTGTATACCAATCCCAATGATTTCGATCCGAAAATCTATAATTCGTTTTATACCAAAACCTGCGGTTTTAGCGATGCTCTCTACCTGAATGCCCCTCTGAGCCAGTTCAGCAATAATGTGAGTGCCGCTTCCAAATGGGATAACATACCGGTGATAGCCGACGTCGTGCACGACAATTATTCCCAGCGCGATTACAACTGGAACCGCAGTTTTCATAAAAAAGAAGAGATGATCACCACCCAGACCCGCAACATTGATTGCCCTTGTCAGGAGGCGGATGTGGATACCCTTACGGGAAATGTGGTGATGCGCAACCGGGCTTCGCACTATGGCGATTGGCGCAAGCAAAGTGTGGGTGTTATCACACGGCATGGGTTTACTTACGGGAAATACACCGTGAAGGCGAAGCTCACCGAGTTGCTGAACAAAAACGGCGTTTGGAACGGCATCACCAATGCCATATGGCTGGTGACCAACGGAGGCGATGCCTGGAACAATTGCCGCGAATGTACTCAGCAAGGGTATCTTCCGAAATACGGTGGCGGCAAAGACGACAAACGCTCGCCCGTGACGGCTTATTCGGAAATAGATTTCGAGATACTGAAGACCGTGAGTTATAGCCCGTCCTACAGTTTTCCGCCGGCCTATATCTATCCGGTTCCGGATAGGAGCCGGGTGTCGGCATGGGATGTTCCCCTGCCGCTATCTTTGCTGCAGGATACCGGAAATGTGATGGTTTGCTGCACCAACTGGGATATGGCTTGTCCGCAACCCGCCCGCTACGATGTGGGATGCATGCCTGTGAATTATGGCAACCAGACTTTCACGGCCCACCGTTGGGATTATTGGTATCGCGCCATCACCGAGCGCACACCTGCCTCGGACGACGAGATGTTTCGTGCGCCTTACTATTATTTTCAGATTGAATGGAAACCCACCGAGATCATCTGGCGCATAGGCCCCGAACGCAACCAACTGCGCGTGGTGGGCTATATGGACGATGCCCTCACCTCCA
Organism: uncultured Bacteroidales bacterium; assembly: GCA_964599365.1. Lineage (GTDB taxonomy): Bacteria > Bacteroidota > Bacteroidia > Bacteroidales > CAIWKO01 > CAIWKO01. Next base: position 21,361 of record CAZRFL010000032.1, read on the forward strand.
TCCCCAACAACCAGATGTTGCTCGTGATCTCACAGGAATTTCACAACACCGACTGGTGGCCCGGCAGCCCCTTCGAACAGCAGTTCATCCCTTTCCCAAAAAACGATTTGGTGGGGAGGGTTATGGAGATTACGGTGGAATAAAAGGAATTTGGAATTCAGAAATCTAAAATCTAAAATCAAATCTCCTTATTTGGTTTCTTTCCTTTTGCCTTCTTTTTCTTATGTTTCTTCCAATTGACTATGGTTTCGTCGAAACAATTTAACGCCTTTTTAGGCATTTCATGATATTCGGCAAGCATTGTGAGCAAGTTTTTGTACAATTGCTTACACATAGCTAATTTCAAAGTTTTGAAATCGGAGGCTGACATTTTGACCGATCCTTTTTTTTGTCCTTGCTGTTCGAAAATGGGCAAAAACTCATCGTACATCTGCACAAATTCTGTTTTCCACTCACTACCCAGATCGCTTTCGTAGGTGGTGGTAAGTTTAATGATACGCTCGAAAATCATCAAAATATTTTTCTTATTCGTTCGGTAATATTCCGTGCGGCCATGAGGATAGAACTCTTCGTAGGTGGGCGACTTTTTCTTAAATTTAACGCAAACCAGGCTTTCCATTTCCAATACTTTACCGGAAAATTCTTTCATTTTCTGGTTCACTTGTTTGGTGTATGATTGTCGACTGTTTGAATCCCTGTCATAGTTTTCGAGATTGCCAAAGATAGCATCATATTGGGCCTGTGTCGAAAGAATCAATGGGGCAAAAGCAGGATTATTGAGCGATTTGGTCCGTGCAATATGGTTCGAAACGAATTTTCCGAAGCGATACTTCCCGATTTCGATAGTTAAAAAAGGATTTTTTGCAAAGTGTGAAAGCTTGTTCATAAGGGTAAAATAATTAAAAATGGATGCCTGATACAAAGATACAAATAACAAAAAGAATTTGATTGTACTAAACAATAAAAAAATGTATGAAATGGAAAAAAAGTATAATAATAATCTAGAAAATAAAGGAAATAAAAATAAAAAAGAATTTAATAATACTATAAAACAAAGGAAAGATAAAATAAAAAATATGGAATAGTACAAAAAAAGATAGGACATAATAAATAAAAAGAATAGAAGCAGACAGAAAAAATAAGTATAGAAATAAAAAAAGTTATGGACTAGTACAAGAAAAGAAAGTAGACTATCAACAATTTATTTCTGTGATGTAAGACATACACGCAAACCCCTCAACGGAATTCGAAATGGTATTGCATCAATGGATTATAGTGGTAAAATAATTTGAAGTGGAGTATCGCCAATACGCTCAATGAGCGAAAATAATTGGTTCGAGGCCTACAGTTTCAAACCTTAAACTATAGGTTTCCTTATTCCAATAAATAAAGGCGTAAGACATTTGCCCCAGCAAAATGCATTTTTACATTGAAAAGGGCGATTCGTGAATCGCCCCTACATGACACTTCCTACTCCACGCTCCAGGTGGCTCCCTCTTTGGTATCTTTTATGGTAATGTTCAGTTTCTGCAGTTCGTCGCGAATCTTGTCCGAAGTAGCAAAATCCTTATTCGATTTGGCTCCCTGACGAATGGATAGTATCAGGTTCATCAGTCCCTCGGTGGTTTGGGTGTTTTCGCCTGTGGCTTCGTTGGTCAGTCCCAGTATTTCGAACATAAAACTGTCCATGGTTTTGATAAACTGCTCGAGGTCGGATTTCGTGATGCTGAATTTTTTCTCGTTCAGTCCGTTAATCCAGCGCGTAGTATCGAACAGGTTGGCAATAACCATGGGACTGTTGAAGTCGTCGTTCATGGCTTCGTAGCATTTACCAGCGAAGGATGGGATGAAGGCCGTCAGTTCCGCATCGGAAGTTGGTCCGGGGACAATCTTCAGCAGGGTATTATAGGCGGTAAGCAGTCGTTTCAATCCTTTTTCGGAGGCCTGCAAACCGTCGTTCGAGAAATCCAGCGTCGAGCGATAATGTGCCTGCAGAATAAAGAAACGTATGGTCATGGCCGAATACGATTGAGTGAGCAAGGGATGACTGCCACTGAAAAACTGGTCGAGGTTGATGAAGTTGTTCAGCGATTTGCCCATTTTCTGGCCATTGACCGTGATCATATTATTATGCACCCAGTAGTTGCAAGGCTCGCATTGATAAGCTGCCACCGATTGGGCAATTTCCGATTCGTTATGCGGAAACAGCAGGTCCATGCCACCGCCGTGGATATCGAAATGCAGGCCGAGATATTTTGCACTCATGGCCGTACATTCGAGGTGCCAACCCGGGAAGCCATCGCTCCAGGGCGATTTCCAGCGCATGATGTGCTCAGGCGAAGCCTTTTTCCATAAGGCAAAATCAAAGGAATTTTGTTTTTCGTCCTGTCCGTCCAGATCGCGTGTATTCGAATACAGATCTTCCAGTATGCGGCCCGAAAGCTTGCCATAGTTATGATGTTCGTTATATTTTTTCACATCAAAATACACCGAGCCATTCGAAACATAAGCCAATCCGGCGTCCAGTATTTTCTGAACTATCTCCATTTGCTCCATGATGTGTCCCGAAGCTTTGGGCTCGATCGAAGGGGGCAGCACATTCAACAAGCGCATGGCATCGTGATAGCGGTTGGTATAATATTGCGCCACTTCCATGGGCTCCAATTGCTCAACCAGGGCTTTTTTCGCTATCTTATCTTCTCCTTCGTCGGCATCGTTCACCAGGTGACCCACATCGGTAATATTGCGCACATAACGCACCTTGTATCCGCTGTGTTTCAGGTAACGGAATATCAGGTCGAAAGTAATGGCCGGCCGCGCATGACCCAAATGGGGATCGCCATACACGGTAGGTCCGCAAACGTATATGCCCACAAAGGGCGGATTGATGGGTTCGAAATTCTCTTTGGTCCGGCTAAGGGTATTATAGATTTGAATGTTTTGAGTCATCGCCTGAGGATTTAAGTATGCAAAATAACGGATTTTTCGTGAAATGGGGAGGGGGAAGATGAAGTAATTAGTTCAAAGGGCTAATGGCTACATGGCTTTATTGTTATATTGCTGAAAGAAAATCCAAATAGCAAATTGCAAAACACAAATAAATTCCAAAGGAGGAAATCTCAAATCTACAAAGGCAAATCTCAAATAAATTCTGCCATTGGCATCCCTATGGGACAAAGACAGAAGATTCAAATATCCAAACAGTGGTATACGCAGGTTTAGAAAATTGTTTTTTCTGTTTTGATTTTTATTTGTTTTTTGTCTTTTGGTGTCTCTTGGTGCTTTTGTGCCTTGGTGGCTAAAGACTCAAATCAATCAATAAACGGATTATTCACCTTCTCAAACCCAATAGTGGTAGTAGGCCCATGACCGGGATAAACCGTAAAAGAGTCGTCGAGGTTGAATAGTTTCGTTTTGATGCTTTTCATCAGCACATTAAAATCACCGGTAGGCAGATCGGTTCGGCCTATACTTCCCTGAAACAATACGTCGCCGGTGATCACCCATTTTTCTTTTTGACAAATATAGCATACGCTGCCGTCGGCATGTCCCGGGGTGTACACCACTTTAAGCTGGTTGTCGCCCAGCCAAATATTGTCGCCTTCTACAACATAATCTGTAGCCTTGATCACCTTATCCACTTCGAACCCGAAAACCGAGCCGTAGCCCACCGAGGCCCGCAGCATATCGGCACCTTTGTGATGAATGGATGCGCCAACACCATACTTATCCTCTACATGGGTGATGCCCAGAATGTGGTCGATGTGGCAATGCGTGATCAGTAATTTGACCACCTTCAGGCCGTTTTCCAGAATATAATTGTCGAGTTCTCTTTTTTCCGTGTTGGTATAGCATCCCGGATCAATGATGATACATTCGTTATTGGCGGAGGAAAGCACATAAGTGTTGACCCCGAAATCGTTAAATTCGAAAGTTTTTATTGTGAACATAAAGTATTATTTTTTTAGAAACTTGGGCACTCCATAGCCTTCATCTGTCTGAATTGTATTTTTACGTTTTTCGGATATTTCACCGTATATCCCAGTTTGAGGGTTTGCACCTTGCCGGGATCTATAGTGAAGCTCCAGTCGAGTTGGCCTGAAAGCAGATTATGAATGGCGCCGGATAATTCGTCGGCGGTTACTTCGATTTCCTGGCTTTTGCTCACCGGCAACTGATCCATTATTTGAATGCTGATCGGAAGCGAGCGGTTATTTTTGATGGAGATCTCATACACATAAGTAGCCTTACGTTTGCTGCCTATCAGTTGTTTGCTGCTGTAATCTTTCAGTTTGTTCCTATCAACCTGTATGCGGCTGTCTCGGCCCATGGAAATCTGCAGGGTATCCGAAATTTCGTTGGGATTGATGTACGACTGTCCTACGTAGGTTCCGTTCAGATACACATTGGCATTGCCCTCCACCAGGTTCAGTTCTTCCCAATCGCTGATACAGGCGATCAAGAAAGCGCTCTTCTCTATAACTGGCACAGCAATATAACGGTAGTCGGCCTTTAAAGCAATTTCCTGCACATCCAGAATATAGGGCTGGGCATCGGAAGGCATGGTGTATTTATTCTTCAATTGAAAATCGAATGCCAGTTCGGGCACGCTGATTTGTTTCATCTGTACGGTTTGTTTTCTGACATTCCTGCCATAATCCACTTTTTGCTTGTCTTCCAGTTTATTTTCCTCCCAGCTGTAAGTGCCGTTTGCGATTTGCTGGTTGGCATCAGCATTTGATTGATTGTAAACTTCATTGTATCCCAGATAGCTTGATTTCCCGAAGGAGGAAACACTGCTATAGTCTGACAAATACCAAGTGGGCAGTTCCGGGACAGAAATGCTTTTCAAAGGATTGGCAGTGGAAAGGGTAACCGCCACATCGTTCCAGTCGATGCCGCAATTGTTAAAAGCCTTGGCGCGATAGTTCAGTAAAATGGGTTTGCTGATGTCTTCGCATTTCAGGTCATAATAAGGCATCCAGCCGGCATCGCTCACCACATAGGATATCTCTATGGAAGATTGCTGAGCTTTCGAAGCTATCAGCAGTACCGATACTTCCGACCTGTCGTTATTGTTGGTATAGGAAAGTTTATAGGATTTTTCCTGCAGTTTAGTAAGTTGAAGGGTATAGGTCTCCGAATCAGTTGCCAATTCGGTAATTCGTTTGTTTATTTCCAGCACCCGTGATTGAAAAAAATCAGCGGCTTTCTGCAGCTCAAGAACATTTACGCCTGTGTTCTGTCCGCCCAGCGATTGATTTTTCAGCAGCATATCTTTTTGCACAGTAAGGGCGTTAGTTTCGTCCGCTACCGCACTCAGCTTTTTCGTTATCAGTTTTATGGAATCGTTCACCTGGTTATATTTCAGCATCTCGGCTTCTATGGGTGTGGAGGTTATTTTATGTTTCACTGATAAGACTGTGGTGGCATCATCGGAAGTGATCCGAATGCTGGAAGGGTTGATTTTAGCAGAAAAATTCTCTAGCATCAGAATATTGCGACCCACTGTCAGATTAACGTTAAGTTTATAGCGTATCTGGGCACCGCTAAGATAAACGATCACGTCATTTACAGGAGGATTCAATTTGATGACATTTTCTTTCTGCCCGTAAACCAGGGTAGTGGTAAGTGAAATCAGAATAACAACAGAAGCAAATAATTTTTTCATAGTAAGGGTGGTTAATGGTTCAAAAATAGGTAAAATTGTCGAGAATAAAAGGACTGGAAAATTTAAAACAATGCCCGTGAATGCAACAATTGAACCAAAAATACCCCGTGATAATTTATTTATTCGCAAATCAGTAAAAAACTTGACAACTTCTTTGGTTGTGACTCGAAATAATATAATTTTGCCTGATGAAACTCAGTCAAAATCACACATTAAATACTAATTCTTAAAATGGACAAAATACTAATTATTGGAGCCTTGGGTCAGATCGGATCCGAACTTACCCCTGAACTGAGAGCTATTTATGGAAATGATAATGTTATAGCTTCCGATATACAAGATGATTATTCGAACGTGGGCGATCCCTACGTAAAACTGGATGTAACCGATGCTAAGTCTTTTGCCGATAACATTAAGAAGCACGGCATCACCATGGTTATCAACATGGCCGCTATTCTTTCAGCCAATGGGGAAGTTAGTCCTATGACTGCCTGGAATATCAACATGAACGGATTGATCAATACCCTGGAAGTTTGTCGCGAACATAATGTACGTCGTGTTCTGGTACCTTCCAGCATTGCTGCTTTCGGCCCCGGAACGCCTGTAGATAATACTCCTCAGGAAACGGTTTTGCATCCTTCTACCATGTATGGGATAACCAAAGTTTCCGGCGAATTGCTCTGCGATTATTACGTGCGCAAATATTGTATGGATGTAAGAGGTTTGCGCTATCCCGGTATCATCAGCTATAAAACCCTTCCCGGCGGCGGAACCACGGATTCTGCTGTTGCTATATATTATGATGCGGTTAAATACGGAAAATATACCTGCTTTGTCAGGGAAGATACCCGCTTGCCCATGATGTATATGCCCGATTGTCTGAAAGCCACCATAGATCTTTTACATGCGGATTTCAACAAGCTCGTTCATCATTCCGATTTTAATCTGAGTGCTATGAGTTTTTCTGCCGGTGAACTGGCTGCCTCTATTCGTAAGTTTATGCCGGATTTTACGATTGAGTACGCTCCTGACTTCAGACAAAAAATAGCAGATTCTTGGCCCAACAGCATTGACGATTCTTGTGCGCGCAAGGAATGGGGATGGAAACCTGCCTACGATCTGGATGCCATGACCAAAGATATGCTTGAAAAGATTTCTGAAAAACACAAACTCGGATTAATATAATTTAAGGAGGAAAAAATAATGCAAAAAAAGATCAATACTTATCTGGCTGAAGAACTTCAGAAACTTACTGACCAGAAATTATTCAAAACCGAACGCATCATCGAAAGCCCTCAGGGTGCTGAGATCGTCGTAAAAGGCAAAAAATGCCTGAACTTTTGTGCCAACAACTATCTGGGACTTTCTTCTCATCCCGATGTGCTGAAAGCTTCGCACGAAGAGATAGATCGTCGCGGTTACGGATTGTCGTCGGTTCGTTTTATTTGCGGAACTCAGGATATTCACAAAGAATTGGAGAAAAAAATATCGGAATTTTTGGGTATGGAAGATACCATTTTGTTCTCTTCCTGTTTCGATGCCAACGGCGCTGTTTTCGAACCACTGTTAGGTGAAGAAGATGCTATCATTACTGATGCTCTCAACCACGCTTCTATCATAGATGGTATCCGCCTGTGCAAAGCACAACGCTGGATCTACAAACACGGCGACATGCGCGATGTAGAAGAGATAGACCCTGCCAATGATAAAATGGCAAAAGGTCTCGAGCGCTGTCTGAAAGAAGCCAAAGCTGCCGGTTGCCGTTTTATTATGGTGGCCACCGATGGTTCTTTCTCTATGGATGGAGACATCGCCAAACTGGATCAGATATGCGACCTGGCAGAAAAATATGAAGCTATGGTTATGGTCGACGATAGCCACTCAACTGGTTTTTTAGGCAAAACAGGACGCGGAACTCACGAATATCGTAATGTAATGGGTCGTGTGGATATCATCACCACCACTTTCGGAAAAGCTTTGGGCGGTGCTTCCGGCGGATGTATTTCTTCCAGCAAAGAGATTGTCAACTGGCTGCGCAACAAGGCTCGTCCTTATTTATTCTCAAATACTGTGGCTCCTGCCGTGGTGGGTGCTACCATCAAGGTTATGGACATTCTGATGGCTTCTACCGATCTTCGCGATAAGCTGGAACGCAACACAAAATACTTCCGTCAGAAAATGACCGAAGCCGGTTTTGATATCATTCCCGGCGAACATCCCATTGTAGCCATCATGTTTGGTAAATATCCCGATTGCTCCAAACTGGCGGTTGATTTTGCCAATAGAATGCTGGAAGAAGGCATTTACGTTATTGCATTCTCATTCCCTGTGGTTGCCAAAGGCAAGGATAGGATACGTGTGCAGGTTTCTGCAGGACATTCGCAGGAACATCTCGATAAAGCCATTGCAGCTTTTACCAAGGTAGGCAAAGAACTGAAGATGATCCAATAATTTCATTAGAGTTAAGGGGAAGGGCAGCTACGGCTGCCCTTTTTTTGTGCTCTTTCGATATTAAATCCACAATGCTAAATACTGGCAGGGTAATTTAAAATACCTTTGCAGAAATTGACTTTCATCCCCAATAAGAATCATGTTTACTAACCATATCGGAGAATTTGCTGCTTTGTTCACAGCCTTTTGCTGGACCGTGACGGCCCTTGCCTTTGAGTCGGCGAGCAACAAGGTTGGTTCCATCGCTGTAAACCTGATCCGCTTGCTGCTGGCCATGGTGTTCCTGAGTATTTTCTCCTATTTTATCAGGGGTAAGTTTCTGCCTCTGGATGCCTCGGCTAATACCTGGATGTGGCTTTCCATTTCCGGCTTGGTGGGATTTGTGGTAGGCGATTTTTTTCTTTTTGAATCATTTACTATCGTTGGTTCCCGCATCTCTATGTTGATTATGACATTGGTACCGCCTATAGCTGCCTTTGTAAGTTGGCTAATGATGGGCGAGACAATGACATTGTTTAATTTTCTTGGCATGTTTCTGACACTGGGAGGAATTGCCATAGTGATAGTAAATAAAGGTACCGATAAAAAAATGCTGTCGTTCACCCATTCGCTCAAGGGAGTTTTGTTTGCCTTTATAGGAGCCGTGGGGCAAGCCGTGGGGCTGGTGTTCAGCAAAGTGGGCATGGGAACATACAGCGCTTTCGCCGCGACTCAGATCCGCATCATTTCAGGTATTATAGGTTTTGCAGTGGTAATAACCCTGTGGAAGAAATGGAATAATGTGGGCATTGCCCTGAAGAACCGTCCTGCTTTGAAACGTATAGGATTGGGCTCAGTTTTCGGTCCTTTTCTGGGAGTATCCTTCTCATTATTTGCGGTTCAGCATGCCAACGCAGGAATAGCATCTACCATCATGGCTATTGTTCCCATTCTTATTATTCCCGCTTCATTACTGTTTTTACATAAGAAAGTAACCCTAAAAGAGGTCATAGGTGCTACCATCAGTGTGGCAGGAGTGGCATTGTTTTTTATATAGAGGGCCGGGTCTTTTAATTACCCGTTCAATTCGTTTAAGGCTACCCATGCCATGAAGCCCATACCTGTGGAAAGACTGGTTTCATCTATATCGAAGTTGGCACTGTGCAGATTGAAGATCTCATCCGATTCGGGGTCCTTCACGCCTAGACGATAAAAACAGGAGGGAAGGCTATGAGAGAAATAAGCAAAATCTTCGGCAGTCATGCGCAGGTCGATGTCTATCACGTTTTCTTCACCCACAAAGTCCACCGCATATTCGCGTATGCGGGCAGTCAGTTTTTCCTCATTCAACAGGTAGGGATAACCGCTATCAATAAATACATCGCAACTTGCATTGAAAGCTTTGGCAATGTTTTTGGCAATATCCCTGATGTGTTGGTGAGCCTCTTTACGCCATTGTTCGTCAACCGTACGCAGGGTGCCTTCCATGAAAACTTCATCGGGGATCACATTGGTTTTGCCGTTGCCCACTATCCTGCCAAACGAGAGTACGGTAGGAATGGTCGGAATGGCGATACGGCTGACCACCTGCTGCAAACCAATGATGATGTGAGATGCAATTACAATAGGATCGATGACGAGTTCCGGGGTGGCGGCATGTCCTCCTTTACCTTTTACCGTAATAAAAATTTCATCGGTTGAGGCCATGGCTTTACCGGGTTTAACGCCAATCTTTCCGGCACTGATGGAGGGATGCACATGTTGACCTATCATAGAGGAGACAAGAGGATTTTGTAAAACCCCTTCCTTTATCATCATGATGGCACCCCCGGGATATTTTTCTTCGGAAGGCTGAAATATCAGTTTTATGGTTCCTTCGAAAGAGTCGCTCATTGATTTTAATATTTTGGCGGCTCCAACCAGTGAAGCCATATGAACATCGTGCCCGCAGGCATGCATTTTCCCTTCGTTTTGCGAGCAATAATCCACATGGTTCTTTTCGCTGATCTGCAAGGCATCCATATCGGCACGCAATCCAATGGTCTTTTTACCCGGATTTTTACCTTCTATCAAAGCTACTATCCCTGTCTTGGCTACACCTCTTTTGTAAGGAATGTTCAATTTGTCCAACTCGGCACAAAGGAATTCGCCGGTGACGACCTCGTTGAAAGCCAGTTCGGGGTGAGCGTGGAGGTTGCGCCTTAACTTTATGATCTCATCCAGATAATCTTTGGACAACTGCTGTATCTTGTTTTTAATGATTTCCATAAACTATAGCTTTATGAATTTGGCGGAAAAGGATTCGGATGGGCCTGTTACTTTTACTGAATACATTCCCGTGGAGATATTTGTCAGAGGTATTTTGGTCAAAAGCTGACTTCCGGCATCAGCCTGTATCATTTGTTCGGAAACAGCTCTGCCCAGAGCGTCAAAGATTACGATGCTGTAGATGCCGGCATCGTCTGAGTGAAAGGATATTTGCACCATCTCTTTGGCCGGGTTAGGGAACAGGCTCAGCGCTGAATTATTTGCCTGCGATTCTTTTATTCCGGAGGCATACTGAGGTTTGATATCCACAATGATTCCTTCGAAGACGGTCAGGTTATAAGGCATTCCGGAAGGGATGTTATACCATCCGTCGTATGAACCGCCCCAGCCGAAATTGAGATGGAAAAAGTCGTCGGTATTGTATCCGTCTATCACCAGATTATGCCCGGTACTCCATGCCGCATCGACCACTGCCAGCAAGGCAGGCAAAGTATCTTTGATGTTGGCAATCACCTGTGGCAAAGGGTCGGCTACCGAGGTGTCGAGCAGTTGACAGGTAGTGAAGCCCATGCGGAGTAAGCCATCATAAGCCTGATCTACTCCAAAGGTCCCCGAACCCGCCGAATTGTAAACGGTTTTGGTCGCAACGCCGCAGGTAAAACTTAAGGCGGCTTTGTCATTGTTGGTCAGTGAGGCTTTGGAGAGATATTTGTTTTCCAGAGTATCCAGATATAAATTCAGTTGCGGAAAAGAGGGGAAACCATAAACGGCATAATCGTCATCAATTTGAAACTGGTTGCTGCCATAATTGTGGTAATAATCGTCGGCATCCGAAAAACGGGTGCCATTCAAAGTCTGGTGATAATTGATGATCTGTGCCATGGCTGTGGCCGGACAACCTGTATAGCTTCGGCTTCCGGCAGCCAGGTCCATGGGGCACATGATGTTGTAAGGCGCCGACTGATTCCATTTGGTGAGGACCCACCCTCCGGTAGGCGTGCTTCCCGCTTCGGGCCATTGCTGAAAAGTAGTGTCCTTGGTGGCTGAGATGGTAGTATGGCAAAGACTTTCCCAGGCCAGATGATTCTTTTCAATTATACTTTCAGGAAGTTTGTTTTTATTTTGAAAACGATTGCTGTAGTCTTTTTTGATCAGATAGATGAGCGGATTATCGTTATCCGGACCAGAGTTGTTCTCAGAAAAGGAATAAGCCACAATGGGATGAAAATCCGCGTCGGCGCTCACGGCAATGTATCCCTGAGGGTTCAGGGAAAAGAGATAGCTCAGCGGCACTCCATCATCCGAAAGGATAAGCTGTTCCGAAGCAATAAAATAATTGCCTCCCTGATCCTGAACCAGCAGGAACTGAAAAGCTGCCTTAAGAGCCTGAGCATGATCGACAGATTGGGCGCTTAAGAACTGAAACTGAAAAACACAAAGCAGTAAGAATAAATACCTCTTCATAAGTTTGAGAAGAAATTAAAAATCTAAGCCCAGCGAAATATAGAATACGGGTTTCTGGATGACGGCATTTTCGACACCCCAGGCATAATCGGCACGAATGAAATAGCCCAGCAATTTGGTCCTGAGACCTACTCCGAAACCGCCCACCAAAGGATCACGTTTCTTGATAACGGTCACCAACATGGGGCCGCGCTGTATATAGGTCTTGGTGAGGGTGTTTTCTTCCGAATAAGGATTCCATCCCAGCCAGGCAGTACCAATATCTCCGAAACCGACTATCTGAAGATTGGTGATGAAGTTGTTCTTCAGGGGTTTTTTGGAGAAATATCGTACTATGGGGAACCTGAGTTCGCTGTTCAACACAAAGAAGCTGGGGCCGTTGCGCACATTCTGAGAGAAGCCCCGCATATTGGTGGCCAGGGTCTGGTAGTTGTAGTTCTGGGTTTGTGAAACTACATTTTGGTTGTTGAAAGTGGGGATGATCCAGTTATCGACGCCGCCCAAGTAATACACCAGTTTGCTGTTGCCAAATGAGGTGCTTGCAGCCAGGCGGTTGGCCCAGATAAAGGTGCGGTGAATCTTCTGATAATGCCTGAAGTCTAATCCCAGCACCACAAGATTGTTGAACTGGTCGGCTATTTTTTGATAATATTCGCCGAATATTTTCCAGCGCCAGCCGTAATTGATGTTTAAGGCTTTGTTCTGAATATTATCAAAGGTAAGTTCCGCCTTTATTCCGGCCCAATATTCGTTCACATTGGGTTGTTTCAGGTTGTTGATGTCGGTAGCGGCGTAAACCTTTTTATCGTAGCGTACCGAAGCGCTTCCCTTCAGGGCCAGCACCCTGCTGAACGGCCATTTCAAGGTATAGAACAAAGAATTCGAACGCATCTTAATGATGGAAAAATCGTTGGCGTTGACGTTGGACTGGCGATAGAAGAAAATGCCGCGGTCGAGGCGCTTTTTGAGGTTCTCATAACCAATGAAGAATTCGTAATCGTCGAAACTTAAGGAAACGCGGGCGCCCCCCGAGATACGATAATCTTCCAACAGGTCGATCACTCCCAGCTGGAAGTTGAGGTTGAGGCCGGGGTTCATATAGATGGGCGAGGACCCTCCGGTGAATTGTTGGTAAGAGGCATTCAGGAAATTGAAATCGACCTGTCCCACAAGTTGGTTAATGGAGTATTCTACATCGTAATTGCCCTGACGCGGTATCTGGAAACCGGTTTTCTTTTTCAACTTCAGCGAATCGGAAGCGGCTGTGGTGTCTTTTTTAGTGCTGCCGATATTGTAGTTGTTGATATCCACCACAGTGGTGTCAACAGGTTCCAGATCGTTGATCATCACATTGGTCATCCTTTTGGGTTTGTTGCGGCGGGCCTTTATCATCTCTATCTCGTCGGTGTTGATGGGGGTGGTCTGCATGACAGAACTTGTATCCAGGCTCTTGAGATATTGTTCGCGATAGTAGGTGTTGGTGGGATGCGTTTTTTGAATGTTTTTGGCCGTGATCAGGTCGTTCAGATAAAGTTTGTAGAGGCCATTTTGGTATAGGATCTCACCGAATTTACCCGCTTTGGGCGCAAAGTCCTGCTCTATGATGTTGCGGTTGTAATCGCTAACAGGGTAGGAGGTGGTGAAATAGCGGTAGTGGGTGGTGGTATCTACAAAGCTGATGCTGCTGTCGACACGGGCCACCTGACGGTTGATGATGCCGTTTTCGTCGCTCAGGTAAGTGAAGAACTTACTGTCGAACTGCATGGGCTGGGTTTCCGAAGTGTAAGGGGTATTGGTCACACGGCGCAGCAAAGGGTTTTTGGTGGCGTAGTTGTAAAGGAAAATATCGGTCTGGGGCGACAACTGCACAATGGAATCTTTGGCCGATTCCAGATAAGTGAGCACTTCAAATTTAATGGTGTCCGTAGGACGGTTGGAACTGAAAATGATCTCCTTAGAGTTGTTTATAAAGCGGGGATACAGATCGTCGTAAATGTCTTTGGTGATGGGTTCGTAGGTGTGGGCAGCAATGTTGAAAACATAAATATCGGTCTGGCCCTGCACCACACCCGAGAAGACTATCATCTTACCGTTTTGGGAGAAAGAGAAATCGAGAATCTTTTCGAGCACGAACAACTGTTCTTTTTCGAAATGCTTATCGTCTATCATGTACGAATACATCATGTTCTTGCCCTTGGTCTCTATGATGATGGCCAGCAGTTTGGAGGTGGGATGCCAGGTGAGCAGGGGATAGGAGTAATCCACTTTTTCGTCCAGTTTGTGCTCGCGTTTCATCAGCAGTTTGGTCTTGCCGGTTTCCAGATCGCGCAAGAAAACCCTGTATTGTCCCATAATGTTGGACGCATAGGCAGCATATTTGCCATCGGGGCTTATCTTCAGTTGCGAATAGATAGCGTTCTTCTTTACCTTTTTCTGAAGGGTTTGGTTCTGTATGTTCTGACGGCCCGATTCATTCTCGTTGTATTGCTGCTCGTAATAAGCCAGCCAGTCAATGGCCAGGGTCTTGAATTTCACGCCCAGCACATAGAGAAAACCGCTTTCGACGCTGCGGCTGATCTTGGTCAGATAAACGATGTTGGATATGGCTGCCGGACCGTATTTGTCGGCAATGAAGCGCCAAATGGAATGGCCTGCATACACAGCCTCGTCGCCCGTGAGGTTGCCGTATTTCTTGTAGTTGCCGCGCAGCACCCCGTCTTTCACATGGTTGTCGATGGTGGCGTTCCAGTCTTCCGAAATGTAGGAGACCAGACCCTGGGTGTACCAGGGAGGGAGGTTGAGCAGTGCTGAGTTCTTGATGTTGGAGCCTATGCGGCCGCCGTACATCATCTCGTCAATGATCACCTGGGCTATGCCGGCCCGTATCTGTTTTTCGAAATCGGTGTGGCTGCCGTTGTAGTAGATGAACACTTTGGAACCGACTATGTGTGTGACCCCGCCGGTGTTGTAGTTGACGTCGCTTATGAGGCCAATGTTGCTTTCCTGCAATTCGGAGAAACGGTTGAAGATGACGAACTGTATCTTATCCTCGAGGGTATAATCGAGTTTCTTTTCAATTTCTTTGAGGCTTTTGTTGGCATAGCGGGCAGTGTAGACGGCCAGTTCTTTTCCGTTCACATAGAAGTAGGTGTCGAAACGTTCGAAGCGCATGTAGGACCAAAACCTGTCGTTAAACTGTACCCTGTTCTTGCCGAAAGTGAGCTGAGAGCCGTTGTAGAACTGGGCCCGCGAGATCACCGGTGCTAAGAAAAAGACACAGAAAACTATAAAAATCAATGTAATGAACCGCCGCATGTATCCTGCCATAAAATATAGTGTAAAGTTACTATTTTTTTGAAGAAGAAAGAGAAACCCTGCATGAATATTTTTGGGAGAAGAGGGTGGTGCTTCTTCGGGCGAAAGGGGGGAAGGAGAGGTGGAGACGCAGATCAACGCGGATGGGTATGATTTATTTTTATGATTTTCGCAGATGACGCTTCATCCGAACGGGTGGTGCTTCTTCGAGCGAAGTCGAGAAGGTATTAGCCACGGATGGTCATTTTATTACAGCCACAGATGCTTATAAGATTATTTTGCCACAGATTAAAATTATTAGCCACAGATTCGCAGATTACTTAACAGATTTTTTGTCGAAGAGAAATGAACGCAGATTATTGCGTTCGGATTACGCTTCGCTGCATCCGAACGGGTGGTGCTTCTTCGAGCGAAGTCGAGAAGATATTAGCCACGAATTGTCATTTTATTATTGCCGCAGATTACTCACAATAGTAAATTATTTAAATTGTGTTCGTGAGGTCGCTACGCTCAGTTCACAGATTTCTTTTTCTATGAAATAAACACAGATTATTGCGTTCGGATTACGCTTCGCTGCATCCGAACGGTGGCTGGAGCCTTGCGCCGAACGAGATATTAGCCACGAATTGCCATTTTATTATTGCCACAGATTACTCACAATAGTAAATTATTTAAATTGTGTTCGTGAGGTCGCTACGCTCAGTTCACAGATTACCTTTTCTATGAAATTAACACAGATTATTGCGTTCGGATTACGCTTCGCTTCATCCGAACGGGTGGGCTTCTTCGAGCGAAGTCGAGAAGATATTAGCCACGAATGGTCATTTTATTATTGCCACAGATGCACAGATTTCTTTTTCTATGAAATTAACACAGATTATTGCGTTCGGATTACGCTTCGCTGCATCCGAACGGGTGGTGCTTCTTCGAGCGAAGTCGAGAAGATATTAGCCACGAATTGTCATTTTATTATTGCCGCAGATTACTCACAATAGTAAATTATTTAAATTGTGTTCGTGAGGTCGCTACGCTC
>CAZRFL010000033.1:0-36198 GCA_964599365.1 uncultured Bacteroidales bacterium
AAGTCAAGTTAGGTAAAACCGTCAAACAAAACTTCCTGCTCGACAGCTAATCATCATAACTGATTATAAAAAAAAACTCTCGTAAGAAACAGATCTTACGAGAGTTTTTTTTAATTCCTAATTCCTAAATCTTAAATCTAAAATCTAAAATCTAAAATCCAAAATCTAAAATCCAAAATCTAAAATCCAAAATCTAAAATCTAAAATCTAAAATCTAAACTCCTATCCCTCATAAACCGCTCCTCCGCAACTATCTCTCTTGGCTCCTGTAGCGCTGCTCAGGCAGTTCACCTCATTCCGCATCCTCAGCACCCCCAGAAATCCAAAGATCAAGGCCTCCTTATAATCAATAATTTCCTTTTGGGGTATCACCAGTTTATTGCCCGATAGAGCGTTGATACGCTCCACCAGCAAAGTATTATGCGTACCGCCTCCTGTCGAAAGCGTGCTTTTGGCACCACATCTTATTATGGCCTCAGCAATTTGCTGCGCAAAATGTTCTGTCAGCGTTCGCATTCTGCTTACATAGCTATTATGCCGGTGCTTCTCCAGCAGTACGTCTATATTCTTGAGCCATTCCACCCCCAGCGATTTAGGAGGGGCCTGCTGGTAATACTCCAATGCGTTCAAATCCTTCAGGAAATCATCCAAAACATCCCCCGTTCTGGCAATTCGGCCTCCTGCATCATACTTCAGTCCAAGCTTATTTGCCATAAAATTCAGTACCGTATTCGCCGGGCAAATATCATAGGCCAAACGTTTATTTCCTTCTTCGTACGACAAGTTAGCGAAGCCACCAATATTCAAACAACAATCGTAATCCCCAAACAAAAGTCTGTCGCCAATAGGCACCAGAGGGGCTCCCTGTCCGCCCAGCGCCACATCTGTCCTCCTGAAATCGCAAACCACCGTCATACCCGTTTCCGCAGCAATCGCTGCCCCGTTTCCTATCTGAAGCGTAAATCCTTTCGCCGGATTATGAAAAATTGTCTGACCATGACTGGCAATAAGATCAGCCTTAATCTTATTCTTTTTCATAAAGTTCTTCACCTGTTTGCCAATAAAACGGCCAAATTCGGAATCAATCTTCATGATAACTTCCGCATAATAATGCTTAGCGCACGACAACTTGTCTACCCAGCGGGAATTATATTCAACAGTGGTGGCATTTATTATTTTAAATTTCCATTGGCCGTCTTCCAGATCAAATCTGCAATAAGCCATATCCAGGCCATCCAGCGAAGTCCCGGACATAACCCCAACGACATCATAGCTGTTTTTCATAAAATTATAGAGCGTCTAAAACATTTTCCATTTGTGTGCCCCGCGAACCTTTCACCAATATCAATCCTTTTTTAATAGGGTTGCTCTCAAGGTGTGTTTTCAGTTCTGCAGAAGTCTTAAAACTCAAAAATTCTTTACGCCCGTTAGCCTTCATAAATAGCGATCCCACCAGAAAAACCTGGTTATAATTGGAGTCGATAATAAAATCAATGATCTTTTCATGTTCAGCTTTTGCGTAAATACCCAGTTCCAGCATATCGCCCAGCATCACAATCTTGTTGGTCGACTGCATCAGGTTGAAATTATCCAGGGCAGCTACCATACTGGTGGGATTGGCATTGTATGCATCCAAAATGATCAGATTACTCCCTTTCTGAATAAATTGCGAACGGAAGTTCTTAGGCTCATAATTCTCTATAGCTTCTTTAATCAGCAGGTGGTCCACTTCAAAATATTCCCCAATAGCAACAGCACTAAGTATATTTTCAAAATTATACTTGCCTATCAGTTTCGATTCAATAATGATTTTTTTATTCTCCCAATATATCTTAACAAAAGGATTAGCAACCAAAAAATTCACATGAATATCGGAATTCTGGTTGGTACCGTAAGTAAAGTTTCTAAGGGTCCCCACGTGTTCCTTCAGTATACTATTGTTATTATTCAGAAAAACCATACCGCCTCTGTTTTCAATGCATTTATACAGTTCGGTTTTGGCAGTGATCACATTTTCGTACGATCCGAAGCCCTCCAAATGTGCCTTGCCGATATTAGTGATAAGGCCGTAATCAGGTTGCGAAATCTGGCACAGATCGTGAATTTCTCTTATGTGATTGGCTCCCATTTCTATTATTGCCATCTCAATATCAGGAGTAATTTCCAGGATGGAAAGCGGTACTCCAATATGATTATTGAGATTTCCCTTAGTGGCATATACCTTAAACTTTTTCGAAAGAACCGCATAAAGCAATTCCTTGGTTGTAGTTTTGCCATTACTTCCTGTGATGCCTATTACCGGAATATTAAATTTTGACCGGTGAAGCTTAGCTAACTCCTGCAAACAAACCAGTGTATCTTCAACCAAAATGGTCCTGTCACCCGAAACGTAACCAGCTTCATCAATGATAGCATAAGCGGCTCCGTTTTCAAGGGCTTTGGCAGCAAACTTATTTCCGTTGAAGCTAGGTCCTTTAAGGCAGAAAAATAAGCAACCTGGGACTATGGTGCGGGTATCGGTGCAAATTAAGGGATGCTTTTTGAATAAGCCGTATAATTTGGTTATTTCCATCATTCAATTTTTAGTTTAATAAAAAACCCCAATTACAAAAGTAACCGGGGTTTTTCGAAAATGAAAATATTTTTATTAAAAATTACCAACAGGACTTCCCACACGAGTCATGGCACATCTGAAACCAATAAACTCTGTTGAAAGGTTCTCGTCAAGGAATTTTCTGTTACCGGGGCTCATCCAATATTGTCTGTCTTTCCACGAACCACCTTTATAAACGCGGGCTTTATCATTGATCATTGATGTAGTTCCGTAATCGTACATTCTTACATTGGCATTGTCATTGGTAGCATTATCATCTGTATTTGGATTCCAATCATCACCTAAAATCAGGTTTGAAGTGTAATCTCCATCCAAATAGCTTCTGTTGTCGGCTTGACGATAATTTCTGCGGTCTTTGCTTTCAGCTACAGTAACATCTCTCATTTTGATTCTTCCTAAGCTGTCTTTATCTTCCAAAACACCATCAGCATCTCTCATCTGTGTTTCAAACTGTGAACCTCTGAAAGGTCTGAAATCTGTAATATCTTCGAACGAAAGAGGACGATAAACATCCATTACCCATTCAGCAACGTTGCCGGCCATACAATATAAACCATAGTCATTAGGCCAATAAGAATATACAGGTGCAGTGATATCAGCCGCATCGTTCAGGTTTCCAGCAACCCCCATATTATCACCACGACCACGTTTGTAGTTGGCAACAAATTCTCCAAGGTTATTGGTACGATCGTTACGTGCAATATGGCCATTCCATGGGTAAATTCTACGCTCAAGAACACGCTCATAAATTGTATTTCCGATCAGACCCAAAGAAGCAAATTCCCATTCAGCTTCGGTAGGCAGACGATATTTCGGTAACAATATACCATCTTCCATGCGAACTTTTCGGGTTCCCGAACCATTGGGGTCCATATCATAAAGGTCATTCTTAACCATTCCTTCGTATTGTCCGGCAAGATAAGCATCAGTGTTGTAATTTTCTTCGTTCTGTTGATTTGGGTCCATTTTAAGGATTCCTTCGCGAATCAAAATGTATTCGTTCACACGGTCAGTTCTCCAGTTGCAATAATCGGTAGCCTGAACCCAACTGATCCCTACAACAGGATAATCGCGGTAAGCCGGATGACGCAGATAGTAATCTACATAAGGCTCGTTATATGCCAGACGATCGCGCCAAACCAGAGTATCGGGCAGACGTTTCTGAAGTACTTCAGGATAATCAACGCTGAAAACTCTTCTGGTCCAGTATAGGAATTCGCAATAATCAAGATTACGAACTTCAGTCTGATCCATATAGAATGAAGAAACAGTAACTCTACGTGCAATGTTGTCCCAATCGTATAAAACATCCTGTTCGGTGCGGCCCATCATAAAAGTACCACCTTCTATCAAAACCAATCCGGGACCTGTTTCCTGTTCCTCGTAAGGAACTACTTCAAATCCGCCATTTTTAGGATTATTATACTCCCAACCGGTTGTTGAAGAGACATCCTTCTTGCATGAAGTCAGAATTAATGATGCAGTCGCAACAACCGCCATAAAACTGAAAATTCTTTTTGTGTACATAGTGTGTGTTTTATTTTTTACTAATAACTAAAATTGTGGACAATTTATTGCCCTGACACGTTTATTTGGTGGTTTGCAATTAAATTGTAATGCAAACGAAACTTCATGTGCACCACCGGTAGCGTTTGTAAGCTTTGATATTGTAAGGTCGTAGCTGTATCCTATTTTAAACATACTTGCCTGAACTCCCACCATAAAAACTATAGCGTCTGCATTTTTAAAATTCTGTCTGAACCAAAGTCCGCCAACAAACGGATATCTGTTAAAATATAATCCGTAGTTGATTTCTTGGAAATTGGCCTGTTGCATGAATAAAATGTTCGGTGATAGAGTAGGTACATGGTCATTGCTTCTGCGTCTAACCTTTTTAACCAGGTTAATAACTCCTCCGGCATGTACCGTATATCTGCGAGGCATTCTGCTCTTCGAGATAAATCCTTCATCAGGTTGAGTCAAATGATGGACTGCAAAGCCAACAAAATATTTTTCGCCATAACCTAAAACTCCGGCTGCAAAATCTACATTAGCTTTTGTCAGTCGTGAAGGAGGCAATTCATTTGTGTTATAAACAAAACCATGTCTTTTATCAATCTGATCGCCGAAGGTTAATTTCTGCCAATCTAATTTTTTCTGAAAATAAGTTGCTTGTAAAGCCAATTTCATTGAAAAAGAACGATTCACTTCCAAACGGAATGAATACATGAACGAAGCTGTCGTCGTGTTCAAAATGCCCTGACCGGCGCGATCTGTATTTAATAAAACACCAATACCACCCGAAAGTTTATCAATATGCTGATCGTAGGAGGCATTGTAGGTTACGTAAGTTCCGGACAATGATGGCCATTGATCACGAAAGTTGAGGATAACTCTGGGGCAAAGAGTAGTGCCTGCAAATGCAGGATTTAAGTACAAGGGATTAGCATAAAACTGTGAAAAATGCGGATCCTGTGCAAACCCAACACCGGTTGTCACCAAGATGAATAATACAATCGTGTATAACTTTTTCATGTCAAATAGTTTTAGTTAAAAACATAATAACGAAAAAAACTAGCTCCATATTGGCTAAATTAGAAAATAAATTATTTTTTTCTTTTAAACAATAATTATAGTAGTGTTGCGTTACTAGAATTTTAACAAGCAAAAATAGCATTTTTTTAGTTTCCCAATGAGAATTAGATTTATTTTTTATCTTTTTTACTCTAAAATCATTCAGAAGGTTTCAATGCATCCCATATCTTTTAAGAATAGGTAACGATAAATTTGGTAATTTTGTACATTAAGAACACATTTTTTTACTATTGATTATGAGAAAAATCAGTCTGTTTCTAGTCTTTTTGTTTGTTGTTAAGTTAATTGCTGCGCAAGAAACAAAAATAAAAAATGTGAATCGGTATACGATTCAATGGAGTTCGCCACAGGCCATTATTGTTGATGATTTAAACAAAGTGTTTTATTTGAATTTCGAGGGGGCTGTGTATGATGTAGAATCAAATGTGCCCAAGTTTTATGTAAACGCTGATGTTGTTAAGTCGGCGATGATACCTCAGGTTGAAATTGTTAATGTAATATGGGAAGATATTCCGGTTTCCGAATCAGTTTTGTTGAAGAAGGATGAAGGTCTTATTCTTCAGGATATCCGGATTGATACCAAACTAATGTATGAGAACAAAAAGCCTTTACTTTCTGTAAAATTCATTCCAATCAGAAAGAATGTTCTTTCCGGAAAGCTTGAGAGAATGCTGCAATTCGAAATAAAGTATAATTATGCGAAATCTACACAATTAAAGATACCTGTAAAAACTCCTTTTGCTGCAAATTCGGTTCTTAAGAATGGAAATTGGTACAACTTTAATGTTTCCCAGTCGGGAATACATATAATAACCTACAACGACCTTGTTACGTTAGGCATTAGTCCTTCATCCATTGATCCCAGAAATATTCGGATATATGGAAACGGAGGCATGATGCTTCCTGAAAGCAATGCAGCATTTATGCATGACGATTTGGTGGAAAATGCAATCTTTGTAAATGGAGAAAATGATGGCGTATTTAATAGCAGTGATTACATTTTATTTTATGGGCAAGGTCCGAATTACTGGATAGCTGATACTACTAATAAAGTATACAAGCATCAGAAGAATAAGTATGTGGTATCATCAAATTATTTTATTACTGCCGATTTGGGGACAGGCAAGCGTATTCAGACCCTTAGTAGTTTGCCGCAGGCGGCCGATTATTCCGTTACCGAATTTGATGATTACGCTTTTCACGAATTGGACTCGCTGAATTTAATTAAATCGGGAAGAGAATTTTACGGTGAGGTGTTTGACGTGAATACTTCCTACTCATTTGCATTTAATTTCCCAAACATTGTTCCTTCTTCTGTGATGAAACTTAGGACCAGCTTTCTGGCTCGTTCGGTGGGATACTCCACTTCTTTCAAGGTTTTTGCAAATTCGACGGTTGCTAATAATAATGTATCCATCAATCCCTGCTCTTCGAGTTACACAGATTCATATGCAAAGATCGTACTGGCTCAGGCTGATGTTGCGCCAAGCAGTTCAATGAATATCAGAGTTGATTATAATAAGGGAGCCAATGCGTCAGCGAAAGGCTGGCTCGATTATATTGAGTTGAATGCTAAACGAAATCTATCTTTTGTTTCGGGTCAAATGCCGTTTCGCAATATGAGTAGTATTGGAAAGGGTATTTCAGAATTTACAGTAAGCAATTCCAATAGTAGTGTCATTATTTGGGATGTGACTGATTTTTTGGAGCCCCAGAAAATGGATTATATTCAAAACGGGAGCAATGCTCAGTTTAGAATAAACACTGATACTCTCAGAGAATTCGTTGCTTTCGACGGTTCTTACTTCTATCCCATCTATCCTAAGGGAAAGATTGCCAATCAAAATCTTCATGGGTTGCCTCAAACGGATATGGTTATTGTGTCTTATCCTGACTTTTTGGGCGAGGCCGAACGAATTGCGAATATGCACAGAACCAAAGACGGCTTGTCGGTTTTGGTTACCATTCCTCAGGATATTTTTAATGAATTCTCTTCCGGCAATCAGGATGTCACGGCCATTAAGAATTTTATGAAGATGTTTTACGACAGGGCCGGGGGGAATTTGGCTTTGCAGCCAAAGTTTCTGATGTTGTTTGGTGATGCTTCTTACGATTGTCTGGACCGAGTGCCTGATAACACCAATTTTGTGCCCATGTATCAGACACAGGAATCATTGGAACCAACGGTTTCTTTTGCAACGGATGATTATTATGCATTTCTCGATGATTATGATGAGGGGGCTTTTGGCAATCTTATGGATATCTCGGTGGGGAGGTTGTCGGCTAAAACATTGGAAGATGCACATGCCATTACGAATAAAATTCTGAATTATGTTGCCGACTACGACCTAGTTTCGGCCGAAGTGAGTTGTGCCGAAAACTTTGGGACCATCTCTAACTTTGCTGACTGGAGAAATGTAATTTGCCTGGTTGCCGACGATAATGATGCCGGTGAGAATTTCCTGGGCGAAACAGAAAGTATTGCCAAAATGATAGACACGGTTTACGCCAACTACAACCTGGATAAGATTTATCTGGATGCCTATCCTCAGATTTCTACTCCGGGCGGACAAAGGTCGCAGGAGTGCACCGATGCTATTAATAACAGGGTGGAAAAAGGTGCTTTGATAGTGAATTATATCGGCCACGGTGGGGAAACCGGATGGGCTCATGAAGCCATTTTGGGAGTTTCGGATATCAATGGTTGGTCGAATAAGTACAATTATCCTTTGTTTATTACAGCCACTTGCGAATTCAGCAGGTGCGACGATCCGGAACGAGTTTCGGCCGGCGAATATGTTTTGACCAATCCTCATGGGGGAGGAGTCGCTCTGTTTACCACTTCACGTCTGGCTTTTTCGGGATCGAATTATTCGTTGAATTTGGGCTTTTTTAAAAATGCTTTTGTGGAAACTACCGGCGAGTTTCGATATCTGGGCGATGTGATCAGGATATCGAAAAACGCTATGGGCTGCCAAAGTTCTATCAGCAACTTCCTGCTTTTGGGCGACCCGGCCCTGAAACTGGCCTTCCCAAAACTGGATGTGGTTACCAACAGTATCAATAATCAACCGCTGGCCGGATTGAATGATACCTTGAAAGCTCTGACCAAAATCACTATTAAAGGCTATATTGCCAACTATTCAGGGATCAAGCAAACGGATTATAATGGAATTGTGATTCCGATTGTTTACGATAAAGCTGTGGCTTATACTTCGCTGGGCAGCGATGGCTCGCCGCAGCAATTTAGTGCTCAGAAAAACATTGTGTACAAAGGAAAAGTAAGCGTCAGCAATGGAGATTTTTCTTACACTTTTGTTGTCCCCAAAGACATTGTTTATAAATATGGAAAAGGTAAGTTAAGTTATTACGCAAAAAATGGGTCGACAGATGCCTGCGGCGAATACAGAAACTTTATTATAGGCGGAAATAACAATAGCCAGATCACTGATAATTCGGGTCCGGATATCAGGTTGTTTATGAATGATACCAAATTTGTTTCGGGAGGGGTGACTTCCAAAAATCCAGTGTTGCTGGCCCAACTCAGCGATTCGGCCGGTTTGAATACCGTGGGCAACGGAATTGGCCATGATATTGCGGCCGTTATTGATGAGAATACCGAAAAAACCTATGTGCTCAATGATTATTACGAATCGGAACTGAACACTTATCAAAAGGGATCGATTAAGTTTCCGTTTAAAAATCTGGATGCCGGAACGCATAATTTGC
This sequence comes from uncultured Bacteroidales bacterium, assembly GCA_964599365.1. Taxonomy (GTDB): domain Bacteria; phylum Bacteroidota; class Bacteroidia; order Bacteroidales; family CAIWKO01; genus CAIWKO01. The sequence continues at coordinate 8,939 of CAZRFL010000033.1, forward strand.
GCCTCAAGGCATGGGATGTTTATAACAATTCGTCCGAAACATCTATTGATTTTGTGGTGGCCGAGAGCGCCGAAATGGCCCTGACCCATGTGCTGAATTATCCCAATCCGTTTACAACCTACACCGAATTTTGGTTCGAACATAATCAGCCTTGTTGCGGACTTGATGTGCAGGTGCAGATTTTTACCATTACAGGCAAGTTGATAAAAACCATTGCTACCAAAGTTGAAACCGACGGTTTCCGCGCCGACCCCATTCCCTGGGACGGAAGAGACGATTTTGGCGACAGAATTGGCAAGGGGGTTTACATTTATAAACTCAGGGTGAAAAGCAATCAGGGCCTGTATGCCGATAAAACCGAGAAACTGGTAATATTGAAATAGTACACCATTGATTTAAAGCGAACAGGTTTGATAAAAAGAATTAGCTCACATCCTATCTTATCCAATCTTTTTAAGGTTATTGCGGTTTTGCTGCTCTGCCTTCCCCTTCTTTTGATAAATATGCGCAGCGATATCGATTGGGGCGACGATAATGCTCATTACCTTTTGCAGGCCAAATATATTGCCCAGGGCACCCCTCAATCGCAAACCCATTATATTTTCAATGCCGATTGTCCGGTTTTGGGTCCGCCGGCTTATCCGGTGGGTTATCCTTTGGCTTTGGCCGGAATATATATGCTGAAGGGTCTCAATTTTCATGCTTTTGTTGTAGCCATGAGTCTGGCGCTGATTCTGCTTTGTTTGATTATGGTTGTTTATTATAAGGATAAGCATAGTTTTCTTACTTCGGTGTTTCTGATTCTGATCATAGTTTATAACCCCTGGACATTGGGTTTCAAAGCTGAGATCATGTCTGATATCCCCTTTGCGGTGATCTTGCTTCTGGCGACGCTGATTTATTCCCGTTTTAAAAACATAGGCGCGTGGATAGCCGTCGGTTTGTTGGGCGGCTACCTGATTTCGGTTCGAAGCATTGGGTTCGTTTTTCCGCTGGCTATATTGGCCGAAACTATCCGAAATGTGGCAGTTGCTTATTTCCGTAAGGAAAAAGGACTGACTAAAGTTGTAAAAATGCAATCGGTAAAGCTACTGCTGATTTTATTTTTGTCTTTTGGATTTTACTTTTTGCTGAATCATATCATTTTTAAGATACCTTCTGATGCAAGGGGCGGCTATTTGTCTATTTTTGGTCTTAATGATCTGGATGGAATTTTGCTGCGAAATCTGGCTTACTACACCGAGATTTTTTATGCGTTTTTCGCTCCTGTGAACAGCAAATGGTTGTTTTTGCCATTGATCAGCAAATCCTTTGTACTGGTTATGGTTTTACTGGGCTTCATCAAAAAGGCTATCAGAAGCTTTGATTTTACCGACTTTCTGGTGGTTTTCTATCTACTGATCCTTTTTATTTATCCTTACGAAAGGGCCGGCATCAGGTTTCTGTTTCCCTTGCTGCCGTTTTTTATGAGTTATGCGGTTTGGGGTTTGCAATCCATTCATCTGGGGACGGGCATCAAAACTCCGGTTAAGGTGAGCCTGATCGGCCTGCTGATTTTGGTACAGTATATATATGGTATAGGCGAGCTCAACCGAAAGCAGTCGGTGGTGCAGCAAGGACCTTGCACGGACGATGCCTGGGCGGCTTTCGATGTTATTAAAAATCAAACGCCAAAAGATGCTGTATTTGCGTTTATCAAACCCAGGGCACTGGCCTTGTTTACCGACCGTAAGTGTATTTCGAACAACTTTACGCTGTATGATATGGACCGCCTCGAACGAAAACTAGACGGAGCCGGCGTGAACTACTACCTGCTGTATTGCCGAAAAGATAAGGAAGCTAAGAACGAAATACTGGAAGAGATGGTAAATCCGCCACTGGAAAAGTATATTGCGGCCTCTTCCGACAAAATTGTATTGTTTTGGAGCAATCAGCGCTTCAAATTGTATAGGAAGGTGAAGTTTCGTTAGCGATTTCCCCCTTTTCACAATAATTGATTGTTGTTTCTTAGGTTTCGGCTTCCTTTTGCAAACATCCTATTCGTCGTCCGATTGTGACAAAATGTCATAGAAATACAAAAAGAGAAGGGCGGGACTGACAAATTGACCCTCAAACTGTTCCCCGTCGGCCTCAAACTGTTCCCCGTCGGCCTCGAACTGTTCCCCGTCGACCTCAAACTGTTCCCCGTCGGCTTCGAACTGTTCCCCGTCGACCTCGAATTGTTCTCCGTCGACCTCGAATTGTTCTCCGTCATTATGGAATTGTTCCCCGTCGACCTCGAACTGTTTTCCGTCGATCAAGATTTGTTCCCCGTCTGGTGGAAACTGTTCCCCGTCGGTGTAGAATTGTCCCTCGTAGATCATTTTTTAGTTCTCCGGCATTTCTGATGGAGTCTATTCTCTAAATTGTGTCATTAGCAATCGGTGATATTGATGTAATAATTACCAACTAAAATTCCGCAGGATTACTTTTCAATCATTCGTATCAATTCCTCAAAAATGCACAGTTTTAGATTTGTTTTTCATACCTTTGCACATTATCTGATCTATGAAGGCCCTCAACCGTATTGTTTTTTTTCTGCTCTATTTACTAGCCACATCCGCTGTGGCTCAGCAATTACAAAATAAGCAGTTTGCAGCTAATTCGGTATTGGCCGACGGGCGCTGGTTTAAAATTGCTACTATTCAGGAAGGGGTCTACAAACTAAGCTATGCCGACCTCATTGCCTGCGGTGCCACACCGCCTTTCGATGCCTATCATTTCAGATTGTTTGGCAACGGCGGCAGCATGTTGCCCGAAAAAAACTCGGAGTTCCGATTCGACGATCTGCGCGAACGATCGTATCAGGTGGTCGATGGCGGCGACGGCACCATCGATCAAAATGATTACATACTCTTTTATGGTGAAAGCACTTCTAAATGGAAGTATAATACCAATCTGCAAACTTTCAGCCACCAGTTGAACTATTATGCCGATTCCGCCTACTACTTTTTTACCTTCGACAAGGGTTTTGGGCAGCTGGTCGAAATGAGTCCATTGATCAGCGATGCGGCCGACCTTTCGGTAGATTGTTTCAACGAGCATGTTTTCCATGAGTTGGATTCTCTAAATCTCATCAAATCGGGCAAGCAATGGCTGGGCGAGGTTTTTGATAATCTCAATCCCAAGAGTTTTTTATTTACCATGCCCGATCTGAGCGATACGGCCGGCCTTACCGCTCGTATAAACGTTATGTCGCGCTGTTTGCAGCAAAGTGCATTTCAAATCGATGTCAACGGATATGTAAAATCCGACACCCTGATGCCGGTTGATGGCAACGTCAATTCGGAATACTCCAAGAGCAAGACCGTACTTTTCAGCATTCAGCCAATTTCTGATTCCATCATAGTAGCGGTAAAGTATAACAAACCTCAGGAATCATCCATGGGTTGGTTGAACTATATTGAGTTGGAATCTGTCAGGAAACTGATCTATCGCGGGCAGCAGATCAGGTTTCGCAATATTCAGACCATAGGCCACGATGTTTCTCAATTCAATATCAACAATACCGGAAATACGTTTCATGTTTGGACAGTCGATGATTATGGCGCCTTAGCCGAAATGCCTCTCACTACCAATGGGAATACAACTTCCTTCAAAGCTCACACCGCATATCTTTCCGAATTTATCGCCTTCGATGCCGGCACTACCCTGCAGCCGCAACTGCTGGGGCAAGTTCCCAATCAAAACCTGCATGGTTTGCCCATGGCCGAACTGGTAATCATCACCCCCCCGCAGTTTCTGTCGCAGGCCAACCAAATTGCCGATTTTCATCGCAACAACGATTTAATGAATGTGGCAGTAGCTACCACCCAACAGGTCTATAATGAGTTTTCATCGGGCAAACAAGACCCATCGGCCCTGCGCGATTTTGTCCGTATGTTCTACGAACGTGGTTCCACTGATTCGTCCGATCGCATTCGTTATCTGTTGCTGTTTGGCGATGGCTCTTATGATATGAAGCAGCGAATTCCTAATAATACCAATGTAATTCCTACCTGGCAAACTGATAATTCGGTGCTTCCGATTTCATCCTTTGTTTCTGATGATTTTTTTGGAATGCTTGATTCCAACGAAGGCGATAATCTGAATGGCGATATAGACGTAGGAGTGGGGCGTTTGCCGGTTTCTACCGTTGCTGCTGCCGATATCATGGTGGCCAAAACCATTCGATATGGGATAAAACAAAACCTCGTCGAAAATTCGTACGAAAACGGGTTGGTTTCTAATTTCGATCCCTGGCGAAACAATGTCAGTTTCATTGCTGATGATGAAGACGGAAATCTTCATTTCAACCAAACCGAGAAGATGGTAAGCATGCTCGATTCCATTACTCACAAGCTAAACGTCAACAAGATCTACCTCGATGCTTACAAGCAGGTTCATACTCCTTCGGGCGATAAATATCCTGAGGTGAATGCGGATGTTGATAAAAATATTAGCAGGGGCAGCCTGCTGATAAATTATGTGGGACATGGAGGCGAATATGGACTGGCCTCAGAAGGTATTCTTACATTTTATGAAATTGGCAAGTACGAAAATTTTTACAATCTACCCATTTTTGTCACCGCCACCTGCGAATTTAGCCGTTACGACAATCCCGAACTCGAATCGGGGGGCGAGAAAATTCTGCTGCACCCCAAAGGCGGTGGCATTGCCATGTTCACCACCACCCGCATAGCCTTTGCTCATTCCAACGAAATTGTAAATCGCAATCTACTTAAGACCACCTTTAAGGAAAATCTTACCGAGAAAATCCGTTTTGGCGATATCATAAAATCGTCGAAGAATATGTGTAATAGTGGGGTTTATAAAGAGAATTTTACCTTGCTCGGCGACCCGGCCCTCACCCTGGCCATTCCGCAATACGATGTTATAACCGATGATATAAGTCTTGATTCAACCAGCCTGATGGGCGATACCCTATTTAATAACAGTATTATTACCGTTAAAGGACACATCAGCGATCGCAATGGCAATAAGCAGGACTGGTTCACAGGTAAAATATTTCCTAAGGTTTATGATAAGCCTATTTCCGTAACCACTTTGGCCAACGATGCAGCCCAGAGTTATCAGGCATCATTCGCATTGCAGCAAAACCTGCTCTATCAAGGAAATTCTACCGTAAACAACGGCGAATTCGAATTTTCATTTTTCGTGCCTCGCGACATAACTTTTGGTCAGGGCTTGGGAAAGATCATTTATTATGCAAGAAGCGACTTTTTCGATGCACGTGGCATTGCCGATAGTTTGTTGTTGAAAAATAACGGCAACAATAATAATCCTGATGTAATGGGACCGGATATCAATATTTTCATGGAGGATCTTACCTTTCAGGAGGGTGACGAAACCAGCAGTAATCCCATGATGTTTGCATTTCTGAACGATACAAGTGGTATAAATTCCATAGGATTGGGAATAGGGCATGAATTGGTGTGCGAGTTGGACGACGGCCATAATGATCCTTTTTGGCTCAACAATTCTTTTGTTCTGGATGCCGATAAATACACCAGCGGCAAGATCACTTATCAATTTTTTGGCTTAAGTTATGGGTTGCATAAACTCCGGCTGAGTGCCTGGGATTTTCTGAACAACAATTCGGAAAAAGAAATAACCTTTAATGTCAAAAGTCCTTCTGATGTCGAATTAGGCGGAATCTATAATTATCCTAACCCTGTTACTGATCAAACCACTTTTTACATAGAACGGAACATGAGCACAGAGATTATGTCCGTGAAAATTTCAATTTTTGATGTAATGGGTAAGCTTTGCGCTGAAATATATCAAAATATTTTACCGGGAACTTATAGGCCCATCGAAATTCATTGGAATGGAAATAATTTTAATGGTGAACCCTTGTCAAAAGGCTTCTATACCTACAAAGTAACCCTCACTGATGCCAATGGCCGACTCAGGCAAAAGTCCGACAAAATGGTGATAATTAAGTGAAATATTGACTTTATTAAAAAAAATTACAATTTATTAATTTAGTTACACAATAAAATTTGAATATTAACGTTAATTTTGCACACAATAAATAATATAGTGAAATGAAAAGAAATTTGGTAATAATCCTATCATTAATTTTAATTGGCTCACGGGCTATGGCTCAAGATAATGTTGATTATTGGAATAATCTCAATACGCTTACCACTGCAGTTCCTTTTTTACTTATTTCTCCTGATGCCCGTGGTGGTGGTTTAGGAGATGCCGGTGTTGCCTCTTCACCTGATGCGAATTCTATGCATTATAATCCGGCTAAATATGGATTCATTGATAAATCTTTCGGGTTTTCTGTTTCTTACAGTCCGTGGTTGCGCAAATTGGTAAATGATATTAACCTGGCCCATCTGAGTGGATATTATCGTATCAACAACCGTCAGACAATAGCCATGTCACTAAGGTATTTCTCTTTGGGAAATATTACTTTTACCAACGAAACAGGACAAGTCACACAGAATTACAAGCCTAACGAATTTTCTGTTGACGCTGCCTATGCTTATAAGTTTACCAACACATTATCCGGAGCTGTTTCTTTCAGGTATGTTTATTCAAACCTAACCGGAGGAGTATATGTGGGAGGAGCACAATCAAAAGCGGGTCAATCGGGAGCTGCTGATATCAGTTTGTATTACCAGAAGCCCATTCAGGTTAAAAAGCTGAGCACTATATTTGCTTTTGGTCTTAACATATCAAATATCGGGGCTAAGATATCTTATACCGAGAATATTGAAAAGGATTTTATTCCTACCAATCTGCGTCTGGGAGCAGCTTATACCATGAATTTCGACAAGAACAACAGTCTGGCTATTATGGTCGACCTTAATAAACTACTCGTACCTACACCTCCTGTTTATGAACTGGATTCAACCGGAAAATATATTCTCGATCCAAGTGGAAATAAGATAATATTAAGAGGAAAAGATCCTGATGTAGGTGTGGTTCGTGGTATGTTGCAGTCTTTCTACGATGCTCCTGGTGGATTTAAAGAAGAACTCAAAGAGATCAATTATGGCTTTGGTCTGGAGTATTGGTATGCAAAGCAATTCTCGATTCGCGCTGGATATTTCAACGAAAGCAAAACCAAAGGCAACCGCAAGTATTTAACCGTTGGAGCAGGTCTGCGCTATAGCGTTTTCGGCCTCGATTTTGCTTACCTGATTCCTGTTACCCAACGTAATCCACTTGAAAATACCCTCCGTTTCTCTTTACTTTTCAACTTTGATAAAGTAAAAAGTAAAAAGAATAATACTGAGGATAAAGAAGTAAAAAAGAATGAGTAGAATCGGTTTTGGATTTGATTCTCACCAACTGAAACCTTCCCATGAATTAATTTTAGGCGGAATAGCTATTCCCTCGGAAGTGGCTGCCGTAGGTCATTCCGATGCCGACGTGCTGATACATGCCATTTGCGATGCCCTTCTGGGTGCTGCCAATTTGGGTGATATTGGCTCACATTTCCCTGATACCGATCCGAAATATAAAGGTGCTGATAGCAAAATGCTCTTGAGGGAGGTCGTTTCTTTGTTGAATGAGAAAAATTATCACATAGTGAATATCGATACCACTATTTGTCTTGAGAAGCCCAAAATAGCTCCTTATATTTCACAAATCCAAAAGAAACTTAGCGAGGTAATGGGTATTCCCGATTTTGATATCTCTGTGAAAGCAAAGACCTCTGAAAAAATGGGATTCGTGGGTAGGGGAGAAGGCATATCGGCTTATGCTGTTGCATTAATTGAGTAGTATTGTTTAATTCTGAAATCATAAATCTGAAATCTGAAATCAAATGTGTCTAAGTGTTCCTGCCGAAATAATATCCATTGATGGGCAAATGGCCAAAGCCTCTGTAGGTGGCGCCATTCGCGAAATTTCACTTCAACTGGTGGAAGATATGCATGTAGGCGATTTTGTTTTGTTGCACACGGGCTATGCCATCGAAAAAATAAGCGCCGAAGAAGCAGAAGAAACCGTTCGCCTGTTGAGAGAGCTGGGCGAAGCCGGCGAAATGGAATAACTAGTCCAAATCCTGAGTACCGAAATCCAAATGACAACTTATTTCCTTTTCCTTCGTGCCATCAACGTGGGTGGGCACAACATGATCAAGATGAAAAATCTTGTCCTGTGGATGGAGCAATTGGGTTTCAGTAACGTCAAGACCTACCTCAACAGCGGTAATGTTATTTTCAAAGCTAATACAATAAACCAAACCCATCTTGCAAAGCAGATAAGGGATAAGATCTTTCTGGAATCGAAACTGGATATATCTTGCCTGATTCGTAATCTCAGTGAATTAACAGAAGTTAATGAGAAATTGAAGCAACAAGAAGTTACTAAACCAGAATCAGCTACTCTTTTTGTAACTTTTTTGTCAGGCAAACCCACTTCAGAAAATACTGTAAAACTGAAATCAGTGAATGCAGGCACTGACACCTTTATAGTTTACGACACTAAAATTGTCCTGGCGTGTCAACAGCCTTACCATAAAACGAAACTGAGCAATTCATTTTTCGAAAAAACACTAAAGCTGGATGCAACCACCCGTAACCGAAATACAGTGGAAGCATTACTGCTGCTTGCGGAAAACGGATAACCCTTAAGATAAAATGGGAGATTGTTGCTTAGGTCTGATAAGTAATGATTTCTACAGCTTACTCCGGCATTCATCGCAAAAGGAGCCGCTTTTCTGATCAATGTCTTCCACATAGCTGCCCGAATGCATTACGCAGTCGGTATCATAGCAATGAATCAGTCCAAGCATGTGCCCCAACTCGTGTATCACCTCTTTGCTGCTGCGCTCCATCAAGAGTTTGTCATCGGCCTCCATCCCGTAACGTTCATTATTTAAACGAAACACCGATACTATTCCGCTTCGTCCGCCCAAATAGGCTTGGCCAAAGATATAAGTAAAGATGGGTATAAACAAGTCGATATTGAATAGCCCCAGGGTTTTGGTTTCGTTGGTAGAGTAATAGGTTTCAATCTGCTGCAACATATCATTGGCATTGTATTGCCGACGGTTGGCATCATAAAAATCGCTCACATCCAGATGTCCTTCTTTGATATGAATCTTTACATTCAATTCTCTTGACACATTTTCACCCAGTGTTTTTAGAAAAGCATGATCCCAGTATCCGAACGAAATCAGCGTGATTGGTGGTAGCTCCATCAGAGGTTTATAAACGCTTTATGAATGATGCCTTTACCAGATTAAATGTCAGTAAAATCCTTTTTAAAAGGAGGTGACAGGTTGAACTTCTTTATTTTGGCATAGAGCGTGACCCTGTCCACTTGCAGGGCCCTCGCTGAGCGCGAAACATTCCAGTTGTATTTGTTTAAAATGTGAGAAATGTGCAGTTTCTCCTGTTCATCAAGGCTTTCAATAGCAGTATTTAAGAAATTCTGCTTCAGGGGAAGATCTTTGGAAGTAATTCGTTTACCATTACCAATTACTATAGCCCTTTCGATCATATTCTCCAGTTCGCGGATATTGCCCGGAAACTCCAGTTCACAAATATGCATCAAGGCCGATGGTTCAATAGGTAATATAGGTTTGTTCATGGAAGTACAATACTTTTTGATAAAATATTCCGTCAACAAAGGAATATCCTCCTTCCTTTCGCGCAAGGGGGGTATGTGTATATTCACTACATTTAGCCTGTAGTATAGGTCTTCACGGAAAGTGCCTGCTTCCACCATTTGCTTCAGATCGCGGTTGGTGGCACATATAACCCTGAAATCAGAAGTAATCTCTTTGTTGCCTCCTACCCGCATAAATGTTTTGGTCTCCAGCACACGCAAAAGTTCTATCTGCATTTTGGCCGACACCGTGGATATTTCATCTAGAAAAATGGTGCCGCTATCAGCCATCTCGAATCTTCCTTTTCGATTATACATAGCCCCTGTAAAAGCTCCTTTTTCATGCCCAAACAACTCGCTTTCCAGTAGGCTTTCAGTCAGAGCACCGCAATGAACACTAACCATGGGGAAATATTTCCTCGGGGAATTGGAGTGAATCGCTTTGGCAATAAGCTCTTTGCCTGTACCGCTTTCACCAGTGATTATTACAGATGAATTGGATTGCGAAACACTTAATACCTGTTTCAGCACTTTTTTCATGGCTTCACTGTTGCCAATCAGATCTTCTACATTTTCCAGCACATCCACTCTTCCTTTCAGCGTTTCGTTCTCATGTGCCAAAGCAACTTGTACTGATGCATTTCTGATCAGGTGAGAGAGATCGTCGGGATCGAATGGCTTGGTGATATAGTCAAAAGCACCGTCTTTTAGTGCCTGTACCGCTGTATCAACTGTGGCAAAGGCAGTCATGATAATAACTATGGAATCTTCATTACGCGCTTTGATGCGTCGGAGCATCTCCAGACCGTCCATGCCCGGCATTTTAATATCGGCCAGCACTATGTCGAATTTATCAGACTCGAGTTTTAATAATGCTGTTTTGGCGTTTTCAGCGCATTCGACGCGATAACCATCTTCAATAAACCAACTGTAAAGAGAGTTGCGCACCGAGTCTTCATCGTCTACAATCAGAATGGAAATTTTTTTGTTCATGATCTTATCTCCTTAATTTCTTTTTTCAAGGGTAATGTGATAGCAATGGTGGTTCCTTTTCCAACTTCCGATCTTACCTCAATTTTTCCGTCGTGGCTCTGAATGATGCCATGAACTATGGCCAAACCCAGGCCGGTTCCACGGGTGTTATGTTTTGTCGAAAAGAATGGTTCAAATATGTGTGGAATATCCTCTTCTGCAATGCCCGACCCATTGTCGCTTATCTCTATCGCTATGGTGTCATCGTCAGGATTGAGGGTTGTGAAAAGTATCTCGCCGTTATCCGAAACCGCTTCGGAGGCATTGACCAGAACGGCAATGCAGGCCTGCTTGATCTGGTTGGGACTGCAGTATACCAAATCAGTGCCGGCCGAAAAATCAGTTATAAAACTTATTCTGGCTATTTTGAACGAATGGCTCATGAGTTCTTTGGTCTCGTTCAGAATTTCGTGAAGATGTTTGTTCTCGAAATTGTTTTGATCTTTTCTGGAAAAATCGAGCAGCCCTTTCACAATATCGCCGCAGCGCTTGGTTTCGTTCTCTATCATCTTCAGGTGTTTCAAAACCGATTCTTTCTTCTCTGATTCAATATCCTGGTTCATCAGTTGTTTTTGGATGAGTTTGGTATAGATGAGGATTCCCGAAAGGGGATTGTTGATCTCATGAGCTACGGAAAGGGAGAGTTTTCCTAGCGAAGCGATACGTTCTATATTGATGAGTTCGTTCTGTGCCTGACCCAATTCTTCTGTCTTTATCCTGACCTTATACTCCAGTTGTTGCGACCAGTTTTGCAACTCTTTGTTGGCGTCCTGCAGCTTATCGAGCATGTCGTTGAAAGCTACCGACACCATGCGCATATCGTCCAACTGATTGGGTTTTACTTCCAGCCTCATATCGCGGTCGCCTTTGGAGACAGCATCGCTGGCTTTTATGAGGGCATTCAGCGGATTTTTTATTTTCTTTCCGGTGAATATGATCAGTACTATCAATAGCAACAAGGTGGTGAGCGTAGCCAATAAAAAGAAATCCCGCGACGATTTTTCCAAAGTTTTGTCCAACTCAGCCAATGGTATCTTAATAACCAGCGACCCCAACTCTTTTTCACTTGCCGTATGAGCATGACATGAGCTGGTATAGCACGATTTTTCGTTCATGATGGGCGAATTGATCAACAGGTGGCGATGCGAATTGTCGTTCAGGTTCATATCGCATTCGCTGTTAATTTCAATGACTTTGGAGTAGTTATCCTTTTCGGGAAGTATGGATTTGATGCTGCTGTGGCATGCAATGCAATTGGGATCGCTGTGTTCGGATGAATTGGCTGCAAAGGAAGAGTAAGCCAGGTTTTCTTTTCCGTCGTAAAGGTTCACCTCGTCTATACCCGCCATTTTGTTGATGATGTCGAGGGTGTTCTGCAGGGCATCGCGGTTGTTTTCGAGCATGGAGTGATACAAGGCACTGCGCACCAGCATGGCAGCATTGGTACCTCGCTGAAGTATGACACTCTTCATGTAATCCTCGTTTACCGAACGGAAAATGAGTCCGAAAGATACAAACAGAATAACCGATAGAATGATGATGATGTAAACCACTCGCCCATAAATGGACGACTGAATTTTCAGGTACTTCTTGAACCAGGAAGTTTCGAAGATATTTTTAAACCTGAACGACATGATTTATATCAATTAATAAAGCACGAATTTAAAACATTTCTGACAAAAAGTGTTGAGAAATTCAACTTTTATTTAACATCCACTGTTTTTTGGCTGTTTAATAGTAAAAAGTCTTAACCGAAACTGCGGTTAAGACTTTTTCAGAAATACGATGAGGGTATTTCGCAGAGGGATATTGAGGGGAAAAATGGCCTGATACTGTTTTACACAATTGTTGCCGAGCGCGACTTACTTTACATTGTTGATGAATTTGATTTGGAATTCTTCCCACACTTCCGGTCCGAAATCCGACAGCAGGTTGTCATGCAGTTCGCCTCCATCTTGCAGCATCACCGGAACCAATTCGCTATGGCTGGTTTGGCGGTTGTAGGCCAGAAAATCTTTCAGACGTGAGAATTCGTTTTTCAGCCATTCCTTATATTTATCGGCCATGATGAGAAACTGCGATTCGCGCTCCCAGTTCGAAGGTTCTATGGCATATACCCAACCATCATTCACCGGAGAGTGGTTGACAAGTGAGGAGTCTTCCACCAATTGGTCGTTCTTATATTTGATGGTGCCCGAAACCGGGGAGTTGATTATGAGCTGTTTGCCATTCTGTATGAGGGTCATGACCGGCTCGCCTTTGCGTATCTGTTCGCCCGGATGTTTCATTTTGATACGGCTCAATGGCCCAGTGATGTGCAGCATAAAATCGTCTATACCCACCTTTACCATTCCGTTTTTTTCCATAAACGCCCAGGTATGTGTTCTGTCGAACATCAATCCTTTGGGGACAGCCACCGAAGCCTCATTGAATACATGAGCCGATACCGGCGAAAAGGCTACTGCTTTTGCTTTTCTTTTTCTGCTGAATTGAACGAACGCATCCACTGTGATACATGCCACTATAAATGCTAGGATGATTAAGATTACCATGACTTTAGGTTTTAGTATTGTTTACTATAAAGAGGCATTCAACTATGATGCCACTAATGTTTCGAAGGGCAGTAGTTTGTCATAGTGGTATTTACAGTTGAGGAAGTTTTATGCTGACCGCATCAGGTGTTTATTTACTCAACACTTATTTCTGTTTAGGTATATAAGTGCTTGCAAGTTTGTGTCTTAGTGGGTTTGTAAAGAAAGCATACAACTGTGGTATTTCTTTACACTCATTTGCCTTTTGCCGTAATAAAAGGCCTCTGAGGAAGAAACTTTTTCAAAAATTATACTGCTTAAGAGGAAAAACACTAATTTTATCCTCATGAGAGGGTATTTATCATCGCTAAGTTGGAATCTGGACAAACGTTTTGTGTTTTTGCTTTTGGTAGTTCTGCTGTCGGCAGGCTGCGGTAAGTATGAGGATGGCCCCGAATTCAGCTTCCGTAGCAAGTTGAACCGATTGTTCGGCTATTGGACCATGGAGAAATGGATGCTTAACGATGTGGAACAAGCAGCCCAACTAAAATATCAGCACAAGTTCGGTTTTGCAAAAGACGGAACCTACTATTATAGTTTTGTAGATACAACCAGCAGTACGAAACTCGATTTTAGCGGGACCTGGGAGTTTCGCCAACATAAAGAACAATTGGTGCTGGGCCTGGAGGACCCTATGAACGGTATGGAATATCAGGTGTGGAACATCAGGCGGTTGACGTATAAAGAATTGTGGCTGGAAACCGAAAGCCCGGGAAAACGGGTGCAATGGCATCTTAAGGCCGAATAAAAATACTCTAATTGGTTCCGAAAATTAAAAATATCCCTTCTATCATGAGATCCATCAAACTTCTGCTGCTTTTAACCTTCCTCATTTTGGTCACTATGGCCTGCAAAAAATATGAGGATGGCCCGGCCATCAGTTTACGCAGCCGCAAGGCCAGGGTGGTGGGCAAATGGATCACGGATAAATGGAAGATTGACAAACTCACCTATACCAGCCTTTCAGATACCAACAAACGTATTGAGTTTGCCGATGACGGCAGCTGCATTTTTCATGAAAACAACCCCATCACCCATATAATAACCGACCTGCAGGGTACCTGGACTTTCCGCCAAAAACAGGAGCAACTGCTGCTGGAATTTTCTTCCGCAATGGACACCACCCTCAGTGTTCAGTTGTGGGACATACTGCGCCTCAAAAACAAAGAGCTTTGGCTGGAAAGGGTCGACTACGGTTTCCCCAATTCGGTGATCTATGAGTGGAGGTTGAAACCGGAGTAGTTTTATCCTTTGAAAGTCTAATTGGGGAAATAGGTAGTAAAAATTCCATTTGCCTGAATGTTCACTCCCGAATAACGGTTATCATTTTTACCCCATGATATTTTAATGAATTTTACTAATGCATGAGATTGGGGAGGGGGCGAAAAAACTTCCTGTCTTGAAGTATACTTAATTTGAAATTGGCTGGCTTATTATAATGGAAGCAAACCTAAAATCGTTCATTAAAATTGGCTGGTAAAATTGAAAACCGCAAATTTTCGCAAAATCTACAGTACTGTAGAGAAAACCTACCTAACTGTAGGAAAAGTCTACCTAAAGGTAGAGAAAGTCTACCTAACTATAGGAAAAGTCTACCTTAAGGTAGAGAAAGTCTACAAGACGGTAGAAAAAGTCTACCTAAAGGTAGAAAAAGTCTACATTACTGTAGGTAATGTCTACCTAACGGTAGATAAATACTTCCTAACTGTAGAAAAAGTCTACCTAAAGGTAGAGAAAGTCTACGATACTTTAGAAAAAGCCAAATTGAAAATAAGAGATAGAATAACAAATAGTTAGTAATTTTTTTGTGCTGATGACGTTTGTAATTTTAGATACATTTTTTCTCTCAAGGTCTGCTTTTTTGCTTTACAAAAATGCTTGTCTTTGATCCGATATATCTTTAAAATAGCAATAATAGCCAAAATCATTTAAGTACCTAGGCGAATACTCTGCAATAGTCCCAATGGGCCAATTCGCCCTTACAAATCCAAACTTAAGGCACTTTATGCCCTCCAAGCACTTTAGGCACTCCGCACTCCCAACTTCTTCCTATCTTTGTCAAAAAAATATAATCAAGTGAGCGAACCCTTTCAATTTATTGCCAAAACCCAATTCGGGCTCGAAGAAGTGCTGGCCGGCGAACTGGCCCAATGCGGTGCCACCGACATTTTGGTCATCAACCGTGCCGTATCTTTTCGCGGCGGGCTGTCCGTTATGTATGCCGCCAACTACTGCTGCCGCACCGCCCTCCATGTGCTCATGCCTGTGTTGGATTTCAAATTCCGCGACAAAGAGCAGTTCTTCGCTCAGGTCAAAGCTTTCCCTTGGGCCGGTCATTTCACGCCCGAGAAAACCCTTTCGGTGGATACCGTTATGTCTGATTCTATTTTCAGCAACTCACACTACGTTTCCCTCTATTGCAAAGATGCCATAGTCGATTATTTCCGCGACAATTTCGGCAAACGCCCTTCAGTGGCTTTGGATAATCCCGACATCAAGATACATGTGCACATTCGCGGCCACGAATGTTCGGTTTCTCTCGACAGTTCGGGCGATTCACTCCACCGCCGCGGCTATCGCGTGCAGCAGGGCGCCGCCCCCATGAGCGAGGTGCTGGCTGCCGGCATGTTGCTGCTGAGCGGATGGGACCGCAAAACCCACCTCTTCGATCCCATGTGCGGCTCGGGCACCCTGCTCACCGAAGCCGCCATGATAGCTTCCAACATACCCGCGGGCTACTACCGCCGTTCGTTCGGTTTCCGCAACTGGAGCAATTTCGATGAGGCTCTTTGGAAACAGGTGAAACAAACTGCCGACGATGCCATCTGCGATCCCGAATGCGAGATCACCGGCTCCGACCGCTCCGAAGTGGCCATTATGGTGGCCGATAAAAACATTCGCTCGGCCAAACTTCATAAAGATATCGAACTCATAGAAACCGATTTTCAGACCTTTCTTTTCCCTAAGGAGAAAGGCTTCATCATCACCAATCCGCCTTACGGCGAACGCATCAAAACCGACGACATCATCGATCTCTATAAAGAAATAGGAAACACCCTCAAAAATCATTGTGCCGGCTACACGGCCTGGATCATCAGTTCCCACTCCGAGGCACTGAAGTTTGTCGGCCTCAAACCTGCCAAAAAGATACCCCTGTTCAATGGCCCTCTGGAATGTCGTTTTGTGAAATTCGAGATATTCGAAGGCAGCCTGAAGGCGAAAAAAGAAAAGGAAAACAGCGGCGATGCCCCCTCCGCGGAAGCTGCCCTGTGATGATTCCGGTCTAAAATTTCGGTTAACTGAACAAATAATTCTATTTTTGTAATCTAAGTTTATTTTACTGCGCACATGAAAAAGATCAAACTACTACTGCTTCTCACACTTTTACTTTCCTTAACCAGCATCGCAAAGGCAGGGAATTTTCTCGACATACGGGTTTTTACGGGATATAAAATAACGTCCCTTAGTTTCACGGCCCTTTCGGGAAAATATTCCATATTTTTTGCTGATAAAAAGATAACCGACATTCTGAAGAACGAAACCATACAACTGAAAGTAGAAAGAGATTCAATAAAGATTCTGAAAGGTACACTCAGTTTGGGGACTTTTACTTCTATAACACTGAGCGGTGGAGGATTGCTGAATTCATTCAAAGTAAAGCCCGGCAATGCCGAGCTGAAGGAGCGTATTTATAGCGACGATCTGCGGCTATCAGTCAACGACGGAAAATTTCTAATCATCAACCATGTGGAGATAGAGAGTTATGTCGCCGGAGTAGTACAATCGGAAGGAGGGGGCAGCGTGAAAGATAACGATTTCTATCTGGTGCAGGCCATCACCTGCCGCACCTATGCGCTCAATAATCTGAAAAAACATTCCAAAGAAGGATTCAACCTATGCGATAGCGTACATTGTCAGCTTTATCAAAACCGCTGCAAAAGCTACGAGATTCTGGCTGCCACCTATAAAACTGCCGGCGATGTCATAGTGGATAAAGATAACAGAATGATTTCGGCTGCCTTCCATGCCAATTCGGGCGGACAAACCATTAATTCTGAAAATATCTGGAGTATTCCCACTTCATACTTAAAGGCGGTGAAGGATACATTTTCGCTAAAAATGCCTAATGCTACCTGGGAATACAAGATACTTCAAACCAATTGGCTCGACTATCTGAAAACCCGTTTCAACTACGACATAGCCGATCCTGCCAAGAAGAATTATGCAATTACCTTTAAACAGGATATACGACAGGTTAATTTTACTGATAGCATTCCCCTCACAATCATACGTCAGGATCTGGGGCTGAAATCGACCTGGTTTTCCATAGTGGATAATCAAGGTGGCTATCTTATATTTAAAGGCAAGGGCTATGGTCATGGAGTGGGTCTGAGTCAGCAGGGAGCCATACGTATGGCGCAACTGGGCTATAGCTATATGGACATCATTAAGTTCTACTATAAGGATGTCAATGTGATCAACTACGACGAGTTGATGATTAAATAAGCCATTCCGCGAAAAAACTTCTCCGTTTCGACGGCTTTTTCCGGAATGCGCTCCATAATATATGAGTATGTTCTGGAATCGCTATCCCTTTCTGCGGATATTACTTGCTTTCCTTTCGGGAATACTGCTCCCACTATATACCGGATTCACCCAACCGCTTCCCGTATATGTTCCGGCCCTGCTGTTTCTTATTTATTCGGTATTGATCATCGCCTTTCAGCAAAAGCTTTCTTATCGCTTACGCTGGATAACGGGTCTGCTCATATTCATCTTCTTTATGATGTCGGGCTATCAGTTGAAAATATGGCACGACGCTCCCAAACAAACTCAATATTTTGGGAAATTTCTTTCGGAGAAAGCTGTAGTCGAATGTATACTCACCGAGCCCATGCAGGAAAAAGAAAAGACCTGCAAGGCTGTTGTGGAAATTACCGCTGTCAGCGATTCTTCCACGTCCCACCATACTTCAGGCAAAGCCATCATTTATTTGCAGAAAGATAGCCTCTCGCAGAAGCTAGTTTATGGCGATAAAATAATCCTTTGCGGGAAATTCAGGCCGGTTAATCCGCCTATGAATCCTGGCGAGTTTGATTATAGAACCTACCTCCATAACCGTTCGATAGAATTTTCAGCCTTCATTAAAACAAGCGACTGGAAGTGGATATCTTCCGGAAATGGAAATCCTATTCAAAGCTACGCCTACAGCCTGCGCCAAAAATTGTTGAACATACTCGACCAGAGGGGCATTTCGGGCAGTGAATATGCTGTGATCTCAGCTTTGCTGGTAGGCTATACCGATAAAATCGATGCCGACCTGATAAGAGATTATCAGGGGAGTGGTGCCATGCACATATTGAGTGTTTCGGGTATGCATGTAGGTATTATCTACCTTTTCCTCAACTTTCTTCTTTTCTTCTTCGATAAGTTCAAATACGGAAGAGCACCTAAAGCAGTCATTCTGATACTTTTTGTATGGAGCTATGCCATTCTCACAGGTCTTTCGCCGGCTGTGATGCGGGCTTCCACCATGTTTACCTTTATTGCCTTTAGCAATGCTTTCCGATATCCGCCTAACCTGCTCAATACACTGGCTGCGTCTGCCTTTACTTTGCTGGTCTTCGATCCCTATTTCATAACCGATATCGGTTTTCAGCTTTCCTACCTTTCGGTGTTGGGTATCATCCTTATTTACCCTGTTATCTACCAAAGCTGGGGGGCACCTAACCGTTTGCTGAACAAGATTTGGGCCTTGATAGCCGTTTCCCTTGCCACCCAGATCGTCACCTTTCCGCTAAGTATGTTTTATTTTCACCAATTCCCCAACTATTTCATATTAACCAATCTGGTGGCGGTTCCCTGGTCGGCGGTGGTGATTTATCTGGGCATAGCTTGTCTGGTCTTTCATTCTGTTCCTTTTCTTTCAGTCATTCTTTCCAAGGCCCTGACCTGGTCGCTCATCTTCCTCAACGGTTGCGTTTCTTTTATCGAAGGATTGCCTTATTCGGTTTCAGGTTCTATTTCCATAACCCCTGTGGAAACCCTATTGATCTATCTTGCCATTGGGGCTATTCTGCTATGGTTTTCCAACAGAACATCAAAATGGGTATTTTCAGGACTTGTCTTCCTTCTGATCTTCGCAGTTTCTTTTTCCTTCCGAAATATGAGTTTGAAACAGGAAAGAAGGATCATAGTTTACAATATTGCCAAGCATACTGCCATCGATTTTATCAATGGAAACTCCTGCTATTTCGTCGCTGATTCATCCCTGCGAAAGGATACCCGAAAGATGGATTTTTTCATTAAGAACAGTCGCATAAAATACCAAACCAAAATAGTGAATACTTTTTATCTTCCCGATACAGCAGGCACTTTTGCCGACGACATTTTTTATAAGAAGGATAATTTTATAAGTTTTGCCGGAAAAAGAATGGCCATTGTCAATAGTAAAACTGTAAGCTCCGATAAGATCACCGTCGATTTTCTCTTAATAACTCATAATACTAAAATGAGTCCGGATGAAATATTACAACAATTTCGACCGGGCCTAATCATTCTGGATGCTTCCAACAACCGCTATTATTCAGAAAGGCTGTTGGCTCAGTGCCGGAAAAGGAACATAGCATGCTTTTCTACTTCCCTTTCGGGAGCATGGATCCTCAAAATAAAGTATAACTAAATGTTACTTGCAGTTCTTAACTATAAAAGCTCCTAGGTTCTTTCCTGCGTTCATATACGCATTCGTTATTCTAAGGCCGGCATCATAATTGGCAAATGAAGTAGCCTGGCCAATAACTTTAGTAACAGAAATCGAAGCTAATACATTCGAAGGATTGGCTGATTCAATAATATCTGCCTGGATATTAACGTAAGTGTCCTCGCCTATATCATGGCCAAAAGTAGAAACTCCGGTATAAACACCCGGTTCTATCTTGGTTGTTTTAACAAGAATGGTATAAGTGGTGGATGCTTCACCATTGACCGAAGTAGAAACAATACCCAGTTTTTTCATTGAATTATTGAACCATTTCAGGAATTCGGGTTCATACCGTGCCACTCTGTCGTTGGTCCACTTGGTTGCCCAACCATCGCCTGAACCTGATTTCATGCGGTTTTGTTCCTGAGTTTTTTGTTTGATATAAGCATCTTCGGTAAGTTCACCTACCATCATATTGTCGTAAGAGAATTTCAGACTCAGAGAGGTTTGACCTTTTAAGAATTTAACATCGCCACTGATGAACTTGGTAAACCCATTGCTTCCAAATCCCGGACCGGGCTGGGCAATGCTAAAAGAATAATTTAATGCTAAAAGGACTAATGTAAATACAATATTCTTTGTTTTCATGATTTATGCTTTTGGTATTTGATAATTATAATGAGTTATTCTTCTGATTCGTCTTCGTTCTTTTTGTTTTTCTTCTCTTTTTTCTCCTTTTTTTCGGGAGTAATCTCATCTTCTGCATCCTCCTTCTTGATCTTCTCTTTTTGGGTGCAGATCTTAGTGATCAATTTGCTTATCTTATCAGCAGCTAAGGCATAAGCATTGGTTATTTTCATGGTAGTTTCCTTCATATCCGTCGGCTCATCGGTAACTCCCACTAAATTTTCTGCTTTAATAGTGCAAAGAACCTGATCCCTGTTTTCTGAATCCACGATGACCACCTGGAGATTAACGTAGGTGTCACGTTTATTGCCATTGCTGCCATTAAAATATCCCGGTTCCAGTTTTTTTGTTTGAACCAACATGGTGTATTTGCTGTCAGGTGCATTTTTGGCTGCAACCAGGTTCATCCGTTTTAATCCTTTGTTGAGTTGCTCAACGAATTTAGGCTCATAAATATCAGTGCGGTCGGAAGACCATTTTTTTACAAACTTGTCGCCTTCGGCTGCTTTCCGGAATTCAGATTTCTTTTGTTTTAAGTAAATTTCCTCAGTAAACTCTCCGACCTTCATACCCTCATAAACAAACTCTATGTTTAAGTTTGTCTGTTCCTTTAGGACGTTAGGAGAACCATTATACAAAAAGGCATCCTGAGCATGACCCATATTTGATAACAGTATCAAAATTGCTAAAATAAGTAGTGATTTTATGGTCTTCATAATTTACTATTTGTGGTTTAAAAAAATGTCGTCTCGCAAAGATAAAATTATTTCTTTTTTATTCTTATTTTTTAACAAAAAAGCTTTTAAGTGAGCCAAAATGATACAATTTTCTGGTTCTGAAATTTTCAAAATTTATTGAAGATTATACAGAAGAGATTTATTGTTATGCCTGAATTCTATGGATTTTGTCCTTTTTATTGTAATAGTTGATTTATATCATTGTTTTTAAAATTGTAGAATTTGAATATTATTTTTATTGTTAAATTAGTTGAAAAACAGATGTATAAACAGAGTTGTTAAATTGTGTTATCAATTAAAAATGTTAATTACAAAAGGTATTGACAGAAGATTTGTTAAAAAAGCATAAAAAACTTGACAAGTAATTCTCCTTTGTCGTATCTTTGTGGTAAATCAATACCTAAATTAAAGTAAACATGAAAATGAAATTTCTACTACTTTGGACTTTCGTGACGTTGCTCTGCATTACCACGCACGCCCAGACGCTTTCGCCCGTAGTGATTTCCTCCTCAGGAGGTTTTTATTCGGCCGGAGGTAACACCCTATCGGTTACCGTAGCCGAAATGACTATGGTAAAAACATTCACTCAGCCTTCGAACATTCTTACCCAGGGATTTCAGCAGCCTGAGCAACTTACTACTTCAGTTCAAGAAAATCAAGCAGTTCAGGGCGAAGTGGTAGTTTATCCTAATCCCAGCAATGGGCAATTTAACATTAGCTACAATGCACTTAATGATGGTGATTATATGGTTAAGATTTACAACATGGTGGGACAGGTCGTATTTGACCAGACTTATGGTGGAACTTTTGGATCAAATATCATTTCATTAAACATTGGGCAGTTTGGTCAGGGCATTTATATGCTTGAACTCAGATCATCGGATTTTAAAGGAAAACAAAAAAGCAGTATTCACAAAATCAATTTAGTTTATTAATCAAAATCAAATTTATAAAATTATGAAAAAAGCAATTTTTACATTTTTAGGTGCCCTGATGCTTACAGTGTTTGTTAATCAGGCCTTCGCACAGGTACCACAAGGATTCAACTATCAGGCAGTAGCCCGTAATTCGGTGGGTGTGCTTCTCAACAATCAGGCATTAGGCGTACGCCTTGCCATTCATCAGGGATCATCTGGTGGAACTGTCGTGTATTCAGAACGTCAGACACCTACTACCAATGCCTTTGGACTTTTCACTGTAACTGTAGGACAAGGTACCGTACTTACAGGTACTTTTACAACCATTAACTGGGCCAGCGGTAATTATTGGCTCGAAGTTGGCTTGGATGTAACCGGTGGAACTACCTATACAGCCATGGGTACTTCACAATTATTATCAGTACCTTATGCTATGTATGCTGGCACCTCGGGCACAGCAGGCGCCACAGGCCCAACTGGTCCTACTGGCCCAACGGGAGCTGCTGGAGCCACAGGCGCTACCGGAGCAATTGGTCCTATTGGTCCTACAGGATTAACAGGAGCTACTGGCCCATTGGTCCCTGGAACTACTGGACAAACTCTACGCAATAATGGGACAACATGGGTTGCCACCAGTAATTTATATAACGATGGAACTTATGTTGGGTTTGGCACAACTACACCAACTTATCCTGTGGATATTTTACACACCGGCAGTACTGGTCTGCGAGTGGCATCCTCATCCTCATTTAGTGTTATCGATATAGATGCTAATAGCGGTGATGCAGCTTTAAGATTTGCCCGTGCCGGAGTTAATCAGTGGAACCTTCGTAATCACCCGACTACCGATGATCTGGAAATATTTGAATTAGGTGGCGGAGGATCTCGTATTACCCTTCAAAATGCTACAGGTAATTTTGGAATCGGTACACAAACCCCTTCAGAGAAACTTTCTGTTGCCGGCAACGGAACTTTCTCAGGTCAGATCATATCAACTGTTGCGACAGGGACAGCTCCATTCAGCATATTATCCACTGATGTAAACACAAACCTAAATGCAGACATGATAGATGGTCAGCATTATTCTGCTAACTGGGGGTTATGGACGGATAACGGACTTTATATTAACCCAACTGAGAACACAAACTTGAAAATATATGATGATGTGGTTGGTTATATAGGTATGACTTATGTCGGTAATACTAACACCGATGCTATTACAAATTGGACAAAAGGAACGATTCAAACTCTCTTGAATTGGGATAACGCGGGAACAACATATGGCTATTATGGTATTGGTGGAATGTACGGTGCTTTTGGCTCTGCAAGTAGCTATGGTATTTTTGGACAAAATTCAGCAAACTCCTTAATAAACGGTCATCTTGGGGGAACTGCTTACGGAGCATATGGACAATACTCTGCCAATACGAAAGGATATCTCGGTAGTTCATCTTATGGTGCCTATGGACAATATGATGCAACTCATTTTGGATTTTTTGGATCGGCTTCCTATGGTGCTTATGCTCAAAGAAGTGCTAACGAAATTATGTATCTTGGTTATTCAGCAACTCAAGCAAACTATTCTTATCATAACCAGTTGCTTGCCAGCGGTGATGGACAGGCATCAATGTTTGCTTACAGAACCCGGGATGCACAAAATGATGGTACAGGATATTCACAATCTACAATTAATTCAGCTGTTAAGGGCTATAGTTTTTGGGGTGACCTATATTCATTTGGAACTTCAGGATTTAACTACAATGATTATAACCGTTGCGGAGGAACTTTAGGAGCAGATGTTAATGGTTTTTATTGGGGTTCCCTTGGTTACAGAAGTAGTGGATTAGCAAATTATGGAGGTTATTTTACTTCAAGTATTAACGGTACGGGTTTCATGCCTTCGGGTGCAACTGCAGGAATAGGTTCTGCATCTTATGGAGACCTTATGGGTAGCTGGTCGAGAGGTGAAATGTTTGGGACAGCTGCTTCTGGTGAAGTATTTGCATCATATAACCTTGGCAACGAATATACTTCAGGATACCAAGCTGATATTATCACAACCGGTGATAAAAAAGTAGCAGCTTATGGTGTAACTTCAACCGATCTTAAAGTTTATAACGATGGTAGTGCTCAACTCTCCAACGGAACATGCCGTGTTGAATTCCAGAATGATTTTGCTTCTGTGATTTCTGGCAAACCAATTGTAACCGTTACACCTTCCGGTGAATGTAATGGACTTTATGTTGTAAGCGTTGATAGCAAAGGCTTCACCGTAAAAGAAATGAACAGCGGTAACTCTTCAGTAGAGTTTTCCTACATTGTTATTGGCAAGCGTATTGATGCGCAAAGCAACAATGTTCCTTCTATGATCACTGATGTAAACTTTGATAAAAACCTCAAAGGTATGATGTTCAACGAGAACAATAAAGATCGTAATGCATCACCTTTTTGGTGGGATGGTAGTAAATTGCGTACTGATGCAGTTCCTCAGCAGAAAATTAATAAAGAGGAAAAAATGAGGAATGAGCAGAATCCTCAGGTTCAAATGGAAGTGAAACCTGTTGATATCAGCAAAACTCCTAAAGGCAATACAAAATAAGAATCTCTAATTCTTAAATGAAAAAACCTTGAGATTTTCTCAAGGCTTTTTCATTTGATAGATATTGTAATTTAGAATTCCAAGAGATATGACATGATGTTGATAGATATCATTGTTTTAAAACCAATCCAATAATAATCTCATAAAGCTTAGTATAGTTCAGTATGATTGTTCACTAAGATAATTAATATGCTTGGTGTAAAAGTTAATATTAACAGTTGTAAATAGCTAATTTGTTAAATACTTGAAAAAAAATGACAAACTTGCCCTTCGTTTTGTATCTTTGTAAATAAATATTAACCTAAATGCAAAAAATGAAAATCAAAATTCTACTCATTTGGACTTTTGTGATGTTACTCTGCATTACTCTGCAAGCCCAAACGCTTTCCCCCGTGGTAATTTCCTCCTCAGGAGGTTTCTACTCGGCAGGAGGTAATTCACTATCGGTTACTGTGGCCGAAATGACCATGGTACAAACCTTCATTCAACCTACCAACATGCTTACGCAGGGATTTCAGCAACCCGAGCAGCTTACTACCTCTGTTGCCGAAAACGATGCACTGCAGGGCAATGTAGTAGTTTACCCTAACCCAAGTAACGGACAGTTTAACATTAGCTACAATGCACTTAACGATGGCGATTATATGGTTAAGATCTACAACATGGTAGGACAGGTCGTTTTTGACCAGACTTATCGTGGAAGTTTTGGATCAAATATCATTTCTTTAAACATCGGGCAGTTTGGACAGGGCATTTATATGCTGGAGCTTAAATCAACTGATGTTAATGGAAAACAAAAAAGCAGTATTCACAAAATCAATTTAGTTTATTAATCAAATTCCAAATTATAAAGTTATGAAAAAATCAATTTTTACTTTTTTTAGTGCCTTGGTGCTTTTAGTTTTTACTAGTCAAGCTTTCGCACAGGTTCCGCAAGGATTCAACTATCAGGCAGTGGCTCGTAATTCATCAGGGACCTTACTTCAAAATCAGTCTTTAGGTGTTAAGTTGTCAGTACATCAGGGATCAGCAGCTGGAGCAGTTGTTTATTCAGAGCGCCAAACCCCTACCACCAATCAATTTGGTCTTTTCACAGTAACTGTTGGACAAGGTACTGTTTTGTCCGGTGTTTTTAGTTCTGTTACTTGGAGTTCAGGAAATTATTGGCTTCAGGTAGAATTAGATGTTACCGGTGGAACCACTTATACAGATATGGGAACATCTCAATTATTGAGTGTCCCTTACGCAATGTACGCTGCTAATGCAGGTACATCTGGTGCCACAGGTCCTACAGGACCTGCAGGTCCTGTAGGAGCAACCGGTGCTACTGGAGCTCAAGGTCCACAAGGACCAACAGGTCCTTTAGTTGCAGGAACAAGTGGACAAACTCTTCGTCATAATGGAACCACATGGGTGGCAAATAGTTTGTTGTATAATGATGGTTCAAATGTTGGTATTAACACAGGATCACCCACATCAAAATTACACGTATATTATGATGCTTCTAATTACACTGAAATAGGTAATGCCTCTTATGCATTAAAAGCTACCAGCGGGACTAATTATACCTATTTAGCACTCGGACCCTTTGCCGCGATTTTTAATGGGAACGTTGTACCTAACCTTTCAAATTCCTTTGATCTTGGAAGTAGTTCATATGGATTCAGAGATTTTTACCTTACAAACAAATTGTATGTTGGTGGTGTAGCAACAGCGAACTCTGTATTAAAAACAGATGCCAGTGGTGTTTTAACATATCAGTCACCCCAATCATTACCAGGTTCTATTGCAAATGCTGTATCGATTGATGCTTTATGTGTGCAGCCGACTGTTATTAGCACCTATACATGGGCAGGACCTAAAGTAACTTTGGTGATAACTTCATCATCACAAAAAGTTCTATTAAACTCGAATATTATTTATGGTTGCGGAGCCACTGCAGGAACCGGAATGAGACTTTACGGAGGTTATGCATTAACTGGTGGGGCAACACCAACCCTTGCTGGCTCTGGGAGTTGGGGCTTAACTTGTGCTGCAAATAGCAGACAAGCTTATTCAAATACGGTTGTAATAACTGGACTGACTCCAGGAACCTATGATTTTGGCCCTGTTGTGTATGTACCTACTTTGGGGATATGGACAAATAATGAAGTTGGTAACTGTTCAGCCATATTGATCAATTATTGATTTAATATTACCAATTAAGAAGAGGCTGTCCAAAATGGACAGCCTCTTCTTTTTGTGACCAAAATTCCAGCTGTGGATTACCTTCGTATAGTACATAAAAAAAGAGGAATAAAATTCCTCTGTCTTTTTTTGTGACCCCGGAAGGATTCAAACCTTCAACCTTCTGATCCGTAGTCAGATACTCTATTCAGT
>CAZRFL010000034.1:0-36136 GCA_964599365.1 uncultured Bacteroidales bacterium
TCACCTTCAAACTCCAAAAAATTGTCCTCACCAACGGCCTCAGTGTGCTGGTCTGTGCCAAAGAAACATCAGCTCCTCTCAAAGAAGCAAAACTCTCCATCCCCTCTATCGCTTTCTCTACCCTCACCAACGAAAACGGCATAGCCCAAAAGCTCAATCTTCCTCCTGCCACCTATCAAGCCCTCATCACACTGCCCGGTTATCGCGACATCGACTTCACCTTTACCATCGATGCCCAACAAACCCTCAACCTCGAATTCCTTATGGAAAAACTATAACCACCGCTACCGATGAATAGAATATTAACTACAAGTAAGTAATCGGATGAGTATTTTTTGAAATTGACCTTAATAATAACTTAATAAATAATACAGTATGAAAAAAGTCTTATTAGTTTTTCTGTTTTCTGCACTGGTGTATATGGCGACAGCGCAAACCAACAATTATGTGATGCGATTCAAGTACCATAATGCAGATACTATGCTTACACAGCAGAAATTGTTTATCTGGGGAAAAACCATAAACTTTCCGGCTTATCTGGATTGGAAAGATGCGCCTTTTGCTATTCAACATACTACTACGGGTGCAATTGGTCTTTTTACTGACTCGACACATAATTTTACGAGCGGGCAAAACCTTGGATATATTTATCTTAAGTCGGGTAGCACAGGAACTTTTATCAATGATTATCATAAATCCAATATTGGCTATTTCGTAAATAATGGAACCGCTAAAAATGTGGAAATAGTGCAGGATGCCAATGGATTAATGATGAAGGCTATAACAAATATAAGCACGAATCATGAAATAGTTGTCTCGTTTAATGATATTTTCAATCTATTTCCGGCGGATAAAACCCTACAGTATTTATTTACCAAGTAATTTTAATTCTAAAGTCATGAAAAAAAGATTAACCATTAATAAAATCTTCAGTTTATTTTTCGTAATTTTATGCTTTGTACTAACAAGTAAACAAAGTAGTGCACAAAAAATTGATGCAATTGACATGGCCGGACTGGGAGCATGGAAAGAGCCTTTGGTGTTTTTGCCGGATAATTACTTTTCGCAAGTGAATACCCTGTTGTTTACCATTAATGTTTACCAGCTTCACGATTTTGAAGATGATGCTCAATTAATCAATTCGCATAGTTTTATTAAACTGACGAATGCCAGCTATTTTTCGAGTTTAGGAGCTTTTAACCTCGGTGGAATTTCGTATCATGTGTATAAATACATCAGCACTGATTATACCATCAGCCAGGGTTTTTTCGGTTATATAAACATTAGCGAGACGTATGGCAATCTGGGTATTAACTCATTTGGTATAGTCAGATCGAATTGTCAGAACAATAATCCATACTGCGGAAGCAGGCTGGCATATATTGCTGTCTATAAATATTTTGCAAACGATTATCTATCATCATTGCCATTTTCTGAATTGGATCAGACCAGCAAAAACGATGTAGCGGCCTTATTTAACACTTATTATGGGTATAGTGGAAACGGGCCAAGTGCGAATGACTGGGAAGATGTATTGAATGCAGACAAACTGTCTGAAATAAAACTGCCCACCAGTTTCAATTGTAATTCGACGAGCATTTGTTCCTGTTTTTCTGAACTCAAGGATGTAATAAAAAATATTTCAAACTACGCTTCTGATCCCCAGGATAAAAATACTGTTTTTGACGGATTGAATCACTTGTTTCAGTTGAATGCGCTTACAGAATGTAATTGTTTTTCGAAATACTTTACTCTTAATAATGCTTATAAACCCGGTAGGATTATTTTTGCACCTAAAGAAGCTAACTACCCGCTGTTTGCTATAACTGACACCAACGGGTTTAATGTGTTTTTGTTAGATTCACTAGGAGATTTTGTTCCTTACGGAGATATTATGCCTGATATAAATAATTGTGGAAATGGCACCAATTATCCAGGCGATTCTATTTCGCTTTGTGCTTCAGGAATTGCCCCCCTTTTATGGAGTACAGGTGATACTACAAGGAATATTATTGTTACCCCTGACAGCACAACAAATTACTATCTATATGCCGTGAATCCTTTCGGGTGCGAGGATACAAGTATGATAGAAGTAAAAATAAAACCATTTAAGATTGAGGCCGGGAAAAACGACACTATCTGCGTGGGTGATACGGCCCATTTGCAAGCCGACGGAGCAGTAAGATATTTATGGAACACCAGTGATACAACAGCCAGTATTGCGGTGTTCCCTGATAGTACAACTTATTATGTTGTAACAGGCTACAGCCAATCGGGAGCTTCAGCTACTGATACAGTTATGGTGTACATCAACAGAGATATACCCACAGCCGAAGCGGGGCCCAATGATTCGATATGTAAAGGGACTAATATTGAACTTACGGCTTCAGGAGGCAATAAATATTTATGGAGCACGATTAAAACTGATGCGACCATAACAGTTACACCTGACAGCACCACTATGTATTATGTTACCGTATCGAACGGTTGCAATGCGGCCAAAGATAGTGTTACAATAAAAGTTTTGCCCAGCCCGGTTGCCGATGCAGGCCTGAATGATACTATTTGCCCCGGCGGTATTGCATCTCTTTCAGCAACCGGAGGTATAAGCTATATTTGGAGCAATGGTAAAACTACACAAAGTATTTCGCCAGAGCCTACTGAAACTACCTCCTTTTATGTTACCGTGACAAGTGAAAATAGTTGTACGGCCAGCACCAGCGTGGCTGTTGTTATGAGAACCCCTGCCACATTAGATATTGGAGAAAACCACAATATCTGTTCAGGGCAAACCGATACACTCAGAGCCACGGAAGGATTTCATCATTATTTGTGGAATTCAGGAGATACCACGGCTGTCGCGGTTATATCTCCTTCCAACAATACTATTTATAACGTAAAAGCTACCGATTATTTTGGTTGTGTGGTTAGCGATACTGTTAGTGTGAATGTGAGCAATTATGCCATTGCTGAAGCAGGGAACGATATTACTGCCTGCAAAGGCATAAATGATACGCTGAGAGCAAGCGGAGGAGATAAATATTTGTGGAGCACAAACGAAACAACGGCTACAATAGTTGTAAGCCCGGACAGTTCGCAGATTTATTTTGTGACGGTATCGAATAATGGTTGTGCCGGAAAAGACAGTGTGCAGGTAAATATCAACCCATTGCCGGTGGCTAATGCAGGACCCGATAACAGTATTTGTTTTGGGTTGTCCGACACTCTGTCTGCAAGCGGAGGAATTGCATACAAATGGAGTAATGGAGATAGTATTGCTTCCATTATTGTTCATCCGCGACAAACAACTACCTATACAATTTCGGTTACGGACGACAATCATTGTATGGCCACCGATGCGGCCACCATTACAGTATATCCCGAAATAAGAGCTGACGGAGGATTTAATAAAAGTATAGCCTTGGGTGATACCACAACATTAACTGCCAGCGGAGGTGCACAATATCACTGGAGCACCAACGAAAATGTGGCAACAATCAGTGTAAGCCCAACGGTTTCATCTGTGTATATAGTTACAGTTACTGACGAATACGGCTGTACGGCAGCCAATGATGTTACTGTGCTGGTAGGAACCACTGAATTGCCTTACCCTGAGACGTATTGGCAGAAAAATGACAGTACGATTGTAACTATTGCTGGAGTTGGAAATGTTGGTATTGGGACAGGTACACCGACTGAGAGATTATCTGTTTTTGGGAATATTTCGACAACTGGAAAGTTAAATACGAGCCGAATTACTTCCTCCGACACAATTGTTTATGTAGGGAATAGTTGTATTGCTATTGATGGAAATAACGATAGAATTTATAGCGTTCATTTCCCGTTTAATCCAAATGGGAGCGGAAATCTTCAAAATAAAGATCCCTGGATATTTGATAGTGAGGGTCCGCCGATTAACGGACAGATTACCTATAGAGGATTTGGAATAGGAAAATATGCAAATGGATTGGGTCGTGATGCATTAGCTATTGGATATTACACTTATGCTTATAAACCCTTATCTTTTTCTTTTGGCAGCTTTTTGAAAAATAATGTAGCTAATTCTTTTATGATTGGCTTCAATAATACATCAACTTTAATACCTACTTTTTTTGTTGGGCCCTCGGATGTAACTGGTACAGGGAGAGTTGCAATCGGAACCAGTACCCCTATTCAAAAATTTCAGGTTGATGGAGGAGATATGCTCGTTCGAGGTAATAATAATTTCGCAAATTCAAATGATGAAGCAGTATTGTATCTTGGTGATCCTTATCATTATATTAAAAGTATAAATGGAACAGGATTAAGGATTGGAACTTTTCCAGGAATAGATGCAATATCAATACAACAAGTTACAGGTAACGTTGGTATTGGAACTTCAAATACTACTGTGGGTGGTACAAGTTATAAACTAGCTATCGACGGGAAAATAGTTGCTAGAGAAATAACAATAACATTAACTGGCTGGAATGATTTTGTGTTTGACAAAAAATATAATTTAATGCCTCTTACAAAGTTGGAAAAATTCATTAACGAACACAAGCATTTGCCTGAAATTCCATCAGAAAATGAAGTAATTAATAATGGTGTTCCGCTCGGAGAAACCCAATCATTGTTGTTGAAGAAAATTGAAGAACTCACATTGTACATTATAGAAATAAATAAAAGAGTTAAAAGATTAGAAGTTGAGAACTCAATATTAAAAAAAGAATCAAAAAGTTATTGATTGGTATTTTTCAATAGACATTGGATATTTACGTTGATTATTTGCGTGTTTCTATATATAATTTTTAAAATATATTAGATGGTAAAAATTTTTAAGGCATTAAGCATTCTGTTTTTAATTTTGATATTTTCATTTGAATCCCATTCTATTTGTGATGATTCAATTCGCTCAAGTCACAAATTTAAGATTCATTATAAATTTGGAGTGTCTTTTCTTTATATGTCTCCGATTTTTAACCACTGGAATAATGGCAATATAAAGTCTTTGACAAACAACACATATGGGATAGCTTTATCGAATGATCTATATTTTTTTCCAAAACTTTTCATGAGCGTTTCTTTTGATTATGCAGGGAATTATACAAAGATTGAATATGCCGATTACCAAGAAGAACGTTTTATAAAAGAAAAAACATCGTCTTTTTCACTTTCTATTCCAATCAGGATTAATTACTCAATTATAACATTGAGAAAAATCAAATTCACATTAGGGCTTGGTGTCAATTTTAAAAATATTCAGGAGTTGCATGTTTATGGTAGCATGATTTATAAAAATATTGCTTCAAATATTGATGATCGAAATCCGTTTAAAATCAATAACTATTTTGAAAGAAAGTATTGGTATGTTTATGAATCTAATGGCATTGGCCTTGAATATTATTTTAAGAATAATTTATCTCTTAGACTTATGTTGAGCTTTAATTTTTCTCGTAATGAGAGATTCCTATTTGGTACTAATCTTGGTATTATATTTTAATCTTTATTCTACATTTATGAAAAAATTAATCTATTTTTATTTTATTCTACAATATTGTCTAGGATATTCCCAAAACAATTTAATTCCAAATTATAGTTTTGAAGAGACAATGCCTGGACATAACATAGCGTCTTGCGGAGGAAATGATATAAGTGCCTTTGTTCAATATGAAGATTCGGATATTGGGGAAAGTAATTTCAATGATGATATTGCTAATTGGAATTATGCCTGGCATCATGATTCACATCGTAAAATGCCAAAATGGATAGATTATCATACTTGTTCTTTAGATGCCGCTATTGATTGTAATTGTGTGCCCATGATTAGCGTATTTCCTTCAAATAGATTTATTGTCATTGAGGTGGAATATAAAAACTATACAAATTGTGACCCCCATAAATATGCTGCTATTCGAAATGGATTAAACCCTCAAACGGCTTTAACAACTGGCATAACGTATACATTGCGATATAAGTATATACCGTTTAAAATACATTCTTCCTGTGAATCAAATATTTTAAATTGTAGTTCCAACGCAAATCTTTCAGTGTATCTTACCAATTATGCATATTACTGGGATTCAAATGATGATGAAAATCAAAAAATAGAAATAGATAATCTTTCAGAAGTAGGTCCTTTTAATGATTGCAACTGGAAATTACGTGAAAAAGATATTATTTTAGATTCTGATCATGATAATTTATTAAATATTGTTTTAGTTTGTAATGAGCAAGGATTTATGATTGACGATGTTGAACTATTTGAAAAATGTCCCACTGAAAAAATAATTCAAAATAAATTTTATTTTGGAAGTTTGTATCCCAACAGCGATTATATGGAAAGTGCTGAAAACAATTTATATGCAGGTTGTTGTATTAATCAAAATCAAAATTTTGGTGATGTGTTGATCGAAAGTGGTTCAAGTGTGAAATTTACTGCCGGGGAGCAGATTTCGTTATTGCCAGGTTTTCATGCAGTAAGTGGGTCTGATTTTAGTGGGCGCATAGTTCCTTGTGAAAGCAATAAAGG
Source organism: uncultured Bacteroidales bacterium (assembly GCA_964599365.1). Classification (GTDB taxonomy): domain Bacteria; phylum Bacteroidota; class Bacteroidia; order Bacteroidales; family CAIWKO01; genus CAIWKO01. Next base: position 6,512 of record CAZRFL010000034.1, read on the forward strand.
TCAAACTATAGAGTCCATTTCTTATCATCAAACTATAAATTCACAAATCTCACAAGAGATATTAAAGATCAAAGGGCAAAAAGAAATAGAAGCATTAAATAGCAATAAAACAGATAAGAACATGATTGCTGTTTCCCCTAATCCTGCTAATAATGTGCTATTTATTGATGGATTGGCCTTTCCTGCTCTTGTCTCTGTGTTCGATATGAGTGGAAATAAAATATTATCATTCAATCTTAATGAAAATCGTATAGATATTACTGATTTAGCGCAGGGTTTGTATTTTATAAAATTTTTCACTCCGGAAGGGAATATTGTTAGGAAGTTTGTGAAAGAATGATAATCATGGTTATAGAAAACAATATAAATGCACAGGCAGGAGCCTATAGGAAAAAAAACGGCTCATGTTGGAGGTTGAGACGAACGGGTTGAAGAACTTTTTTATACAGGATTGACCAACAAAAACAAATTGATAAATTGAAGGAAGAAATCAAATCTCTTAAAAACTAAACTCATGAAAAAAATAGTTTTTATAATAATTTCTCTACTGTTTTTTATAAACTCAGCTTTTTGCCAAAAACACAATAATGATTCAATAAAATTAAAAAGATGGGAATTTGGAGTTGAATCAGGTATTTCACTAAATCCAAAACCTTATGGCTCGGGCATAAATAATACTACAAACAAATTAGGTTGTTATTTAAATTTGGGTGCATCCTTTTTCATCACAAAATGGCTTATAATAAATAGTGGTATTGGCTTTTATAATGGCTCATTCAAATTTGATCATACTTATTCTGATGTGCATTATGATTCTATTGGAGGTACGCCAACAATAACAGATGGGACAATAACAACGAATGCTTGCTACTTTAAATTATTTTTACCAGTAAAGGTTCTTTTTAAAGTTCTTGATTACAAGGATAAACACATAATAAAACTAGGAGTAGGTTTTCATAAAGAAATCGCATTTTCAAACAAATTCGAACAGGACGTGTACATTAATAATGATACTTTTCATCGTGAAGTATTATTTAATAATAAACTTAATAGATTTCTCCTAATACATAGAGGAGATTTTTTATATAAATTCTCCATTGAATATTCATACAGGTTTGAGAAGAATTTTAAGCTAGGTGTAGGTTATAATTTAATGACTGATTTTAGAAAATTTTACGCTAACGTCTTTAGTAGCGGCACATACAACAGTCTTTTTTTATCTGTAAATTTTTAATTATGAAAACACATTTTACCCTCCTGTTTTTTTTATTTTCTTGTTTTGTTTTTGGTCAAAATAACTTAATAAACAATTATTCATTTCAACTTGGAGAATATGGTACAAATAGCCCTGCTTGTGATTATTTTTCTAGTTGGACGGACTTTGATAGCCAAATTGCTAATTGGAGATATGCAAAACATGGAACAGAAATTGCATCATCCCCTGATTGGTTGAGTACAACAAACTGTATCAATTCATTACCATGGAACAATATCTTAGATAATTGTAGTAATAACGCTGATGATTTTAAATTCCTGCCTACTAACAGATGTGTTTATTTAGCTGCTAATGATGGAGATTTTCATGAAGCAATCTATAATGGATTGGCAGATCCTCTTGAAGTTGGTGCCACCTATATATTGAAAATAAAGGCTAACCCAATGTCAAAACCTTGTATAGATGTCTGTGCTGATGGAAGAAATCAATTAAAGTTTATTTTTAGTGAATATGGAGCAAATTGGCCTCATGGTGATGATTGGGAGCCTCCAAATGCAGTTATTGTTGAGTATCTTGTTGCAAATAATACAAAATCTTGGAAGCAATATTACTTTGAGATAACAATGCCAACAGGACATGATGATTTGGACAATATTATCTTATATGCTGAATCAGGATCTTTTTTAATTGATGATGTTGAACTTTATAAAAAAGAAGATTGTATTGACAATATTTATGTCCAAAATAAAACGTACGATGGTTATTTTTACAATTCATCTATTCAGGGCTTGCCTTTCTATACTTCAGCTCAGGAAAATCTTTATGCCGGTTTTAATGTTGATGGTAATCAGACATATGGAAATGTTACAATTAAGAATGGTGCCTCCATAACCTATGAAGCAGGATTGAGTATATTTTTAGAGAATGGATTTAAGGTGGAAGAAGGTGCTTATTTTGAGGCACATATTACACCTTGCACGAGTAGCAAATCGCAAGCAATTTCTTCAGAAAATTCTTCAAACCCAATAGTTGAAAATGTTGAGATGACAAATGAAAGCTCTATAACTAAGTCTAGCATTATAGTTTACCCAAATCCTGCTATTAAAACGCTTTATTTCAATGTTATTATTAATTACTCAATCGTAGAAGTTTTTGACATTAGTGGTAAACTATTACTCAAAAAACAACTTGATTCCCGACAACTCGATATAAGCAACCTTTCCCAAGGTTTATATTTTATTAAACTCGAGACGAATGAGGGGATGGTTGTAAAAAAGTTTATTAAGGAATAAGCAAAACCATAAAAAATGCCGGGGCTAACGCTCCGGCTTTTTCATGCTCAGTAATCCTTATCTCCTTTTAGTAAGATTGTTGATAAAAAAAACAAGCCTTCTCCCTCTCTTCTTTACTATTGGCATAATTTTACATAAAAAAATTACAATGAAACGAATCATAGGCCTGGCGCTGGCAGTTTGCCTCTTTCCTCTTTTCTCACAATCACAAAACACCCAAAGCATTTTAGCCACAGTAGCCCAATCGGTGGCTCAGCTCAAAACCGATGTCGTCATTGGTCACGGGGTTTGCATAGCTCCCAACGCTGTGGTTTGCCCCATCAGCACCATAGGTAAATACTCTTACGGACAGGTGCAACTGGCCAACGGCAAATATTATAAGATACTGGGATTTACCTATGCCGACAACGACAACGACTTCGTCTTGCTCAAGATAGATTACGACAGCGCCACCCCCTTGCGCATGGCAACCTACACCCCCGTGATAGGACAAAAAGTCTATCTGGCCAATCATACCGCCAAGGGTGTGCTTCAGTTGAGCGAAGGGCGCCTGATCGATATAAAAGATTTCGGAAAGGTGAAACTCATAGAAGCTACCTCCACTTCACAGTTCCGTTCGGGCGGACTTCCCGTTATGGATTCTCTCGGCAATATGCTTGGCATGTCGGTGATGCCTCCCATAGTGGATTCCTCACTCAATTTTGCGGTGCTGGCCGATCTCATCCAAAAAGCTACCACCACCGAAGCCAACTTCCGCAAACTGGATATGCTGCAGCCTTTCTTCGAAACCCTCAAACGTATTACTTTCAAAAGCGCCGAAAAGAGCAAGGCGGTTACCGAGTTTCTCGATCAGGGAATAATGCGTCTCGACAACAAAGACTACAAGGGTGCCATTGAGAAATTCAATATGGCCATTCGCATCAGTCCGGCCGATGCCGATGCCTGGGCGTTTCGCGGACAAGCCCGCAGTTTGCTCATGCAGTATAAGGATGCCTTAGCCGACTTCAACAAAGCCCTCGAACTTCAGCCCAATTACGCCGAAGTGCTGGATATGCGCGGTGTGTGCCGTGCCGAGCTGGGCGACATGAAAGGTGCCTGCGAAGATTGGGAACAATCATACCAAAACGGCTACAATCCTGCTTTTAAACTCATGGAGAAGTTTTGCGATATAAAATAATCTGCTAAAGAAATTCATGCGGTGCGCAGTGTTATTTATATTCTACTTTTTTATGCTTGCCTAGCTTTTTCCTTCGCTCAAAACGTACTGCCCAAAAACTATTTTAGCCTGCCCATTGCCGGAAGACTGGTCCTCTCGGGCAGCTTCGGCGAACTGCGCCCCGATCATTTCCACAGCGGCATAGATTTCTCCACACAGAACAAAGAGAATGTAGAGGTGCTGAGCATAGCCGCGGGCTATGTGTCGCGCATCAAGATATCGGCCACAGGCTACGGAAAGGTCGTCTACATCACTCATCCCAATGGGTTGGTTTCGGTCTATGCCCACCTGGGGGCTTTCAATGTGGTGGTCGACGATTACGTGAAGAAGAAACAGTATGAGCAAAAGACCTTCGAGATAGAGCTTTTCCCCAATCGCGCCCTGTTTCCGGTGAAGAAAGGCGACATCATTGGTTATTCGGGCAACTCGGGGGCCTCCAGCGGACCACATCTGCATTTCGAGATACGCAGCGAGCTCACCGAACACCCCATCAACCCTTTGTTCTCGGGAATGTTTCCCCATGAAACCGAAAAGCCTTTTTTCGAAGCCCTCGCCCTATATCCCAAAGGAAGCAACAGCCTGGTGAACGGGCAGGATGAGGCCCTGATCATGAGCGTTCCGCCCAACAAAAAAGACAAAGGCCCCGGCATTAACGACACCATAAGGGTGCAGGGCAACATAGCCTTTGGGTTTGAGGCCTACGACAAATCCAGTGCCGAAGGCAACTGCGGCATCTATTCGGGCGAAATCCTTATAGATTCTGTTCCGTTTTTTAAGGTCAGTTTCGATTCCCTCAGCTTCGACGAGGGTCGCTATGTGAATATCATGAAAGATTATCAGGCCTATATTGAAACCGGAAAAGAGATCATCCAATCCTATATTGCTCCGGGCAACCGCCTGAAGTTTTACCCCCTGATCACCCACAATGGGATGTATTATTGTAATGACACCAATTATCATTGCATCACTTTTATTGCAAAAGATTACTACGGCAACTCTGCCTCACAGAATATTATATTGAAATCGCAAAAGGTGGTCCCCGTTCCGGTCAAGGCCGAAGAAAACGACAGGCCCTTGTATCGCTACGGTTTGAAATGGCACTTCGAGGCGCCCAAAGTGATAGTCGATCTTCCGGCCGATGCTCTGTATGATTCGGTGTATTTCGATTACCGCCTGATGAGGGGAACCCGCCAAACCTGGTCCGACGTTCATCACATACACGATGCCTCCGTGCCCATACATTCCTATGTTTTGCTAAAGATAAAACCCGACACCCTGCTGCCCGGCCTCGACCCTGCGAAACTTACCATGGCCCGTCTGGTTAAGAACAGCTTCACTTACGTGAAAAGCGAATGGGCGGAGGGTTATATCTCGGCTAAGATACGCAGCTTCGGCAACTATTGCATAGTAGCCGATTCCATTCCGCCTGTCATCAAACCTAACGTCGCTCTGGCAAACAGGAAAATAAATCCCGGCGAGCAGATACGGTTTACTATTACCGACGATTTTTCGGGCATAGCCACATACAACCTCACCATCAACGGCAACTGGGTGCTGGCTGAATACGATGCCAAAAACGACAGGTTCACCTATACCGCCGATGCAACTCATTTCAACAAAGGCAGCAACGTTTTGGTGCTCACCGTGACGGATAAGCTAAAGAATCAGCGGGTGTATAGCGCAACTGTGGTGTATTAATGTAAAAAAGGAGAGACAGGACATTGGTAAAAAGAAGAGGCCGCCAGTTAACTGGCGGCCTCTTTTCGTGAATAGTTAATCCGGTTATCGTCTGATCAGAATTGTTTTTACAATACTGTTGTCATTGTTAACGAGGTTCAGATAATAAGTGCCGGTAGCATACGAACTCATATCAACATCAATATGGTTTAATCCGGTTGTCACAGTTTTGTTATCTTCGATAAGAACCTGGCCAATGGCATTGGCAATTCTCAATCGATAAGTGGCATTGGCATCAGAAGTAAACTCTATGCTGAACACACCTGAATTCGGATTAGGAACGATCTGAACCGAAATGCCATCCTGGCTTTCTTCAATTCCGGTACAAGGATCAACCACTACGATAAAGGAAGCAGGAGTGCCGTTTCCGCAACTGTTGTTTCCGGCTACCGACAGACTTCCGCCTGTTGCGGTAGGAGCAAAGTCAATGGTAATAGCATTGCCTGTTCCGTTTAAAGTGGCTCCTGTGCCTGAATATAGCCATACATACCCTGTTGAGTTGCCAATAACAGGAACACTATAGGAAATACCATTGGAATTAGAACAAACCGTAGTGGTCCCTGTGATGGTTCCAGCTGCCGATGGTAATGGGCTAATGGTTATGGAATATCCGGAAGATATGGTCCCGTTACCACAGGTATTGCTTCCCTGAACTGTAAGTGTTCCCGAAGTAGCATTGCTTGCAAAATCAATAGTAACAGAATTGCCAGTGCCGTATATGGTGGCACCTGTTCCTGTGTAGTTCCAAATATATGACGTAGCTCCACTGATGATCCCTACGCTATAGGCCAAACCACTTACTCCTGCACAAACTGTTGGCACACCCAGTATGGATGTGGCAGCAGCGGGAGCTGTATTTACCAATATGCCATAAGCAATTGAAATAGTACCAATACCGCATGAATTAGTACCTTGCACTGTTAAATTACCGGTAGTAGCATTTGCAGCAAAATCAAGGGTGACGGCATTTCCTGTACCGTTAATGGTCACACCTGTACCCGTATACAGCCAGTTATAATTGGTGGCATTCGCTATAAGTGGAATACTGTATGCAATTCCGTTAGTTGCAGCGCAAACCGGTGTGTATCCTGCAATAGAACCGGCAGCACCTGGTAAAGGATTAACCGTAATGTTGTAAGCGCCCGAAACAGTTCCGTTTCCACAGGGATTATTGCCCTGAACCGTAAGCGTGCCACTGGTGGCGTTGGTAGCAAAATCGATGGTTATTGCAAATCCGCTTCCATTAATAGTGGCTCCGGTTCCGGTATAATTCCAGATATAGGATATGGCTCCGCTGATAGGAGGTACACTGAAAGCAATACCGCTCACTCCCGCACAAACCGCTGAACTTCCTTCAATATTGCCTGAAGCAACAGGTACGGTATTAACCGTAATGGCATACACAGCCGAAATGGTTCCATTGCCGCAGGTATTGTTGCCCTGAACAGTAAGGTTTCCACTGGTGGCATTTGATGCGAAATCAATAGTTATTGCATTACCAGTTCCGATAATGGTGGCTCCCGTTCCGGTGTATGACCAGATATAGGAAGTAGCATCGGTGATAACCGGCACACTATAAGCTACACCGGTATTTCCGGCACAAACCTGAGTCGTACCCGTAATGGCTCCTGCTGAGGTAGGCAAGGGGCTTACCGTAATCGGATACACAGCCGAAACCGTTCCGTTTCCGCAGGAATTGCTTCCGGCAACTGTTAGGTTTCCGCTGGTAGCGTTTGGTGCCAAATCGACCGTAACAGTGCTGCCAGTTCCATTGATGGTTGCGCCAGTTCCGGTGTAAGACCACACATAGGATGTGGCATCGGTGATAGTGGGAACGCTGAAAGAAGTGCCGCTAACCCCTGCACAAATGGTTGAGGTTCCGGTAATGGTTCCTGCTGCTGAAGGCATGGGGCTAATAGTAACTGCAACGGGGGTGCAGGACGACCAGCAACCTACTGCATTATTTATTCCTCTCACATAATACGTTCCTGAGGCAGTAACAGGATAAGGACTGCTTGTAGGACTTGCAATGCTTGCCCCACAGGAAGTTCCCTGCCAGTAATAGGTCTCTCCTGCAGGAGGAGTCATAGTGTTCAGTTGAGTAGAAACGCAAGCCGGAATGTTGGCTACAACCGGGGTGGCAGGTGCGCTAATGGTAGCTGCATTGCAAAACATCACGTAGTTGCTGCCGCAGGGAACACCTGTATAGACACTGGGACCAACCCAATATATTAATGTTCCCGGGCCAAAGGTTGTGGTCAGATAGGCTGTATCCCCTGCATTGGCAGTGGTGGAAGTAATAACTGTTACACCGGCGCATCCAGCTGTTTCATCAGCAACAATAATACTTAGTGGGAAGTCGGCCACCACTTTCATATTAACGGTAGTGCTCCCCGTAAGTACCAGTCGATACCAGTCAGTATCACGGTTATCAGCACCAGCCAATGTATAGGTTCCTGATTTTCCGCAAACCACATCTTTACATCCTGTAAGTTCGGTAAACACATTGGGAGTGCTGTTGCATCCGCCATTGGTAGCATCAACATATTCTGCGTAACAATCGGGTTCGTTCTCTATAATGGTTGCATTGGCAGGACATACTACCGGTACCACAGGAACGGTTGCTTCTTTATAATACTGCATGGTAAATGTTTCTGCCGAAGTACCAATGCAGTTATGGGTTGCATATGAATTATAAGGTGCCAGAATCACATAATAGGTCCCGTTGGTGGTACAGGTCCATTGAAAATCGTTGGGAGCATAAGTTGGAGCATTACATATACCATCGGCCCCGGTCAATATATTACATGAGGCATCAGTGATCTTTATGTCAATATCCAAATTGTTAGTACCTGCACCCGGTAAGTCGGGACAAAGATCAAAATGGTATTTCATTCCGGCTTCGCCTGTAAAACTACCTACCCATTTACCGCCGTTACCAAGGTTTCCGGTGGTGCTATAGCCATACACCACTGTGCCTATGTTTCCCAGAGGAACATCTTCGGGTGTGCATGTACCACAGGGTCTCGCAACGCCAATGGTGGTGACGCGGCAAGTGTTATCTGTACCACACGCTGCATTGGTATTTAAATGTTGAAAGTAAGTACCTGCAACCGTTGCTGTCCATGTTAAAGGCGTCAGTCCTGCTGCCACAATGGGGCCATTGTAAGTGCCGCTTCTAAGAGTTATATAATCGGTAGCCACACTGCTGGTTGAAACATAGGTGGTACCTGCCACCACAGAGGTGATCTCGGCATATTCGCTGGCATACTGGCAAGAGGTTATGGTGACGACTCCGGATGTGGGAGCAACAGCAGAGCCGTAAGGGGATGAATTTAAACAACCTACTATAACTATACCAATGGTTATGGTTCTGCATACGTTTTCTGTTCCGCAGGCTGCATTGGTATTTAAATGTTGATAGTAAGTACCTGCAATCGTTGCCGTCCATGTCAAAGGCGTCAGACCTGAAGCCACAATAGGACCATTGTATGAGCCGCTTCTAATGGTTATATAATCGGTAGATATACTACTGGTTGATACATAAGTTGAACCTGCAACCACCGAGTTGATGGTGGCATATTCACCGGCATACTGACAGGTGCTAATGGTAACACTGCCTGTGGTGGGTGCCGTTGCCGATCCAAAAGAGGCGGTATTGGTACATCCCGCAGCCACACCAATGGTGGTGGTGCGACTCGTACTTTGGATGCCACAAGCTGCATCGGTGTTGCAATGTTGAAAATAAGTTCCGGAAACCGTTGCTGTCCAGGTCAGGGGCGTAAGACCATATGCCACAACCGGACCATCATAGGTGCCGCTATGAATGGTGATGAAATCGGTAGCGATGCTGCTGGTCGAAACATAGTTGGTTCCAGCAACCACAGAGCTGATTGTGGCATATTCACCCGCATATTGTATTGTTGTAATAGTAACGGTACCGGAGACGGGGGCCGTTGCCGATCCGTAACTTGATGTGTTAGTGCATTGAGCCAATGCCTTTGGGCCGCCAAAGGAAATGGAGAATAAAAAAACAAACAAAAAGCCCGCATTAGTAAAGAAGTGTAAAGATCTTTTCATAATAATTGGTTTTGGTTAATAATGAATTTTGGTAGGTCAAATATGAACCGAAGATAATAAATTATTGTCATCAAAATACCATATCGTAAAAAAAACAGAAAATTAACTTTACATTTTCTATTCCACAGAAAAATTATGGAAATAAAACCCCTCCTTTTCCTGCTAAAAGATCATTTAGAAGACTGCTTGCTCAATTTTTTATCTCTTTCGAAATATCAAGATCGCTGTCAGCAACCAAACGAGCACCCAATCTCTCGTAAACAGGGTTTCTGGGAACGATATCAGGCTTGAGTAGTACAGGAAGTAATTGGTCAGACTTTATAACCCCGTGCTCTTTTTTGCATAATTCTCACGCACTCTAAAGAACAGTAACGTGCAATTTGGTTCTTCTGCTCGAAAGCTTTATTACAACAATTGCAATAAGTTACATGTTGCTTACTTAAAGGGATATTCTTTTTGTGATTTGACATGCACCTTGAATTACAATAATATTTTCTGTTCGCATAACAATTTATATCCTTACCACAATACCGGCATTTTGCAAGCGGTTTTGCTTTTACTGCCTTCAAATCATTTTTTTTTGCCAAACTTTTTTTATTTTTTTTAGGCTTTTTAAACCTATAGAGCTTTGCGCTACTCTTACTATATTCTTCTTTGCATTGTTCGCTGCAAAATTTTTGACCAAACGATTCTTTAAGGAATTGTGTGTGACAATTTTTGCAGAAGGCATTGCGTTTCGCAATCCTCACACTTTTATATGGATATGTTTTTGTAGACATAAAAACTATTCGATTAAAATTGCGAAATAAATTTAATAAATCTCTGAATATAAAAACATGAGATAATAATAATTTTTTTCACGAGTCTTTTGCCAAATATAAAAGTTTCGCTTCCTTATAATTTCAATTAGCATTATGAATTGTCCCCGAACCACTGATGCTGCTGTTGAGAGTAGGGTATCCCTTAAAGTACACATCGCCGCTTCCGCTTATGTTGACGTTGAGCACGCTGTCGGCCGTTACTTCGCAGGTACCGCTGCCACTGATGGTAACCGAAGTAAGGTGGGTTAACATGTCGAAGGCATGTACATTGCCCGAGCCACTGATGGTAATATCCTGCTGAGGTGCCACCCCCGAAAGTATGATGTCGCCCGAACCGCTGATGGCCGAAATAACACTGGCATAGGTATTGAATTTGGCATTGATGTTTCCCGAACCACTGATGACTGTCGAAAAGTTACCGGACGATTCGAAGGTATTGGTAGTAACCATATTTCCCGAACCACTCAAGGTGAGCCGGCTGATCTCCGGTACAGAAATATTGATTCTTATGGGTTCATGTTTGCCCAGTGGTTTCTTTTCATCAATATTGAGAACACCGCTGCTCACTTCCAGGGTAATATTGTCTATAACGTTGGGCTGTGCTTCAATAGCCAACGACTGCAAAGGTGCACATGTAATATACACATCGGCATCAATGCTGTTTTCGATTGAGGTGAATGCTTCCACCTGAAAGGTTTTGGTTTCCACATCGCCTTTGCCCTTGATCTTGCACGAAACAAAGAGGGACGATGCCAGCATGAGGCATAGGCTGATGGAAAGTAGTTTTGTTGTTTTCATTTTTTGCCTGGTTTTTACATTTGTTGTCATTAGGATTACAAGGTGTAAGCTGTTTCAAAAATACTTATTTTTATGATACTATTTTAAGTATCCAAATGATTTTTTAAAGATCAATTACAATGAAAAAAAAACTAATCCGGGATGCTTTGTTAAATCCGAATTGTATCGTAGAAATCCGCAAACCGGCGGATGCGTCTTCTCCTCATTCTCAAACTCATTAAAACATATCCTACAAACACAAAAAAAGAGCGATAAACATCGCCCTCCCATCATAATAAATCATCCGCGCCAAACATAGTTTATCTTAATCAATCCCTGTCCGACTCCCGGCGGAAGCGTCTCCTCCTCTTAACTCCCGCTAGTCCGAGCTTCCCTCCCTACCATAGGATCACCCATGGTTCGGTTTTTCTATTCCTTTAGGCTACACTTCCTTTGCCGCCACAATAGCGGCTATGGTTCCGTCGGCCACGGCTGTGGTTATCTGGCGGTATTTTTTGCTGCGCACATCGCCCACGGCAAAAACGCCGTCTATACTGGTCTTCATATCTTCGTCGGCAGCAATATAACCCCAGTTGTCCGTAGCCAGTTTTTCATCGAAAAGAATGGTATTGGGATTCATGCCGATAAAAATAAACACTCCGTCGCTTACCAGCGTATGTCGTTCTTTCGTAAGCAGGTTTTCGTATTCGGTGTGCATTTTACCATCTTTCATGGCAAAACTGCGGGGCTCCGAATTGAATTGAATGCTGATCTTGGGGTCGGCAAGGGCTCTCTCCTGGGCTGCTTTGTTGGCCTGCAGTGTGTCGAACTGATGAATAAAGGTGATTTTGGAAGCAAATTTAGAGATGAACTCCGACTCTTCCACGGCGGTGTTGCCTCCGCCTATGATCACCACTTCTTTATCGTTGAAATATTTGGCATCGCAGGTGGCACAATACGAAATGCCGCGTCCTTTCAGTTCCCTTTCGCCGGGAATGCCCAGCAGGCGTGGCGAAGCACCTGTGGCAATAATAATCTTTTTGGCCTGAAGCGTCTCAAACTCATCAATCACTACGGTCTTGTTCACGAGGTCCACTTTGGCTACATCCACGGCAACCTTATATTGTGTGCCGCACATCTTGGTCTGTTCGCTCATCACATGCGACAGCATGAAACCCGGTTGAGGTTCTATGAACCCCGGATAGTTTGAAACCTGATGGGTAGTCGAAACCTGTCCGCCCGGCAGGGCTATGTCAACCAGCACCGTGTTGATCTTGGCCTGACATAGATACAATCCGGCGGTAAGCCCGGCAGGGCCCCCTCCTAAAATGATGACATCGTAATGAGTGATGCTGGGTTTGTGTTTGCTCATGATCTCCACAGCCACGGCGGGAGGCAACATGGAATCCAGTACTTTTATGATATCCGACTTCTTGATGGCTCCGGTGAGCACATCGGACAATTGTTTTCCTTTTTGGAAGAATAAAAGCGTAGGCGAACTTTTCACACCCAGGGTTTCGGCCAAAGCACGGCTTTCCTGACGGTAAATCTTTACGAACTTAACATGGTCGCCATACAAGGCCGCCAACGAATCAAGTTTGGGAGCCAGCGCCTCGCAGGGAGGACATTCGGTGGAATAAAAATCCAACACCACATTGCCGGAGTTGAGCACTTCGGATTGAAATTCTTCTGCTTTAATTTCTAACATAATAAAAGGTTTATTTAAAATAATACGAAAATCCAAGTTCCATCAATTCCTTCACAGGCCGACAGTCGGGGCTGTTGCAATGTCCGGCTTTGTTTTTGGCTACCGAGCCACAGCCTCCTCCGCAGGCAAGTTGCAGGTTGCAGTTACGGCATTCGGGTATGTTCAACACATCGCGTTCCTGCCATGCCTCAATGCGTTCCTTGTGTAAGCTGACTTCGGGCCAGAAAGTGCCCAGTTCTTCTCCTGCCTTGCCCACGGTTGCCGTGCACGAATAAATCTGTCCTGTATAATCGAAGGCCCATTCGGTCTTGCAGGCCGGGCAGGCATCGAATAGAGGCGAGGGAAGCTCGCCGTTCTCGCTAAGAAATTTCGATATGGAAAAAGCCGGTTTGTGAAATTCTATGATTTGCGGATGCTGTTTCAGCAGTTGGTAAATATCTTCATACATCTCCATGCGCGAAAACAAAGCCTTTTGGTTCTCCTGACAGGAGTGCAATTCGTAGTTGCGCCCCAGTTGGGTTTTAAAGTTTGGATGTTTGGTCCAGCCTTTTTCAATGGCTATATCGGCAAGAGCCGGCAAAAAGGCTATATTATCTTTGTCTACAATCATGCGTAGGTTCACCGGCATGTTTTGACTCAATGCGGCGTCTATACCGCGGATAATCTTTTCGAAAGTAGGTTTGCCCCCATGCAGCATGCGTCTGCCATCATGAACCTCTGCAGGTCCGTCGAGGGTGACCTGTATCTCTTTGATATCGGCCCGGCCCAGAATGCCGAGATAATCTTCCAGTTCGAAGCCATTGGTGACAAGTGCCAGCGGAATGCTGTGTGCTTTACATTTGTCAACAAAATATCCTACAAGTTTTTTCTGTGCTTCGCCGGGCATCAGGGGTTCTCCCCCGAAAAGGGTGATGTATTTATTGCGTCCGGCATGTTCTTTCCCTATGAAATCGAAAAAGGCATCGATAATTTCGGTGGTGGCCATTCCTTTGGCAGGGATATATTCGCCCTGATAGCAATACGAACAAGCAAAGTTGCAGGAATAGTTCATCACGAAAAAGAGTTGCATTTCGTCGATTTCACGCTCCTGAAGGAAATCAATGTATTTTTTGCGATAGACAGACTTCTCCTGTTGTTCATCGGCTAAATATCCTTTTGTAAGGAATTCGGCTATATCGTCAACCCCTCCGGAGGAAAGTTTTTGAACCTCCTCTTTCGACAGTATGTCGGCGTGGCCGCTAAGCAGGTTCACTATAAAACTTTCGTCAGAATTGCGAATCTGCGAAACGATGTTGTATTTGGAGAAGTACATTTTTGTAGGATTAACTAATAGCGGTAAACTATTAATCGTGACATCCGGCTACTGTTTTGGAGTTTTTGGCACAACACTGTGCTACTTTTTGTTTAGGGGCAGTCTTTTCGGTTTTCTTTTTGATAAGTGTTTTCATTTTTCAATAATAATTAGTTGTTACAACATTTATTTTTTACAGCCGTAATGGTGAAACTCGATACAAATATCTCACCTTTTTTGTAAGGCTGGCTTTCTTCTTTTATTTCAAATTCGGGGAAGCCGGCTTCGGTCACTGTTTTTATATATTCATCGCGGGTCACAGAGCCTGCCCAGCATTCGGCCACAGCCTCGGGATCGTTTCGATATTTTTCGGGCACCGTTTCCGAGGCATAGATATCGCTGATGACAAATCGTCCGCCTTTTTTCAACAATCGGAAAATTTCGTTCCAGACGGCTTTCTTGTCTGCCACATGATTTAGGGTGCAGTTTGAGATCAAAAGATCGGCAATTTTATCAGGCAGATTAATATGCTCCAGATCCGACCTGACAAATTCCACATGGGCCACACCAAGCTTATCGGCAGTTTTGCGGGCCTTCTCCAGCATCTCTTCCGAAACATCCACCCCATATACCTTGCCAGTCGGCCCGACCTGTTCGGCCATTTTAAGCACATCCAGTCCCTTGCCGCTACCCAGATCTATACACACATTCCCTTCAGAGGGTTCATACAGATTCACGGCATTACCGCAAGAAAGGCAACAAGCCTCTTCCGCCAATCCGTTGTATCTTGCTTCTATTTTTATCGTGTCCATAGTTGTTATGTTTGTTAAAAGTACACAAAATCTGAAATCGGGTGCAAAGATACACAAAAAAATAGTATCGCATCGGTATCACCATTTATTTTTGGTTTAATTTTTGGTAACATCAGGGCGACGACTAAAAAAATAGCTCTATCTTTGTTTAATAAATCCATACGCATGAAAAAAATCAGTTTTGTTCTTACCTCTTTTCTTTTAATGTTCTGCCTTGTTCGAACGGGTTTTGCACAACTTGCCATTGTTCCCGTTGACGAAGACACCAAATTAATTACGTATAAAGATGTGGTAACACAGGAAGGTGACGTTCCCAAACTATACAACACTGCCATAGCCTGGGTGAATGCCAACTACGAAAACCCTACCGAGGTAACCCGTGTGCGCGACATTGAAAACGGGAAACTCGATATCCGCCACCGTTTCAAGGTATACAATACAGATAAAAAAGGAGTAAGAACCGATGCTTTCATCATAAACTACAATCTCAAGCTCGAATTTAAACCCGGCAGATACCGTTATACATTTACCGATTTTTCGGTAGCGGCTGTTTCAAAATATCCATTGGAACGCTGGCTCGACAAAAAAGACCCCCTCTACACACTTGCCTGCGACGACTATCTGGCCCAGGTTGATTCTATTGTCAACACCAAGATCGAAAGCCTGAAAGAGGGCATGGTTCCCAAGGTCATCAAAAAGGATGATTGGTGAGATTGGGAATGTTCTTTTAGTAATTCCCGAAATAAGCCAATACTCAGGCACGACTTGTTAGTTGTTGATGATTATTTTTGGCAAAAGCAACAATTGTATTATTGTCATGGAATAGAGGTATCTTTGCACACTAAATTTTCAACTGCCTTGTTTTCCTTATGAACAGAATTTCCGAATTTATTGATCAGATTCCCAAGGCCGAACTTCACCTCCACATTGAAGGCACTTTCGAGCCCGAGTTGATGTTCACCATAGCCGCCCGTAACAATATTTCTTTGACCTATAAAAGCGTTGAAGAACTCAGAAACGCTTACAACTTCAGCAATCTGCAGGAGTTTCTGGACATTTATTATATAGGCTCGAAGGTATTGAAATACGAACAGGATTTTTACGACCTCACTTTAGCCTATCTGAAGAAAGCGGCCAGCCAGAATGTAATTCACACCGAAATATTCTTCGATCCTCAGACCCATCTGGAAAACAAAGTTCCTTTTGAGGTGTTTTTCAATGGAATTTACCGAGCAACCGTGGATGCCGAAAAGCAATACCACATACATTCCGCGCTCATCATGTGTTTCCTGCGCCATCTGAGCGAAGCATCCGCTTTCGACACCCTGATACTTTCGCTTCCTTTCCGCGATAAGATTTTGGGCGTTGGTTTGGATTCCTCAGAACTGGGCAATCCTCCTGCCAAGTTTAAAAATGTATTCGCGAAAGCCAAAAGTATGGGATTAAAACTCGTGGCCCATGCCGGCGAAGAGGGTCCTGTGGCTTATATTCGCGATGCCCTCGATCATCTTGAAATTCATCGCATCGACCATGGCAACCAGACCAAAGACGATGAACAACTGATACTGGAGGTTGCCGAAAAACGCATCCCGCTCACCATGTGTCCGCTTTCAAACCTGAAACTGGCTGTGGTGAAAGATCTCAAAGAGCATCCTTTAAAAAACCTGATGGATAAGAAGATTTTTGTTACCGTCAATTCCGACGATCCGGCCTATTTTGGAGGATACATTAATGAGAATCTGCATGCGGTTCAGAAAGCCCTGGAACTGACTCACGAAGATATTGTGGTTCTTGCCCGCAATTCGTTCGAAGCTTCCTTTATTTCGCAGGATAAAAAAGACCATTACTTCGCCCTCATCGACAATTTTGTCAAAAATTTCAACCACTCCTGAATTGATAAACGCATTAAAACATATTAAAACCCTCTCATTGGAGGAACTGATTGCATGGGCAGCCGCTAATAACGAGAAACCCTTCCGTGCCCGACAAGTTTTTGACTGGATTTGGAAAAAGAATGGCATCAGTTTCGACCAGATGACCGACATTCCATTGGGTTTCCGCAAGGTCCTGGCCGAACATTTTGTATGCAGCGCCATAAAAAGCCATGAGGAATTTGTTTCTACCGATGGAACCCGCAAGTATGCTTTCTTATTAACCGACGATAGTATCATCGAAAGTGTTTTGATTCCTTCTTTGTCGAGAATCACAGCCTGTATATCCACACAAGTGGGCTGTTCGCTGGGATGTAAGTTTTGCGCTACGGGAAGCCTGGGTTTTAAAAGGGATCTTGATTTCACCGAAATTCACGACCAGATAGTCATGCTTATGAATTTCTCTTTGGAAAAATATACCCACCCCCTTAGTAATATTGTGGTAATGGGAATGGGCGAACCCCTGATGAATTATGAGAATACTATTAAGGCACTTGACAAAATATCGGATAAGAATCTTTTGAATTTCTCGCCACAACGTATCACCATTTCCACGGCGGGGGTTGTACCCGGCATAAAAAGAATGGGCGACGAGAATTCGCCTTATCAGTTGGCCATTTCGTTGCATTCGGCCATTGAAGCAAAGAGGAAACAACTGATGCCAATTGCCAATAAGTATCCCCTGGCAGCCCTAACCGACTCCATGGTATATTATCATAAAAAAACCAACAACCGTATCACCATAGAATACATTTTGTTCGACGGTATAAACGACAGCAACGAAGACGCTGATGCACTGGCCAAGTTCTGTCGTTCGTTTCCTGTCAAGATTAATTTGATTCCTTACAATTCCACCTCCGACAAAACTTTCCGGAAAAGCGACTCTCAGAAGAGCAAATCATTTGCAGATTTTCTGGAATCAAAAAATATTATTGTAAATTTACGCAAAAGTAAAGGCGGCGATATTCAGGCTGCCTGCGGACAATTAGCCAACCAAAAATAAAAACAAAACCATGAGTACAGTAACCCTGAATGAAGTTATCCAGTCCATCAGAAATGTTCCTGATTTTCCCAAGCCGGGCATATTATTTAAGGATATAACCACCGCTTTAAAAAAACCGGAAATCTATCAATACATTTTTGACAAGACTTACGAGTATTATAAAGACAAAAACATTACCAAGGTAGTGGGAATTGAATCGCGGGGATTTATTCTGGGAGGCGCTCTGGCGGCCAAACTAAACGCGGGTTTCGTTCCCATACGCAAACCCAACAAGCTTCCTGCCCCGGTATATTCAAAATCCTATTCTCTGGAATATGGCGAAAACATTCTCAACATTCATCAGGATGCCCTTGATAAAGACGACATTATACTTCTTCACGATGATGTTTTGGCAACCGGGGGTTCGGCCAAGGCTGCCCTCGATCTGATACGAATGTTTCCTGTAAACAAGATATATGTCAACTTCATCTGCGAACTTTCATTTCTTAATGGCAAATCACAAATAAACACAGACATAGACGCATTTTCATTAATTTCGTTTTAAGAAATTTATTGTAAATTATAAAAAATATCTTGCATCCGTTGCAATCTTGTAGTAAATTAGCATCGAAATTAAACTTAAACTATGTTCACTAGTAAAGATTTTGACAACGACGTGCTGGAATATGCTTTCAGTAGGTTGAGGGGCATTGCCCATCCAATGAGAATTGAAATTCTGGAGCTGCTTACGGTAAATAAGCAAATGACGGTAACCCAGATCTTCGAAAAAATGAACGTTGATCAAGCTGTTGCTTCACATCATCTCATTATTTTAAAAAACAAAGGTGTGGTTGAATCTAACCGCAGTGGTAAGAATTCTTATTACTCGATCAGAGAATCAACTTTGAAACTTGTTACTGATTCGGTTGAGACCTTATTGAAAAAATAGGGTTAGTTCTATTTTCGACCAAAATCAGCAGGTATTTCGCCCCACACTTTGGTTTCCCATTTTAATATTTGATTTGGGGAGTCATTGTTTTTTAGCCAATTCTCAGCACGGCCGATGATCTCAAAAAGTTCGGCGTTTTCCTTTGTAGGAAGCAGTTTTGTATTGGCTCTTTTTATCCTCACCCATTTCATGGCCGTGATGCTATCTGTATAAACAGGCAGCAGGTTGTTTTTTTGCTTCAGGAGCGCCAAGGCATGAACAATGGCTAAAAACTCACCAATATTATTGGTTGCATCTTCGTAAGGTCCTTTCCTGAAGATCAATTCTCCGGTTTGCGTATAAACCCCCTGGTATTCCATCACTTTGGTTTTGGTGTTCCAGGCCGCATCAACGCTGATGCTGGGAACCACAGGTGCCTTATTTCCTTTTGGCGGTGTTGTTTTATTCTTTCCCAGATAATGGAATTTATTTCCAGCAAATGCTTTTTCCGCTTCTTCAAGTGTTTTGAATGATTTGTAGTGGGCCTCGTCATACTTATCGACCTGCTTAAGACATTCTTCCCAGGTGTTAAATATCCCCGTGTTTCGTCCGGTCCAGACCACATAAAACTTCTGTTTTTTCATGAAGAAATTAAAAACTACTGAATGATTAAAAAAAACAGTGTAAATTTACTTTTAAAATCAGAACCGATGAAAAAAACCATTCTGCTGTTGGTAATAATTTCTGCATTGCTATCCTCCTGTTCAAAAAACAAAGTGTTTGAAAAATACACTAAACTTGACAACAATAAATGGAAACGCGACCATCTTATCCAATTCGATGTGGATGTAAAAGACGTCAACACTAATTATGACGTAACCCTTGCATTGCGGCACACCTCTTACTATGCATTTGCCAACATTAAAGTGAATGTTACCCTTACTTTTCCCAGTGGAGATATGAGAACGCGGGATTATGATATTTTTATACGCAACACTGATGGCTCTTTTAAAGGCGAAGGTGCCGGCGATCTGTGGGACATAACCTATCCGGTATTTAACGACATTACTTTTCCGGATGTTGGCACTTATAAATTTGAAGTTCAAAATGTCATGCCCATTATGGAATTGCCTGATGTTATGGATGTGGGACTGATTGTAAGAAAAGCAGAAAAAAAGAGTAATTGAGGATACTTACCGAAAATATAAGTCACGCCCTAAAAGCCCTTCCTGACAAGCCCGGTGTTTACCAATTCTATAATAACAATGGAGTTATTATTTATGTTGGTAAGGCCAAGAGCCTCAAAAAAAGGGTCAGGAGTTATTTTAAACCCGAGGCACAGAATATTGGCAAAGTAGATGTTCTGGTAAAAAAAATCCACGATATAAAATATATAGTGGTCGGAAACGAGTATGAGGCCCTGCTTCTCGAAAACAACCTCATCAAAAAATATCAGCCACGTTATAATGTTTTACTCAAGGATGATAAAACTTATCCCTGGATATGCATAAAGAACGAGCACTTTCCTCGTGTTTTCCCTACCCGTAACCTGATTAAAGACGGATCTGAATATTTTGGACCCTATGCTTCCGGCAAAATGATGCACACCCTGCTTGACCTGGTTTATCAGCTTTTTCAAATAAGAACCTGTAGCTATAATTTATCCGATGAAAATATCCGGAAAAGGAAATATAGGGTGTGCCTGAAATATCACATAGGAAATTGTAAGGGACCCTGTGAAGGGTTTCAATCCGAAGAAGAGTATAATGCCACCATTGCCAATATCAATGAAATTATAAAAGGTAATATCAATTCGGTACAGCAGCAATTGAAAAAGAATATGGCGGAATGCGCTGCCAATTATGAATTCGAAAAGGCGCATTTCATCAAAGAAAAGATAGAAATACTGCAGAAATACCAAAGTAAATCTACTGTGGTCAATTCGTCCATAAGCAATGTGGATGTTTTCAGCATCATCACGGATGAAGACACGGCTTACGTGAACTTTTTGAAAGTTATCAGCGGCTCTATTGTCCAGGCTCACACGGTTGAACTGCGGAAACGACTCGATGAAACCCCTGCCCAGATGCTGACCTATGCCATTGCTGATCTTCGCGAACGTATGAAGAGCAATTCGAAAGAGATCATTGTGCCCATTGCACTGGAAATAAAATTTCCGGATACACAGGTTACCATTCCTCAAAAAGGTGATAAGAAAAAACTACTGGAACTCTCCGAAAGCAACGCCAAATATTATCGTCTGGACAAAGAAAAACAAAAAGAACTGGTCGACCCCGACAGGCATGTGAACCGCATTATGGAACAAGCCATGAAAGATTTGAATTTGAACTCTATCCCTGACCACATAGAATGTTTCGACAATTCTAATATTCAGGGTAGCTACCCCGTTGCAGCCATGGTTGTGTTCAGAAATGCCCGGCCCGAGAAATCAGAATATCGTCATTTCAATATTAAAACCGTCGAAGGGCCCAATGATTTTGCCTCTATGGAAGAAGTGGTTTATCGCCGTTATAAGCGGATATTGGATGAGGAAAAAGACCTTCCGAAATTAATCGTAATAGACGGTGGCAAAGGCCAACTTAGTTCAGCCATGAATAGCCTGAAAAAATTGGGGCTTCAGGATAAGATCCCCATGATAGGTATCGCCAAGAGGCTGGAGGAAATCTATTTTCCGGAAGATCCTATTCCGCTTTATATCGACAAGAAATCGGAAACGCTTAAACTCATACAGCAACTGCGTGATGAGGCACATCGTTTTGGCATCACACATCACCGTCAAAGGCGGCAGAAAGAAACTATTAAATCAGTCCTGACCGATATAGACGGCATCGGATATAATACCGCTCAAAAACTTTTATGGAAATTCAAGTCGGTGATCAATATTAAAAAAGCGAAAGAGGCAGAGTTGGAAGCAGTGATCGGAAAACAAAAAACCAAATTACTAAAAGAATTTTTTAGCAAAACGGATTGATATTTGATAATTGGAAAACAAAACTTTATTTTGCAAAATATTATAACTAGCAACAACATGAAAACTCTTAAAATTCTTCTCATTGGCTTATGTTTGACATCCATGATGTCGTGTCGTACAAAAACTTCTGAAAAAACTGTTGTCAACACAGCCAATACGATTCAAAAACCGGACCCATTATTGATTGCCAACAACAATGAATTTGCTTTTGATCTTTATAAGAACATTGGCCAGAAACCGGAAAACATGTTTTATTCGCCTTTTAGTATTTCGGCTGCCATGGGGATGACTTATGCCGGTTCGAAAGGTAATACCGAAAAGCAAATTTCGGAAGTTATGCGTTTTGCTAAAAACAATGAAGCATTTTATGGAAATTACAAAGACTATCTCAATACAATCAACAGTCTTAACCATGATGTGGTTAATATATACACTGCAAATTCGCTTTGGGCTCAGGCCGATTTCGTTTTTAAACAAGACTATATTGAAGTTATAAGGTCTCAATTTTGGGGAGAGATTAAAAATGTAAACTTCATAAAAGACCCTGAAAAATGCCGATTAGATATTAATAATTGGGTAGATGGCAAGACCAATAAAAAAGTTGAAAACCTGATATTGCCGGGTATGATAGACGACCTAACCCGTCTGGTGTTAGTAAATGCCATTTATTTTAAAGCTTCCTGGGAAATGCCGTTCGATGCTAAGGCCACCCGAAAGATGGACTTCAACACCACAGCAACCAATGTGGTATCTGCCGATTTTATGACAGCAGAAAATAGTTACAAGTATTATTCTGAAGATGGTATTTCGGCTATCGAAATTCCTTATGCCAAAGGAAGCCTTTCTATGCTGATCATATTGCCAAAAGATAATAACAGCCTTATACCCCTGAATAGTATTGAAAAACCAATTTACGATAGAATTATTACCGGTCTGACCTTGAAAAAGGTCAGGGTGATATTGCCCAAGTTTAAAACAACCTCCGAATTCGAGCTGAGTGATGTATTAAAACAGATGGGAATGAAGGATGCATTTACTGATAATGCTGATTTTACTACCATGACAGGCAAAAAAGATCTGAAAATTAGCAAGGTGATTCATAAAGCATTTATTAATGTAGATGAGGCCGGAACGGAAGCTGCTGCTGCCACGGCGGTTATCA
Source organism: uncultured Bacteroidales bacterium (assembly GCA_964599365.1). Taxonomy (GTDB): domain Bacteria; phylum Bacteroidota; class Bacteroidia; order Bacteroidales; family CAIWKO01; genus CAIWKO01. The sequence goes on from CAZRFL010000034.1 coordinate 29,457, forward strand.
TTCGTACAAAATCGGCCCCAATGGATTTTGTTGAATTTAAGGCAAACCATCCCTTTATGTTTATCATCAAAGAAAACACCAGCGGCAGCATTTTATTTGCAGGTAATGTTTACGATCCTTCCCGATAGTTATGAAGGAATTTACACTGATTTATCCTGAAGGTTGGCAAGATTATGAACTGATCGACAGTGGTGGCTACGAAAAGCTGGAACGTTTTGGTGCCTATATTCTTGCCCGTCCCGAGCCTCAGGCCTGCTGGAACAAATCGCTGACCGAAACCGAATGGGATCAACATGCGCACGCCAGATTCATAAAGGCTACTGACAAAGAAAGGAATACAGAAAAAGGGCGCTGGGTGTTTCTTAAAAAAATGCCTGATCAATGGTTTGTAAACTATCATTACAAGGAAATGAAACTACGTTTTCGTTTGGGGCTTACTTCCTTCAAACATGTGGGGCTTTTTCCTGAACAATCGGACAACTGGAATTTTATTTACGACACCCTGACCAAAATAGATTCTCCTCAATCGAAAGTGCTCAACCTGTTCGCTTATACCGGAGGGGCTTCGTTGGCAGCAAAAGCCGCCGGTGCCGATGTGGTGCATGTGGATTCTGTGAAACAAGTGGTGAACTGGTCGCGCGAAAACATGGACGCCAGCGGGCTGGACAACATACGCTGGGTGGTGGAAGATGTGATGAAATACGTGAGGCGCGAAGTGAAACGCGGCAACCAATACCAAGGCATCATACTCGATCCTCCGGCTTATGGACGCGGCCCCGATGGCGAGAAATGGGTGTTGGAAGAAGATATCAACGAACTGATGCAGCATTGTGCTGAATTATTAGCTCCCGATAAAGGATTTTTGGTTTTAAATCTTTACTCCATGGGCTTTTCGGCTCTCGTAGCCAACAACCTTATAGAAAGTTTCTTTCACAAAGTCCCCTTTCGCGAATTCGGCGAATTCTATTTCCCCGACCACTCTGGTAAAAAGCTTCCACTGGGGACTTTTTTACGGATGAGGACTTTTTGAGGATTTAACCACACAGGCAGATAGAAACATTGGAAGGATATAGAATACAGAGGACACATTAATTAAAATTGCCAAGATTTAAAGATCATTATAGTCATACAAGGGGACGACCATTTTCGGCAGTGAAAATTTGACTCACACAACTATGTAGGCGGTATTTCGAAAATACTTTGGGCTCACACGGGTGTGTAGGCCTTATTTCGAATCGAAAATGCACTCACACAACTTTTGAATATTTTCGGCAACGACAATTGGTCTCCTACTTATTTATTCTATTTTTTCTGAGTGCTCAATTTTTTTTACAAAAGACAATGTACGTATGTGACAAAATTTTAATAAGTTTACAGAGCAAAATCATTAAAACAAAACCATCCCATGGCAGATTTTATTTATGAAAAACCTTTTCAGATAGGTGCAGATCTTACACGCTATCGATTGCTCACCAAAGATTATGTACAAATTATAGAAGTCGGAGGCCGCAAAATATTGCAGGTCGACCCTGCGGGCCTTGAGCTGCTGGCCAAAGAAGCCGTGTCTGACCTTTCCTTTTTTCTCCGCACTGCTCATCTCGAGAAGCTGGCTAATATACTGGAAGATCCGGAAGCTACGGATAACGACAGGTTTGTGGCACATATCATGCTTTATAACACAGTTATTTCGGCCAAAGGAGATCTTCCCTGGTGTCAGGATACAGGAACCGCAATTGTGATAGGCAAAAAAGGCGAACAGGTGTGGACGGGCGCCAAAGATGCCGAACATCTTTCCAGGGGAATATTTACCACTTACCGTGATAAAAACCTGAGATACTCCCAGGTGGTTCCCTTTACCATGTTCGACGAAAAGAACAGCGGCTCGAACCTGCCTGCCCAGATAGACATTTATGCCACCGAAGGGCTTTCGTACGATTTTCTGTTTATCACCAAGGGAGGAGGTTCGGCAAACAAGACCTTCCTGTATCAACAAACCAAATCGCTGCTCAACGAAGAATCCATGGTGAAGTTTGTTAATGAAAAAATACGCGATCTGGGTACTTCGGCCTGCCCACCCTATCATCTGGCTTTGGTTATTGGCGGCACATCGGCCGAGGCCAACCTCAAAACCGTAAAAGAAGCTTCGGCAGGATATCTGGATCAACTTCCTACCTCGGGAAATGAAGCCGGACGAGCCTTTCGCGATATCGAGTGGGAAAAGAAAATTGAGCAGATCTGTCACGAATATGGAGTAGGTGCTCAATTTGGCGGAAAATACTTTGTGCACGATGTCAGGGTGATCCGTCTTCCACGCCATGCTGCTTCCTGTCCTGTGGGGCTGGGTGTAAGTTGCAGTGCCGACAGGAATATTAAGGCACACATTAACGAAAACGGAATTTTTCTGGAAGAACTCGAAAGAAATCCGGCACGCTTCATGCCGGCCACCGCGCCCGCGCTTCAAAAAGCGGTTGAAATAGACCTCGATCGGCCCATCAAAGAGGTATTGGCTGAGCTAACCAAATATCCTGTAAAAACCCGACTAAGCCTTTCCGGGACACTCATTGTTGCTCGCGATATTGCTCATGCCGAAATGAAAAAACGGGTCGATGCTGGCCTGCCTATGCCAGATTATTTTAAGGACCATCCTATTTATTACGCCGGCCCGGCAAAAACTCCCGAAGGGATGCCTTCTGGCAGCTTCGGTCCGACCACAGCTGGGCGCATGGATTCGTATGTGGACTTGTTTCAAAGCATGGGTGGTTCACTCATCATGCTGGCTAAAGGCAATCGTACCCGACAGGTGATTGATGCCTGCAAAAAATACGGTGGATTCTATCTGGGGTCCATTGGCGGACCGGCAGCCGTGCTGGCCGCAGAAAATATAAAATCGGTTGAATTGGTCGACCTCGATTTTCTGGGCATGGAAGCCATACGGAAAATCAGAGTAGAAAACATGCCGGCATTCATCATCACTGATGATAAGGGGAATGATTTTTTTGATGAGTACATTAAGAAATAATTGATTGTTTTGTCAATTATATCTTATTTCTTTTATCACTAACGTGCTAATGAAATGAGGGTTGTAATACAAAGAGTAAGCGGGGCCTCCGTTCTCATTAACCATTCGGAGAACAGAAGTATAGAAAAGGGACTATTGATCTTATTGGGCATTGAAGATTATGATTCGACAGAAGATATCGCATGGCTTTGCGGAAAAATTGCACGTTTACGTATCTTTAACGACGAAAATGACATAATGAATCTTTCCGTGACTGAAGTTTCGGGCCAAATAATGGTCATCAGTCAATTTACCTTGCATGCCAGTACCAAAAAGGGCAACCGTCCGTCGTACATTAGGGCCAGCAAACCCGAAATCGCTATTCCTCTTTACAAGAAATTCATTCAAACCCTACAAACCGAAATCAATTCGCCTATAGTTAGCGGCGAATTCGGAGCCAACATGCAAATTTCTCTGATTAATGACGGCCCGGTAACGATAATTATTGATTCTAAGAATAAGGAGTGACCCCTATTCCACCACTATCTTTCTCACCATTATATTCCCTTCAAATTCGGCCCGTACAAAATAAACACCTTTACCTCCAAAGTCATCCTTGTTTATAGAAAATGTATGTGTACCGGCCCCTAGCCTTGTATTGGCAATATCTTTTACTTCATTACCCAATACATCATACATGATGATGCGGGTTTGTGCCGGCATCTCGAGGTTGAATTGTATCTCTGAAACATCGGAAACAGGATTGGGTTGAATGGTGAAATTCAGTTTCGATAAAGCGATCTCATCAAACCCCACTGTGGAACCGGTAATGTTTATGTCATCAATGTAAAGGTTGTTTCCGGCATTGGAATGGAATACAAATTTGAACATTACATTTTGATTTGTCAGATAGGAATAAGGAAGAGGACGTGAAACCAGTTTCCATTCAGCGGCAGATGCCGGGGAAAAACTTCCGGAAACAGCATTGGCACTGGTAAGCGCTAAGCCATTGCCGGAGTACTTTTCAATCCAGGTTTCTCCACAATCAATAGATGCATACATCTTTAACGCATCGAAAGCAGTATCAGCAGAAGTAATTATTGTCCCCGGATTGATTTTTCCGGCATATGCCAACCTAAATTTTATCATGGGCGCTCCATCAGTTGGCAATAAGGTCAGGTCATAAGCCGGAGTGATGATTTCATCGAAACTACCTGCATTATTGCCGGAATAATTCTTAATACGTATTGACTTTGCCCCTGAGAAAAAAGCCGTATCGGTAATTTCCCACGCATTTCCTGCGTCATTGTTAATGTACCATCCATTGTTGAGGTTCACGGCTTCAAAACCTTCCGTAAAAGGAGCCTGTGCACTGGCTGTAATAGGCTTCACCGTCACCAGGTTTTGTTTCATGATGGAGTCGCTGCCATTGGCATTCGTTACTTTCAGAGTGACATTGTAAATACCTGGCGTATTATACGTGATCAAAGGGTTTTGGTCAGTTGATGTAGATGGAGTTCCTCCATCAAAGGTCCAAAGCCAACTTTGAGCCTGCCCGGAATAGGAAAAGTCAGTAAACTGCAAATTACCACCCACACAGACCAGTCTGGAATTTGAAATAAAATCGGCTATTGGGGCACAATGCGCGGGAGTAGTATCCATGACTCCTGTTAATATAAGGGTCTCTTTTGACCATAGTTTTTTTCTATCAGCCTGCATTGTGGCATTGATTCGGGCGAGTTGTCCTTGTGTAAAAAGGTTGGTACAATAGCCCCATTGGTAGTCCATATAATTCTCAATCATGTCGGGCTGGTCGGGGCTGTCGTTGGTACAGGTATTGCGGCTTCCGGGAGCATAGCAGCTGAGAGTTGTATTTTGCGAGGCAGTTTGTATGGGTGGAGTGTCGGATACTTCATCACCGCATCCCAAAAGTGTTGATCCGCAACCATCACTACCAAAGATCACGCATAATGGTCCTGTCTGGAAAGGGTGATAGAGATTAAAATAATGTCCGCTTTCATGAGTAAAAGTACGGTTTAGGGCATTTATGGGCATTCCTCCCAGAGTAGTTGCAGTCCCAATACTACCTATTCCATCATGACGTATAAGAACTCCATCAGCCAAAGTGTCTCCACCAGTCAGGGCCTGAGATAATGTATTACTTGGAGGAAAGGGAGACATACCACCAATAAAAGCACCGTCAGGTAGGGACATTCCTTCAGGATAGATATAGTTTACAGTAAAAATATTCAGATACCTGCTGGGCAACCAGCAATATTGAGTCATGGTGCTGAAATATCCATAATTGGTTTGAGGATCGAAATGGCGGATGATACCGTCTGTACAATTTCCGTTGGGATCGAGTTTTGCCAAACGAAACTCAATCTGACAATCAGCTCTCAATGCTGTAAAATCTGGATAAGTATGGCCTGTACCGGTATCCGAATTCTGTTTGTTATAGTCAATATTGATGAGGTTGATAGCGTCTTCTATTTGTTCGCGGCTTATGTTTTCAGTACCCCCGTTATGGATCACGTGAAAAACTACCGGAATGATGCGTTTGCCGTCGATAAGTGTATCGGTCTTATAACCGCTCTTGTTCTCATTGGCCTTTAAAGAGGAAATGATCTGTTTAATATTTTCTTCATAGACCACATACTTTTCGGCTAGACCCGGATCTTCCATGGATTTTTGCCTGATAAGAACATCATCATATAAATACTGAAAGGGTTTCGCCTGACCCTGTTGTTGGGCATATCCGGCGATCATACAAAAAATGAAAAGGCTGAAAAGGATTGTTTTTTTCATATTGGTGTTTTTTTGACAAAATAATAACATTAAATAATTATAAACAAGAAGATTGAAAAATATTTTTGATTAGGAGGGAAGAATATTTGTAATTCGAATAAATCGGGGATAAATAAACGACAATTTTAGGCTCATTTTCCTAAAAAATAAGTAGGTTTGAAAAAATATTTTTTATGCTCATAATAGGTATAGCCGGAGGGTCTGGTTCCGGAAAAACTACGGTTGTGAAAAAGATCATGAGCGACTTCCCAAAAGGCTCTGTCGCTGTCATTTCGCAGGATTCGTATTATAAGGACAACGGACATCTGAACGCTGAAGAACGTGCAAAGATCAATTTTGACCACCCCTCCTCCATAGAATTTGCATTGCTTATCAAACAGCTTGATATGCTTAAAAAAGGGAAACCTATAGAAATGCCTATCTATTCTTACCTGACTTGTGCACGAGCCAAAGACACCATTCCTGTTGAACCTAAAAAAGTAATCATTGTAGAAGGGATTCTGCTTTTCACCAATATCAAGCTATTAGAGCGGTTGAATATAAGGGTCTTTGTTGATGCCGAATCTGACGATCGTTTGATGAGGATCATACGTCGTGATATTGAAGAACGAGGCCGTTCATTCTCCGAAGTACTGAATCATTATGAAAAATGGGTAAAGCCCATGCATTTTCAATTTATTGAACCATCCAAGCGACATGCCGATATTATCATACCTCAAGGGGGCAAGAATCATGTTGCCATAGATATTCTATCTTCCAAAATTAAAATGAAGTTGGAACAGTGATTTTAATTAAATTTCTTACCTTTGCGGCGAATTTAACCCTCGGGATGTAGCGCAGTTGGCTAGCGTACCACGTTCGGGACGTGGGGGTC
>CAZRFL010000035.1:0-35970 GCA_964599365.1 uncultured Bacteroidales bacterium
CATCAACACTTAACACTCTTATAACACACATATTAACTGACATTTGCATCAAAGCAAAAAATTTTTCGTAAAACAAATGCAACGTATTATGTCAGCATAAGTTTTAGCTCCGTTCAACGGGCGCTCATGCATGTATAGCATATCAAGTGAGTTCTGCCTTCAAAAAAATAAAATTTGCCTATGGATTGGCCTTTTCCTTTTAAGCCATTCAGCCACCACTCCAAAAGATATTTCCCCTCAACATTTGCCATTCGGCGAAGAATAATTAATTTTGAAGAAGATTATACCAACCCACTACCTCATGAAACTATCCGATATCGACAACAACATTCTGGCAAAGGCCCAACTTTGGATGGGCGAAAACTTTACTGCCGAAACCCGCCAGCAGGTCAAACAACTGATGAACGAAAACCCCGTCGAACTCTTTGAATCCTTCTATACCGACCTCGAATTCGGCACAGGCGGTCTGCGTGGCATCATGGGCGTGGGTACCAACCGCATGAACCAATATACCGTAGGCATGGCCACACAGGGACTGGCCAATTATGTGAATAAGATGTTCGCCGGAAAAACACAGAATAAGATAGCCATAGCCTACGATTCGCGCAACAATAGCAAGTATTTCGCACAAATTGCCGCCGAAATCCTCTCGGCCAACGACTGCAAGGTATATCTGTTTGCCAACCTCCGCCCCACCCCCGAACTATCCTTTGCCATTCGTTATCTGGGTTGCCAGAGCGGTATCGTCATCACCGCCTCGCACAATCCAAAAGAATACAACGGTTATAAGGTGTATTGGGACGATGGCGGGCAATTGGTTTTTCCTCACGACAAAAATGTGATTGACGAAGTGCGCAAGATCACCTCGCCCGAGCTGGTTAAATTTACTCCCAAACCCGAAAATATTGAATTGATCGAAGCAGCTGTTGATGCTGCTTATCTGGCTAAGGTAAAAAAGCTGTCGTTCATCCCCGATTTGATCAAAAAAAATCATGATTTCAGCATAGTATATACCGCCCTGCATGGCACCGGCATCACCCTGGTTCCCCAGGCGCTGAAAGAATATGGTTTTGAAACGATCACCCTGCAGGAAGAACAGGCCATACCCGATGGCAACTTCCCCACCCTGCAATCGCCCAATCCCGAAGAAAAAGCGGCTTTGTCCATGGCCATCGAAAAAGCTGTGCAGATCAACGCCGACCTGGTGCTGGCCACAGATCCCGATGCCGACCGTGTGGGCATAGCTGTGAAAAACGATAAAGGCGAATTCGTATTGCTCAATGGCAATCAAACCGCCTCCCTGCTCATCTATTATCTGTTGGCGCAATGGAAAAGAAACGGCAAACTGCATGGCGAAGAATACATTGTCAAAACCATTGTTACCAGCGAACTTTTGGTGGAGATTGCCAATAAATTCGGGGTAGAATATTTTGATGTACTCACAGGTTTCAAATATATTGCCGAGATCATTCAAAAATACCATGGACTGAAAACCTTCATTGGCGGAGGCGAAGAAAGCTATGGCTACCTGGTCAGCGATTTTGTGCGCGACAAGGATGCGGTCATATCCTGCTGCATGATAGCCGAAACTGCCATTTACGCCAAAGAACGCGGCATGACCCTATATTCCCTCTTGCTGGAAATCTACAAGGAGTTTGGGATGTATTACGAAAGTTTGTTATCCATCACCAAAAAAGGCAAATCGGGCGCCGACGAGATCAAACAAATGATGGCTGATTTCCGAAGCAACCCACCCCAAAGCATCAATCATTCGAAAGTAATCACCATAAAAGATTACCAACTGCAGAAAGAGATCAACATGTCCGACAGATCGGAGAAAGCCATTAAAATGCCCCAATCAGATGTGTTGCAGTTTTTCACCGAAGATGGCAGTAAGATCACTGTTCGTCCTTCGGGCACCGAGCCTAAGATCAAATTCTATTTTGGTATAAAAGCCGAATTGAAGGATGTTGCGGATTTTGAAAAGACCGAAGCGGAATGCAGGGATAAAATCGAGAAGATAAAACTGGATCTGGCCTTATAAGGATAAAGTCAGTTCGGCAGCCAACAGGGCGAAAACACACATCAGGTCATGATTCTGTCCTGAGCTTCTACTGTTTTTCTCGATTCTACAATAATATAAAGAACCGTAATACTGGCGATAGCTCCGAAAAAACACCAAACAGATATCACCTGTCCGAAGAAGAAAATACGCGAGAACATATAGGAGCTGATATTGATGATACCCAGAACCCACATACGTTTTACACTCGAAACCATCATAGAGACCACTGTGGGTATAAGATAAAGCAATCCAAAGAACCATCCGAAAGGAGGATTGAAATCATAGGCATAGTTGATGTGATATTTGGCGATAGTGGCCTCCACATTGTGGAAAAGCATCACATAAATAAAACCTCCAGCCATGAATATACCTATTCCCTGAAAAACCAGGAGTATTCTTTTTCGGATTTTGTTCTTCTCCTGCAGATACATGCTTAGGGGAATGAAGAGGGGCCATATAAGCCAGGCAAATATCAAAAAGCCAATGGTTAGTGGATATTTCCATGAAACATAGGCTCCGTTCCTCAGCACAACCCAAAGGAAACCCTCCAGGAATTGCTGCAAAGCAAAGAATAAGGGTATAAGTGCGAACACCTTCTGCGGCACTGTTACTGATTTTCTGTAGGCAACCAAACCCACCATGGATATCACCGCACTGGCACCAAAACTCGCTTCTGCTGAAAAACACATAATTTCATTTTTATGCAAATTAATAAAAAAAATACCATTCCAGAGCATGCTATTTATTAGGGTGGACGAATGTGAAGGCAAGAAAAGTGGCAATGGAAAATTAAAAGCATTAAATACAAGGTTTTACTCAATATTAATGATTACCTTTGCAGCGATTTAATAATTTAAGTGATTTCAGGGAAGCAATTCAGCTTCATTTCCGCCTGTAAGCAGGCACAACGTAAAGGGAACATCAGCAAATCAAGCCCCGAAGCACAAAACCTTTCATAAAAAAATGACAACATTCGAAGAATTAGGAATTGAACCAAAAATTCAACGAGCAATACTTGAACTTGGATTTGAGCATCCTATGCCCGTCCAGGAAGAAGTAATTCCATTAATGCTCAACAAACGTAACGATATCATTGCTATGGCCCAAACGGGTACTGGCAAAACGGCTGCTTTCGGGCTGCCACTGATACAGGAAGCCGTTCCGGGTACAAAATACCCTCATGCGCTTGTTCTTTGTCCCACCCGCGAACTCTGCATGCAGATAGCCGGCGACCTCAACGATTATGCCTTGCATATCGACAACCTTAAGGTGCTTCCCGTTTACGGAGGTTCCAGTATTGACACCCAAATCACCGCACTAAAAAAAGGTGTTCAGATCATTGTGGCCACACCCGGTCGTTTATTAGACCTTATCGAACGTAAGGTGGTGAAACTTGCCGAAGTCACCCGAGTAGTCCTCGACGAAGCCGACGAAATGCTCAATATGGGTTTTCTCGACAGCATAGATGCCATTTTGGCTCAGGTACCCGATGGCCGCAACACCTTATTGTTCTCGGCTACCATGCCACAGGAGATAGTCACAATCTCGAAAAAATACATGTCGAATCCTATCGAAGTTACGATTGGAAAACGAAATGCTGGCGCTGAGAACATCAAACACATTTGCTATACAGTTTCGGCAAGAGATAAATACTTGCTTCTAAAACGCATTGCCGACTTCAATCCGGATATTTACGGAATCGTATTTTGCCGCACCCGTAAAGAGACTCAGGAAGTAGCTGACAAACTGATTCAGGACGGATACAATGCAGATTCTTTGCATGGTGATCTTTCGCAGCCCATGCGCGACATGGTCATGCAGAAATTCCGTCTACGCAATATCAGCTTATTGGTGGCTACCGATGTCGCCGCCCGTGGTCTGGATGTGGATGATCTTACTCACGTTATCAATTTTCAGTTGCCTGACGATCCCGAAGTGTATACCCACCGAAGCGGACGAACCGGTCGTGCCGGAAAAACTGGTATCTCCATTGCAATTGTGAACCTGAAAGAAAAATTCCTTATTCGCCAAATAGAGAATAAGATTAAAAAGACCTTTGTACACGCAAAAATTCCTTCAGGACGCGAGATCTGCGAAAAGCAATTGTTTTCACTTATAGATAAAATGGAAAAGGTCGAGATCGATCATTCAGAGATCGACACTTACCTTCCTGTGATTTTCCGTAAGCTGGAATGGTTGGACAAAGAAGAAGTGATCAAGAGATTCGTTTCTCTGCAATTCAACAAATTTCTGGACTATTACCGTACCGCTGCTGAGATTAAGGTTCCGGAAGATTATGGCAAAAGCAGTAAGGATTCCGGTGATCGCGATGGCCGTCGCCGTGATAGAAAAGACCGTAGAGATGATTCTGGTCCAAGAGAAAGATCGTTCGACCGTGGTTCTGATAGAGGCCGCGAAAGATCATCTGACCGAGGTTTCGATAGGTCATCTGAGAAATCAGGCGAATTCTCAAAAATGTTTATCAATATTGGGAAGATGGATGGCGTTAACCCGCGTCACATCATCGATCTCATCAATTTCAATACTCCTGGGAAAAAGGTAGGCATTGGCCGTATCGATCTGATGAAAACTTTTTCGTTTTTCGAGATAGAAAACTCCTACGCTCATGAGATCATACGTTTGATGAAAAACAAAAAGCACAACGACCGCAAACTGAATATAGGATTTGCTAATGAAAAAGATTTTGGCGATTCATCATCATCAAAACCCAAAAGATATTCCCGCGATAAAAGAAGAGAGAGATAAAAGAGGGAAAAATATCAGGCACAAAAAAAGCCCATCGTTTTGCGATGGGCTTTTTACATTTTGCAAAATGTGAAATTATGCTCTTTTTACATTTACAGCATTCAATCCTTTTTTACCTTCCTGAAGTTCAAAACTAACGGTGTCACCCTCTTTAATCTTGTCTATCAGACCAGATGCATGTACAAAATATTCTTTATCGGATTCGTCGTCTTTGATAAATCCGAAACCTTTTAATTCATTGAAGAATTTTACTGTTCCTTTTTTCATTGTGATGTTAAGTTGTAATTAAATTATTTGCAAAGATATACAAATAAAACTTCAAACAGCAAAAAATAATAAATAAAATTTCACAAATAAAAAAAGCCTTGATAGAACAAGGCTTCTGAGTAGCGGGGAGTGAAGAATTATCTAACTTGGTTTTCTCAGATATAATTAAAATTAAGGAGGTCGCAGATTCTTTACAAAAAAAACTATAACAATAATTTATCGAAATAATTCTACTAACTTTTCCTGCCAATATCAAATGCAATAGTCATCTTATCCTGCTCTGATCTCGGAATTTTAAAATAAGATGCCACGTTTTTCCATTGATTAACGGCTGAAATTACTTTATCAATTATTTTCATAGATTTTTGCTCACTAACTCTAAAAAAAGGCGCAACCTCAATAGCTAAACCAATATTTAATGAATTATCGTTTTCAGAAATATTCAGACTCAAGCCTGAAGAGACTTCCACAGGGTTCATGTCATAAGCCGGTGAAAGCACCCAACCTTCATTTGTTAGCAAGAACCCATGATTTCGTAAATGATCATCTGTATTTGAAACGCAAATATTAAAAACGATCCTGCGCCATAGTTCCTCCAAATCTTTATCAGGTAGCATACTGTGCTTCATTAAGAATTCTGCTAATTCCAAATAGCTTACTCCGTCATTAAAATTAACGCCATCTTGATAGCCCAGCATAGTCATTGCTGAAGCAAAATGAATCCGACTCATCTTGTTTGTTCTATCAAATCTCTGGCTCAGATATGTATGGTGTTTCGCAGAAAATTTTTCAATTCTAGCAGCAGGAACATTTATCCCTGCACTGATTGCCAGTTCATGTAAAACCATCTCCCATGCTCCGATATTTAGATCATCATATCTACTTGGAAATTTTGCAATCCATAATTGTTTTTTATTATCCACAATACTTGCTTTGGGTCTCGCCCCACCTAGAGAGGATCCTGGTGCAACAAGTAAACCAAGCCAAGTTAAATATTCTGATTCTTCTGTAGAATCGTCCTTTTCGAGTTGCATACTCGCAAATTCCAATTCCTTTATGGATGCCCAGGGCGGAGTTGAATGTTCCTTATTTTGATTTAAAAAAGGTCCGTTAAAGCTCTCCTTGAACCTCAATCCTCCGGAACGATGCAAATCGAAAACACCCATCAGATAATCTGTTTCAAGTAGTTTTCGTTCAATCCTCTTTTCTTTTCGAGCATTTGCTGATTCACGTCTTCTCATTAATAAACGACCCCAACGATCAGGTGATGAATCAAGAAATATTCCAAAATTATTCTTATCATTATCCAAAAATTGCTGTCCTGCATACATCTGTAATTCCGGATCAAATATTTGTGAATAGCCTGATTTTAGCCAATCGTTAGAATATTCAAATGAAAAAATCTCCTTGCCTCGCAAATAAGTGGCTCTAAGTTCACCAAAAAAGATAGGATCGGACATTTCTCCCCAATGAGCAAAAACATAAATTGTACGAGACCTTTCGCTAGTTGTCATGATTTTGTACTCTCCTGTTTTTTGGGTGCTCTTGATTTCACCATTAGGTCTGCATCTTGTAATTTTCTGCCAAGGATATCATCAGATGCCACTTTTAACATATCCTTCTCCAATCCCAAAACAAATAGTACCATGATATACTGACTAATCGCAACGCTTCCTGATCCTTTCTCAATCAGCCAAAGAGTTGTGCGACTAATTCCAGAACGTTCAGCAACCTGCTCCGAACTTAATTTTCTTCTTAGTCTTGCAAGTTTTATATTGTTTCCAAATTCAAACAGAATATTCTGAATTCTTGGTAGCAAAATGAGTTTAGATTTTCCCATAATGTTCGTTATTTATTACAAAGATACAAGAAATGTTTGTAAATACAAACTTTAAAAAAGTTTTATCTTAAATAAATGAAAAAGATCGTGCCTGATATTAAGTTCGAAACACTATTGTCAGAAGGAAGGTATAGAGAAATTTTGCAACAAGCACTGCTAATTATTATAAGTGCAGTATTTCTAAGTAAAAATACTACATTATAATACCCTCTTAAAAAAACTTAAGGAAGAAAGGGGGGAAATAGTAACAAAAAAAAATGATCACTTTCAGCTACAAGTCCCTATTATCAGGTGATAGCGTATGTGATCATTTTTACTAGTAGCGAGGACGAGAGTTGAACTCGTGACCTTCGGGTTATGAATCCGACGCTCTAACCACCTGAGCTACCTCGCCGGTTGATGAAAAATTGAGAAATAAACTTTCGAAATGTGATATTTGTCCCTGAAACCTCCCAACTCTGTGATCCCGATTGGATTCGAACCAATGGCCCACAGCTTAGAAGGCTGTTGCTCTATCCACTGAGCTACGGGACCTTTTTTTGAATTTCAATCTTAGTCGGGGTAGCAGGATTCGAACCTGCGACCCCCTGGTCCCAAACCAGGTGCGCTAACCGGACTGCGCTATACCCCGTAAGAATTGATTTTGAAAAAAATAATTATTTTCAGCGGAGAGAGGGGGATTCGAACCCCCGGTACCAGTTGCCCAGTACGACAGTTTAGCAAACTGTTGGTTTCAGCCACTCACCCATCTCTCCAGGGTAAGCTGAATTAATTTATTCAATATTAAACAAAGAACGGCTTACACATTTTCCCATTGGTTTTTTTAATGGGAGTGCAAAAGTATGAAATACTTTCTTATTTACAAAGTTTTTTTTGTATTCGTGGAAAATAACAGGAAAATCAAATCAATTGGTTCTTCCCGGATAGACTTTTAATGCCTCCTCCAGGCATTTCATTGCCATCTTCAAATCTTCCGCTTTCAACACATAACTTATCCTGACCTCGTCTTTGCCTAATCCACGGGTAGAATAGAATCCTGTCGCAGGAGCGAGCATTACAGTTTGTTTGTTGTATTCAAAGTCCTCCAGTAACCATTGGCAGAATTTATCTGAATCGTCAATAGGTAAACGTGCCACTGCATAAAAAGCTCCTTTGGGTTTAGGGCAGAAACAACCGGGGATTTTATTAATCGCTTCCACCACAATATTCCTTCGTGAAATGTATTCAGACATTACATTATCAAAGTAAGATTGGGGGGTATCAATAGCTGCCTCAGATAATACCTGACCAAACGTTGGCGGACTCAGACGAGCCTGAGCAAATTTCATTACGGTATCGTAGATTTCCTTGTTACGGGTTATAAATGTCCCTATCCTGGCACCACAAGCACTATATCGCTTGGAAACAGAATCTAATAAGATCACATTATTATTGATACCCTTCAAATTCATCACTGAGAAATGCTTTTCCCCATCGTAACAAAACTCTCTGTAAACCTCATCAGAAAACAAGTAGAGATCGTATTTAAAGACCAAATTACAAAGCTCCTGTAATTCAGCCTCCGAATACAAATAACCTGTAGGGTTATTGGGATTACAGATCATGATAGCCTTGGTTCTCGGGGTAATTAATTTCTCAAATTCACTGATGGGAGGTAAAGCAAAACCATTTTCAATATTTGAGATCACCGGTTTTACAATAACTCCGGCTGTAATGGCAAATCCGTTATAATTTGCATAGAAAGGTTCGGGGATAATTACCTCATCACCTGGATCCAAACAAGTCATAAAAGCAAACAATATACCTTCAGAACCACCGTTAGTAACAATGATCTGGTTTTCATCGATATCAATGTCGCACTTTTTATAATATTCCACCAGTTTCTTACGATAAGAGATCATTCCTGCCGAATGACTATATTCTACTACTTTAATGGGAGTATTTTTCAGGGCATCCATAGCTCCCACAGGAGTTTCGATATCGGGTTGACCAATATTTAAATGATACACTTTTACGCCTTTACTTTTGGCAACTTCTGAGTAAGGAACTAATTTTCTGATAGGTGATGCAGGCATTAATAGGCCTTTTGTTGATATTTTTGGCATGTTTACAAACTTAAATGAATAAAAAAAACCGGTAATAAAATTACCGGTGCAAATTTTTAACTTTTTTTTGAATAAAAGTACAAAAATCCTTTTTATTTATTTTGCTGTAACGGTCCCCTTGATCGTAATAACCACCGAGGAGTTTGTTGCATTTGAAATAACAGTGATCGTTTTATTGAAAGTACCAATGTTATTGGTATTATAGCCGATATTAATAATTCCGCTCTGACCCGGGAGAATTGGTTCTTTACTCCAGGTTGGTGTGGTGCAACCACATGATTTTCTCACATCAGAAAGGATCAAAGGCTCATTTCCTGTGTTCTTGAATTTAAAAACGCAGTCTCCACTAGCACCCTGAGGTATTGTACCATAGTCATGCTCGAGGTTTTCGAAAGTAATTTCCGGACCATCTGCTTTCTTGGTAGTTGAAGTCTGTGCTTTTGCTGCAAAGGCAACAAAAAGAAACATGGCAAAAATTAATGTTACTTTTTTCATAGGTTAAGTTGATTGAAATTTATATTTGGTTATTTGTTAATTAGCTGATGGTGTAAAACCATTGTTTATAACCTTTTCAGGCATAATCTCATTGGGTTTTGTGATAACATTTCCCTTAATATTTAACATCAGGGTGGCTTCGGTAGCATTCGATACTACTGTGATTTGTTTACTAATGGTCCCTAATCGTTTGGTGTCATAGGTAACCTTGATTGAAGAACTTTGCCCCGGCAATATAGGGTCTTTGGGCCAAACCGGCACGGTACATCCACAGGAAGACCTTACACTGGAAAGGATTAAAGGCTCATCGCCTTCATTCTTAAAAACAAAATTACAATTCCCGTCAGCTCCTTGGTAAATGGTACCATAATCATAAACCTGTGATTCAAATTTAATGATGGGTCCTTTAGATTGCTGTGAATAAGAATTAATTGAAAATAAGGCAACAAAAAGAATAGTGCAAAAGATAAACCTTTTCATAAAAGACATTTTTACTTATTGGCAAAATTACAAAGAAAAAAGAAAAACTATTAAATTCTTTGGATTATTTCTTTTTCAAATAACATGCCAAATTTATAAAACGAAATTTTTATAAAAAAGACTGGGGTGATTAGATTTTAAATTTATAAAGTTTCTTGTACTCCTGATTGTATTTCTCTTTATAAAGGAAATACACGACATTATCATGAACTTTTATTTTTTCGACAAAAACAAAAGCAGGTATGGCCACCGATTGAACAATATTGCCGTTTTTCACATCAACCTCCTTTAATGTGGAAATCCCATTCTTCAGGAACAAAAAGTATACACAGGACTCAGCATCATCCACTAACAATTCTTTAGAAAAACCCTTATCATTTTGAAAATTAATTGCACTCTCTTTAATGGGTTGAGAGGCAGCATCAAATTTTTCTATTTTGGATTCTGTAAAATTGAAAAGAAATAAGGTGTCCTTTAAGCAAATTAAGGGAGCATATACAGGCTTAAGCATAATCAATTGCTGAAACCTGATATCTTCTTCCTTACCATCAAAATAAAAACCCTTACGGTTTCTTTTCAGGTTATCACCATCCACTATTGTCCTGAAACAATTCAAAGTATCATTTACCTCTTCGTAATTGTAATAATCTAATTGCTGGTTGTCGTTAAAGGATTGTTTTAAATAATAATGAGTGCCTGATTGTCCCAGAATAACATTGTTCACTGCATCGTAGTCAGCAATATCCACCGGATCGGAAAGAAATATCCTACTGGAATCGAAGTTAACTGCCCAGGCCAATGTTCGGGTATACAGAAAAATCTTGCCTGTATAGTCTTTGCAAAGTTTAACAGGTTTTGAAACATCAACCCTCGAAAGAGTATCACCATTCAGGTCAATAAGTAATAACACAGGAGTCAGGAAACTCTGATTTTCGTAGGCCAAAACAATCATTCTGTCAGCACAGAATTCGTAATCAACAATATGATAATGCTTGTCGGGCATCACTTGTTCGGGAGAATTTACTTTTATTTCGACCGCTGAGAGATCGAATGATTTGGGCAACAGAAATATTTTCAGGGATTTTCCAGTGGACACCAAAATCTCTTTGGTTTGATATCCCATATGCCTGACCTGAAGTTTTGCAGGCAGGCTGCTAACCGATAAAGAAAAAAAACCATATTCGTCAGTGACTGCCTTGGTAGAATTATCCATTGTAATGATTTCAACCCCAGAGGATGGTATTTGAGAGATTGAATCGTAAATATTTCCACGAATTTTAATATTTTGAGATGTTGCAACAAAACTAAGGATGCAGCAGCAAAAGACGAATATGGTTTTTTTTCTGATCATGGCTGTAAAGATTAATGATCAATTATTACTTAAACTGTTTGCCGTGAATAATTACTTGTCAAAAAAGCTTTTGGTTTCTATCACAATGCATCCACCTGTAAAATCGCCATATTTAGCAGGGACTCCACCTGTATAAACCGATAAACTTCCTATGGCCCCCGATGGAATATGGGCCTGACCATCCGGAGATTTTACTCCGTCCACTATGTATACAAAGTTATCATTTCGGGCTCCCCTGAAGTATATCTCATCCCTTTCATTCACATAAAGCTCTGAAGTCAGTGAACCTAAAATATTCTCCATCTTATTATTCCCGGCAACATGTTCCAAATCTTTAGCTCTTATCATTTTAACGGGTTCGGGGCTAATCAATGGATCCCTGTATCCGAATATTTCAACAGGCTTCCCATCAATAATAATTCCTTGTATTCCCATGGACAAATCATCCAGGATTGTAATTTTCCCAGGATTAACAATTACTCCGGTCATAGTGTCACTTTTGTAACCTACATAGGAAAATATAACAGTATAATTGCCGGAACTTAAAGGCTTAATCTTGTAGTAGCCATTAATATCCGATTCAACGGCAATATTGGTATTGCCATTTTTTACCGTAATATGGGCGCCGGGCAAGGATTCTTTTGTGTCGTTGTCGAACAATCTTCCTTTGATCTCACCGGTTCCCTGTGCATAAATTTGGGCAGCTAATACTATCATAACTGCACCGAAAGCGAATAACTTTTTCATAAGTGTGTTTTTTTTGAGTTAATACTGATTTTTAATTTCACTGTTAAATTACTACCATCCGCATCAAAAAAACCAGACAATTAAGTTAACGGCAGGTTTGGTCAAGTTAACGGTAGGTTTGGTCAAGTTAACGGTAAAATTCAATTAGGGATTGCATCAATAAGTTTGATTCCTTTACATAAAAAACCTCTGAAAGGGGTTGATAACTAAAATTTATTTACCTTTGACTAAAATTAAAACACTATGCAGATATCTTCAGTTTTAATAGGAATCATTGGAGGTCAGGAGATCATTCTTATCCTTATTATAATCCTCGTTTTGTTCGGTGGCAAAAAGATTCCCGAATTGATGCGCGGACTGGGAAAAGGCGTCAACGAGTATAAGAAGGCGAAAAATGAAGTAATGGAAGACATTGGTGATCCTGCTAAAGATCAGCCTACTAAAACCCAAAATGCCGAGACCAAAGAAGCTCATTAATTCTTTTCATGTATAGCTTCTTCTTTAAGAAAATCTCTGAAAAAACAGAAGACCAGACTTTTTGGGATCATGCGGATGTTTTACGAAAATACCTGATCCGGAGCATACTTATTCTTTTTCTTCTATCCATTACCGCTTTCTTTTTCAAGGATTTTATATTTAATACTATAATTCTTGGACCGAAACATCCCGATTTTATCACGTATCGCCTGCTTTGTTCGCTGGGCAAACAATTTCACGTAGATTCCTTATGTTTTAAAGAAATTCCGTTCAGCCTGATCAATATTGAACTGGGAGGTCAGTTTCGCTGGCACATGATCATTTCGATAGTTACCGGAATAATCATTGGGTTCCCATTAATTCTATTCCAGTTATGGCAGTTTGTAAAGCCTGCTCTAAAACCCAGTGAATTAAAACATTCGAAGGGAACCATGTTTTACATTACAGCCCTGTTTACTTTGGGGGTTTTGTTTGGGTATTATATTATTCTGCCTCTTACCATCAATTTTTTAGCCAACTACGAATTGAGTTCCGATATCAAAAACCAAATCACCATTGCCTCTTATATCTCAACCACTACCTGGCTACCTATTTCGACCGGAATCGTTTTTGAGCTGCCTGTTTTGGTGTTTTTTCTTGCCAAGATCAGATTGATCACTGCTAAATTCCTCAGAAAAAACCGAAAATACTCCATTGTCTTAATCCTTATTATTGCCGGAATCATCACTCCTTCTACCGACATGTTTAGCCAGATTATAGTAGCTCTTCCGCTCTACGCACTCTATGAGATCAGTATTAACATAGCTTCAAGGATCAACAAAAAACAAGAACTTGAAGAATAATTGAACGGTGTAATGAAATCACCGTCATTATTGGAGCACAATAAAATTTAGAGTTAAAAAAAGGTTAATCACCTGAATAAGTTCATCAACTTCTCTATTTTTACAAAAAATTAAACCAACCAAAATGAAAAAAGTCTTTACCACGATTTGTCTTATTATTATTTCCACCGTTTTGTTTGCGCAGGTTTATGAAGGCCGTAATGCCGAGAAATTTGTAAAGGGCAGCCAAATGGTCAGGTTTTCGAACAATTCGGAAAACCCTACCTATATCAGATGGAATGAAGCGGCTCAGCCCAATTTTTATGATCTTCAAACATGGCTGGCGGCTACTTTCAACCTCAATTCAAGCGCAGGAATCATCCTTCTGAATAAAGAAACAGATCGGATAGGCTTCGAACATTTCAGGTATCAGCAAACTTTTCATAACGTCCCCATTCGTGAAGCTATCTTTCTGGTTCATGTGAAGCAGGGCAAAATTGTTTCTTATAATGGAACTATTTTCAGCAATGTTTCGGTTCAGAATCAGGTTTCCCTGTCTGAAGAACAGGCATTAAATAGGGCACTTTCTTCAATAAATGCATCGCAATACATGTGGCAGGATAAGAATAATGAGGCATGGCTAAAATCATTCACAGGGAAAGAAGATGCTACTTATTTCCCGAAAGGACGCAAAGAGATAATGTATAATGAACAAACAAAATCGTTCTGTACTGCCTACAAATTTGATATTTATGCCACCAAACCCCTTTCCCGTCAGGATGTTTATGTGGATGCAGAATCGGGCAAGATACTGAAAACCCTCAATACCTTGCATACTGGCGATGCTCACGGCACAGCCGTCACCAAATACAGCGGCACCAAACCTATCACCACCGATTCGCTTTCGCCAACTTCATACCGTTTGCGCGAAACAGGCCGCGGCAATGGCATCAGAACTTACAATATGCTTGAAGGAACCGATTATGCTTTGTCAGTCGATTTCACCGATACCGATAATAACTGGAATAACGTCAATGCACAGATAGACGAAGCTGCGGGCGATGCCCATTGGGGTGCCGAAATGACCTATGATTATTTCTACATCAAACACGGCCGCAACAGTATCGATGGCAACGGCTTTGCATTGTACAGCTACATTCACTACGATGTGGCCTACGGTAATGCTTTTTGGGACGGACAACGCATGACTTATGGCGACGGTGACAACAACAACCCTTTTTGCACATTAGATATTTGCGGACACGAAATCACACATGGTCTTGATTCATACACCGCCGATCTGATTTATGCCCAGGAATCAGGTGCACTGAACGAAGGCTTCAGCGATATTTTCGGAACTGCCATTGAATTTTATGGGAAACCTACAGTGGCCAACTGGACCTGCGGAGAAGATATAGGCATGATTATACGCAACATTCAAGATCCCAATGCCACTCAAAACCCCGACACCTATCTGGGAACCTATTGGGATCCCAGTCAGGAGGTGCATCAGAATTCGACCGTATTTTCTCACTGGTATTACAGGGTATGCCAGGGAGGCAGCGGCACCAATGATATCGGAAACACATTTTCTGTTACCGGTATCGGAATGACCAAAGCCAGCGACATTGCTTTCCGTATGCTTACCGTTTACCTTACACCCTCTTCCGGCTATGCTGATGCCCGTTTTTATGCTATACAGGCGGCCACCGATCTTTATGGAGGATGCACCCCTGAAGTGGAAGCTGTGACCGATGCCATGTATGCTGTTGGGATTGGCGCTGCTTATGTACCCACTGTAGTGGTTGATTTCGCAGCCAACAACACCACAACCTGCGCCGCACCTACCACAGTTCAGTTTATCAATCAAAGCACCAATGCCACCAATTATCTGTGGTCGTTCGGCGATGGGGGGACCAGCACCCTGACCAACCCCAGCCACACTTACAATGCTTTGGGCACATTTAATGTGAAACTTAAAGGCCAAAGCACCGGATGCGGATCGGATTCGCTTACGCAAAATGCTTTCGTAAGTATTGCCACTACCAATTCGAACTATGCCATCATTCCGGCCAACGAGACCGGTACGACACTCACCTGCTGCACCGGTACGCTTTTCGATAGCGGCGAAACAGGCGATTACGCCGACAATACGGATGGCAAAATCACCATATCACCTGCCGGAGCGGCTTCGGTGCAGCTGACATTCTCCTCCTTCAATTTCGAATCAGGGTATGATTACCTTTACATTTACGACGGTCCTACTATCGCTTCGCCACTAATAGGACAATACGACGGTACCAACCTGCCCAACGGAGGAAGCATTCAATCCACATCAGGGAGCATTACTCTGCGCCAGACCACCGATCAGGGCGTGACAGCTACAGGATTTGCACTTAGCTGGCAATGCAGTATGCCTTCATCGCCACCTCAGAGCAATTTCGTGGCTTCTGAAACCAAAACCTGTACCGGTGTGATACATTTTCACGATATGTCAGTCAACGGTCCGGCCACATGGCTGTGGAATTTCGGCGACGGTATTACATCAACTCTTCAAAATCCGGTTCATGCTTATCAGGCCAACGGAGTTTATACGGTGAAGCTTACCACCACCAATGCTTTCGGGGCCGACTCCCTGATCAAGACAAGCTATATAACGGTTGCTGACCTGCCCACACAGCCATTGGTAACCCCCGGCAATGCCTGCGATTCGAATACCGTAACCCTTTCGGCCAGCGGTTCGGGACAACTGGATTGGTATGATGCGCTGACCGACGGTACTTTGCTGGGCAGCGGACCCAGTTTTGTTACTCCGGTTCTTTATACCACGACCACTTATTATGTGGAAGATAAAATGGTGGCTCCTTCGCAATATGTGGGCAAGACCGACAATTCGGGCAGCGGATCCAATTACAATTCGGGAACCACACATTACGAAATATTCAATTGCTATCAGCCTGTGAACCTGGTTTCGGTGAAAGTTTATGCTACAGGCGCCGGCAACCGAACCATACAATTGCGCGATAGCAGCCAGGCGGTTTTGCAATCGGCCTCGGTTTATATTCCCGATGGCGAAAGCCGCATCACCCTGAATTTCGCTCTGCCGATGCAGAATAGTTTGCAACTGGCCTGTGCCAGCACTCCCGACCTTTTCCGCAACAACAACGCTTCGGCTACCTATCCTTATATGATTTCGGGTTTGGTGAAGATCACTGAATCGAGTGCCTCGAAACCACCCTACAATGCCAACGGAAATTATTACTTTTTCTACGATTGGGAATTGAAAGAAACCGAATGTGCCAGTCCCCGCGTGGCGGTGGTGGCCACCATAACGGAGTGCAACGGTATAAACGAAAACGATGACAACAGCCATTTTGCCGTATATCCCAACCCGGCCACGGAAGACCTTACGATAGAGTTTTCTTCAGCTCAGCCACAGGAGTACACACTTTCGATGGTGGATGTGATTGGAAAATCCGTTTACAGCAGCAGCAATATATCGGCCGCAGGAAGCAACCTTCAGAAAATATCACTGGACAACGTAAAACCGGGCGTTTATTTTATCAAGCTGATGAGCAGTTCGATGAAGCGGACGGAGAAGGTGGTGGTGAAGTAGAGGAATTCAGATTTAAGATTTTTGATTTCAGATTTAAGATTTCAGATTTTTGATTTTTGATTTAATTCTGCATTCTAACTTCTGCATTCTGAAACTAAAAAGGCTTGCCCATTGCGGACAAGCCTTTTATTTTACTTTTTTATAGGAGGCACAGCCTCACGCCAAACAGGCAATGACAAGCTATTTAAAAATCAAAGGATAACCTTCTGGTTTATCCAGGGCATCAATTTCAATATCGACATCAATATCGGGCCAGAATAATTGACGGGGGGATGGATTTATAAAATTATAATTTGAAGCAACAGAAGCATTTTTAAATGCAGGATAGTTGGCGAATGCAATAAAGTATTCTTTTTCTTCGCAAATGATCCAAAAACCGAATTTCGAAATATTAGTAACACTATTGGTTAAAGTGTTGCTCCCAGAATTTGATGATTTCATTTTGTTTTTCCTCGACAATTTTCATTAAAACATGCCAACAGAATCATTATAATTTCAAATCCTCTGGATTTCTTCTGCTATCCCAAATATATAGAATTTCAATTTTGTCAGCTCTTTCAATATAAAATATCAGATAACAGTCCATGACAAAAAATCTCTCTTCCCTATCGGTTAATTGTCTACCGAGTTTAGGATTGTAGGCAAGTTTAGCAATTATTTGCTTTAATGATTTGTCGAGTTTACGACTATACTTTTTATTTCCAATTCGCTGATACCAATAATCTAGTATAGAGATTCTATCCGCAATGGCATGTGGAGACCAAATTATTCGTTTAGCCATCTTTCAACCAGTTTGTCGGCCTCACTATTAGTCAGGAAGTCCCCTTTACGAATTTGTTCTTTCGATTCTTCTATCCGTTCGATTTGTTCTTTCGTTAATAAGGGTTGGGCTGAGGTAGTATATTTTCTGTCAATTATCTGCTTCATGGCAAGCAAAAAATCCTCATCGTTTATGTTTTCAATACTTTCGTGCAACAACGACTTAATATTTTGAGATTTCATGACTTTTTCTTTTAAAACAATTAGTACAAAATTAAGAAAAAAAGTTTGTAAAGATTGCAATTCTATAAACTAAAAAGGCTTGCCCCATTGCGGACAAGCCTTTTTAATTCAGATTTCAGATTTTTGATGCTTCGATCCGCCATAAGGCGGACTCAGCACAAGTTTAAGATTTAATTCTGACTTCTGATCCGCCGTGGCGGACTTACTTCTGAATTTATATCATTCTTTCACAAACTTCCTCACCACACTGCCTTCCTTTGTCCTGAGTTTGATAAAGTACATGCCTTGGGCTAGTGCACTAATATCTATTTGAGTTGACACTAGTTTGGTGGTGAGTATGAGTTTACCACTGATATCGTAAACTTCTGCAGTGGTTTTCTGAGTAAGGCCTTCTATGGTAAGAGTGGTGGTGGCGGGGTTGGGGAAGATGACAAGTGATCTATCGATTCTGCTTTCGGAAACCCCGGTGGTGGAAATCACATTGACAGTGATCATGGTATTGATAGTTTTTGCCAGATTGGATGAATCGCAGTAAGTTGTTGTGCACCCTGTTCCATCTGTAATGGTGAGGCAAATTACATAATAACCGGCTGAATCATAAGTATGGCTGGGTAATGCAGTATAACTGAAAGTGCCATCGCCCCAACTCCAGACATAGGAAATAGGAGGCATACCTGCAGCCTGATTCACAATATAATATTGGTGAGGAGTAATTGTGTCGGGGTAAAGAGTAAAATTGGCGGAACATGAGTTTAGTAAAACATAATGCGCTTCATAGCGGTAGCAATTGCTCAAATAATATATTCGTTCCTTGTCGGAATAAAGAATGCCTGAATTGGTCCACGGAACCCATGAACCAAACCATTTATAGGCATTTTCAGTCCGGGAATTACGATTAGCATCATACGTAAATTCTGTTCTGAAAACATATTCCCAATTCCCCCAAAACCATCCGTAATCAGTTTCGGAAAGTAGGTTTCCATCCAAATCATAAGTAAATTCCCATTTACCCCCATTTTCCCAATTTGTAGGATAATTGTAAGTTTCATACATCCACGATGTCATGTTCCCATATGTGTCGTAAGTATAAGTATCTCTTTGAGTCCAGTACCAACCAGAATCGACCACCCATCCCCAAATCAACTCACCTGTTTTATTACCTGACGAATCATAAAAATAATCGTATTTCTCTTCATTTAGCCAGGCTCCGGCGGTATCTGTCATTTCGCGCAGATACATCAGCATTTTTCCGCCATTATCATAGGTGAATGTTTCCCTGTTTACGTTTTGCCACACTCCTCCCTGCCAGAATTCATATAGGTGCAGAATGTTATTCCCGTCAGTGTCGTAAGTATAAGTTTCTCTTTGGCCAGTATTCCACATATTGTTTTGCCAGTTTTCGTTTATTTTAGTCAAAATGTTTCCGTTCGGATTATAGGTATAAGTGTCCCTTGCAATATTCTCCCATTGCGGATTCATCCAACCTATTACCAATTCTGAAAGCACATTGCCGGCAGCATCAAGAGCATATATAGTCTTAGAACTATTAACCCAGTTGCCGCCCAGCCATATTTCTATCAACAAGGTGAGGCTATCGTTGTTTGCTGCGTAGGAATATGTATCGCGTTCATAATTCACCCAACTTCCACCATACCATTTTTTAATTACTATGGTCGTAACATTACCAATTGGATCGAATTGGCGCGTATGCATCTCATAAAAGGCATTGGTTGTATCGTATGCTACTATGGTATCCCATTTCCAGACATTTGCCTTTGGCATAGAAATGTCTCTGGTTTTATTTACCTTATTATACATCGCCGTAAGGGATTGCTTTTGAGCATTGGCTGCCGCAAACATAAGCAGCATGGAGAGAAGGAGAATATTTTTTTTCATGGCCTTGAGTTTAAAAGGAAACGCTTTTAATTACTACAAATTTAGCAGTTTTATTATATCGACAATAGGTTTATAAAAATATTTTCTTTCATAAAAAAAAACTCCCCCAACAATATCAGGGGAGTTTTAAAAATAACTCACCCGATGACTCTTCATTTTCGCAAAGGCGAAGTCATCGGATGAGTAAGAATAAGCGGGTTAACCTATTATTTTGGTTTCAGGGCCTGTCCATGGGCCATTGAGATTGGGGTGTTTGGTGTTGATGAAACGGGTGTAGTACTGCAACACATTGCCAATGTTAATTTGTCCGGCTTCGAAAATAAAACTGGCCTTGCTAAAGATAGCTTTGGTGGTTTTGTCGTCGGCACTGGCCAGGGGATTCTTGACCTTGCTCACAGGGTCGCCGCTGGCCGAATCGGCAGGAACATAAGGTGGATCGATGCGATAAGCCAGTTCTACTGCATCGGCATTTTTGGGCTTGCTGGCCCGCTTGCCGTCGGTTGTGGTACGGCAGCGATATTTCACCTTGCCGCTTCCCAGCATAGCTGTGAGAGCATAACAATCCACAGTAATAGGATCTTTTGGCTCCGAATGTGTGGTGACCGGAGGAGCAATGTTGAATGCTGCCCTGTCGTCCAAATCGATCTTGCGGCTGGCCGCAATAATATTCAGGCAAGGCTGAAAAAACACTTTAAAGTCTTTAATTAATAGTTTAACGGCTGCCGGAGTAGTGCCCAGTCGTTTGGTGGAATCCTGCAACAGGTCGTACAAACCCGGAGTGTCGGGATCGTCGCAGGTCCATTTGAAACTGAAATTCTTCAATGTTGCCATATCGGCCGTTGACAAACCGAGGGTAATTCCTCTGAGGGTAATGCCATCTTCTTCGAGCAGGTTGGCACGGTTGTAAAACTTTTTGATGTCTTTGTCAAATTCGGGGTAAGTAGTTGCAATTCTTCCCATAGCTTTAAGGTTTTAAGGGTTTATAATTTGAATTTTTAACTGAGATTGGTTATTGATTTGAAAAAATAATACGTTGTAGCGCCACGATATTGCGTAATAACAAAATGATACTACGTAATAACAAAATGATATTACGTAATAACGCCACGATATTACGTTAAACCGAAATGAAACTACGTAATAACGCCATGATATTACGTAATAACGCCATGATATTACGTTAAACCAAATTGAAACTACGTAATAACAAATTGGAATTACGTAATAACTCCGCGGAATAACGTAATATTTATGAGAAAATCTGTTCAATCGACTTTCCACGGGCATATCAACCTGCCCTGAAGTTATTCTTTTTGCCACTGCCCTATGTTGTGTGTTCCTTGCCATGCTGTGGCAAAGTTAATATTGAAACTGTCCCTCAAAATACCCCCTGAGGGGGTATTTTATCTATGCCTCAATTGAGCCCGCAGGTAACAGCCAAACGAATGAGCTGTTGTATGTTATGAACGCCTAATACCTTATTTATATCCTTAAAATGCGTTCTTACGGTCTGCTCACTGATAAAGAGTTTTTCAGCGATTTCCGTTTCTATATAGCCATTCACCCTAAGTTGCACTACTACTTTTTGCTGACAAGTGAGTTTACCCACAATATCCTTATGCAGCAATTGTTTTTGCAGCTTCAGCCAGGCTTCCAGCACCTCGTAGTTGTGCAGTTCGGTGAGGAAAGGTATGCCCACGCTCAGTATTTCGTTGAGGCGGCCATCGTTGTGGCGGCTGAGGCGACAACTGATAATAAGCGATGTAAGCTCTTCGCCCGAGCGGGTCTTCATACGGCACATGCTCAGATAGCTCTCGTTGGGATGCTGCTGCAGATAAGCTATGGTATCGGTGATGCAGTGGTGGTCCTTTTCATCAATCATGGCTTCGTAAATGCCGTCGCCCTTTTCATAAAACTCCAATTCGGGATATTCCAGCAGTCGCCGCATACCGGAGTTAAAATAGACAAGGTGCAGGCTCTGCTGCACCCCATATCCCTGCAAACTGCTATGGCAAATACCGGCCGGCATACGATTCACGGCCCTGATCCCAAAAGGACATTTGGCTCTATAATCTGCCAACTGCAGGTCCTTAATTTCTATCAGCTTCTGCTGTTCATTAATTGTGACTTCCTGTTTGTCAATAATCTTTTGCAGTTCTCCGCATGTTAATTGCTTTTTCATAAAAACCATGTTTTTGCTGTAACACAATTCTACGTAAATCACCCCTCATGCCTGATCTAATATACCAAAAGTAATAAATTAAATAATATGATTTTGATAAGATTGAAATTTTTGTCAAAGAATACAGCGCCATTGTGAAGAGGCAAAAAAAAGATAAAAAGATATGAATTACAATTTTTAGCCAAAATGCTTTTTTATCGGGAAAGTTTGTATATTTGTTGTGGTCTTGGAATTGGAGTTAATTGCCAAAAAAATCTCAACTTTCTTTTCTTAGCCTCCTGTCCTAAAGGAAGGAAAAGAAAGCCGAGATTTTTTTAGTATCCGAAGGGATTAGTTCGACAATTTCTTCCTTTAGGATTGAGGCAAAAAAATTGCCGAACTAATCCCGGGTTAAATCATAAAAACTATTTAACCATACTGATATTTTTATCGGGAAAGTTTCTATATTTGTTGTGGTTTAGATTATTCATTAAAATTGGGAGTATGAAAAGAACAATACTTTTGTTTGCTGTAATTCTACATAGTGGCTTAGGGGGATTTTCGCAGATTACTTTCATAAAAACCTATGGTGGATTAAATAATGACGGTGGTTATTCTATTGTACAGACAAGTGATAGTGGATATATAATAGCTGGACAAACTGATATGTCGAGTAATTTGAGAGCAGATTTTTATATTATTAAAACAAATTCATTGGGCAATGTTTTATGGACAAAAACCTATGGCACAGTATTCGAGGAATACGCATATTCTCTTGAACTTACAAATGACGGAGGATTTATTGTTTCTGGGTATGAATTCTATAATTCAGATTGGAGTGATTATATTTTATTGGTAAAATTTAATTCGATGGGTGATACAATTTGGTCAAAAAGATATGGTAGAGATTCATGGGAACAGGGAGGTTATGTGAAACAAACCCACGACGGAGGATATATTATTACAGGATCATCAGTAAGTTCTGGCGATGGACTTTGTGAAGTATGGCTAATCAAAACGAACGCCTTCGGAGATACAACCTGGACTAAAACTTTTGGTGGGTACAGTGCTAATTATGGGCTTTCAGTTATTCAAACCAATGATTATGGATATGTCATAACCGGTTCATCACATAAGAATATGCAACCCAATACAGATGTTTATTTAATTAAAACTGATTCTATTGGGGACACATTATGGACAAAATTTATTGGTGGACCTGAATCAGAAGAAGGCCAATGCATTGCTCAAACAAGTGATGGTGGGTTTATAATAACAGGTTCAATATATTATTATGGAACAATGAAAACAGATGTCTATTTAGTTCGGACAGATAGCAATGGAGATACAATATGGACAAAAACTTACGGAAATACTGACTATGATTATGGATATTCCGTAATTCAAAATAGTGATGGTGGTTTTACAATTGCGGGCAGAACAAATCTCCCCGGATTAAATAATACTGATGTTTACTTAATTCGAACGGATCAAAATGGAGTCCCAATATGGGAAAGAACTTTCGGAGGATGGTTAAGTGAAGAAGGAAGATCGGTTATTCAAACACTGGATAACGGGTTCGCAATAATCGGATCTACAATTACATTTGGCAACGGAGGTTGTGATGTATATTTTATTAAAACTGACGAAATAGGTCATGCAACAAATGTGGAAGAAAACACCAGTTCATCAAATAATATCTCAATCTCCCCCAACCCCTTCACCCAATCCACCCAAATCACCCTGCCCCAAACCTACCGCAGCATAACACTGGAAGTATACAACCTGCAAGGCCAGCAGGTGGCTCAATATCAATATGCCGATTGCGATAAGATACAACTCCGGCGCAACCAGCTCAAAAGCGGCCTGTATTTCCTGAAACTAACAGGGGATGATGGAGTAGTGAGGACGGGGAAGGTTGTTGTGGAGTAGTCGTCTATTTCCCGCTGATATCGCCGATAAACGCTGATTTAATATAATACTACTCTAAAGATCTGCGTAAATCTGCGTCCGCCAGCTGGCGGATGCGGGACATTTTCCTCCGTGTAACTTCGTGCTTCTTCGTGTCCGCCGCGGCGGACTTCGTGTAAGAGCTCTTCCTTTGCTTTCTTTGCGTTTTTGCGGTGAATCTTCTTGGTGTTTCTTAGTGCCTTGGTGTTTTAGTGGCATAAATGGAAAAATGGAAGGATAGCAAATAGTTTTTTTCGTAAATTTGTAAATGGATAGAAATGATTTCAATCAAATAAAAAATGGTAATGAATAAAGAAAGTTTTATTGTGGATGATGCAGGTAATCGCATTGCTGTTATGTTGCCAATTAAGGAATATAACAGAATGTGTCTGGCATTGGAAGAACTTGAAGACATCAAGGCCTATGATGCAGCTAAAGCTAAGAACGAGGAGACCATTCCACTCAAAGAGGCTATCAAACTTCGCATGCAGAATAAAACATCTTACTAATTTCGTACCTACGGCACTTAATATTTCCTGAATCCTATTTTCTACCAATATTTCGCTCCTACGGAGCTGTTTCCCGCAAACTTCATTATTCAAAATTCAGTATTCGATATTCAATATTCAAAGTGTTAAAATTCGGTTGGCAATAGATTTCGCATCCCCTTTTCCAATTCAATCAGCAAAGATTCAACACTCAAATCATAGCCTTGTTCCCTAATGGAAGTCACAAACTCCGAATGCGGCCTGCCTTTTCGGTAGTCCGGTTCTTTGGCAGGATGCCGAATGTATTTGGCGATGTTGGCGATATCTTCGGCCACATTCAATACGGCATGATAAAACACACGGTTGGGACGGCGATAAATGGATGAACCCAGTATCTTCTTCTCGCCAATGGCAATATCCGAAATACCTTTTTGCAAGAGGTTTTGTATGCCTTGCTGAGCCAAAACAGCTATAATACTGTCATTAATTTTATGGAAATACTCTTTGGGATTCTTCAGGGTTTCGGTGGTGAACGAAATGGCAATCACAAGGGTATTGGGGGTCAGAATCACTGTTTCGCCTCCCGAAGGGCGTTTCACTACCGTGATTCCATCCGCCAAAACAGCTTCCATATCCAGCGAAGTTTCGGCTTTATTGCTTTGCCCCAGCACCAGATAGGTTTTATCGGGATGCCAAACACAAACCGACACCGCTGAAGCGGAATCAATGATATCCAGATCGGGAAGATTGTATGGAAGGACCTTTATCAATGTTCAATATTCAATGTTCAATGTTCAATGTTCAAGTTAAAAAAACCACGGAGACACGGAGGACACGAAGTTGCACGGAGTCATTTATTAATATTACAATATAGCCATTTAGCCCTAGACACAAAATTTTGTGATTCTTTGGGTCTTAGTGGCAAAAAAAAAGGATAACCACAAACCCGCCTGACCGGACGGGCAGGGGCACCAAGGCTCAAAGTTACACTAAGAAATTCTCAACCATTCAACAATGTAACAATTTAACCATTCAGCAATAACTCCCCACTCCAAACTCCCAAATCCGAACTCTTGTGTCGAGCGTAGTCGAGACATCCTATTTATGAATCGCCTTATCCACCGCCTCAAAACCCGCCTCCATAAATATCTCGGAAACGGTTGGATGGGCATGAATGGTTTGCGAAATATCGAAAATGGTACCTTCTATCTGCATATAGGCAGCGGCTTCGGCAATCATATCGGTGGCGTGGTCGGCAATGATCTGCACACCCAGCACCTGTCCGAATTTCTTTTCCGAAAACATACGGATCAGGCCTTCGGTATGACCTTCGGTCATGGCTTTGGCATTCACCGAAAGAGGGAATTCGCTGAGTTTGTAATCCACACCTTCGGCCTGCAGATCCTGCTCGGTTTGGCCAATCTGCGCCATTTCGGGGTAAGTATAAATGTTCAGCGGATAGTTCTTAATATCGAAATCCGATTTGATCCCCTTGATCTTATTGATCAGCCAGATTCCCTGAGCCGAAGCCACATGAGCCAGATAGCTGCGTCCGTTGACATCGCCAATGGCATAAATGCCGGGCACGGAGGTTTCCATGTTGTCGCCTGTTTGAATATATCCGTTCTCGTCCAAAACGATCTTGACATCGCTTTTCGGTACGATAGCCTTACGGAAACTGCAGTTCAGCACCTTGTCGCATTGCAAAATGGTATCGCCCACATGCATCAGCCCGTCGTCGAGCTTTCCGATAGCGTCGGCATACACCACAGGTATGCTCAAAGCCTTGAATTTTTTGAGAACGTAGTCCGACAAATATTTATCGGCACCCGGAATAATATTTTCGTCGGGAGTGATCAGGCTCACATTTTTTTCAATCATGTGCAGAAACTGAACCATCTCCACCGCCACAGCGCCTTTTCCAAATACCACAATATTCCTGGGAAGATCGGGCAGATCGAACATTCTTTCGAGATGAATAACCAGTTTGGGATCCATATCACTGTTCAAAGGTGCGGGATAGGAGCCCGTAGCAATGATGATGTTTTCACACTCTATATTGCGTTTATCCACCGTTATGGTTTTGCCATCGTGAATCACGGCTTCGCCCATAATCAGGTCCACACCGTTCTTTTTCAACAGATACTCCACACCACCTGTAAGTTTTTTCACAATACCGGTCGAGCGTTTCTTGGCTTTTTCCCAGTTGAACTTAAGCTGGTTTTTATCAATACCGTCTACGCCAAATTCTGAAGCGCCAATCACGCGGGCAAACATTTTTCCGCTTTCAATCATGGCTTTGGTAGGAATGCATCCCCAGTTGAGGCACATGCCGCCAATATATTTCTTCTCGACCAGGGCTGTTTTCAGTCCGACTTGTCCGGCGCGTATCGCAGCCACATAGCCTGCGGGACCGGCACCTATTATAACTATATCGTATTTCATGTTTTTCGTGCTTTAAATTATTCAATGATCATGGACACCGGGTCGTTCAGATAAGCGATCACGGTATTCAAAAAACGGGTAACCTCTCCCCCATCCACAATGCGGTGATCCACCGAAAGAGATAAGGGGAAGAAACGGCCTTTCACTACTTCCTCGCCTTTGAAGATGGGCTTTTCGATCAAACGGCCCAGACCCAAAATCCCGGCCTGGGGATAATTGATCACGGGAGTGGCAAATATGCCGCCAATAGAACCATAGTTGGTGATGGTGAAGGTTCCGTCTTTCATATCGTTCATCGAAAGTTTGCGGTCGCGGGCCTTATCGGCAATTTCGGTAAGCTTTTCAGCGATCTGTTTGATGGTAAGTTTATCCACATCATTGATCACCGGCACCAGCAAACCATCTTCAGTATCCACGGCTATGCCGAGATTAAAATAGTTCTTATACACCATGCGGTTGTTCTCTATATCCATCTCCGAATTCAACGAAGGGAATTTCTTCAGACTCAGAGCCACTGCCTTCAAAATAAAAGGAAGATAACTCAGTTTGATGCCCTCAGTTGCCAGAATGGCTTTGTATTTTTCACGCACACGCATCAGTTCCGAAATTTCAACCTCTTCATGAACCGTCATGTGAGCGGCATTGTGCTTGGAGCCTATCATATTCTTGGCGATAGTCTTGCGCAGCTGCGTCAGCGGTTTATAGGTGATGCGGTCCTCTGCCAGTTGCGGAATTTGCTTTGCATGATCCTCTATGCGTTTCGAGCTTTCGAAATATTTCTTGATATCGGCCGTCATCACACGTCCGGCTGGACCGGTACCTGTCACCAGGTTAATATCCACACCCATTTCTTTGGCCATGGCACGGGCCACGGGGGTTGCCAATGCTTTTTTAAGGGGTTTGGTCACCTGAGCAGTATCCGTTTCCACGCCTTCCTCGCTGGCAGGCATGTAAGCATTGTTGCCGGCAACTTCCAAAGTCCCGACCACACCGGCTCCTTCTTCCACCACTTCTTCCACCTGTACTTTCTGAACCTCTGCCACAGCATCTGCTCCGGCAATACCTTCCATTTCAATCTCTACCAATGGGTCGCCTACTTTAATAGTTTCGCCAATTTTTCCGTAAACAGCTGCAATAACACCTGTTTTGGGAGAAGGAATATCGGTAACTACCTTATCTGTTTCCATTTTTACCAATGGGTCACCGGAACTCACCTGCTGGCCTTTCGTCACATACCATTCAGCAATAGTGCCTTCGTCGAGTCCCTCGCCTATATCCGGAAATTTAAAAATGTATCTCATCCGTAATGATTTTAAAATTTTACAACTTTCTCCAATTCATAAAAGATCTTCTCAGGAGTGATCATGTAGAAATGTTCCGTTGCAGGCAAAGGAACAATGGTATCAAAACCGGCTACACGTTTCACAGGAGCTTCCAGATAAAGGAAGGCTTCTTCATTGGCTATGGCCGTAAGCTCAGCTGCCACACCAAAAGATTTGGGTTCTTCGGTCACTATCATCAGTCGTCCGGTCTTCTGAATAGATTTAATGATGGTTTCCTTGTCGAGAGGATAAATACTTCTCAGGTCGATCAGTTCAACCGAGATGTTCTTGCTTTTGGCCATCACCATGGCTTTTTGCACTTCGCGTATCATAGCGCCGTAAGCCACCACAGTAATATCATCCCCTGCGGTCAGCACTTTGGCTTTTCCAATGGGAATAGAATATTTTTCTTCTGATACTTCCTGTTTGATGGCCCTGTAAATTCTTTTGGGCTCCATGAACATAACCGTATCATCGCTTTCGATAGCGGCTATCAGCATACCTTTGGCATCATGGGGCGTAGAAGGTATGATCACCTTAAGTCCCGGGATATGCCCGAACATGGATTCCATACTCTCGGAATGATGTTCCAGTGCATTGATACCTCCGCCGTAAGGGAAACGGATCACCATGGGAGTTTTGAACTTGCCACGGGTGCGATTGTGAATTCGTGCTGCATGCGAAATGATCTGGTTGAAAGCCGGGTAAACAAATCCGCAGAACTGAAGTTCCACTATAGGCCTCAGACCGGCTATGGCCATGCCAACTGCCGTTCCTACAATTCCTGATTCAGCCAGAGGGGAATCAAATACGCGTTTCTCACCAAATTTCTCCTGCAAGCCTTCCGTCACGCGAAATACTCCGCCTTCATAACCGGCATCTTCGCCATACAATACTATATTGGGGTCTTCTTTTAATTTTATTTCCAGGGCGTTATTTATAGCCTGGACCATATTCATTACTTTCATTTCTGTGCCTCCTTCCATTTTAAAAACTTCTCATGCTCCATTTGCTGAATCTTCAGATCATCGGGTATATCAACGTAAGTGTATTTGAAAACATCTTCCAAAACTGTGGGAGGATTATTTTCAGCCTCCTCGAAACTCCTGTCGACTTCCTTTTTATATTCTGCAGTCAGGGTCTCTTCCTCTTTGTCGGTGATCAATTTCTTTGCTTTCAGAAATTTATTTAACCTCATCAAAGGGTCAGTCAATGCCCATTTGTCTTCTTCTTCCTTGGTTCTGTATTTTGTAGGATCATCTGAAGTAGTATGGGCTCCTTTACGGTAAGTTAAGGCCTCTATCAAAACAGGGCCGTTGCCTTCCAAAGCATATTTCCTAGCATAATCCAAAGCGCTGTACATGGCAAAATAGTCGTTGCCATCCACTTTAATACCGGGCATTCCGTAGGCCATCGACTTCACAGCAATGTTGATGGAAGCGGTTTGTTTGCTGAAAGGCACTGAAATTGCAAATTGATTGTTCTGTACCACGAATATCACGGGTACTTTCCAAACAGCAGCAAAATTCAAAGCTTCATGAAAATCGCCTTCCGAAGTACCACCGTCTCCTACGATAGTGTACACTACGTCTTTCTCGTTTCTTAATTTTATGGCATAACCTATGCCGGCTGCGTGCAACAATTGTGATGCAATGGGAACAGCAATAGGTAGCATTTTCTTTACATTCCTAAAAGCGGTGCCTTCTTCGTTTCCTTTAAAATAAAGAAAGATATCTTTCAGAGTCGCTCCTTTGGCAAGCCAGGCGCCCAATTCGCGAAAAGCCGGCACCAACCAGTCTTCCTCTGTCATTATATTTCCCAAAGCCCCTGAAATGGCTTCCTGTCCCAAATTGGGCGGATAAGTGAACATTCTGCCCTGGCGTTGATAAGAGACTGCCATATTGTCAGCAACTCTGGCAAAAAGCATGTCATTATATGCTTTGCGAATCAACTTATCATCCAATTGGGGCATCCATTTTTTATTGATTATTTTTCCCTCATTATCGATTACTCTAAGGATTTTATCGTCTGCGGGATCGAATTCTTTAAACATTATACCTCCTGAATTTATTAATTATTATTTAGAATTTTTCCAGATAGTCAAATTTGATACCAAAATTATAAAAACTTTTTGTATTAATAGCAACATTATTTATTAAAAATTTAATGGTACTTTAGCCAATCAAATCTGTCTGAAGATGATTTACGATGTAATAGTTATTGGTGCGGGTGCATCCGGAATGATGTGTGCAGGGCAGGCAGCCTTAGGTGGAGCAAGGGTTTTGTTGCTTGAAAAAATGAGAATGCCGGGTTGTAAGCTCCGTATCACGGGCAAAGGGAGATGCAATATCACCAATATTGCCGAAAAGGAAGTTTTTATGGATCATGTTGGACCCGACAACCGTTTCCTGTACAATGCTTTTTCTGTATTCTTTTCTGAGGAGTTGATTGCATTCTTTGAAGGGATTGGGGTAAAAACAAAAAAAGAACAAGGTGGAAGGGTATTTCCTGTCAGCGATAAAGCTACCGAATTGGTGGAGGCCATGGTCAGATGGCTGAATAAAACCCGTGTTACTATAGAATGCAATACAGCCGTAAAAGAGATTATTATCAACGAGAAAGTAGCCAAAGGAGTTATTACCGTTGATGGCAGAACCATTTTAGCTGATTCTGTTGTTATTGCCACAGGCGGGATATCTTATCCTGCGACAGGCTCAACCGGTGATGGATATAAGTTTGGAAAAACAAGCGGACATTCTGTCAGCGATCTATATCCTATGCTGGTACCTCTTACTTCAAACGATGAGTTTGTAAAAAAACTTCACGGCCTGCATTTAAGAAATATAGGAGCCACTATTTTTGTTGATGGTAAAGAAAGGTATAATGCTTTCGGGGAACTGGATTTTTATGAGAACGGTGTGGAAGGTCCCATTATTCTCACTTTGAGCCGTAAAAGCATTAAGGATATTTTTGAAAAGAAAAAAATCCAACTTAGTATCGACCTGAAACCGGGCCTTTCTCCTGAAAAACTTGACAACCGCATTACCAGGGATATTGACAACCTGGGAAGGTCCGAAGTATATGAATTGCTTCAGGGCCTATTGCCAACCCAACTCATCAGGGTTTTCATGAGCCTTGCAGAGGTTGATATACGACAAAAGTGCAATCAGTTGACCTCTATCGAAAGAAAAAGAATTCTGGCACTCCTTAAAAATTTCACCATTAATATTTCCGGACATGGAGGCTACAATAGGGCCATAATAACTGGTGGCGGCGTTTCGGTAAAAGAGATACATCCGAAAACCATGGAGTCGAAGCTGGTCAAAAACCTGTATTTTACAGGTGAGGTTCTCGATCTGGATGCTGATACGGGAGGTTATAATCTTCAGATAGCTTTTTCAACAGGATACCTGGCAGGAATTTCAATAGCTGACAAGATCAATCAGTAATATTTTTTGAAAACCAGATAGACACATCACATTATCAAATATAATGGCAAAAAAAAACCTCCGAATCGGAGGTTTTTCATTTATTTCTTTACTTGTGCTTTTTTCTTTTCTTTGATACGGGCTTTCTTACCAGTAAGATCTCTCAGATAGAAAATACGAGCTCTGCGAACAGCACCTTTTTTGTTTACTTCAATTTTATCAATGAATGGCGAAGCGATAGGGAAAATTCTTTCCACACCAATATTTCCTGACATCTTACGAACGGTAAAAGTTTCTTTGCTACCTTCTCCTGATCTCTGTATTACCACACCCTGATACTGCTGAATACGTTCTTTATTTCCTTCTTTAATTTTATAATGAACAGTGATAGTATCACCTGCCTTAAATACAGGATATTCGGGCAATACATTCATTGTATCTTCTACAAACTTGATGGTTTCTGTCTTATTCATGACAATGCTTTTTTGAAATTGGAGTGCAAAAATACTATATTTTTTTAATAAAAGGCTATACCTGTGACGATTTTTTTAAAAAAGATCATTTTTAGATTTTCAAATTATCTCAATCCAGCATTTCAGGGCGTCTTTGTTTTGTTCTAGCCAGCGATTGTTCAGTTCTCCACTTTAATATTTCGGCATCATTACCCGACAATAAAACATCCGGAACTGACCAGCCTTTATAATTTGCCGGGCGGGTATATACAGGTGGAGCCAGCAATCCATCCTGAAACGAATCCGACAAGGCCGAAGTCTCATCGCCAATCACGCCGGGTATCAAACGGATCACGCTATCGCATAAAACCATGGCAGCCAACTCGCCTCCCGAAAGAACATAATTTCCTATAGATATCTCCCTAGTAATAAAATGCTCTCTGATGCGTTCATCTATTCCTTTATAATGCCCGCACAAAATAATGATGTTCTCCATGGTGGAAATCTGATTCGAAATTTTTTGTTCCAATACCTCTCCATCCGGGCTGGTATAGATCACCTCGTCATAATCTCGCTCCGATTTCAGTTTTTCTATGCAATTGGCAATAGGTTCTATCATCATAACCATTCCGGCGCCACTTCCATAAGGATAATCATCCACATTGCGGTGTTTGTTCAGCGAATAGTCGCGCAGGTTGTGAAAATGAATGTCAACGATTCCTTTATCTATGGCTCTTCTTATAATAGAGTACCCGAATGGACTTTCGAAGATCTCAGGAAAAATGGTGATAATATCGATCCGCATCGCTTTTTTGTACAAAATTATCAATTTATCGTTTTTTATACGAATTTATTTTGCGGCTATTTAGAATTTCTCTAAATTAGCCGCCTGAAACTAAATCATGTCATTACTCGGGTTAAATATTGGTGAAACTGCCGAAATAACAAAGATACGCGGAAGAGGTGCTTTCCGGCGCAGGGTAATGGAAATGGGCCTTGTGGTTGGAGAAAAGATTACCGTGATTCGCAAGGCGCCTTTCAACGATCCTATAGAGTACGAGATCAAAGGTTATAAGATCATTCTAAGAAATGTGGATGCCGGATTGATAGAGGTCGACAAAACCTTTTCAGAAAAGGAACGCAATGCGAATTTCGATACCTTTATTATAGATTCCGATAAAAAGAGTGTTCCCGGATCGGGGAAAAATATAAGCATAGGCCTCATAGGGAATAATACTTCGGGAAAAACCACCATCTTTAATTATTTCACAGGGCTCAACGAACGCATTGGCAACTATGCAGGCGTGACTGTCGAACTCAAAAAGCATCTGGTCGAGTTTCAGGGATACCATATTACCTTGTACGACCTGCCCGGAATCTATGCTTTGTCGGGCAATCAGGAGCAAAAGACCCAAGTACGCGATTTTCTTCACAACACCTTGCCCGATGTCATCATCAATGTGGTAGATGCCACTAACCTCGAACGCAATCTTTATCTGACCACAGACCTCATCGATTCCGACCTCAAGGTGATCATGGCGTTGAACATGTATGAGGATTTCGACAAGGCCGGAAACCAACTCGATCACCGTTCACTAGGCATCATCACGGGTGTTCCCATTATTCCAGTGACTGCCTCGCGTGCTAAAGATCTCGACAAACTTTTGTCTACTGCCATTGATGTTTACGAAGATAAGGACCGTGATCAGCGTCATGTGCACATAAACTATGGTGAGCAGGTCGAAAAATCTATCCGGGCCATTCAATCGGAACTGAAAACCGAAGAAAATTCTGAGCTGATGAATATGGTATCCAGCCGTTTTCTGGCCATCAAACTGCTTCAGAACGACACCATTTCCGAAGATCAGGTCAGAACCTGCCTCAATCATGAAAAGATCTACCAAAGCGTTCAGAAAGAAAAGGAACTGATCGAGAAACTATATTCCACCAATTCCGAGCAACTCATCACCGATTTCAAATACGGGTTCATCAACGGCGCCCTGAAAGAAACCCTGCAATCGGCCCGCGAGACCAAGAAAAGCAGCGAAGTGATCGACAGCATTCTCACGCATAAACTTTTCGGATTGCCCATATTTTTCTTTTTCATGTGGCTGATGTTTACCGCCACCTTCAAACTGGGAAGCTATCCCATGCACTGGATCGATTCGCTGGTCAACATGCTATCGCAGTTCACCGCCCATGCCATGCCCGACGGCACCCTCAAAGACCTCATTGTCGATGGTATTTTCAGCGGCGTGGGAGGCGTACTGGTGTTCCTGCCCAACATTCTAATACTGTATTTTTTTATTTCCCTCATGGAAGACACGGGCTATATGTCGCGTGCGGTATTCATCATGGATAAAATCATGCACCGCATCGGCCTTCACGGCAAATCTTTCATCCCGCTCGTGATGGGTTTCGGTTGCAATGTGCCCGCCATTCTGGCCAGCCGTATGCTCGAAAACAAAAAAGAACGCCTCATCACCATACTCATCAATCCTTTCATTTCGTGCAATGCGCGATTGCCAGTCTATATTCTGTTTATCGCGGCTTTCTTTTCGGGCTATTCGGGCACCATACTATTTATCATTTATTTCACGGGCATCCTCATCGCCATACTCACCGCCCTTTTGCTGAAACGTTTCATCGTCAGGGCGCACGAACATCCTTTTGTGATGGAACTTCCACCCTACCGCCCCCCCTCGGGCAAAGTGATCATGAAAAACATGTGGGAGAAATCCTCGCAATATATCAAAAAGATAGGCGGCGTGATACTCATTTCTTCGGTCATTTTCTGGGCCCTGAGCTATTTCCCGCTGCATGTGAAATATTCCCGCGATTACGATGCCGAACTCGCTGCCATCGACCATAAATATGCCGGTTTTTCCACCGCCCACCCCCTCATGAACAAAGATTCGCTGGCCACCATGGCTCAGCAGAAACAAAAGGACATAGCGGTGCTGATGCTGGCCAAAAAGAGTGAGCAAAAAGAGTTGTCCTATCTGGGAACATTCGGGCACATCATAGAGCCTGTTATCAAACCCCTGGGCTTCGACTGGCGCATTGGCATCTGCATTCTGTCGGGCATCCCGGCCAAAGAAATCATCGTCAGTTCGCTTTCGGTGCTCTACCAAGTCGACAATGTGAACGATGCCGACAACCACACCCTGGTCAACCGCATCAAAACGCAAACCTACAAATATGGTCCCCGCATGGGCCAAAAAATATTCAATCCGGCCGTCGCCCTCGCCTTTATGTTGTTTGTGCTGCTCTACATTCCCTGCATAGGGACGCTGCAGGCCATACGCAAAGAAACCGGAAGTTGGCGCTGGAGCGCATTTTCCGCCATCTATTCTTTCGGGCTGGCATGGGTGCTGGCCTTCCTGGTGAACCAAATCGGCAGCCTGTTCTTATAAATCCAACGGCCATGACACAACTTATCATTACACTCGCTATTTTCTTTGCAGCCCTCGCAGCAGCCGTTTATATGGTTGTGAAACGTTTCCGCCGCAAGCCCAAAAAAGAAGACATCTGCGGCGGCTGCTCGTCGGATTGCGGGGAGTGTGGTTTTTTTAAGGAATTGGAGAAGATGAAGAAGTAGAGGGTGTGGTTTGACTAAGCTCAGCATAAAAGTTCGGAGTGCCTAGAGTTCCCGACATTTGGTACGGGACAGGTCGGAGTTTAGGGGCTATTACACGAAGTTACACAAAGAAGACACGAAGTTACACGAAGGTTTTTATTAGCCCCAGAGTTATACCGTACAAATCCAAACAAAATTGTAAAAATTTTTATATTT
>CAZRFL010000036.1:0-19326 GCA_964599365.1 uncultured Bacteroidales bacterium
CCATTGGTATTACCTGAGTTGCTCCGTTGTTTAACTGATAATCAATCTCAGCAGAACTAATTCCAGATGCATCTGTTATCCAAGCATAGATATCGAATGGACCAGTATTAAAAACAGTATCCTGAATAACCGGAGGTCTCATTGTAATATGAGGAGGTGTCAACTCCGAAATTGAGGCAGAAACCGAAATATCATCTAAATACCAGCCATGATTAAAGAATGCACCATTACCATTACCATCTCTTAAAACAAAACGGATTTTAACATTGGCTTGACTACCAACTAATGCAGAAATATTAAATGATTCATTTTTCCACCAGCTATTTGTTGGTTTAGCTGTTCCTGTT
This sequence comes from uncultured Bacteroidales bacterium, assembly GCA_964599365.1. Lineage (GTDB taxonomy): Bacteria > Bacteroidota > Bacteroidia > Bacteroidales > CAIWKO01 > CAIWKO01. The sequence continues at coordinate 348 of CAZRFL010000036.1, forward strand.
GTTGGAAACCAATCTAATGGATAAGTGTTGGCATTGAACTTATTACCACTTGTAACAAACTGTGAATTCCCTGGATTTACATATTGGGCACCAGTAAGTGTTGTCCACGTTAAACCATTATCAATCGAGACCTGAACTTCTCCTCCGTCAAGTAACTCGATCTTGCAAATGTGTGAAAAATTCAAAAACACATACGAATAACCAATAGTACTAAACGAGTTCGTGGTTAAATAAGCAGTATCACTAGGAGTTACTAATGTAGAATCGCATTGACTCCCCATATGAAACAATCTGGAGTTAATTGCAAAATTATTTAACGCCCCCGATGCAACAACACTATCTGCATTACTTGTTAACTCAAAATTCTCGTGGTATACGATTGTTTGAGCATTTAGAAACCATGCCGAAAAAAGCAAGGCAAAGAAAAATAGAATCCTTTTCATATAAATTTGTTTAATTAATTGTTTATTAGTACTTAAATTCAAATTGCTTTTCAAAAGTAGAATAAAAAGAAACACCAATCTCACTATCATTTAATTTTTATGTTTTTTTATGAATTAAACCTTGTGATTTTTGGGGATACATTCCTAATACCCGATTTTTTAACAACAAACTCAAATGCTCATTATTCCAACACTCAAGATTCCCATCATTATAAGATTTTTATGATTACAAATTTTGAAGAATTAAATTATTGTATCATTCTCTAATTCCTTGTAAGAAGTATGTTGAAAGCACAAATAGTGCTAATGCAAATTTAAATATCATGAAATAATTCTATCATTTCCAAAGGTTACAATTAATTGCTTTAAAAAAGTTTATTTGAACTAATTTTGCGTAAAAATTAATCGATGACAACTATTGATGCAGAAAAAGAAAAGAAAGAAATACTTTTCCGATACCGCAATTTACTGAGAGTTTGTAAACCGAGAACTTCAAAGGAAGATAAATTATTAATCCGAAAAGCATTTAATCTTGCATTGGAAGCACATAAAGATATGCGACGAAAAAGTGGCGAGCCCTACATCTACCATCCTATTGAAGTTGCACATATTGCTGCGGGAGAAATTGGTCTCGGAACTACATCTGTTGTTTGTGCTCTATTACATGATGTGGTTGAGGATACTGATTATACGCTTGAAGACATTAAAGGTTTATTTGGCGAAAAAGTGGCTAAAATTATAGATGGACTTACTAAGATATCTGGATTATTTGATAATAAGACAGAATCGTTGCAGGCTGAAAATTTCAGAAAAATGTTACTCACACTTTCCGATGATGTCAGAGTAATATTAATAAAATTTGCTGATAGATTGCACAATATGCGAACTTTAGAGTCCCTTCCGGTGGAAAAACAACTGAAGATAGCCTCGGAAACATCCTTTCTTTATGCTCCTTTAGCTCACAGACTAGGTTTGTACCCTATTAAATCAGAACTGGAAGACTTAGCATTTAAACATCTTGAGCCTGAGATATACAATACAATTTCATTGATGCTAAAAGAATCTGAACCTGTTCGAAAAAAATTCATTACAAAATTTATTGCTCCTATTAAAAAAGATTTGACTGAAAGAAAAATTGAAAATACCATATTAACAAGAACTAAATCAATTTTTTCTATTTGGGAGAAAATGCGTAAAAAAGAAATCCCTTTTGAAGAAGTTTTCGATTTATTTGCTATTAGAATTATTTTAGATGTCCCCGTTGAAAAAGAAAAATCCGCTTGTTTTAATGTTTATTCCTTAGTAACTGATCATTACCGTCCAAATAAAGACAGATTCCGAGATTGGATTTCAATTCCGAAAGCAAATGGATACGAAGCCCTTCATACGACTGTCATGAGTGGATCGGGGAAATGGGTAGAAGTTCAGATCCGATCAAAACGAATGGATGACATTGCTGAGAAAGGTTATGCGGCACATTGGAAATATAAAGACGGGCCACAGCAGGAAGGAGGTCTGGATGAATGGCTCGCTAAAATAAGGGAATTGCTTCAAAGCCCTGAATCAAATGCTCTTGATTTTATTGAGGATTTTAAACTCAATCTTTTTGCTGACGAAATTTATGTCTTTACGCCTAAAGGCGACCTAAAGACCTTGCCGATTAGGTCTACAGCTTTGGATTTTGCATATAATATTCACTCACAATTAGGGAATAATTGTATAGGGGCTAAAGTAAACCACAAACTTGTATCTCTTGATTATACTTTAAAAAGCGGGGACCAGATTGAGGTCATCACTTCGGAGAAACAAACGCCCAAAGAGGAATGGATAGATTATGTCACCACAGCAAAGGCAAAATCTCATATCAAAGCATTTATTAAGGAGGAAAGAAAAAAACAGGCAACTTTTGGCAAAAATCGGTTGAAAGAAATTTTCGATGAACTTCATATCGAATTCAATACGTCGAACGTTAACAAGTTTCTGCATTTCACCAATCTCTCCAGTCCTGCCAATCTATACCTTGAGACCGCAAATATGTTCATTGGCGCAAAAGATGTTAAAAGCTGTTTCATTGAAAAAGAAAGAGAAAATTGGTTTCGCTACCTAAAATTCCCATTTACAAGGAGCAGACATGCTGAAATCAAAAAGGAAATTATTCAAGAAGATAAAAGTTCAAAGGAGAAACCAAAAACATTACTTCTAGGGTCACAAGTTGACAATATAAATTACAATATGGCCAATTGCTGTAAACCAATTCCAGGAGATGAAGTAATAGGTCTTATTGAAAAGAATGGGAAAATAACGGTACATCGAACAAATTGCAGCACCGCCATCGAATTCATGTCGAAATATGGCAATAAACTGGTAAAAACTAAATGGATAAATAACGAATCTTTACAATTTTTAGCTGGGATTTCCATTAAAGGTTTTGACCGGATGGGAATGATACGTGATATCACTAATCTTATATCAAAACAGTTGAATATTAATATCAGATCATTAACCCTTGAAACCAATTCGGGAATCTTTGAAGGAATTATTACAGTGTACATTCACAATACTGAGCAATTAAAAAACTTAATCGATAATCTAAGAGAAGTAAAAGGAATAGAAAATATAAACAGAATTAATTAACACCTTTTACACATTGAAAACATCAAAATCTTTATTGATTTATTCTAAATAATAAAAAAGTACTACCTTTATAACAAAATTATTCCAACGGAAATGGACGAAAAGAAACCTGAGATATTTGAGGATGTAAAGGAAATATTTATTTCATACCTTGAACAAAATGCTCACCGAAAGACACCGGAAAGATTTACAATTTTAAAAGAAATTTATGCTTTTGAGGGTCATTTTGACATTGAAACTCTGTATGTTAAAATGAAAAACAATAAATACAGAGTGAGTAGAGCGACTTTATATAACACTATGGACCTGCTGATTAATAGCAACTTAGTTGTAAAGCATCAGTTCGGTCAGAATAGTGCACTTTATGAAAAATCATTTAAATTTAAGCAGCATGACCACCTAATTTGTATCGACTCTAAAGAAATGCATGAGTTTTGTGATCCTAGAATCCAGGAAATCCAAAAATCTTTGGAATCACAGTTTGGTGTGAAAATCACGCATCACTCATTGACATTCTATTGTGTGAAAGACAATTTGAAAGATAAAAATAATAATAAGTAACTTCTTTTTACACTATGAAAGTTGACGTAATTTTAGGCCTTCAATGGGGAGATGAAGGAAAAGGTAAGATTGTGGATGCACTTACACCCCAATATGATATTATAGCAAGATTTCAGGGAGGGCCAAATGCCGGTCATACTATTGAATTTAATGATAGTAAGATCATTTTGCATACCATTCCATCAGGTATTTTACATAAAAACACTGTAAACATCATTGGAAATGGAGTTGTTATAGACCCTGTGATATTGTTGAAAGAACTTGCGAAAGTTAAATTGTATAATCAGCATGCTTCTGAAAAACTTTTAATCTCAAGAAGAGCTCATTTAATACTTCCTATACACCGTGCTTTGGATGCGTGTTATGAGCAAGCAAAGGGTGATTCAAAAATTGGTTCCACGCTTAAAGGAATTGCTCCGACTTATTCTGACAAGTATAATCGTCATGGATTAAGGGTTGGGGATATTTCGCACAGAGATTTTGCCGGAAAATATAATCGGCTTACCTCCGAGCATTTGAAGATTATTGAGTTGTACCAATTTAGAATCAATGAACACTATATAGACGGGATCCCATACAAAGAATATGAAGCTCTGTGGTTCCAGGCTGTTGAAGAAATGAAGAAAATTCAGTTTATTGACTCTGAGATTTATATTAATCAGGCTCTGGAAGAAGGAAAGAGTGTTTTAGCAGAAGGAGCACAAGGAACATTGCTTGATATTGATTTCGGGGCATATCCATTCGTAACTTCCTCAAACACTATTTGTGCCGGAGTTTGTTCAGGATTAGGTATTGCACCTCATAAAATAGGTAAAGTATTTGGTGTTTTTAAAGCATATTGTACCAGGGTTGGCAGCGGGCCATTCCCAACTGAACTCTTTGATGAAACCGGTGAAAAACTTCAAAAACAAGGAAATGAGTTTGGATCAACCACCGGCAGACCCCGCAGATGTGGATGGCTTGATATCCCTTCCTTGAAATATGCTGTGATGATCAACGGAGTCACTGATCTGGTTATGACAAAAGGAGATGTTTTAAGTAGTTTTGAAACACTAAAAGTGGCGACATCCTACAATTATAATAATAAAAAGACCGACTATCTTCCTTTTGATATATCTGATAGCAAAACTATACCAGAATTTACTGAATTGCCAGGATGGAAAGTAGCTGTTGATAATATTCAGGATGTAGCTCAACTTCCCTCTGAACTATTGAGCTACATAAATTTTATTGAAAAAAGCGTTAAAACTCGTATTACAATCCTATCTTTAGGCCCTAATAGAAAACAAACATTTAACCTTTAATTTTATTCAAAATGAAAACAAGAGTATTATTTCTTCTCGGGTTTTTAATTTTCAGCTTTACATTTGCAACAGCACAGAAAATTTCCGAAAGCAAGGTCCCACAGGATGTGGTAATCAGTTTTAAATACAAATATGCGGATGCTGAAGTAATCAATTGGGAGTTAAACAAAGATGTTTATATTGCCAAATTCAAATTAAATGATCAGGAAGGAAAAGCAGAATTCAATGATAAAGGTGTTTGGAATGCAACAAAATATTCAATAGAAGAGCGAGAACTCCCAACTCCTATTCTAAATTATTATAAAGATAATTATCGTGGACAGGAATTCAGTATTTCTGTTTCCGAGTTGCAAAAGAACAGTTCAGGTTCTACATTATATTATCTCGAACTTAAAAAAGAAGGTTATAACCAATTAAAACCGGTTGAACTTACCTTCGATCTCACAGGAAAACTTCTATCAAAAATTGATCCAGAAGAAAATATGGTGAAAGATGATGGAAAAGGGAAAAAGGATAGTAAACAAAAAACTGAGGAAGTACAAACGGTTGTGCCTGATGATAGCGAAAAATTCATTATCGATGCCGCAAAAGTACCAGCAGTTGCTAAAACCCATTTCGCAAGTAAGGTTAAAAAGGTAACCGGAAGCATATGGTATCTGCAAAATAAAATTTATACAGTTAAATTTACCCAGGCCGGCCACAAGGGTCAATCGTCATATACCAAAGATGGCACATGGATGGAAACCCGTGTTGACCAAACCCCAGAAACATTGCATCAATTAACATTGGCCTATTTGAAAGAAAACTATAGGTCGTATAAGATCAAATCTGCAGAACTGATTACTCTCCCAAAAGATAAATCAGTCCTAATTAACATGTACGACAAAAGAAGCAAACAAACTCCTCCGCCATTGACAGAAATATGGTTCTCTCCTATTGGGAAATTTTTAAGTATTACAAAACCCGATGAAACGGATAATACCGATATGGACAGTAAAAAAAGGCAGGAAGAGAAGGATAATGAATTTTTAACTGATGTAGATAAAGGAGGAGTTACATTTGAAAACTCCAACAATTATAATGACAAAGTAAACTTTAAAGAATTGCCTACTCCTATCCCACAATATATAAAGCAGTATTATAAGGAGCACTATGTGAAATCATCAAGGATGGTAAGCGATGATGAATTGGGCAATGTTTATTTAATAATTGTAAAACTAGAAGATTCGAAATATGCGGTTCATTTGTACTTTGATCTTCAAGGTAAGTTTTTGAAGAAAATTGATGAAGCTGAAGGAAAAATCTCAAAGGATAATAACAAAACCATTGAAGAGACCAAGACTCAAGAAGAACCTGAATCAAAATATGGCACCGCAGAAGAAAGAGTTAATGCCACAGAATTGCCTACCAACATCACCAAATATCTAAAAAAGAAATACCCTCAGCACAATATTGCTGAATCCTATTTTAAAACCGATGATGATCTGGGAAGTTGTTACCTGCTGATTTTAAAAAAATCAGGTGATAAAAAGGTTATCCAGCTTTACTTTGATCTGGATGGAAATATGCTGAAAGACGAAACAGAAAATCAATAATTTTTTGCTTGCATATCGCGACTGTTTTGTCCTAGGGTATTTATAAAATAACATGAAACGATTCCTTCCGTTTTTATTAATTATTTTCTTTACCTCTGGGTTTAGTTACCTCTTTGGTCAGGGGAAAAATCCACCAAAGAAAATTGAACTCATTGGGGCAGAAAGTGCCATTCACGATGAGACGAAAGGAGATTATACCCTGCTTATCGGAAATGTAATCTTTCAGCACGAAAATGTTATGCTTTATTGTGATAGTGCACACCTTTATTCTGAGGCAAACAGCATAGATGCATATAGCAACATCCATATCAAAGCAAGTGATTCTGTAAATATATACGGTGATTCACTCAGGTATAATGGCAATACGAAAATTGCTGAAATACATAAAAATGTCAGGCTTATAGACAATCAGATAACACTGACCACTGAACATCTTACCTATGATTTGAAAGCCAAAACTGGACAATATTATGAGGGGGGAAAAATAGTTGATCCTGAAAACACCCTCACCAGTATATTGGGTTTCTATTATTCCGACAATAAGGATTTCTTTTTCAACGATTCGGTAGTACTGGTTAATACTGATTATACTATTCACTCTGACTCTATGATCTACAATACGGCTTCAGAAATATCCAAATTTTATGGACCTACTACTATCATAAGCAAAGATAATTTTATTTATACCGAAAAAGGCTGGTACAATACTAAGAAAAACATAGCCGAATTCTCGAAAAAATCTTTTCTGAAAAATAAAAGTCAGGTTCTTTTTGGAGATAGTATTTATTATGACCGCACCAAGGGTTTGGGGCTGGGCTATCGTAATGTTACTATATTTGATTCGGCGAGAAATACCTATATAAAAGGGGACTTTATACGTTATGATCAAAAGAACCAGTACAGTCTGGCAACATTGAAAGCGCTACTTATACAGATAGATGACAATAAAGACACACTGTTTCTGCACGCCGATACTCTTATTGGAACTTTTGATACACTGACAGAAAAAGCAAAAGTGATGTATGCCTTTCACAAAGTAAAATTCTATAGAAATGATCTTCAAGGGATGTGCGATTCACTGGTCTACAATTATGCCGATTCCACCATTCTGATGTATCATGACCCGTTAATATGGACTGAAGAAAAGCAGTTGTCGGCCGACTCCATTTCCATATTCCTAAGCAATAGCATGATCGATAAAATGATCCTCCGTCGCTCCTGTTTCTTAATAGCTTCGGATGATACCTCTCAAAACCGATATAACCAGGTGAAAGGACTTAATATGACTGGCTATTTTACTGATGGGTTACTTAAAAAGATCAAGGTATACAACAATGCTGAAACCATTTATTTCATGCGCGAAGCAAATGGGCAAAGAACCGGAACCAATAAAGCCATCTCTACCAATATGGATATTGAGATCAAGGATAATAAAATATTTTCCATTTCGTTTCTCGACAACCCGGTGGCTACCTTATATCCCGATAAAGATATCAGTGGAAAAGATTTGCTGCTGAAGGATTTTCAATGGCTGGAAAAATTCCGACCTAAAACCAAATACCATATTTTTTTCTGGAAATAAGATGCACTTGTTCTACGTAAAAAATATGGTTTCCGATCAGTACGATTTTGACAAAGAAGAATCAAGACATTTTAAAGTACTGCGCCTTAAAAACGGGGATATCGTTTATCTTACAGATGGAAAAGGCAATATGCACAAAGCCGAAGTTATAGACAACAACTATATCAGCACTAAAGTACAAATTGTCCAATCCGACAAAGAATATAACAAGCGTCCCTTTTACTTACACATTGCCATTGCCCCTACCAAAAGTCCTGATCGATTTGAATGGTTTCTGGAAAAAGCAACTGAAATAGGTGTTGATGAAATCACCCCCATTATTTGCGAACGATCAGAAAAAACACGACTGAAGACCGAAAGACTCGAGAAAATACTGGAATCAGCCATGAAACAATCACTATCAGCTTATCTCCCCAGACTAAACCCTGCTCGGCCTTACAATGAGATCATAAAAGAATCAAGCCAATACCAGAAATTTATAGCCTATTGCAACGATAATGAAAGATCCGAATTAAAAACAGTCTGCTTGCCAGGAAAACAGACACTGATCCTGATTGGCCCCGAAGGGGACTTCACAGAAAAAGAAATTGCTTTTGCCAAAAAAAATAATTTTCAGCAAATAAGTTTGGGGAATTCGCGTTTAAGGACCGAAACCGCAGGAGTGGTTGCCTGCACCATAATTAATATGATTAATTACTAACATGATGAAGTTGCTCAGATTATATTTTTTATCAATTTTTATTCTTACAATTACTCTGTCTGCTATATCGCAAAACACTCAGCTGGCTCTGGCGAAATATAATGGCGGCGGCGATTGGTACGCCAACCCTACTTCACTCACCAACCTAATTGCTTTTTGTAATAAAAACCTAGGTACTTCTCTCAATGAAGACTATGCTACTGTTGAAGTGGGAAGCCCTGAGTTGTTTAACTATCCGTTCGTGCATCTTACAGGCCACGGGAATGTAGTTTTTTCGGCACAGGAAGTGAAAAATCTGAGAGATTACCTTCTTTCGGGAGGTTTTTTGCATATTGACGATAATTATGGCATTGATAAATACATCCGTCGCGAAATGAAGAAGGTTTTTCCCGAGTTAGATTTTATTGAACTTCCGTTCAGCTATCCTATTTATCATCAAAAATATAGTTTCCCCAACGGACTGCCCAAAATTCATGAACATGACGGGAAAGTTCCTCAGGGCTTCGGTCTGATCTACGAAGGCCGCCTCGTTTGTTTTTATTCTTATGAATGCGACCTGGGCGATGGTTGGGAAAATAAGGCGGTACACAAAGATTCGGATGAGATTCGTCAAAAAGCGCTGCAAATGGGAGCCAATCTGGTTCAGTATGTTTTTATGAAATAGAAGGTCAAAACTCCTTCCTGGAGTTTTATAATAAGCTCGAAGCACCTATTAGACTTGTATTTGTACAAGTGTAAGTTCTTATTGGTCGAATAAGAATCATTCTTTATACAATCTTAATACTAACGAAAGCCATGCTTGTACCAAGGAAGGTCGTACTTGCACAAATAAAGGGTGTATTTGTACCAACGTAGGTCATACTTGTACCAATGAAGGGTGTATTTGGTACAATGAAGGGTGTATTTGTACCAAGTATGGGTGTATTTGGTACAATGAAGGGTATATTTGTACCAGTTATGAGTGTATGTGTACCAATGAAGACTATACTTGTACCAATGAAGGGGATACCATTACTAATGAAAGGTATATTTGGTACAATGAAAGGTGTATTTGTACCAATGAGCAGTTTCGTTGATATAACAACAATCGGGGGAGCAATACATTCTGTTTTGTCTTCATCATCCAACAATGCACCCTATGCTAATAGAAATTGGCTGATGGAACTCAGAGCAAAATTTGCCAGTATGGCCTGTTGAGGAAATGACAAAAAAAAGGCTGACCAATCGGTCAGCCCTCTTATAATTTAAAATAGCCTTTATTCAACAACGATTTTCTTGATCAGGCGCTGTCCATTGCAATTCAATGAAGCAAGATAAGTTCCTGCAGCGAGGTTGCTGATGTCAGCACTAATTGAATAAACATTACCAGCATCGCGAGTGCCTTCATCCTGTTTGTATACAACTTTTCCAGTCATTGAAAGAACTTCGAAATTAACTTTTGAATTCTTCTCAACTGCATAGCTTACAGAAAGATTGTCTTTCGCTGGATTTTGATTGATGGTCATTTTCGATCCCTGGAAGAAATAATCTCCATCGATTCCAATGTAGTTGACATCGATAATAGCAAACAGAGAAATATTAGTATTGAGGCCATAACCCTTCACGTATGTATACCAAGTGGTACCGTAACGTAGTGCATTGTATCCCATTCCTTCTCCATCTTGATCGCTGAAAAATCCGATGGTATCAGTTTTAATATTTGTAAAATCACAAACGATTGAAAAATCAGCAGTAATAGCTACAGGTGCAGCAAACGAAGCTGTACTGAAATTCAAAAAAGTGGTATCGCAATCGCTGAAAAGAAGATCAGCTGCAGCCGTACCAACCTGTGTAGTAGGTATTGAGTCGGGTTTATTAAAAATTCTAAATGTCAACTTTGAAGTAGCATCATTAGAAACAGATGTTTTTCCGCAAAAGAACATACAAACACCTTCAATTCCCATGGTAGATGGATTGTTCATAATGTAACCCTGCGCAATCTTGTTGATACTTGTTCCATTGATACTATTTACACCAAATACATAACCACCACCTTGGTTGGTATAAGTAACAACTTGTGCACCTACTGCGAATTCAGGTAAAAAATTAACCGAAAATCCGGCTGTATCCGTAGGCGTTTTAACGGATGAAATTTCGCGACTAAATTTTTTCGAACTGGCAGATTCCACCTGAAACATTTGAGCAAACGTAACGGAAACTGAAAACATTAAAGCAATTAAAATGTAGAATTTTTTCATTTTTTTGGTTTTTTGAGTTAATAATTTTTTTGCTAAATTATAAATAATATCACAACTGAAAAATTTTTTTTGAACAATAAAAAAAAGGCTGTTTAAAAAACAGCCTTTTTTATTAAATCGAAATAATTATTCCGAAATAACCATTTTCTTGGTTAATCTATGGCTATCAGCTTTTAAAGAATAATAATAAGTTCCTTTTGAAAGTTGATCAGAATCAAGCATTATGCTATGGTCACCAGCAATTTGCAGACCTTCATTCAATGAAAGCACTAATCTACCGGTAACATCATATACTTCTAAAGTAACATTGCCACTGTTCTCAAGAGCATACTGAATAAGTGTTGATGAGGTAGCAGGGTTAGGCTGGTTTTGGCTTAATCTGATTCCATCAAAATAATAGTCATCATTGATACCTGCACTGCTATTATCAACGATTGCAAAAATGAACATGTCAAAATCTAATGGCCAAGCTTGTAATAATGAATGCCAAGCATTATCGCTCCATTTTTCCCATGATAATTCAGTTGAACCAGCATCTCCGTCAGTTGTAGTAACAATTCCGAGAGTATCATCACCAAATGATGAAAAATCCAAACCAATTGCGAAATCGAGACCAACAGTTACAGGGCTAGAGAATGTAACAGCATTCAATCCAGTAGTCATACTTAATCCGGTGTCAACTGCATCGGTTGTCAAGTTTACAGTAGAAAGAACAGTGCCCGGGCAAGGACCTGTGCCAGCAGCTGTAGTACCTGTACCTGACATATCATATAAATTAATTTTCAGTGTGCCAGCAGTTCCAACTTGTTGTTTAGAACCAATCCAAAACATAGCACCTTCTACTTTACATGAATTTGAAAGAATAAATTGTTGAGCTTTTGCAAGGTCGCCATAACTGTTAGGTCCACAAACAAAACCACCACCTTGTGCACTGTACAAAGTAGGAGTACCTGTAGTACAACTAATTGGAACAAGTGTATCCGTAGGTGTTTTTACAGTTGAAAATACAGGTTTTTGCATATTAATGCTTCCTGTGGTTGTTTTTTGAGCAAATGCAAAGGTTGCAAATGCCAGAAGAATTGTAACAAGGTAAATTTTTCTCATCTTTTAAAATTTTTAGTTAATAATTTATAGTTAATAATTTTCTGCAAATCTAAAATTAATTTGCTAGCAATACACAAAGATAGTGATTTTTTTTAAGCCTGATGGTGATTTTACAAAATAAGTAATCAGAAAACATTACTTACATGTGCAAAAAAAAGGCCCCTGATTTTCATCGGGACCTTTCTTTTTAAAGTAAGGATTTCTACTTCTGAATAATTAATTTGTTAACCACTTTTTGGTTATTAACAGTCAGACTATAAAAATAAAGACCTGATGAAAGATCCGAAGTATTAAGGACGTATTTATACACACCTGAATTCTGTACACCAAACTCCTGGCTTTTAACAATTCTACCTTCAACATCAGTTACCTGAAGGACTACATTGCCTGGCTGGTCTAATTTATAATTAACCGTAGTACTCTGGTTAGCAGGGTTAGGAGAATTATTTACGTAATTGATTCCTCCGTCAACTTCATCTACTCCAGCAGCAGTTTCAACGATTTTTATTTCATCAATATACAAAACATCCATGTCGGTTGCATTGTGGTGGAAAGCAAAATACAAGGGTTGATTAACGTAAACAGAAGGAATTACTACTGTTTTCATTGCCCATGAACTATCGGTTCCATCACTTCCAGTGTAATCATTTCTGATAAAAATAGGAGGATCAACGAAACTGGTAAAGTCAACGAATGAAGTAGAAATAATTACTTCATAACCGTCGAACCAGAAGGGAGGTGTTCCACCACTGCCATTGTATCTTTGATACCAGCTGATCTCTGCACCTGCAGGCACTGTAACAGGACCAAACATCAACCAATTGTCAGCTGTTCCCGCTGGACTGAACCACGAGGTAGCAGCAAAATACCAAGCTGTATCAGCATCCCAGGGAAACCACCAATCAGCAGTATAAGAGGTATCATAAAAGGATCCGAAAGACATAAAAAATGTGGAATTGTTAGGAGTAAGCATATCTGCATCATACATTTCAATTGCAAATGATGCTGCATCAGTTGCACTAGGATACCAATAATAACCATTCGTATACATTAATGTATCGCCAACTGCTTTATTGGTATTAATAATAGTGCTGCCAACCTGGTCTGTTTTAAGCCCGGTCTGGCTTCCGCCTCCCCTGTTCAGGAATTGCGCGTTTGCGATTAAAACGCATAAGGCGAGAATTAAAGTAGTAAGTGTTCTTTTCATAAGCATTAGATTTTAAATTGGGTTAGTAATAATTTCTTGATGCCAAATTTAGTGAAAATTTCAGAATAAAAGCAGAAAACAGAATTTTTATTCAGGCTTAAGAAACACCCTTCCGCTCAATTGTAAAGAATCATTCAGCAACATTCCATAAGGATCTGCTGATTGCCTGAAGGTAACGGCTGATGTTCCAACACTGTTGACAGTATATAAAAATGTGATTTCCCTGGAATGGGTGAGTTTGCAAATATTCAATAACTGCCCTGCCGTAAAGGGGAATTGGCCCATGAGGTCTGTTTTTCCACTGACAAATACATATCTGATGATCTCTTCGTTTTTGAAAACGACAAAATCCGCAATGGAAGATCGTTCCACCCGGTATTCAGGTTCTGGAAATTCTATAGCCAAAACCCTTGTTATAAATTCTTCTGACCATTTCTGAATCTCATTTAGGTCGGCATCAGAATACTCTTTCAATTTAGTTTCCTTGCTTTCACCAAAGTGCAAGGCCGCCTGCATCGAATTCAGCAGGTTAATGTTACCAGCCAAATCTGTCATTGTGATAATTGGGTCGGGTTTAGGAATAATAGCTACTTCTTCAGGTTTTATCCCGGGCTTCCAGGGGAAGCTTACCTCCTCAGAAGAACGCTGCGCCACTCCCATATTCATTAGTAAACTCAGCCTGTTCTTCTCCTTTTCAGTGAATCTATAAATGCCCGATAATTCCGAAATATGTATGGATCTGGGAACCACCAAAACGCCCTTACGGTTATATATCCAGGGCTGACTTCTGAGGAATTGCGTCACATCTTCCGCAATATCAGAATCCTTAGTGGCGATTAAAAGTTTGGCAAAAATTCTTGAGGACTCCTCAGTAATATTATTGAGAAATTCATCAAAGCCTTCCATTGTTGGCGAGGTTCCTTCGACCACATGTAATCTCGGGAAAGTGGCTATGCCGACTTCGGAAAAGAAGGAGCGTGCCATTTCCGGATACTTTTTCGTCAGTCTGGCGTAAACCTTAGGGTCGAGGAAACAAACATCCGAAGAAGTCGAAAAATAAGAAGCCAGTAAGGTATTTTTTACATAGGCTTTATGAGGCAAGGAGTATAGCTTTTTCCCTGAGCCATCCTCACAGAGCACCCAGGCCGATTTCTGCAGCAACTCCAGCATATGCCTTCTTTCGTTCTGTGATGCATCCTGATAGGCCGCTATGACCTTTTCGAGCCTGGCCACATAATCTTTATAGCCTTCTGCCGAAGATTTCCCTAACTGAGGAATGATATTGTGCAAGACATCAGCAACCAAGTCGGGTGTTTTGATCTCCATATCAAGGAAGAAAGACATACAACCCACGTCTTCGGCCAGCTTGTGATGTATGGTGGTCAGCAGGCTCTTCCTGCGTCCGGGGAGGTAGATTTTGGCGTTTTGCTCCTCGTCATAAGCCGCTGCTATTTTATGATGGTCGGTCAAAAGAAAAGGTGCCGATCTCAGGCTATAGAACAAACCGGCATGCTGACGGTCCCACAATTTCTGATGGGAATGAACATAGGAGTAAAAACTTTTAAACCAATGTAGCGGTTTCCCTTCCAGAAAACCTGAGTTTACCTTTATCCTGAAGGCCAAACTTTCGGCATCCACGGTTTTTATATTGAGGTCATCACTCAAAAAGTTCCTGAATTCTGTCATAATCTCGCCGCATATGGCAGGATCGACAAAATGTGGTTTTTGAAACAAGCGTTTCAGATCGGCTTCCATTAAAAGATCATAGATGGCTTCCTCGGCAGGGATAAGCACTTGAGAAGCCTTTTCAAACTTCTTCGGCCCTAAAGGAATGTTGCTGCCGTTCATCAGAAAATCGGTGAAGGCCCGGAAGAATTTATCTTGTATCATGCCTTTCTGTCGGTCAGAGGGTTCGCCGGCAGGAGGGCGTACAAACAGTTTCGCCAGCAGGTCGACGGAATAGAATCCAAACGACTTAAACTCGCTCAATGCCTCGGTAAAACTACTGACCGAATCGTTGAGCAACTTAAGGTTCTCAGGGCAATTTTCGATATCGAATAAGGCAAAATCGCGCAAAGGATTGGTGGTAAAGGGGGCATGTATCAGAAAGTTCAGCCCGGAGAACATCTTCAAAGGGAAATAAACAAACAAAGGAACATCCCTAACCGGATCGAAAGAGAAACCCTGCTCATTTTCAATTGCTTTAAAAGCCAGTTCAGGTAGCTTATACTGATATCGCCCTTCGTGCGTATATACCCAAAACAATTCTTTGGTTTCAGAAAGCTGTGGAGCAAAAGATTTTTTCCGAATGATTCGCAGCTCAATATTTTTCTTCAAACGGTCGGTGGTTCTGTGTAACTCTGCCAGCAAAGTATTGTTCTCAAATACCTCAATGCGTTTGAGTTTTTTGAGAAAAATGAGATGATAAGCGTTGAGCTCGGATAGTCCCTGTTTTACTATAGCAAAACTTTCCTGAATGCTTTTTCGCTTAAAAGGCAGAATGATGAGGGTTTGAAAACCCGTATCGGCCGAGCGCTCATCGCAGGGGCTGAGTACTTCGTAATCGGTAATCCTGTAGTGATGCGGACCGCAATGTATCTCGGGCATATCGGTGACCGAAAACACCGACTTGAATCCAATGCCGAATTTACCAATAAGGTTGACCTCCGAATTGTTCTTCTTGGTGGTGTTGGCAAAGGTGGTGATGGACATGAGGTCGTTCTCATCAAAGTCTTTTCCGTTGTGGTGAATCTCGACCTTATCCTCGTAAAGTTTAAATCGTATGCCGTTGATCCCTTCCGAAGTCTTCTTCCTGGAATAGGCATCTTCGGTGTTCTGAAGTATCTCTTCGATGAAACGCGAAGGCTGGGTATACATGGTAGCAAACAATTCCGCATGCTTGTTGCCTTTGGCCTTGTTGGCAGCCACAGCTTCCCTGCTACGTTTGATATGTTCTGACAGCGTTAATTTCACCTTCTTGTTTTCTGCAAATTTAAGTTATTTCATGCTACATTCTTTACCCTGATTAATTCATTTTTTGCCTATTTCGTAAATATTATATTCTCTGTAAACAGGAATGCCACCAAAGCACAATCCGCCGCGGCGGACACCAAACAACACCAAACTTCACAGAATAAAGCCAATTGATCTTTTTTGAGATGTGTTTTGATGAAATGGTAGGGAAACATCAATTCAATATGAGGCTTATTCACCAAATTGGCTTTAATTTTGCTAATTTTGCCGTATGATCATAGATAAAACTTCCCGCACCGAACTGACCGAATTGGGCGAATTCGGACTGATAGACCACCTCACTAAAGGAATCACACTGACCCATGCTTCGAGCCTGAAAGGAGTAGGCGACGATGCCGCCGTAATTGAGAACGGCGATCTGCTGACTCTGGTCTCCACCGATTTGCTGGTGGAAGGGGTTCATTTCGATCTGACCTACTCCCCTCTTCGCCACCTCGGATATAAATCGGCTGTGGTGAATTTTTCGGATATCTATGCCATGAACGGTACCCCACGACAAATCACTATCGGCATTGCCGTCTCCAACCGTTTCTCGGTAGAGGCTCTGGAAGAGTTTTATGAGGGGGTGAAACTAGCCTGTAATAAATACCATGTCGACATAGTAGGCGGCGATACTACATCAAGCAAATCGGGGCTCTTTATTTCTATCACCGTGATTGGTCAGGGAAAGAAAGGCGAGATAGTTTACCGCAACACCGCACAGGAACACGACCTCATCTGCGTGAGCGGCGACCTGGGCAGTGCTTATGCCGGACTGCTGTTGCTGGAACGCGAGAAAGCCGTTTTTCTGGCCGACCCTAATATGCAACCCGATCTGGAAGGCTACGATTACCTGGTAGAAAGACAACTGAAACCCGAAGCCCGTAAAGATTTCGTGGAACTGTTTAAGGAAAAGAATATTCTGCCCACGGCCATGATAGATGTTTCGGACGGACTGGCTTCGGAAGTGATGCATATCTGCAAAGGCTCAGGCAAGGGCTGCAATATCTACGAAGAGAAGATCCCCATTGACGTTTCGACCATCAACCTCTGCGACAATTTCAATATAGACCCGACCACGGCCGCCATGAACGGGGGCGAAGACTACGAATTGCTGTTCACCGTTTCGCAAAAAGATTACAATATCATTAAAGATTTCCTCGAAGTGAGTATCATCGGACATATTACCGATGAGGGCAGCGGCATCAACCTAATCACCCGCAGCGGACAATCTGTGCCTATAGAAGCGCAGGGATGGGATGCGATGAGGTAGTAGGGGTAAGTTCCAAGACCCAATCCGCCGCGGCGGATCAAATTCAAAGCCCCAAGTCCCAAATTCAAAGCCCCAAGTCCCAAATTCCAAGGACCAAGATCCAATCCGCCGCGGCGGATCAAATTCCAAGTTCCAAGATCCAAATTCCAAGACCCAAGGTCCAAGAACCAAGCCCCAAACAGGTGATAGTCACTGTTTGGATTTTGTTTTATTGAGATTTGCGATTATTGTTTGCCCCAGTTTTTATAATCGAGAGTGGTCATGATGCCCAGGGTGGTGCCTAGGACTACGAAGCCGGATACGCCTCCCACTACCGAATTGACGAGTTTCTTGCGTTTGGCTTCCTGTTTAAAGCCTTCTTTGAATATCTCATCGTTGACCTTGTCGGCAGGGAAGTATTTCTTTTTGGTGATGGATACCGGTACCGCCGAGGAAACTGCAATGTAGGCCGTTGGAATGAGCATACCGAAAAATCCCAGATAGATGCCTCCCAAACCCGTTACGGCTCCGCAGGCTGTGGCCCAACGGGGATGATACTGATAGCGGGCCAGGTTGGAGCCACTGACAAAGCGCTGCATTTCGCTTACGGTTAAAGGCACTTCTTCCGATACTTCGGGCACATATAGTATATCGGCAATGCTATCCTTGTAGTAGATGCCGAAGATGTGCTCTTTGTAGAGGTATTTGGTCTTGAGTTTGTCGCCCTTTTTGAAGGTATAGCTGATGAAGGTTTGGTTTTTGTTGTCGCTGACCTTGCCTTTTATGTAGCGGCCATTGTACATGACAATGGAATCTTGTGAATAAAGGTTAATACCCTGCATAATTATTAAAAACACCAAACAGACCTTGAATTTTGCCATACCAAATGGGAAAAAGGATATTTCAGTGCAAATATAAGAAAGTTTTTGTTAGCATTTTTATTTTTGGAAGAATAAGGGGAAATTTGGGGAGAAAGGGGAAGATTAAAATTATTTTGGATTAGGGAAGAACTTTAGCCAAAGAGATTATTTTGCAACTTTTGGAAACTTTAAGATGGGTTTTTAGAATAATCAGGTGTGATTTATGGTTGTAAAATGAGATTCCGATGATATTTTATAGGAATTTTAGTGTTTTTGATGAAAAACTAGTGTTTTTTACAGTTTTCTATTTAGAAAATAGCTACTGACAACAGCAAATGATATGCTGACGTGTCTCTCGGATATGCGGAAGGTCGCCACGAATACACGGAAGGTCGCCACGAATACGCGGAAGGTCGTCTCGGATAAGCGGAAGGTAGTCACGAATATGCGGAGAGTTGCCAAAAATACGCGAAGAGTCGCCACGAATA
>CAZRFL010000036.1:19426-31159 GCA_964599365.1 uncultured Bacteroidales bacterium
CACGAATATGCGGAGAGTTGCCAAAAATACGCGAAGAGTCGCCACGAATAGGCGGAGAGTCGCCACGGGTCGACGGAAAGTCGGTTTGGGTAAGCGGAAGGTTGCCACGGGCCGACGGAAGGTCGGTTCGGATAAGCGGAAGGTCGTCTTGGGGCGACGGAAGGTCGTCACGGCTGTGCTGAAGGTAATCACGCTTGTGCGGAAGGTCGTCACGGGATGTCGGAAGGTAGTCACGAGGCGTCGGAAGGTCGCCTCGGCTATGCGGAAGGTCGCCTCGGATAGGAGGAAAATTGAAATAAAATATGGGGACAGAGGGGACGGATGGGACATATAGGGCGACCAGCAGTTTACCCCGCTAGGGTTGGATGGTGGTGGGTTGGCATTTGACCACGGGCTTTGCCCATGGCTACTGTGATTTATTTGATTTAAATTTTATTTGATGAAAACCCCAACCCCTTAAAAAGGGGCAATAACAGGATGTTCAACCTCCCGATCCGCCGGAGGTCGGATGCGGGACAGGCTTTAAAAAGGGGCAATAACAGTAGATGGCGATGAGGAGATGAGCCCACAGTGGAGCGCAGCGGAACGAGGACTTGTAGCGGATAGCCTGATCCGCCAGCGGGCGGACTTTCAGCCCCGGAAGAGGCGGACGCGCCCAAATAATAAATAATTCGGAAAAAAAAGAGGCTCCCAAAATTGAGAACCTCCTTTAACGCTAATTGAATTGTTTTATGTTAAGCTTTGGCCAGTTTCAGGTTTTTACGATACTGACGGTTGGAGCGGCCGCGCTTGAGGCTTACCTTCATGCGGTAAGCGATGAGATACATGGCCGGGACGAACATGAGCGTGAGGAAGGTAGCGAAGCTGAGACCAAAGATGATGGTCCAGGAAAGGCTGCCCCAGAAAGCTACGTTGTCGCCTCCGAAATGTATGTGAGGATTGAGTTCGGTGAACATGGTGATGAAGTTGATGTTCATACCTACTGCCAGGGGAACCAGTCCGAGGATGGTGGCTGTGGCGGTGAGGATGACGGGTGTGGTACGGGTTTTACCGGCCTGAACGATGGCTTCGCGGGTTTTCATGCCCTTGGCTTTGAGCACGTCGGTGAACTCGACTATCAATATACCGTTGCGGACGACTATGCCCCCCAGTGCGACGATTCCGAGACCGGTCATGATGACCGAAATGTCCATACCAAAGATGACGATGCCGAGCAATACGCCAATGATGGAGAAGATGACCTCGCTCAAAATGATAAGGGATTTGGAGATAGAGTTGAACTGGGTGATGAGGATGAAGAAGATGAGCCCGAGCGCGATGATCATGGCTGTGGAGAGAAAGCCCATGGATTCGGCCTGTGATTCATCCTCGCCGGTGAGCACTATCTCTATGCCTTTTTCTTTCTGGAAATTGGCAGCTTCCTTGCGGATGCGGGTCACGATTTCGTTGGCATTGTAGTCGGGCAGCACCTCGGAGGAAATGGTGATGACGCGTTTGAAGTTTTTGCGGTTGATACCTCCGTAGGTATTGGTATAATCGACCTTGGCCACCGAGGACAAGGGGATCTGGCGTACCTGTCCGGTAGCCATATCGCGGTAGGTGATCTTCATATCCATTACCTGGTTGATGTTTTTGCGCTGCTGCTCCGAATAGCGAATCATGATAGGGAATTCGTCTTCGTTTTCCTTGAATTTGGAAACTTCCTTGCCATAGATGGCGTTGCGCAGTTCCATACCGATTTGTCCGGTGGAAAGGCCTTCGTGGTTGGCACGAATGCGGTCGACATCTATCAATATTTCGGGTTTGTTTTCCACAAAATCTGATTTCAGTTCGTCGACACCGGGTATCTGCAGCGAATCCAGAAAGTTCTTAAACTTCACGGAAGTGATGACCAGAGGCGCTATATCTTCGCCACTGATCTCGATGTTGACGGGTTTTCCGGTAGGAGGTCCCATTTTGTTTTTCTGAACCGATATCTGGGCTCCGGGAATGTTCTTCACGGCATCGCGAATCTTCGTCATATAAGGGTTGGTGAGTTCGCCTTTGCGGAACTTGTATTCCACAAAGTTGATGGCGATCTTACCCTTGTTGCTCATGGCCGAACGGTCGAAGAAAGTACCTTCGCCGGCTCCTGCCGCCACATTGGTGATGACCGATTCGACAATAGGATTGTTGCGTCCGATGGCATTCAACACTTTTCCTTCGACCACACGGGTGACTGAGTCGGTTATATGCTGATCGGTACCTACAGGCATACTCACAAAGACATTGATGGTGTTGGGCTGGTTGTCGGGGAAAAATATCACCTTGGGTTTGGCCATTCCTACAATAACAAAAGTAAGGATAAGCAAGCCTACCAGGCCACCGAAAAATGCCCAGGGCCGGTTGCGGCGGAGCACGAAACGCAAAGAGCGTTCGTAGATGCTCATGATTTTTGGCCAGAAAGTTTCCTGGAAACCTTTGATGAGATATTTCAGCACAAATTCATAAAACAATACCATGAGGAAGCAGAATATCATGAAGTTTCCAATGCCGGTCCATCCTGCTGCGTAGCTGGCAATGGCCATGCCGCCAAAAATAATGCCCCAGCGGATGAGCTTGCGCATGTTGTATTTCACCACCTTGGCTGTATGGTCGTATTCATGTTTCATAAAGGAAACGGCAAACACAGGGTTGATGACGTAAGCCACGAAAAGAGAAGCGAAGAGGGTTATGATAAGGGTTACCGGCATATAGTACATAAACTTACCGACAATGCCGGGCCAGAAAGCCAGAGGGAAGAAAGGTGCCAGGGTGGTGAGTGTTCCTGATAAAATGGGTGCAAACACTTCGCCGGCGGCCGATTTGGCCGCCTTCACAATATCTGGCTCGTCGCGGTGTATTCGGTGGGTATTCTCAATAACCACAATGGCATCGTCGACCACAATTCCCAACGCAAAGATAAATCCGAACATGACGATCATGTTCATGGAAAATCCAATTCCGGGCATGATCATATAAGCAATGAACATAGAAAGCGGAACGCTCAAACCCACAAAGAAGGCATTGGTGAAGCCCATGAAGAACATCAGCACTAAAATAACAAGAATAAAACCAATGATGATGGTATTATTCAGCTCTTCCAGGGTGTTCTTGGTGTAACGCGACATATCGCCGGTGACGGAAACTTTTAGGTCTTCAGGGTAAGAATTTGCTTGCAGATTCTCCATCTCAACCTTAATCTTGTCCGAGGCATCGATTAGGTTTTGTCCCTGACGCTTGATGATGTTGAGTGTAATCACATTCTCGCCGTTCAGCCTCGAAAAACTTTCCTGTTCCTTGAATCCGTCTTTCAGTTCGGCAACATCCTTTAGATAGACTATGGCGCCTGTGGTCGATTTCAATACGATATTATCGAGGTCGCGGGCACTATTAAATTCACCCGTCACACGAATGGTACGTTTCATTCCGTAAGAAGAAATATCTCCGGCCGAAATGGTACGGTTTTCGGAAGCTACGGCTCTTTCGATATCGGACATGGTCACCCCTGCCGCCTGCATCCTATACATATCGGCATTGATCTGAATTTCCCTGTCAAGAGCACCGGCAATATCCACGCGGGTGATCTCTTTGAGCGATTCGATGCGGTCCTGAGCTACCTCGGCATATTTGCGAAGCTTCTCCAGATCGTAGTTTCCTGAAACCTGAATGTACATGATAGGAATCTCGGAAAAGTCAATTTCCATAACATCGGGATCCTTGGGCAGGTCGCTAGGCAACTGGGCCTTGGCTTTGTCCAAAGCATCCTTTACCTTTTGTTTGGCATCAGCTACACCCACGTTGGTATTAAACTCAACGACTATACTGCAGAAGTCCTGAACCGAATTACTGGAAACGGTCTTTACTCCCGAAATGGATTTCAATTGTTTTTCGATGGGCCTGGTGATAAGATTTTCGATATCCACAGGCGATGTTCCCGGATAAATGGTTGTCACCAGCACCGTGGGGACTATGATCTCGGGAAATTGTTCTTTGGGAATAGAAATATAGCTCCTGATACCTAATATTGTGATCAATACGATCATTACATAGATACTGGTTTTATTGTCGATGGCCCAACTGGTCGCAAAGAACTCTTTAATTTTATCTTTTGCTTTTTTCATCACTTTTTTAATTTACAGTAATACGATCAATAGTTAAGTACACTGTTGGGGTTTACATCCTGATAGCCCGTAGTGATCACTTTATCGCCGGCCTTCAGTCCGCTTAGCACCTCGGTAAGTCCGTTATAGTTCATCCCTAAGGTGATGGTCTGTTTTCTGGCTATCTTCTTCCCTTTCTCTTCTACAGCAACATAAACGAAATGCTCGTTCATAGATTCCTGTACCACGTTGGCCGGAATGGCAATGGCATCCTGAGCCTTATAATCGTTGATCTTCATAACGGCTATCATGTTGGCACGCATTTCCTGATTCATGGATTTTATTTGTGCTTCGATGGTGAAGGTACGGTTCATGGCGTTGATGAACTTGCTGGTAAAGGTCAGACGGGTAGCAATCTCCTGGTTAAAGTCAGGGAAAAATACCAAAACACTGTCGTTTGATTTGATCTTGGGCGAATAAGCTTCTGCTACATCGGCAACCACTTTGATTTTACTGAAATTCACCACGCGGAAAGCAGGCATTCCGGGCTGAACCATTTGCCCTATCTTGATGGGAATTTCCTCAATGGTGCCGTTGATAGGCGATGTGATGCGCGACATAGCAATCTGATCTTTCAATGTCTTTATTTTATTTTCCAGACTTTCTTTATCATTTTTGGCTTTCAGATACTGAACTTCCGATCCTATGTTCTGATCCCAGAGGTTCTTTTGGCGGTTATAGATATCTGTTACAAAGGTCGACTGGTTTTCCAGATCAGCCAATGTGGCATATGCCACCTGTGCATCCAGCACGGCCAAGGTCTGACCCTTGGTTACTTTTTGTCCTTCAGTCACATTCACACTCATTACTACTCCCGGTGTACGGGCACTTACGGCTACGTTCTCATCCCCGTCCACTTTTCCCTGAACTTCAATATAATGTTTGAAAACTTTGGTTTGAACCTCGGTAACAGCCACATTCACCACTTTTTTGCTTGCTCCGCTATCCGTTGCCAGTTCCTTTTCCAAAGTCTTGATCTGCTCTGTTAATTTATCCCGCTCCTTGATAAGCTTATCCAGTTGTGCTTTTTTATCCAATTTGCCGTTGCAGGCTGTGAAAGCAGCTAAAATGCTTACTACTATCAGTAATTTTTTCATTGTATTTTGTATTTATTTAGTTTGTTTTAATTTTTATAATGTATTTAATGCTTTGCTCAGGTTGGTATGGGTATTCAGCAATTGCATAATGGTATTGATATAATTCCCTTCCTGTGTCAAGAGTTGCAGATAAGCCTGGTTGAGGTCCATGGCCGACGAAAGTCCTTCTTTGAATTTAGTATTCGTCTTGCGGTAGATCTTGCCCGAAAGCTCCATATTCTTTTTATCGGTAAAATATTGTTCGGTATACATTTTCAGCGAAGCTTTGGAATTCTGCACCTCTATCTTCAGTCCTTCTGTAGCTTGTTGGGTCAGCAGTTGCTGTTTCTGAAGGGCAAACTTGTCCTGTTGTATCTTATAATGCCTTACCCCGGAACTCCATATAGGAACGGTGAGGTTGACGCCTATCAGCGAAGTATTATACCATTTGCCGTTGTTGAAGAAATCGAATTTCTCTCTCTGGGCAGAAGATTGGGTATTGAAAAACATATTGAGTGATGGGTAGTATTTGGACTGATCCACCTTCAGGGTTTGAAGCTGCAGTTGCTCGGCCACCTTCAGCAATTTGTAATCGAAATGTGTGGTCACATCAAATTGTTTGTCGGTAAGATTGGAGGCTACTGCCTGATCGATCATGGCGCTCAGGTTATCTTTCAGTTCAATGTTCTCGTCAATATTGATTCCCATCTGGAACTTCAGCAGGTCGGTCACCAGGGCAATGTTGCGCTGGGTATATTCCAGTTTGCTTTTCAGGTTGGAAACATTCAGCGATAACTGCTCGATATCCGTTTCGTCCATAAAGCCGTTCTTCTGTATTACCTTGTTCTGCTCCAGTATCTGATTCATGTTGATGTAGGTTGAATCCAAAATGCGCAGGTTTTCACGTGCTACCAGCACCAAAATATAAGCCTGAGCCACGGTGGCTCTGGTTTCGTAAACTGATTTTTCTTTGGTCTTCTGACTCATTTCCACCAGAATCTTGGCAGCTTTCAGGCCTATCACAAAGGTTCCGTCGAACAACAGCTGACTTACCGTAGCTCCGGCCGAAAGATTGTTTTTTGATCCGAACTGTACCGGGAATTTTGAATCGCTGGTTTGTATGGGTCCCGGAGGAATTACTCCGTATTGCATTAAAGTACCCTGAATGATGGGGCTTAAGAAGTCGGGCATCATTTGGGTGGGAATGTTCACATAATATTGGTACTGGGCCGTGGCATTCACCTGGGGCAATCCCAGTGAAATAAATCCTTTTCGTTGGGCCACCGTACTGTTGAAATCCAAAGCGGCTGCCTTGGTCTTATAGCTGTTTGCCACGGCATAATCCATCGCCTCTTTCAGTGTAAAGCTCTTCACGTCCTGAGCGTTTGCCCTGGTATTGGCACCCAGAAACAGAAAAGCAAATAATACTAATCCGTAGTTTAAAATTTTCTTTTTCATTTAGTTAAATAATTATTTAGGCAAATCTGTTTTTCAAAATACTCTATCCCTTTTTTACTCGAAATTCCCCGGATATGATAGGTGATCATCTCGGTGAACAATTCGGAATGGGTAATGTCTTTATTCCTTAAAAAGTCAGCATCCATAGAAGCTTCTACCCTGCTGACATAAATGTGGGCTATGATCTCAGGATTCAGATCCTTACGGTACATGCCTTCATTCATTCCTCTGAGGATATTTTGTTTCACACTCTCCAACATATTGTTCCTTTTATATTCGAACAATGATTTAAAGATCTCAGGGTAATACTTCTGAAGATCATAATGAACCGAGGGATTGAGATCCTTTAGAAAATTCATCATTATCTTACTAATAAAAAGAAGATGATCGATGGCGTTTCCCTGATCTTCTTTCTCCACTTCAAAAACTTCACGTATTTTTTGAATATGGAAATTTAGAAACTGACCCACCAGATCATTCTTATCAGAAAAGTATTCGTACAGCGTTTTTTTCGACATGCCCAACTCACGGGCCACATCGTCCATGGTCACGCTTTTGATACCATATCTAAAATACAATTCCGAAACCTTTTGCAGAATTTTATTTATTTTTTCTTCCATGGTGCAAAAGTAATCAATTTAAAAACCATGGAAACGTTTTTTTTGAAAAAAGTTTCCATAGTTTACAAAAATGACAGCAATACAGTAAGATGTTTTTTGCAGAAAGCGAAGGAAAGTAAAGCTGTGCTTAAATATATCGGATAGAAAAGACCTGGGCGAAGTGTTTTTTCAGTAGTTCTTTCATCAGCTCCATATCAATAGCCCTCCCCGTTTCTTTTGCCAGAGAGGTAACGGATTTATCGATAAAACCACAAGGGTTGATGTGGCCGAAATAAGCGAGATCGGTATTTACATTTAGGGCAAAACCGTGCATGCTGACATAGCGGCTCGTTCGAACCCCAATGGCGGCTATCTTTCTGGCAGTAGGTTTATCAGTATCCAGCCATACCCCGGTGGCCCCTTCGAGCCTTGTGGATGAGATATTGAATTCGGACAGGGTACGTATGATCACCTCCTCCAGCGAATCCACATATTTTTTGATGCCCATATCGAACAACTCCAGATCGAAAATTGGATAACAAACAATCTGCCCCGGCCCGTGATAAGTGATATCGCCTCCGCGGTTGATGCGGTAGAAGGTGGCATCTTTTGCCTGCAACTGTATGGCATCTATCAGCAGGTTCTTATCCGATCCGCTTTTGCCTAAGGTATACACATGAGGATGTTCGCAAAACAACAGCTGATTCGGAATGTTTTTCTCTGTAAGGGATTTCCCGGTTTTCTGAGCAATAATTTGAGTAAAAATATCCTCCTGAAACTCCCAGGCTTCCTTGAAATCTATCAACCCCAAATCTTTACATATAACATCCACCATTATCAGAAATCGTTATTTTCAAGTTAAATCAAAAAAATTTGTTGCACCAAAGGCAAAAGTACCTATATTTGCTTACAGTAATTTTAATTATTCACCTAAATTTTAACCCATGAAAAAATTTCTACTTTTACTTTTTGTTTTCTCATTAACTGTATCACTCAGGGCTCAAACTCCTTTGACCACTGCTGTTGATTTTACTGTTACTACAGTGGAAGGTCCGACCTTTAACCTCTTCAACAAACTTGCTGAAAACAAGTATGTGGTAATAGACTTTTTCTATTATGCCTGCGGACCATGTCAATTGACTGCTCCCAAAGCAAACGGTGCTTATGAATATTTTGGATGCAATACCAGTAATGTTTATTTTATTGGGATAGATTATGGAGATAACACAGCACAAACCATTGCTTTCGGAACCGATTTCGGAGCACATTATCCTGCCGCGAGCGGCACAGAAGGTGGTGGTGATGCCGTAAACACCACTTATGGAATTACTGCTTATCCTACTGTTATTATGATTGCTCCCAATCATAGTATTATTGAACAGGATATTTGGCCAATAGCTGATGCAGCTTATCTTTACAACCTGATTCAAACCAATGGTGGTGTTGCAAAATCATGCCCTTCATCCGATGTGGAAGAAAACACCGACATTCAGGATATCAATTTGCTGATCATGCCAAATCCTACTACAGGACAGGCCAACATCTATTTCGGAACCAAAACAGGAATCTCATACGACATCCGTATTTTCGATATATTAGGACAAGAAGTTTACAATCACAACATTTCTTCAGCCAACGGCGGTTATGTTTCGCACAATGTGGAAGCAGGTAGTCTGGCTACCGGAACCTATGTGGTGAAAATTTTCGAAGACAACAATTCCGTTGCCGTTCAGAAACTTTCTGTGATCAAATAAAGCCTGAGATTACTTATCACATTTGAGGATCCCGCCCCCGAAAAGGGCGGGATTTTTCATTTTCCACCTTTTAGGTTAACGAATTCTGCTTACTTTTGCACAAAATTTCATAATATGAATCAAGAATTTAGCGAACAGGAACTGATTCGCCGCCAGTCGTTGGACGAATTGTATAAACTCGGCATCAACCCTTACCCCGCCGAACTGTTTCCTGTAAATGTAAAGACCTCCGAAATACTAACAAACTTCCCTGAAAACAACCAGTTGTATCAGGATGTAACCATAGCCGGACGTATCATGAGCCGCCGCATCATGGGTGCTGCTTCCTTTGTGGAATTGCAGGACATAGATGGCAGAATACAGTTGTACTTCAAACGCGACGACATCTGCACAGGCGAAGATAAGACGATGTACAACACCGTTTTCAAACGATTGCTCGATATAGGCGACATCATTGGCGTAAGCGGTTTTGTTTTTATTACTCAGATGGGCGAGATCACCATCCACGTGCGTGAATTCAAAGTGCTGAGCAAATCTCTGCATCCCCTACCCATTGTGAAGGAAAAAGACGATGTGGTTTTTGATGCTTTCACCGACCCCGAGCAAAGATACCGTCAGCGCTACCTGGATATGATAGTGAATCCTCACGTGAAGGAAACTTTCGTGAAACGCGCCGCCATCATGAATTCTATGCGTCAGTTTCTGAATGCGAAGGAATATCTGGAAGTGGAAACACCCGTTTTGCAACCTCTCTATGGGGGTGCCGCTGCCCGTCCTTTCAAGACCCATCATAATGCCCTCAACATACCTCTCTATCTGCGTATCGCCAACGAGCTTTATCTGAAGCGACTGATAGTAGGCGGTTACGACGGAGTGTTTGAGTTTGCCAAGGATTTCCGCAACGAAGGGATGGACCGTTTCCATAATCCTGAGTTCACTCAGATGGAACTTTACGTGGCTTACAAAGACTACGAATGGATGATGAACCTGGTAGAAGAAATGGTGGAAAAAGTAGCTCTCGACAGCAATGGCACGACGAAGATTCAGGTAGGCGAGAACATCATCGATTTCAAACGTCCCTGGAAACGCTTCACCATGTTCGAAGCCATACAACATTATACCGGCATCGATATCTCGGAAATGGACGAGGCCCAATTGGTGGATACCGCCAAAAAAGCCGGAGTGAAGGTGGATGCCAGCATGGGCAAAGGGAAACTGATTGACGAGATCTTCGGCGAGACCTGCGAAGCCAAACTGATACAACCTACTTTCATTACCGATTATCCTGTGGAAATGTCGCCTTTGGCGAAGAAACACCGAAGCAAAGAAGGTCTGGTAGAAAGATTCGAGGCCATAGTGAACGGAAAAGAGCTTTGCAATGCTTTCTCTGAGTTGAATGACCCCATTGATCAGCGTGCCCGTTTCGAATCGCAACTGGAACTGGGCAAACGCGGCGATGAAGAATCCATGGTGCTTGACGAAGATTTCCTTCGTTGCCTGGAATTCGGCATGCCTCCTACGGCAGGTCTGGGCATTGGCATCGACCGCCTGACCATGATCATGACCAACTCTCATTCTATTCAGGATGTATTGTTCTTCCCTCAGATGAAACCCGAGATAAAATCTATCGTCAGTTCGGTGGATGATTTTGTGGCCAAAGGTATTCCTGCCGAATATGCCGAACTCATCATGAAATCGGGATTCAACACGGTGGATTCGCTGAAGACAGCCACCGCCAGCAAACTGTTCAATGATATCTGCGGTTTGCGTAAGAAACTGAAACTGGACATCAAGGCCCCATCGATGGAGGATGTGAATGGATGGGTTAAGAACATTTAAGGGGGACGAAGATAATTGAAGAGGAGACGCAGATTTTTTAAGATTGATTACGATAAATGCTGTTTTGAGTTAGAAAAATAAATCGCAATAAAGATTATGATGACCGCAGATTTGGTATTTGAAAACTATAAGCATTCTGATATCACGGACAAAATCATAAATGCATTTTTCAAAGCTTATAATAAACTTGGTTTTGGATTTCTTGAAAAAGTCTACGAAAGAGCTATGATCATTGAATTGAAAAAACACAATTTAACGGTTGAAACTCAGAAACCAATCAGAATTATTTACGATGACCAGGTTATTGGTGATTATTACGCTGATATTGTAGTGAACGGTCTTGTCATTATTGAGCTGAAAGCAGTAGAATGTATAATGCCTGAACATGAAGTACAATTGGTTAATTACTTGAAGGCAACAGAAATTGAAGTTGGTATACTTTTGAATTTCGGAAAGGAGCCACAGTTCAGGAGAAAGGTTTTTACAAATAAAAATAGTAATTAGCGATAATGATGATTTATTCTGAAGATTACCATCTGTAAGCAAAACAGAAAATCATAGCAAATCATAAAAACAACAGACTGATTAACTATTAATAGTCAAATTTATTCATAATTAATCTGCGAAAATCAGCGTCTAAATAACATCAGCTTTCAAGCATCTAAATCTACACTTCTATGCGCCCGAAATACACCCCCTATCTCCTCTACGCCGACGACCAAGGCCGGATATTCGAAGACCGCACCTTGCAGGTAGTTGGTAGAATTGCCAACGAAAACGTGGAATTGTATACCTATGATTTCATCCCTTTGCCCGAAGGAAGCGA
>CAZRFL010000036.1:31259-35627 GCA_964599365.1 uncultured Bacteroidales bacterium
GATCCCGACAAACGTCAGGATTGCGACCAGTTCAACCAGTTGTATGTGGAGAAGAACGCCAAAATCATGCTCAAGGCCAACAAAGACAATCGTTTGCTCAAGCATCTAGGCAACTGTGCTTTGGTATATTTATGTCCTGCCGCCCGCAACTATTTCATGAACCGCTGGGAAGCCCCTTTGCCTACCTCGCCTTCGTGCAACTCGCGCTGTGTAGGTTGTATCTCTTATCAACCCAAAGAAAGCAAGATATCCTCCACTCAAAACCGCATCACCTTTGTTCCCAAACCGGAAGAAATTGCCGAAATAGCCATAGCACATCTGGAAACTGCCCCCAACCCCGTAGTGAGTTTCGGTCAGGGTTGCGAAGGCGAGCCTCTGCTGGTATGGGAAACCATGTGCGAAGCCATACGCCTCATCAGGGCCAAAACACTGAAAGGCATCATCAACCTCAACACCAATGCCAGCAAGCCCAAAGCAGTAGAAGAAATGTGCCGGGCCGGACTGCAAAGTATGCGCGTCAGCATGAACTCGGTGCAGGAGCAGAATTATCTGAAATATTACCAACCCGTCAACTACAGCTTTGCCGATGTGCTGGAAAGCATCAACATAGCCCGAAGCTATGATGCTTGGGTTTCTATCAATTACTTTGTGTTTCCGGGCTATACCGACGAAGCCCGCGAAGTGGAAGCCTTACGCAAATTCATCAAAGAATACGACATCAGCATGATACAATGGCGCAACTTCAACATAGATCCCGAATGGTATGCCGAAGTGGTTCCTCCTGTGGCTTCAGGCGAATTCATCGGCACCAAAAATCTGGTAGACGCCCTGCGCAAGGAATTCCCCAAGCTGTATCATGGATATTTTAACCCGGGCAGCGAGATCGTTTTCAGGAACAGGAAATAATTCGGGAAACAGGGAGTTGACCGAGGAAGTGAGAAATTTTTTTCTTACTATTACAAGCTGTTTTATCCATTTCTCTTCTTTGAATTCACCTTCTTTTGTTGCTTTATTCACTATTTTTTTGTATATTTGTCTTTCGAATCCTTTGCTGTAAGGCTATAAAATACATTCAAAATGGAACCCATTAAGCTCAAGGCTATCAATATCGCTGATAATATCAACATCAAGCTATTGAAAGCAAATTATACCGCTACCTTGATCACATCGACTTCGACCGAACTTTTCTATAAAATCGGTAAAAACAAGTATATATCGATTTTCAACTATGGGGTTGTTGCTTTTTCGGATCATACACAGGCAGAAAGAGAGAAGGTGATAGAATTTATCGGGAAGTATTGTAATGGCAAAGAAGAAATTCTTACCGAAACCATTCAGCTTGAATTCAAAGATATCTCAGGCATTTCATATCAAAATGCCATCTTAGCCATTCCGATTCATGAACATATGGATGAGGTGTTCCGCATAGTAATGTTCGATCTAGCGCAAACGGTAGCTCTCGATTATTATGCAGAAATTGCTGAAAAATTGTTGCAGGAAGTAAAAACCTATGCTTCCCAATTGGCGAATAAGGGAAAAATTTCGTTATCGAAACGAGCCATGATGAAATTTATTGGCAAATCGTTAAATACCCGCAACGAGATCATCGACAACCTGTATATCTTCGATTCGCCCGATATCGCATGGGATAATGAAAGGGTGGAAAAGGCTCATAAAATTCTCACCCGAATCTTCGATCTGAATGTTCGTTTCAAAGAACTGGAGTATACTTTTAAGATTATAGATAATAATTTGCAAATCTTCAACGACAGTTACGAACACAGGCATGCTTCCTTTTTAGAAATAATAGTAATCATTCTTATCCTCATTGAAGTTATCAAATCATTTGTAGAAACATTGTGGTAAAACAACAACTTTCAAGCAGTTTCGAAAGTTCAATCACCTATCTCCTATCCCAATCCATAAAGATCACGAATGGTATGCCGAAGTAGCTCCTCCTGTGGAATCAGGTGAATTCATGGGAACCAAAAATCTGGTAGATGCCCTGTGCAAGGAATTCCCCAAGCTCTATCACGGATATTTCAATCCGGGCAGCGAGATCGTTTTCAGGAACAGGAAAGTATAAAGGAGAGTTTTACCCTCAAATATTAGGGGTGACTTCAATCCCTACCTCACCAACGTCACATCCCCCCGCTTCACCACCGTCTCTCCGTTCTTAAACGTAACCTCGGCACGGTAGACATACACACCCGTTTCGCAAGGTTTTCCGTTTTGTGTGCCATCCCAACCCTGGTTAATGTCTTTACTATCAAAAACAAGATTCCCCCAGCGGTTGTAGATATAAAAATGTAAGCTTTCGATTTCTTGACCTCTTACGTAGAGTTTATCATTTTGTCCGTCTTTATTGGGGGAGAAGATGTTGGGGACATAAATGATATTGTTTTTTTGCTCTGGTTGGTTACAATCAATAACTGTGACCATTACTTCATCTGTTGTAAGATAAGAATTATAATACCACTGCTGTAAAGTGTAGGTAGTGGTCTCAGTGGGTTTAGCATAAGGGCACATAGTGGTAGAATCATCTAAACTGCCTATGGGAGTCCACAAAAAACTATATCCAAACAAACTATCACATATGCCTAATCTGATACTATCACCTAAACATATGCTGGTATCCTTTCCAGCAAAAGCACTTCTAATACTACTATCGCACTCAATCACAGAAACCATATCAATGTGATAGTAGGACCCCGGGCCATAAGTGCTAATATTTGGCACCCAAATGTAATTGGTGTTAGAATCTGTTTTAAAATTACCAATAGTTAAAAATTGTTCTCCACCTTGGGCAGTGAAAGTGCCAGATATGTTTTGCCATTGATTCCTTGCTGCAAGAAATATCTCTGGTGGGCCTACCACCTGTGGAATCTGTAATAAATAACATGGTGGATCCCCATACGGATTGAAATGTTTCAATGTGTCGTCGGTAAAAATTGCTCCAATTTGATCTACTGCAATATAAGCAGAATCAGCTAAAGTTACAAAAAAACTTACGCAATATTTATGACCTTGAATAAGGGGTATCTTTAATTTTACCTCTAAATAATTTCTTAATCCTTCATTAAGACTTACAGTAAAAGGACAAAAGGCTGATTGGGCAATACCATCATATGGATAGGTATAGCTCCATGGATTTTGTGGAACGCCATATTGTGAAATACCCATTCCGCCAGTAGTATCAATAAAATTAAGTTTTGAGTTAAAATAAGAACAATACCAGCATGATACAGGCAGGAACCAGTGGGTAGAATAATAATAGTAATGAATGGTAGAATCCGGTGCGAAAAATGTCAGGGAATCATACTCCTCAAAACTGGGGTTAGGTACATAATTATATTGAGCTTCACTTTTTTGGCAAGTAAGGAAAAATATTATTACAAATAAGACAAATGAATGTCGCATAATGTTTTATAAAAAGCAACAATACCCAATGGGTATTGTTGCTCTAACTTCTATTATTTGATTATTACCAGTTTGTCTTTTTTTACTATTTTATTTTTATAAATGAATTTATAAATATAAATGCCCTGACCAAGACTCTCAGTGCTGATATTGGTTTTTTGATAAGATTTAAGACTTTCATCAATCAATTTTTTCCCTACCAAATCGTAAACTTCAAATTTAATCACGTCATTATTATAATCAAAATTAACAAATTCGATAGTTACTGTTTCTTTTGCAGGATTGGGATATAACTGAATTTGAATGTCATCATCACTAACAATAGGGATATTTTCATCATTCATATTCTTTGGTTTCACAGTGCCTGTTTCACAAATATTAGAATAATTTTTTCTTATTGAATCTGCAAGGTTTAACAACCCACGGGCAATATAAACACCATCTCCGAAAGTTAATGGACACAATGAAGCGATATCGCGTAGTTGGGTCATATTTGATGAGGATAATATGTTATTGCGAAGATACAAAATATAATAATTGTTCACCAATTTATGCAATGAATCGGCAACATTTGTGTTGGCAATTGAATTATTAATTATGGCTGCACTATCGGCTTTTTTCTTACTTATCAGTTTATCGGCTTTATACAGCTTCCCAATAGAATTATTATTACAGTTTACAACAAAACTATTGAAACTTGCATCCTGTAGCAAAACATCAGCATTTGAAATTAATTGTGTATAAACTTTTTGTTTGGCCATAAACGAGGACACAGAATTTAAATTCAATGAATTGTTTATTATGCTATTTTGCAAAATATAAGAAGGGTTGTCAATCTGCATAGCAAAGGGTAAATTATCGTTTGTTTCCAATTCATTATTTTCTCCAGTATATAATGGTGTCATTAGTGCAGAACACATTACTGAGTTTGGGCACATTGGAACAGTG
>CAZRFL010000037.1:0-35394 GCA_964599365.1 uncultured Bacteroidales bacterium
ACGCTGGTCAAGCAAACCGTCCACGCAGCACGCGATATGGTCGAAGAACACGTCGCGCCGCCCAAACCCAAACCAAAAACACGGCGCAGGCGAAAACCCAAATAAACCTTCCGCCGCCGAACAATTTGCGCCCCCACCCTTTTACGGTGTTTATGACTTACTCTCATCCCACTTTATTGCAAAGGCTGGATGCTATCGAAAAGATAAACACCAAAAATTAAAATACAAATATCAAATAAGCACCAATTAATAAAATCCAATTTATCAAACAGGACTATCCGAGTATGGATATTTATTCATTTGGAATTTGGAATTTATTTATTTTTTGGTAATTGCTTTCTGGGATTTTGTTTAAAGCCTCTTTAAACAAAAAAGCCCTGCGAATGCAGGGCTTTTTGGGGAGGAAGATGGGGCTCGAACCCACGACCCTCAGAACCACAATCTGATGCTCTAACCAGCTGAGCTACGTCCTCCGTTTATTGTGGGTGCAAAAGTAAAAATATTTCCTGATTTATGAAAAGAAACTACAATCTTTTTTTCATAGTAAAATAACAAAGCATAAAAAACGTTTTTGTTATACTTTTGCAAATCATGAGTGTTTCGCCTTATAAAGTCCTTTTTCTTTCGAGTTGGTATCCCACACGGGATAATCCAACTATGGGCAACTTTGTGGAGAAACATGCCGAAGCAGTGGCTTTATGTGCAAAAGTAACCGTACTGCATGTTTGTTTCAGCAAGGATCTTAATGTCAGTAGGGAGATAGTTACTGAAGAAAAAAACAATATCTCCTCGCATATTGTTTACTTAAAGAAAGGTAGAATCAAAATACCCGTCATCAGGGAAATCATCAAACTGTGGAGAATTATCAGGGCCTATCAGCAAGCATACAAGCAAATATTTAAAGATGAAGGGCCTGATATCGTCCATGCCAATATTCTGATCCCGGTAGGATTGATCGCTTACCTCTTCTTCAAAACGAAAAAGATACCTTATATCATAACCGAACACTGGACAGGGTATTTGCCCGGCGACCCCAATAAACCCGGCCGTTCGATGATCTTTTTCAGGCACTTTGCCAATAAGGCACGCTTTCTGACACCCGTGACAGATAACCTGGGGAAAGCCATACAAAGCTTCGGCATTAAAAACAATTTCAGGGTGGTACCCAACGTTGTGGATACTGAGGTATTCAAAGAAAAAGTAAATAAAACTAAAAGAAGAAAACATATTTTGCACGTTTCTTCGTTACTGGATGTGCAGAAAAATTTCAGTGGCATACTGCTTGCCTTGGGTAAATTAAAGACAAAAGGGATTGATTTTATAGTGGAAGTGATCAGTGACGGAGATTTTGAGCAATATAAAAAGACGATTGACTCAATGAATCTTTCAGAGAATATTATCTTTCATGGAAAGAAAAACACAAAAGAAGTAGCTGACATCATGCAGCAATGCGACCTATTGCTTTTGTTCAGCAATTATGAAAACTTCCCTTGTGTGATTCCTGAAGCATGGTCGTGTGGGTTGCCGGTTCTTTCGACCAATGTTGGAGGCATTTCGGAATATATGAATGAAGAAAATGGAATACTGATAGAGCCTAACGACATGGATGCTCTTGGCGGTAAACTAGAAATTATGCTTACAGCAATGGATACGTTCGATAGCCATAAGATCCGGAATTTTGCAGTGGATCATTTCAGTTATAAAGTTATTGGTTCGCAGTTTATTGATATTTACCATCAGGCTTTAAAATAAAAGGGATTTGTTTAAAAAAATATTCAAAACATTCGGTGTAAAGTTCTCGTCGGCCATCCTCAACCTGATGATAGCCGTCGTGGTTTCCCAGTTTTTGGGTTCTCAGGGCAAAGGCGAACAGGGTATCATCATCACCACCATTGCTTTTATCCTCATCTTCTCGAATATCGTAGGTGGTGCCTCTCTCGTTTATCTGACTCCCAGGCTTCCACTGAAGAAATTGCTGCTCCTCTCCTATTTATGGACGGTACTGATCAGCGGAGTATTTGCCTGCATTCTGCTTGTCTTTCCTTTTGTTGAATCCAAATATGCCCTGCACATAGCGTTGCTGGCAGCCATCAATTCGTTCACAGCCGTGAATTGTTCCATTCTGCTAGGAAAGGAGAACATAAAAGCCAGCAATAACATCAGTTTTTTTCAGGTTCTCATTACGGTAGCTACACTGCTGCTCGTCTTCTACACTCATTTTGCACTGAACATTTACGGATATTTGTACGCCCTTTATGCGGCGTATATTGGGTCATTCATCCTTAGCCTTTTCTTTTTGCTGCCTTATCGTTCCGATAAAGGGAACTGCGACATCACTTATCCCAAAGCTGTGGCTATGTTGTTTCGCTTTGGTTTTCTGAACCAGTTGGCACATATATCGCAATTGCTCAGTTTCCGCGTCAGCTATTATTTTCTGGATTCTTATGCGGGTTATCAGGCTGTGGGCATTTATTCCAACGCCGTTTCCATCATCGAATCGGTATGGATGATTAGCAGCAGCATTGCCATTGTCCAATATTCGAAGATTGCCAATACACAGGACAATAAAGCCAACCAAAGCCTCACAGCCGAGTTTATTCGCATCAGTTTGCTGGTCACTTTTGTGGTACTGATCCCTGTGGTACTGTTGCCTGCCTCATTCTATTCTTTTGTCTTTGGTAAAGATTTCTTTGATATCAACCGCATTATGTGGTGCCTGGCACCTGGCATACTGGTATTCGTGAATGCACTTATCATCGGACATTATTTCTCGGGAAGTGGAAAATACCATGTGAACACGTTGGGCTCAACGCTTGGATTGATCATCACCATCATTTTATCGTTTTTGTTGATACCCCGTTTCGGATATATTGGTGCAGCCATCACAGCCAGCATTTCTTATCTGGCCACTTCTGTATTCGTCACTTGGTTTTTCTGCAAAGAGGCTCAGTTAAAGTTCTCCACATTGCTTCCCCTACCCAAATACTTTTCAGGTTATTGGGTCACGATAAAAGAATATCTTTACCATAAAAATCAAAATAGCCGCAATGAGTAAAATTTCCAAAGCTCTCAAAGCATTCGGGCTTATTCTGAAGAAGCCCTATCTGCTGAATCTGATCGTCGACAGCGAGGAAGCAAAGCAAAGCTATGTATCCGGCAAATATGGCCTACCTATGGGTTTGCCTACAGTGCAGCTTTCAGAATTTATTAATGAAACAGAAAATATCGCTCCTTACAGTTTCCTGGAAGGTTCTTCTTTACCCACTGATTTTGCCTTGCTCAGAAGTATCTGCCGCAGGAATCAGGCCAAAGACTATCTTGAAATAGGAACCTGGAGAGGCGAAAGCGCAGCCAATGTTGCTCCCTTTGTGGAAAATTGCTACAGCCTGAACCTTCCTGACGAAACCATGCGAATGATGGGTTTGGACCAAGATTACATCAACATGCACCGTTTCTTTTCGAAAGACATTCCAAATATCACCCACCTGCAGGCCAATTCTCAGACTTTCGACTTTACATCACTCCAAAAGAAGTTTGATGTAATATTTCTGGATGGGGATCACCATACCGAATCCATTGCCAGAGACACCCAAAATGCTTTCCGTTTGCTGAAAGATAACAATTCAGTAATTGTCTGGCACGATTACGGAATGGGAACCGAGACCACGCGTTTCAATGTACTTGCAGGCATTTTGGATGGCTGCCCTGCGGAGAACATAAAACATCTGTACAAGGTATCTCATACTTTGTGCGCTATCTATACCAAAAGAGAACTAAAGGCTTTTTTTGTGAAACCGAATGCAAAACCTGAAGCGAGTTTTGAGGTGATAGTAAATGTTAAGAAGTAAACGTCTGAAATCATGCCACTAAGACAGAAAGACTCTTAGAGGCAAAAAGAAAAATACCCTTTGATCTTTAGTTCAAGGTAAACTTTATTGGCATATTAAATTGCACCCTGACATTCTTACCCGATTGTTTTCCGGGTTTCCATCGCGGCATCATGCGGACCACCCTCAGGGCTTCTTCATCACAACCACCACCAATACCCCTCAATATTTTTGCACCCGTAACCAGACCATATTCGTCAATCACAAAAGTAACATACACGGTTCCCTGAATACCTTCTTCCTTTGCCATTTGCGGATATCGTATATTATCAGTAAGAAATTTAATGCGTTCCTCATCACCCCCCTGAAATTGAGGCATATCTTCTACCACCGTGAATATTGGAGTCCCGTCATCATTAACTGGCTCCGATTCTTTTATATTTCGATCATCCAAAGTGAAATGTTTAGAATTTTCAATGGTTTGCTCCTTCGTTAGATTTCTATTTTTGAAATAATTAAAGAGGCCTACACCTGCTATACCCATCAGCAGAAATGAAATTAAAAGAGCCGCCGCTATGCCAATCCATAAACCGACCGGTGGTTTTTTAGGGGGAATTTGACTTTCCACATATCTAATGTATAGTGTGAATTTCAGACAAATTTACCATTTTCTTTATTTGAAACATATCACCTGTTGTTTTTTTAATTTTACTATTCCCTTCCAATAATAATTCCTACCCAAAGTTCAATTTTGTTTAACTCAATGTAGAATTCAAATAAATAGAGGCGCCTTTGAATTCGAAATTCATGCCCTTGAAAATGCTTTTCATTGCATTGTATTTATTTTACGTTGCATTTTATTTGCTTAACATTTCTATGAAAATGAAATCCAGCGAAAAACACTCCCAACAATTATACTGCACCTTTTTAAGAGAGCTATAAAATTTTTCGAATTACACTGACATTAGGAGACGTAAAGAGGTAGTGCTAATCCTAAAATTGAAGTAGACCAAAAAGCCTAAGTCCAATAAATAATTCTTATATTTGCCATCTCAATCCACCGGTAGCAATAAAACCAATTCAAAACCGTTTTAATACCAGCATCATTACCAATTGCATTATTATGTCAAAAACAGCTCATCATATTTTCCTTTTCACCTTAGTGCTTATCGTTTCATCAGTATTTGCCTACCTGCTTTATACGGGTTTTACTTTCTATAATACTCCGGTATCAGAACGATTCTTCCATCCCGATTATAAGACTTTGAAACCAAGCGGTTCTTTTGGACATGGGTTTGGCATTGTTGGCTCTGCTATTATGCTAATAGGCGTACTGACCTATATGCTTCGTAAAAGGTTGCGATTTTTGTTTCGACTGGGTCAATTGAAATATTGGCTTGAGTTTCACATTTTCCTTTGTACATTGGGCCCTATTCTGGTTCTTTATCATACTTCATTCAAATTTGGCGGCATAGTTGCCATTAGTTTCTGGAGTATGGTAGCAGTATTTGTAAGTGGTATCATTGGTCGCTTTATTTATATTCAGATTCCCCGTAGTATCGAAGGTCGTGAATTGAGCCTAGGTGAGGTTAAGAATATGAAAACGGATATTGAATCGGTTCTAAGTAATAACAGTAGTTTGAATGAAACCAGCCGTGAAGAAATTGTGAGTTTGACAAAAAGAAAGATTGGTGTGGTACACAGTAATTTTTTGAGCGGATATTTTAAAACCTTGTCCGATGATCGCAAATCTTTGCGTCGCGCTAGGACTATCATAAAACAAAATAGTCTCAATCATTCCGAAAGTAAGAACATTATGCATCTCCTGAAAAACGAAATATCATTGAATCGAAAGATCGACCGTCTCATGGGTATGCAACGACTTTTGAAATACTGGCATGTAGCTCATTTGCCTTTCGCTTTTATTATGCTTATTGTTATGATCATTCATGTGGTGATAGCTATAATGTTTGGTGCTAAATGGATATTTTAAACTATGGAAGTTGAATTAGAAAATATAGTGATCTATTCGGCAGTTTTTCTGCTTTGTCTGGCAGCAGTCGTTTTTTACCTTTGGAGGCAAAAGAAGAAATCGAACATTGTAGAAGCCAAGATCAAAAAAGCTAAGGAAGACGGGTTGTATGAGCCTGTTTCCCTGCATCCTGTAGTTGACGAAAATAGCTGTATTAAAACCGGAGCCTGTATAGCCGCTTGTCCCGAAAAAGACATTTTAGGTATCAGAAATGGAAAGGCAACTACCATAAATGCATCGCGATGCATTGGACACGGAGCTTGTTTTCATGCCTGCCCAACTCAGGCTATATCCTTATTTATTGGAACAGAAAAACGTGGTGTCGACCTACCCCATGTGAACCAGAATTTCGAGACCAATATTCATGGAGTATTCATTGCAGGTGAACTGGGAGGAATGGGGTTGGTGAAAAACTCAGTGGAACAAGGCAAACAGGCCGTTGATAACATTGTGAAATCATTGGAAAAAGGACATTCTGCAAGCTACGATCTGATAATTGTTGGTGCAGGACCGGCCGGTATAGCTGCTGCATTGAATGCAAAAAAACATAAAATAAATGCCATCATACTAGAGCAGGATTCTTTGGGCGGAACTGTTTTTTCTTTTCCCCGCTCCAAAGTAGTAATGACCTCCCCTATGGACCTTCCGCTTCATGGAAAAGTCAAACTTTACGAAACATCCAAAACCGAATTGCTGGATCTTTGGAAAACCGTTATTAAAAATAACGAAATCTTATTGAAAGAAAATTCAAAAGTTGAAGCCATTACTCATGAAAACAACATTTTCAAAGTGGTGACACTTACTGGCGAAGAATATACATGCAAGAAAGTTTTGTTATCGATTGGAAGACGAGGAACACCAAGAAAACTGAATGTTACTGGGGAAGATCTTGAAAAGGTAGCCTACCGTTTGCTGGAGGCCGAATTAATTCAGGGTAAAAACATACTCGTGGTTGGTGGAGGAGACTCTGCAGCCGAATCAGCTTTATTACTGACTGAAGAAAATAATGTAACTTTAGTGAATCGGAATGAATCTTTTGCTGGCACAAAACCGGCTATCAATAGCAAACTAAATGAAGCCATCGCCAATAAAAAATTAGATGTCAGGTTAAATACTTCTACTGTTTCAATTGAAAAAGATGAAGTGGTACTAATAAATACGGTTGAGAACAAAGAAAGTCGGATAAAGAACGACCTGGTTTATATTTTTGCGGGAGGTGAATTACCTACACAGTTCCTACAGAAAATAGGCATACAGGTCACAAAGAAATTTGGTGAAGCAATATTGAAACATTGAAGCAAAAAACAAGTCATTAGATTATGAAATTAGGCCATTACTTAATTGTATTATTGATTGTAATAAGCGGAAATTCTTATGCCCAGATATCACCAGGCGAACTTTCAGTATTTCACGCCCATCTGGATGGCATATCAAACTGCACTCAATGTCATATTCTGGGGGAACAATTATCCAACGACAAATGTCTGGCATGCCATACAGAACTTAAGGAACGCATCGCCCTTAATAAAGGGTATCATTCTTCAGCTGAAGTAAAAGGCAAAACATGCGCAACCTGCCATAGCGACCATCAGGGAAAGAGCTTCAAGATCGTAAAGTTCGAAACAGAAACTTTCAATCACAACATGACAGGCTTCATACTTACCGGGGCACATGGAAAAAAAACCTGCATCGAATGTCATAACACCAAATTTATAACCAATGCAAAGGTGAAAGCCAAGAAGTTTACATTTCTTGGGCTAAAGACCAACTGTGTCAACTGCCATACGGATTATCACAAGGGAACGCTTTCGTCAAACTGCCTGAATTGCCATGATGGAAATGCTTTTAAACCTGCATCAAAATTCAAACATACTTCTGCAAAATTCCAACTTACAGGTAAACAT
This sequence comes from uncultured Bacteroidales bacterium, assembly GCA_964599365.1. Classification (GTDB taxonomy): domain Bacteria; phylum Bacteroidota; class Bacteroidia; order Bacteroidales; family CAIWKO01; genus CAIWKO01. Next base: position 7,764 of record CAZRFL010000037.1, read on the forward strand.
GAAAATGTAGAGTGTATTAAATGTCATAAAATTGAAACTGCTAACGGCATAAAAAACCAAAAGTTTACCGGGATACAATACAGCAGTTGCGTCAATTGCCACATTGATCCCCATAAAAACAAATTCGGCCCCAATTGTATGGATTGCCATTCGAATGCAACATTTGTCACAACTAAGGAGCTAAAAGGCTTTGATCATACCAAAACAAATTATGTACTGCAAGGAAAACATCTCAATCTTAGCTGCAAATCGTGCCATATAGGAAGTTACACCACCCCGATAAAACATCAGAAATGCTACGATTGCCATAAAGACTATCACAAGGGACAGTTTATCAAAGAAGGGATAAGTCCTGATTGCAATACTTGTCATGATCTTAATAGTTTCAAGAACGCCTTATTCACTATTGAACAGCACAATAAAACTGCTTTCATTCTGCAGGGAGCGCATGTTGCTGTACCTTGTTTTGATTGTCACCGTAAGACAGAAACCTGGTCATTTCGTGAAATAGGAAAGAAATGCGCCGATTGTCATAAGAACATTCACGGCGATGCCATCAATAAAAAATACTTTCCTGAGGAAAACTGCTTGAGTTGTCATACTTCAAACACATGGAGTGAGATCAACTTCGATCATTCAAAAACCAGTTTTAAACTTTTAGGGGCACATATCACTCAACCGTGCAAGAAATGTCATTTTTCTCAAACAAATGAGGATACAAAACAACAGAAATTTTCAGGTCTTTCCATGAGTTGCACTTCATGTCATAAGGACAAACATTTCAATCAATTTGACAAAGAAGGTACCACTGATTGCAGCCGTTGTCATGTATTCGACAACTGGAAACCAAGCAAATTCAATCATAATATTACAGCGTTTAAACTGGATGGTAAGCATGAAAACCTGACATGTAATAAATGCCATAAACCAACCCAGACCAATAACAACATTTATATACAATATAAAATAAGTGGAAAATGCGAATCCTGTCATTTATAATCGGCTACTTTTTGCTATATTTTGTGGGAGCTTACACCTCGGTTGATTCTCCCCACGGCAAAGACTTTAAGATCAGTTGCAGTGCCTGTCACAGTTCGAAAGGATGGACACTGGATAAAGAAATTTATTCATTCAATCATTCCTCAACCAAAATGTCACTTACCGGACAGCATAAAGAACTGAATTGTCGTCTGTGCCACTCTACATTGGTTTTTTCTGAAGCTAAGGCAAAAACTGAATGTGTGAAATGTCATACCGATGTTCATAGTCAGACCGTAGGCAATTTTTGTGATAAATGCCACACTCCCGATTCATGGATAGTGAACAATATTACTGAAATCCATCAGCAAAATCGATTCCCATTATTGGGAGTTCACACCATGACCGAATGCCAAAAATGCCACAAATCAGAATCCCTCTTGCGTTATGATGTGCTGGGAGTAGAATGTTTTGATTGTCACAGAGAAAACTATTTGGCAACTACCAGCCCCAAGCATACCTCGAATTTTTCGACAGATTGTATAGAGTGTCATTATATTTATGCTTACGAATGGGGTGGTACGGGGTTTAATCATAATTTCTTCCCACTCACCTTAGGACATGCCATTGCCTGCTCACAATGCCATACCAGCAACAATTATCAGCCCTTATCAACAGCATGTTATTCCTGTCATCAGCCAGATTATGAATCGGCCACCAACCCTGTACATACAGGAGGTTGTTTTTCGACCGAATGTCAGCAATGTCATACCACCAATCCTGGATGGAGTCCTGTGAATTATCAGCATCCGGGTAGTTTCCCCTTGACTCTGGGTCATGCCAATGTTAACTGCACCCAATGCCATACAGGGAGCAATTGTTCGACTATAACTACCGATTGCTATTCCTGTCATAAGCCTGATTATGATGCCACCACCAACCCAGTTCATAACGGGGGTTGTTATTCGACTACCTGTACTAATTGTCATACTACAAATCCTAACTGGACACCTGTAAGTTTTGCTCATGATAGTTTCTTCCCTATTAGTTCAGGCAACCACAGTGGTTTTAGCTGTGTTCAATGCCATACAAATCCTGCCAACTGCACTTATAGTTGCATCGATTGCCATGATCATAATCAGTCGGAAATGGCTAACCAGCACAATGAAGTGGGCAATTATTCGTGGAACAGCACGGCATGTTATACATGTCACCCTACGGGAGTGGCCGGAGATTGATAAAATGAAAAACAATGAAAAAACTGAGAGCACAAATCATTAAGAGGCTTTTTACACTAATCTGTTTTGTCTTGTTTTGGGCATCTTATTCGAATGCCCAAAGTAAAACTGAAGAAACAGAGGGTTATGTTTCTTTCACTACTACCCAAAGTGTGTATATAAAATACACCTCGACCAATGGAATTATGGCTGGTGACACTCTCTTTATTAGTAAAAACAATCAGCTGGTTCCGGCATTGATCGTAAAAAACCTGTCATCCACCTCGGTGGTCACCCTTCCCATTAGTGATCTTAAGATCTTGGTAAATGACAAAATAATTGCCAGGAGAAGAATTACAAAAAAAGAGTCGGTTATAGAACAAGCTGTTGTCAATCAAAACATCGTTACTGCAGATACCACCCATGTAGCTCAGAAAACTGAAAAACACTCCAAACCGGCTTCTGGAAAACAAAAGATTTTCGGGTATGCAAGCATTTCAAACTATTCGAATTTCTCGAATACCCCTGTTAACCACAATTCTTTTGTCATTAATTATGCTGTTTCTTTCAACATCAACAATATCGGAAATTCAAAATTCTCGCTGGCAAGCAACCTGCTCTTCAGACAGGAAAGCGGCGAATGGGATAATGTGAAAAAGAATATTTTTAACGGGCTAAAGATCTACAACCTTTCGGTAAGGTACGACATAAACAAAAGCCTTTTTTTGGTTCTCGGACGCAGGATCAACCCGAATATTTCGAATATCGGTGTTATTGACGGACTCCAGGCCGAAAAATGGTTCAAAGGGTTTTATTTAGGAGCATTTGCCGGTTCACGGCCCAACAGTCTTGACTATGGTTTTAACTTCAATTTGTTACAGTTCGGAGGATATATTGGGCATAACATGCAGACCCCGAAAAGAAACATGCAGAATTCTCTGGCTTTCGTCGAACAAATGAACACATTGAAAACAGACCGCAGGTTTTTATATTTTCAACATAGAAGATACAAACTGAAAAATGTAAACCTTTTTGTGACCATGGAAATGGACCTGTATAAGGTGGTGAATGAACAAAAACAAAACACTTTTAACCTGACCAATCTTTATGCATCCTTAAGATGGCGTCCAATCAAGAAACTTACACTTTCGGGAACTTACGATGCCAGAAACAACGTGATTTATTACGAAACAGATAAAAACTACCTGACAACTTTAATGGAAATGCAAACCCGTCAGGGATTAGCATTTTATGGGAATTATACAATTACAAAAAACCTTTTTATGGGAGTTCGTGCCGGTTATCGTTTCCAGAAAAAAGATCTGAAGCCTGCCAAAAACGCCTACCTTTTCATAACCTGGAGTGATATTGCCAGATCATTATTATCTGCCACTCTTTCGTCCACCATACTTGAAACTAATTATCTGCAAGGAAATATTTTCAATCTTAGGCTGAATCGTCCCTTCCTTTCTGGTCGGATGAACCTGGGCTGTGCCTATAGTTATGTAAACTACAAGATATTGAATTCCGAAGGTAATTTCAAACAACATATTGCCGAGATAAACTTCAGCACCGAAATTGTCAAACGATTCTCCATTGCTTTGAACCTTGAAGGAGATTTCGAAATGAAAAATCAGTTTTACCGGGCATACATTCAACTCAGGAAAAGATTCTAAGTGCATTTATTGCAGCACCTAATAAACATTAAAGTTTCTGAGAAATGATTTTTAATTATTTTGCTCAGTGCATTGCAACTTCTGTAAATTATCCCTACATTTGCTCATTGGTCTTCCTAAACAGCTAAAAGATGAAAAAAATATTTCTCTTTCTTTTCATATCCTTTCTATTATTTCAAACATTAAGCAAGGCTCAGGTAGTTATTAATGAGTATTCCTGCTCCAATGTAAATTCCTTTGCCGATAATTTTGGCGGGTACGAAGACTGGATTGAACTTTACAACACTACCGGTGCTGCCGTCAATCTGAATGGTTGGCATTTGAGCGACAACAAACTTAACCCTGTAAAATGGACGCTGGGCGCTGTGAGTATTCCTGCCAACGGTTTTTTAAGAGTATGGGCATCTAACCGTAATATAAATACCGGAACCCTTCATGCCAATTTCAAACTTACCCAGACCAAACCCGAAGCCATTGTGCTGGCAAGCCCCTTGGGAGCGATCATTGATTCGCTCACACTCAGACCAACTCATGAAGGGCATTCACGCGGAAGAACCACCAACGGAGCAGCTTCATGGAGTGTATTCCTTACCCCTACTCCCAATGCCAGCAACACCACACCGTATGCAGATTATGCTACACGACCTGTAATGAGTGTCGCCGCTGGTTTTTATAACTCTTCACAAAATGTGACTATTACGGCACCCGGAACAGGCATCACCATTCGTTATACACTGGACGGGAGTACGCCTACCCCAGCTTCTACATTGTATTCTGCCCCGGTCAATATTCCCACTACCAAAGTTCTTCGGGCCAGGGCTTTTAGCAGCAATGCCAATGTTCCGGCTAGTTTTATCGAAAGTAATACCTATTTCATCAATTCGCCTCACACGGTAGAAGTGGTTTCGGTGTTTGGCGACCAAATCATGCCCCTGATGAACGGGACACAATCAGAACCTTATGTGGGACTTGAGTATTTCGACAATGCCGGAACCTTTAAGACCGAAAGTTATGGCAATGCCAATAAACATGGAAACGACTCATGGGCCTATAGCCAGCGGGGTATTGATTTCGTGAGCCACGATCAATACGGATATAATTATGCTTTGCTGGGCCAGTTATTTAATATTAAAAACAGAACCGAATTTCAACACATCATGTTTAAAGCTGCGGCCAACGACAATTACCCTTTTGAAGATCCGGGGGCTGTACATATCCGCGATTCCTATGTTCACACCCTTTCGCAAAAGGCACATCTGCATATGGACGAAAGAACATGGGCACCCTCCGTTATGTATGTCAATGGCCAATATTGGGGTGTGTACGATACCCGTGAAAAGGTTGATGATGCCGATTTTACAGAGTATTATCATAACACCAAGGAAGATTCATTGCAAATGCTAAAGACATGGGGAGGAACATGGAGCGAATACGGAGGAGCACAAGCCCAGACTGACTGGAACACCCTGAAGTCATATATACTGAGCAACAGCATGGCTGTTCCGGCAAATTACACTTATGTAGAAAGCGTTTATAGCACCAAAAGTCTGGCCGATTATGTTATTCTCAATTCACTGGTGGTTTGTTCCGACTGGCTGAACTGGAACACTCAATGGTGGAGAGGTCTGAATGTAAATGCCGACAAAAAGAAATGGCGATATTGCCTTTGGGACGAAGATGCTACCTTTGGACATTATATCAATTATACAGGTTTACCTAACACCTCTCCCAGCGCAGATCCATGTGACCCAAACAATCTGAGTGATCCCGGTGGTCAGGGTCATATTCCTATTCTCAATGCTTTGCTACAAAACCCTACGTTTTATCAATATTATATCACACGCTATTTCGATCTCCTGAACGGCCCATTGAGTTGTTCGCGTATGCAAGATGTACTCGACAGTATGGTGGCCGTGATTCAACCTGAAATGCAGCAGCACATCAATCGCTGGGGAGGCGGTGGATCTTATGCCGGATGGCAGGCCAATTATCAAGCACTGAAAACCTTTATACAAACTCGCTGCACACAGGTGACACAGCATTTTTCTCCCTGCTGGAATGTTACCGGGCCTTTTATGCTCCATGTGAATGTCTCGCCTCCCGGTTCGGGAACCATCGATATGAACTCTCTTTTCCTGAACAACTTTTGGTGGTCAGGGCAATATCCGGGCAATATGACCATGCTGATGACGGCCCACCCCGATTCGTCCTACTGTTTCGATCATTGGGAATTTCAGCATCACACACCCACGCCGGGTATCAATGACACTTCTATCTCCTTTTTGTTAACTCAGGCAGATACTATCATTGCTTATTTCTCCAACAGTTCTTCGCCAACCGCTACGGCAAGTCCATCCACCATTTGTGTGGGCGATTCGAGCCAATTGACAGTTTCGGGTAGCAATATCACCTGGAGCCCCGCCACAGGATTGAGTTGTACCACTTGTAACAATCCAATTGCCAATCCTGCCGTTACCACTACTTATACGGCCACCATCGCCGGAGGATGTTCGCCCGGTACGGCTACAGTAACAGTAACCGTTAATCAACCGGGGATTAACAACCCCACTATTACCACAGGATTCCAGACCATTTGTATTGGCGACACCACCGACCTGCAAGTGAGCGCTGCCGATACTTATACCTGGACACCAGCGACCGGATTAAGCTGCACCGACTGTGCCAATCCACAGGCTAACCCATCGACCACCACCACTTATTCGGTTGCGGTAACCGGAACCTGTACCACCGGTACGGCAAGTATCACTATTACGATTATGACTGCACCTTTACTGAGCATAAGCGAAAGCGTGACCATATGTCCCCATACCAGTATACAACTAAATGCTTCGGGAGCTACCTCTTATACATGGTCGCCTTCGGCAGGTTTGAGTTGCGTGAGTTGTGCCGATCCCACAGCCTCGCCCGACAGCACTACTTTCTATACCATTATCGGTGCCAACGGCCCGGGAGCTGGATGCAAGGATACAGCCATGATTACAGTATTTGTTACCGACGATTGCCCCGATCTGTATATTCCAACAGGATTTTCGCCCAATGGGGATAACAACAACGATGTGTATTACATCTTCGGACAGATAGAAGCTATGGACCTGGTGATCTATGACAGATGGGGACACATTGTCTTTAAGACTACCGACCAGTCGAACGGTTGGGACGGAAGCTGCAAAGGCAAACAAGTGGAATCAGGTGTGTATGGCTACCGAATCACGGTGACTGACCGAACCGGGGCCATCATTCAGAAAAAAGGAAATATAACCGTGGTCAGATAAGCATTTCCCGCAAGGAAAAAATCAGACTGCAAGGATAATATAACAAGGAGACTCTTTTAAAATCTAACAGAAAATAAGTTTGTGAGAAAAATATACATCATCTTCTGTGTTTCCGTTTTAGCATTTAGTGTAAAAGCTCAGGACATACATTTTTCGCAGCTCAGCCAGACGCCTTTGCTGATCAACCCGGCATCGGCAGGTGTGTTCGACGGCTATTACCGCGCCATGCTGAATTATAAGAACCAATGGGCCGCCATTGGCAAACCTTACCAGACGTTTATGGGCTCGTTCGATATGCCTTTCGAAGGGAAACGCAAAAACAAGAAAGCCTATCTGGGACTGGGCACTTATCTGTTTTCGGATAAGGCAGGCGACTCGCGTTTTTCGACTACCGAAGGCAATGTGATAGTTTCGGGCATTGTGCCGATGGGCGCATATCATAAGCTGTCTGCCGGAATTGCGGCGGGCGTGACTTACCGCAAGGTGGATATTGCTGCCATACAATGGCCCAATCAGTATAATGGTTCGGCTTACGACCCTACCCTGCCTTCGGGCGAAAGCAACCATTTGGGGACTTTCTTCTATTTCGATATGGCTGCGGGGGTGCATTATCAATTTCTGAAATCGCTGGGCCGCTTTTATGGGCGCGATGTGGTTCACCTGACCGCCGGTGCTGCCGTGTATCATGCGGTGAAACTCCTGAAAAGTTCGGCATCGAACAAGGAGAAGGTGTATCCACGCTATGTTTTTCATACTACCCTGCGCTACGACATAAAAGGGACAAAAATGGGCCTGATTCCCTCAGTGCTCTATATGAAGCAAGGACCTGCCTACGAACTTGATCTGGGTTTGCTGATGCGATTCCGTCTTGGCAACGAGACCAATTATACAGGGTTCTTCACCGAGTCGGCTTTTACGGCCGGTGTGATTTATCGTCATAAGGATGCCATCATACCACAGGTGTTTTTCGAAGTATCGAACTTCGGCATTGGACTTTCGTATGATGTTAATATTTCCTCATTCGCTACCGCCACCAAATACAATGGCGGATTGGAAGTTTCTATCAGATACTCCAAGTTTAGGGGAGCGCTTTATAAGAATTGGAGATAGTATCAAGCCCCAAGCCTCAAAGCCCCAAGATTCAAGGGCCAAGGACCAAATTCCAAGTCTAACATTCCAAATTTATACTCCTAATTCCTGTTTTTTATGATTTTCTTTGAATCGGGGCTTTTCTAAAACGCCACCCGATATGTCGTGCAACGCCACCCGATATGTCGTGAAACGCCACCTGATATATGGTACAACGCCACCCGATATATGGTACAACGCCACCCGATATATGGTACAACGCCATGCGATATATGGTGCAACGCCATAAGACATATGGTGCAACGCCATAAGATATGTCGGACAACGGAGGTCATTATGGTGTTGTGCTGAGGTGGGGATGAGTGTAAACGGAATGTAATATAGGGATTGACGCTACCTATTATAAGCACAAACGCCCCCTAAAAGAGGGGGCGTTTGGAATGGATTGAATGTTAAATACTAATTATTAATGCTTTATGCAGGTATTTTTATTTTTAGTCTTGCAGAGACACCCGTATTTACTTCTTTTACTAATTTGATTTCGGGTTTGTCGATAGGTTGTATTAAGACCTTATAGTTGTCGGGGTCGATTTTTGGGAAATCGGTTTGACCCTGGTCGTTGGTTGTTTGAGTGATGGCTATGCCTGTAGCTGATTGAATGGTGATTTTTGCATTGGCTACCGGCAAGTTTGTGCCTTCTTCTATAAGGTCTATTCCTAAACTTGCGCTACCCGGAGGGCTGACAATATTTTTAACAACAGAGAACATAAATTCTTTGAGTGTATCGGGATTGTTACGGAAAACGATGTGAGCATCGTTTTGTAAGTTTTGTAAATCTGTATAAACCAGATTGTCGGCTGTGATTTTTGCGCCTGTGGCTGTGCTTGTTTCTCTTGCTGTTTTGAGGGCTGCATATTTTAGTGCAAATTTATCTTTATCATGCGAAACTTGTGTTGCAAAAGTATCGGGCATAAAACCTGTTGTAAGTTGGGTTGGGTACAAAAGAATGAAATCGTTCATTTTTTTGTTTAATGCTGTTGTGTTTTCCCAATTGTTATGTGATGCAGATTCGTAAACTGTCATACCCGCCTCATCGTATTTTATTTTCCATTGGTCTTTAGAAAAACCGTCGTGAATGTAACCTTTTAGGTCTTGAAAATTTTGGCAACAAATTGCATTTAGGCCTGTAAGTTCTACTCTGAGTGTTTCGAAAATTGAATTTCGCTGGTCATCGTCGGGCAAATTGAATGCCGCTGTTTTTTTGGCTTTTAATCCTAAAATAAAGGCGGGGGTGTATTTGCCCGGTTTTTTTGCTTCAAATGCTGCCAGGTTTGAAGGTTTTTCGAGACTGGCGTACATAGTGTCGGCAATGGAGTAGAGTTCCTGTTGTGTGGAATCGTAATTGGGGGTAGTTGTTTTTGGCATGCTATTATGAATTAAAGTTGTTAATAATAAAACATTTTAATTACAAAAATAACATTTTCCGGGAAAATGCAAATTATTTTTTAGTTTTTTTTTACTATTTTGCTTTTTGATGAAAAAAATTTAGGGGATGGTTAAATTGCTATATGGTTAAATTGTTCAATGGTTGAAGATAACAAACGTTCTTTTAACCACAGGATGTCCGCTAAGAGGCGGATGCGGCAGCGGGGATTTGTAAGATGAATTTTAAACAGCACGGGGAAAGCATTTCCCCGCGAGCGGAGGAAGTGATTAAATGATTGGGATGATTGATATTAATAATAGCACGGGAAAAGCATTTCCCAGCTAGAAGAGTCAGGCAGAGCCTGAAGGAATAAGAACGACGAAGGTTGGAACCTCCGCCGAACGGGGATGGCAGGCGCTGATGGAAGTGATTAAATGATTGGGATGATTGATATTAATAATAGCACGGGAAAAGCATTTCCCAGCTAGAAGAGTCAGGCAGAGCCTGAAGGAATAAGAACGACGAAGGTTGGAACCTCCGCCGAACGGGGAAAAGGAATATGGAAGAAATACTTTAGCTCTTACTATCAGTAATATTTTTCTTTTTATTTAATGGAATTTTAAATGTCAGCCCGGCTGTAAAAGAAATTCTATTCCAGTAATATTCATACCTTTTCGCAATTTTTTCTATTATAATAGGATAGCCCACGGTGCCTGAAATACCTAATCTATGTTGTTTGTCAAAAAAAATATTAAATCCACAACCAAAAATGTCATAATACCTGTCATATCTATAAGAAACCGGCCCAGTCCTTGGATATTCAGTCCTTTTCCCGGGAGCATACATAAAAGTATAATTAAAAAACGTATTAAACCGCGTAAGTTCCTTAAAAAAATAAAATCTGTAACCCACTATAACTCCAGGAGAGGTTGCTTGAACAGTTGTGTTTAATCCGAGTTGATAAAAAGTGCCTGCAATAAATTCATGTTTTTTCAATTGAAAAGATGAAGTCAAATAAGGTGACCAAATTGCATTTAAGCCTCTATCATAACGATTATGCTCTAAGATAAAAGTAAAACCTGTATTAAATCTAAGGCTATATTTTTCCTGTGAAAAGATATGCAAAGGGAATTTCAAAAGAATAACAAATGTTAGGATAAAAACAATTTTATGTTTAATCATACTTTTATTATAAATTTTGATAAATTAGGACCTAATGACAACCTTTTTCCTCAACAAATATAGAAAAATATTTGAATTAGTATCTGAAAGAATCAAAAAAAGTTTATGATTGCGCAGGCATTAAATCCCGTTCACTTTTCGCCACAACAAATAGTTCATGGTGCGCCAAACCATATCCTGTTGGCTGCTATGGGCGGGTGAGGCAAAAATGTGGTCCCATTGCGCCAGCATGCTGTTGGTGTTGATCATGCTTTGAGTTTCGGGGGTAGAGAGTTGTTGTATAATGGCTTTCATCTGCAGGTTTTCCTGCATCAGCCAATGCGACTGAGGGGTGGCAAAACCCAGTTTGTCGGTGCGGCTGTAAATGTCTTGGGGCAGCACCTCCTGCATGGCCTGGCGCAACAGATATTTGCTCCATCCTTTTTGTATCTTCATAGATGCGGGAAGCGAAAACACATATTCGATCAGGGCCGTATCGTCGGCAAAAGGAGTGCGCGATTCAATAGAATACTGCATGGAGCAGCGGTCTTCCCATCGCAGGAGGTTTTTCAGATACCAACGCGTAAAGAAATCGTGCAACAGCGAGTTCATGCTTTGGCTGCTGTAGTCGGGAGCCAGTGAAACGGCCGATGCATTTTTGGTAAAGAAATCCTGCGTAATAAAAGCCGTTTCCTTATGCAAGCGTTTATACAAAACTTTTTTCATAGCACCGGGCAAGGCATGGTCGAGTATCACCTTGCCCATAGATTTCAGCAGAATGGACCCGTTCAATGGAGAATGTTTCAAATTAAGCCATTCGGAACCCAAGCGTCCCCAACGAAATTGCTTCAGCAGCTCGAAATAGAAGGCTATATAAAAAGGCACATATCCGGCAAATAACTCATCTCCCCCCTGGCCATCGAGCAGAATGGTGATGCCGTGTTGTTTGGCGGCTTTCATTACCACATTTTGCGCATAGGTGCTGGTAGAAAACAAAGGCGAATCCTGAAAATGAATGATGGTTTCCAGTTCATCGAAAAGTCCCTTAGCCTTGCAGGGCGCCTGATGCCAATCCAGATGATGCTTGCTAACGACCTGTGATGCCCAGCGCGATTCGTCGCAATCGTGACCACCGTGGGTGGCCGTAAACGCATGCAAACTGCCCTGCAATTGTTGCAAATGCTTGCTTTGGTTGATGCTTTGCGCCACTCCCACAATAGAGCTGCTGTCGATGCCCCCGCTCAGGCAAAAGCCTACGGGCACATCGGAACGCAAACGCATATCCACCGCACGAAATATTTTTTCGCGTGTTTTGGCAATTATTTCGGTTCTTGAGGCGTCATCATTACGGCCCTTCCCTGCAGCAAAGTTCAGTTGATAATAGCGCTGCAGCGAAAATTGATTACTGTTGAGATCGTAAATAAGGTAATGCGAAGGCATCAGTTCCCGGATATGCTGATAAAAGCCCCGCTCCTGCTGTTCCACTTTTCCGTAGACAATATAATCGAACAGGGCCGCTTCGTTCAATTGCTTATCCATGGGCAGGGTCAGCAACGCCTTTTGCTCAGAGGCAAAAGCAAAAAGATCTTTCGAAAGCGTATAATAAAAAGGCTTCACACCGAAGCGATCGCGGCAACCCAGCAGAATGTTCTTTCGTTTATCGAAAATAACAAAGGCCCACATACCGTTAAGCTTTTCGGTGAAGGCCATATCCCATTGCTCATATGCCTTAATCAACACCTCAATATCGCTGCGGGTTTTGAACACAGCGCCCAGCGCCTCCAGTTCCGAGCGAAGCTCAATATAGTTATAAATTTCGCCATTGCAGGTGATCCAGATAGTAGCATCATCATTACACATGGGCTGATGCCCGGCGGCCGAAAGGTCAATGACCGAAAGCCTGCGATGGGCCAGTCCCAGAGTAACGCCTTCTGAAGGCTCTTCTATATTTTTCTTAGCAGCATAGCTGAACGTATTGTGCCATGAAGCCGCCGCGGTATCCTTCCCACCACAGGTGATAATATCATTTTCGGAGAACAACACATAACCCTCATCGTCGGGGCCACGATGCTTCAAAGTAGTAGCCATTTTCTGAAGCCTCTGAGGTAAATTACTTTCAGAAACATCGAAATACAAAAGACCGGCTATACCGCACATAGTTAAAATCTAATTGATAATATTCGAATTATTTTTGGCAAAACATTTTAAATAATAATGCACAAGCATCAAAATACAAATAAAAAAAACAATAATCAATTTTACAAATATCAAATCTGGCAGTCACCCGTTTGGAAATTTAGAATTTGGTTTATGGAATTTATTTGTGTTCTGAGTTTTGAGGTTTGAGGTTTTGTCGGCCGGTGAGCCAGGATTCCTTTATTTGTCTTCGGCTTTGTTTTCGAGCAGGGGCACGAAACGGAAGGTACCATGATCGGTCTTCACCAGCGAACCATCCGCATTTTTATCGATACATATCATGTGCTGCACATCGGTTTGCCCAACGGGGATCACCATTCGTCCACCGGGTTTCAGTTGGTCGAGCAATTTCATGGGGATATCGGGTGCACCGGCAGTCACAATTATTTTATCAAAAGGAGCAAAAGCCGGCAAGCCTTTGTATCCGTCTCCATAAAACATTTTCGGCATATACTTGATGGTTGGCAGAAAACTCTTTGTCTTCATGAATAGGGCCTTCTGTCTTTCGATGGTATATACCGTTGCACCCAACTCCAGCAACACACAAGCCTGATAGCCCGAACCTGTACCTACTTCCAGCACCTTATCTCGTTTTTTGATCTGAAGCAATTCGCTCTGAAAGGCAACTGTGTAGGGCTGCGAAATGGTCTGCCCCGATCCTATGGGGAAAGCCTTATCCTCGTAAGCATGTGTCTGAAAGGTGGAATCCAGAAAAAAATGGCGGGGAATATTCCCAATAGCCAGAAGCACATTTTCGTCTTTAATGCCTTTTTGCCTGATAATTTCAACCAATTGTTTGCGCAATCCTTGATGTTTGTACGAGTCGATCATAGTTTATCAGCTTAATAATAGCAGACTTAAAGTAAAATGTGAGCGGGAGAATGTAATTGTTAATTTTTAATGCGAAAATACTAAATTGCCTAGTATAAAAAATTTACTTTTGCAAAAAACTTACGAATATGCTAAAGATTGGTGTTTTGGGCGCAGGCCATTTGGGAAAGATCCACATTAAATGTATTAAGGAAATTGAAAGTTTCGAACTCATAGGCTTCTACGATCCCGATCCCGCTGTGATGTGCAAGGTGAAAGAAGAATACGGCATCAAAGGTTTCGCATCCATCGATGATCTGATAGACGCAGTAGATGTGGTCGATATCGTCACCCCTACCATTTCGCATTTCGATTGTGCCTCCAAGGCAATGAAAGGTTCCAAGCATGTTTTTATTGAAAAGCCATTGGTTACTACCTTGGAAGAAGCCCGCACGCTTATCGCCATATCCGACGAAGCCAGAGTTAAGGTTCAGGTAGGTCATGTAGAAAGGTTCAATCCGGCATTTATTGCTGCTTCTCCTTTCATTCAGCAGCCCATGTTCATCGAAACCCATAGGTTGGCACAGTTCAATCCGCGCGGTACCGATGTGCCTGTCATTCTCGACCTCATGATACATGATATCGACATAGTGCTGAGCATAGTAAAATCGAACATAAAAAAAATAAGCGCCAGTGGTGTGCCCGTAGTGAGCGACACTCCTGACATTGCCAATGCCCGTATCGAATTCGACAATGGTTGTGTGGCCAATCTGACCGCCAGCCGCATCTCGATGAAGAACATGCGCAAGACCCGTTTGTTCCAGCACGATGCTTATATTGCTATCGATTTCTTCGAAAAAGATATTGAGATCATACGCCTGAAAAATATCACCGACGAATCCACCCTCAGCCCTCTCGATATGGTTATCGATCTGGGATCGGGAAAAGGAAAGAAACAGATATTTTTCGAGAAGCCCGAAATTGTTCCTATCAATGCCATAAAGACCGAATTGGAAAAATTTGCAGAATCCATAGAAAACAACACCATTCCTCATGTAACCATTATTGATGGCTACAAAGCACTGGATGTTGCCTATAAGATCATCGAGAAAATCAACCTTCCGGAATAATATTTTCGCCCGGCGAAAAATATTTTTAATTTCTGCACAATAAAAATAATACTCTTACGTTACCCGTTTGAATCAAAGGAAAATTATGAATAGAAATTCTACTCTTTTCTTACGTTTTAATAAATACAGCCTTTTTCCTCTGCTCTTTTTGCTTGCTATTGTGTTCTACAGCTCATGTAAAAAGAACGACCTGGTTCCCTCCTATATCCATATTGAAAAAATCACCCTTAATTCTACTTACGAAATCGACGGCACCAATTCGAGCAAGATCACTGATGCCTGGGTATACGTGGATGATGACCTGATAGGAATATATGAACTACCCGCTACCTTTCCTGTTTTATCCACAGGCAGCCACAAGATTTCTGTCAGAGCCGGAGTAAAGCTTAATGGCATAGCCATGTCGAGAGGGTATTATCCATTTTTCGAGACCTACAATACTAATATAGATCTTCAGAAGGAAGAAATTGACACCATCAGCCCGGTGGTCACCTATTTCCCCGGCAAGATACAATGGAAAGAAGATTTTGAAGATGCGGGTATCTCGATAGTGAGATATAGCGATAGCGACACTTCCATTTATAAGACCACCGATCCTGCCGATGCTTTCGAAGGTTCCTTTTCGGGCGTTGCCAATCTGGATGCCACGCGCCATTACATGTTATGTGTATCTGACTCTACGCTGGAGATACCCCAGAACCAGTCGCCTGTTTTTCTGGAAATGAACTACAAGACCAATACCTATCTGACCATCGGTATGTATGGAAAACTGTCATCGGGCACCACGGAGCGTATACCTACCATTGTTCTGAACCCGACCGACGAATGGAAAAAGATCTACATCAACCTGACTTATACAGCCAATTATACGGTTAATACCGAAGGCTTTAAAGTCTTCTTCGAAGCCAACAAACCCGACTCATTAACATCCGCCAAAGTGCTCATCGATAATATTAAATTACTATACACATATTAATGATTGATGAATAAACGACTACAGGTTTTCAAGTATGTTTTTTCAGATGCTTTTTCAGCCATCCTTGCCTGGTCAGTATTTTTTATTTATCGTAAGTACAATGTCAATCCAAATGTACTCGACGACCTCTCACTTATCTTTCAGGATGAGAAACTCTATGTCGGCTTGCTTATTATTACCACATTCTGGTTGACCCTATATTTTATTACTGGAACTTACCAGAAGATTTACCGTAAATCGCGATTGCGCGAACTAAGTCAAACATTTCTTACTTCATTAATAGGACTGATTGCAATCTTTTTCATCCTCATACTTGATGACCAGGTGATCTCTTACCTGAACTATTACCGCTATTTTCTGGTAATCTTTGCGCTGCACTTTGGTCTGACATTTATGTTGAGGTTTATTCTGTCGTCGCGAACAGCCTACCGCATTCACAAGAAAATAATCGGCTTTAACACATTGCTAATTGGTAGTAATGGAAATGCACTGGGTATTTTCAATGATATAGAGAGCCAGTGGAAATCATCGGGCAATAAGTTCATTGGCTTTGTGGATGTTTTTAACGTTGACTGTCAACCCCTCAAACAAAAGCTCCCTCATCTAGGTAATTATAAAGATCTTAAAAACATTATTCAGCAGTATGAGGTGGAAGAAGTCATCATTGCTATCGATAAAAAAGAGCATTCTTATGTAGAACAGATTATCTCTTATCTGGAAGACACGGATGTGGTGATCAAAGTGATACCCGACCTGAAAGACTTCTTGCTGGGCAGTGTGAAAATGACATCAATATTCCATGCTCCGCTTATACAGATATCTCCCGAACTCATGCCAGCCTGGCAAATGTTCCTGAAGAGATTTATTGATGTTTTTGCTTCTATCATTGCCATGCTTATCATGGTGCCATTTTATATCATTGTGGCTTTTGGTGTCAAGCTATCTTCAAAAGGACCTATATTCTACTCTCATGAAAGGATAGGATTGCATGGAAAACCTTTTACCATGTACAAGTTCCGCTCTATGTATACGGATGCTGAATCGGGAGTGCCGCAATTATCGAGTAAGAATGACAAACGCATCACCACTTTCGGAAAATTCCTCAGGAAGGTTCGCCTGGACGAAACCCCTCAGTTCTATAACGTGCTTAAAGGAAATATGTCGCTGGTGGGACCACGCCCCGAAAGAAGGTATTTCATAGATCTGATCGTAGAAAAAGCCCCCCATTATAAAATACTTCATAAAGTTAAACCCGGTATCACCTCATGGGGTCAAGTAAAATATGGTTATGCCGAAACTGTCGACCAGATGGTAGAACGTCTGAAATTCGATGTGCTTTACATAGAGAATATGTCGCTGGCTGTTGATTTCAAAATACTGATATATACGGCTCTAATTATCATGCAGGGCCGTGGCAAATAGCCCCTACAGCTTCCCTGTTTCTATCAGTTTTACTATCTCTTCTATTTCCTTATCTTCACCTATTGGATCATAGGTTGACTTCAGATTATAACCGAATAAGCGCCCGAATGATTGGTAGAAAACGGCCGTTATACCACCTCTGAATTCCTTAATAAGTTCGTAGGAGGAAAGTCCCGTTTCCCTATCAATAAGCTTTATCAGAATTTGCCCCTGTACCTCATTCATATTCTTTACATCATCTTCGAACTGCGTTTTTAGGTCTTCTTCTGCCTGCTTCATCAATTTCTTACGTTCTTTGCGGGTTTTGGCATTGGCGATAAGGTAATTGTACTCCTGCGACTTGGCTGCAACTATCTTGGCATAAGGATAAACTTTTCGTACATTAAGCACCAAACGCGAAAAATAAATTGCCTCCATTTTATTGGCAAATACCACCGGGCCAAAAATATCTATCTCCTTCATAGCTATGATAGGCAAGGTATCTCCGTTCACAATGATTGCGCGGGTAACAATACCTGTGGTATCCTGTGCCTTCAGAAAGGTGCTGCCGGACAAAAGAAAGAAGAGTAGTATGAAAACAAGCTTTTTCACGAAAGTTATTTGCTAAGGCATTTCAACTATTATGCCATACAGTCACGATCAAAGATAACGTTTGATCAGTTTCAGCTTATGAGTGTAGCGCTGAGCCACATTATTGTAAATGCCTTCGTGGTCAATGGCATCTATACGCACATATCCCGAAGCATGGATGATGGCATGTTCGTTAAGAATAACACCGGTATGGATGATCTGGTTGTCTGCGTTCTCGAAGAAGGCTAAGTCGCCAGGCAAAGCCTCGGTGATAAAATCTATAGTGGTGCCGACCAATGCTTGCTGAGCAGCATCGCGGGGAATCTTTATACCGCATATCTTCATGCTGATCTGAGTAAGTCCTGAACAGTCGATACCAAAAGGAGTGCGACCGCCCCAGAGGTATGGTGCATTAATATATTGCATGGCTGTATCGGCAATTTTCCTACCATCGGCAGGTTTCACCATATCAGCATAGTCAGCATCGAATTCATAATCTTCGCCGGCAATATTCATTTTTGTACTGATCAAACCGGGAAGTGAACTACCCAGCAGTATTGGAAAATTGGTTTTTGTGGTTTCGTTGTAAATCAGCTGAACCAGATCAGGAGCAATATAAGTATTTAAAGAAGTAAGTACTTCCACCTCGTGCTGCGACAATCTTTTGCATTGTTTGGCATCTATCCATCCCTCATAAGCATCGAATAAGGAACTTATTTTTAGCCAAGAACCCGAAGGTTCGAGTATCTCAAACAACTCACCAAACAGCAGTTGGGAAACCATTTCAGCCTTATCGGAAGGTTCGGAACGAACCGGTATTACACTCAGTACACATATACCAGAAGCCATCGTATTCTTTTTTGGTACAAAATAACGAAATTTTATTTAAACAGGTATATTAATACTTAAAACTACTTGTTTTAGTATGCCGACACCAGAATACTATTACACTTCGGCATGCTGCCTCAGATAATCCTCCGCTTCCGGCCCGCGATTGAACAGCAGGTCTATGATGCTCAGATTGGGAATAAAACCATCTTTATAGTCGAACACCTGGGGGTATTTTTGAAAAGGTATTTCGCAAGCCTGAGCCGAAAGAAATTTATTTCGCTGGTCCATGCCTTCCGGGTAATCGGCATGATATTCTTCTGTAAATGAAATGTCTTTTTCCATACGCATCAACTTGAAGCAGAGGGCCAGCAGTTGTGTGTTGTAATCCATCAGCCAGGTGTATTCTTTGTTGTAGAATTTTTCGAAATCGTGGCTGTAATACATAAAGAAAGGCGAATTGTTGTAGGCCGAAACTATGGCCCGCCAATGCATCTTGTTCCATGCCTGAGCGTATGATAATCGCATTTCTTTTATGGGGAGGTGGTTGCGCCGACATTTCTCCAGATAGATGCTCAGATCTATGAGTCCATTGGCCGAATAAATGGAACAACGATTTCTATAAGTTTGCTTCCTGAAATTCTCACTGGCCTCTATCATGATCTTTTCTGCGGAACAGGCGTGAACAAAGAATTCCAGAGGAGGCAGATAGAGAGAGTTGAAGATCACCGTAATTTTTTTTCGCAAATATCACAATTTTTCTCCGTAAGCAAACAATAAATAAATCGCGTGTTGCGTTAACTAAAAAAAACATCGCCTTTATGAGCTAACATCTACACTACCAACCCCAAAAAATTTGAGATCATGAAAACAAAACTTTTTGTTCTGATTCCGTTGTTGATTTGTAGTTATGTGTTGCAGGCAGAGATATTATCGCTCAGCCTTTTCGAAGCCATTCAGAAAAAGATGGTGAAAGTGGATATTCGCGGACGAGGCTACTCGTCGGAAAATAGCCACGGACACTATGGCAAGTGCATTACCATGAATATTACAAACCTGGTTTCGCAGGCGCTGCAGCTCAATGTAGAAACCGGAAGGCGGCTGAGTTGTGTCTACGATTCCATACAGGACATGATGGTGGCCAAAAACGAGATGTTTGCTCTGGGCCCCAATGGCAGTTCCGATTTTACCATTAACGCCTTTTGTACCCAAAAGCACGACCGCTCGCCAAGTGAGACCAGCCATTTTACCCTCGACGGTATGTCCGAAGGCTATCTGCATGAGTTATCGCTGCTGATCGAAAATCTGGGATGTTTCGACAATACCGGCCAAAATGCCGTTTGGGTGCTGACCGACAGTATATCGCCCGATCAGATATCAGGCAGCGATGCTGCCAAGGTAAAAAAATTGAAAGAGTTTGTAGTGTATGCCATAAGCCATATGAAAGCCGAAAAAACAGCAGGATTCATTTATGACTATTCTTTCCCCGATAAAACTGAAAAAGGCTTTACCATAAAAGGCGAGATCAACTGGGATATGCCCTATTCGGGACTGGTATCGCTTACCATTTACGACAACCACAACCAAAAGGTAAAAGTGTTGTTCGACGAGAGGCTGTACAAATCGGGATTCCAAACCTTCGACTACAACCTGGCCGACCTGAAACTGAAAGAAAACGAATTGTACTGGCTGCGGGTAGACGGATGCGGTAAGAGATTGAAGGAAGTTGCGGTGAAGATGGAGTGAAGATGGGAAGTCGAAAGTCGGCCTCATTGAGGCCCCTGCGGGGCAGCCGGCAAAGGTAAATCGCAAACTGCCGACTGAAGACTGAGGACAGCAGAATGAAAGATTGTGGATCGGAATTAATTAATGATTATTTTTGCAAGAGTTATGAAAGACGAAAAAGACCAGTTAATTTACGGTATACGTCCGCTGATGGAAGCCATTCGTGCGGATAAGGATGTGGAAAAAATATTGATTCAAAACGGGCTGCAGTCGGAGTTGTTCCATGAGTTCCGCAAGCTGCTGGCCGAACGCAACATCCCCTACCAGTTTGTTCCCATTGAAAAGCTCAACCGCGTGACGCGCAAAAACCATCAGGGTGTGATAGGCTTTGTGTGTAACATAGAGTATGTGGATATTGAAAACATCATACCCTTTGTGTTCGAAAAAGGCAAACTGCCATTGATACTGGTGCTCGACCGCATCACCGATGTGCGCAACTTCGGGGCCATTGCCCGCTCGGCCGAATGTGCCGGGGTGGATGCCATTGTGATTCCTTACCACAATTCGGTAAGGGTGAGTGCCGATGCCATCAAGAGTTCGGCGGGGGCACTGCACAAAATACCCGTTTGCCGCAGCTATAGCATGATCAAAACCATTGAATACCTGCAGACCTGCGGACTACAAATTGCCGCCTGCACCGAAAAAGCCGAACAGGCCTACTACGATTGCGATTTCAATGTACCTACCGCCATCATTATGGGCTCGGAAGATGACGGCATCTCCGACAAACTGCTGAGCGCATCTAACCGCAAGTTTAAAATACCTATGGTTGGTGAAATTGCCTCACTCAATGTTTCGGTGGCTGCCGGAATTGTGATGTTTGAAGCTTTGAAACAGAGGACTGTTTTGATATAGAAACTTCATTCACATCACATAATTTATTTCCTGCTAGGATGAAGAAGCTCAACTCTATTTTAAAAACACATTATTAGCACTATACAAAATAGTAGCCTCTCTATAAAATCCTTGAAATATTATCTTCGATATCGAAGATACATGAACCAAAGTTATAATGCTGGCACCGCGATATCGAAGAGCCTTAACAGAAAACTTTAAAGCCTACCCTTCGATATCGAAGAGCCAATACAGAAGACTTTAAAGCTCACTCTCAGAAATCGAAGAGTCGACCCGGAAAACTTTAAAGCTCACCCTATGATATCATAGAGCCTTAACAGAAAACCTTAAAGCCCACCCTTAGATATTGCGGAGCCTATCCATAAAACTATAATGGCATATCTTCGATATCGAAGGTCATTCTGACATAGTATTTACTGCTATAATTACCTTTTTCATCCACTACCCTATTATTATTAGAACCTATTGCAATTTTATACTTCTACGGCTCTTATAAAACGTATACGCTATCACCGACACCAGAATGATGGTAGCCCCCAAATAGAATCCTGAGGACATATGCTCCGATTCGCCAAAAATAAAATAAGCCGCCAGTATACCATAGATAGGCTCGAGATTGATAGCCAACACTACCTGATAGGCCGAGAGCTTCTGCATGATCTTTACCGTGGCCGCAAAGGCGAAAGCCGTACAGATAATGCCCAACAGCAGCAAAAAAATCAGGTCGTTGGTGGTGAGACTAAGTTGGATATCGGCATAGTCTTTGGCCGCGAACAGGAAAATAGACAGGCAGACAAAGCCGCTAAGCATCTCCCAAAAGGCCGTGACATCGGGTTTGTATTTCAGGGCCACTTGCTTGTTGAGCACGCTGAACAGGCTGGAAAACAAAGAAGCAAAAATGGTATACACTATGCCCAGCATATAGCGCGTCTCGAAACGGAAGATGATATAAATACCCAGTATGATAACGAATCCAATGGCCACCTCCACCAGGGATATCTTGCGTTTTTGTATCAGGGGTTCCATGATGCTGGTAAAAAGCGTTCCCACAGACAGGCAGCCCAAAGCTACCGACACGTTGGACACTTTGATGGCCTGAAAAAAACATATCCAGTGAACCGCGATGATGATGCCAATAGCACTCAATGCCAGGATATCTTTCAGGGGCAGCGCCAGCGATTGTCGTTTAAATAAGGTTATAAGACCCAGAGCCGCAAAGGCTATCATCATCCGATACCAAACCAGTTCGTAGGCCGGCAGCGAGATCAGTTTGCCCAAAATGGCCGTGAAACCCAATATCAGTACCACCACATGAAGCAGTAGGTTGTATTTCACTATATCTTTATCTAAATGAGGCATGGCGCAAAAGTAAAACATTTTTCATGCAACACCTGCACCTTGGTGAATTTATAGAACAAAGTCCCAAATTTCAAATTTCATCCGTCGTGGCGAACTAAAATGCTAACTCAAAAATCAAAAATCTCAAACCCCTTCCATCTTCCTGATTTTTTTATACTTTTGAAAGGTAAAATCCTGCTATGCCTGCAAAGCCCGAACTGTCCGAATTGCCCATGTTCTTTATCATAGGCCGACCGCGTTCGGGCACTACCCTGCTCAGTTTGATGTTCGATGCCCATCCCCAGGTGGTGATACCCGGCGAATGTAACTTC
Source organism: uncultured Bacteroidales bacterium (assembly GCA_964599365.1). Taxonomy (GTDB): domain Bacteria; phylum Bacteroidota; class Bacteroidia; order Bacteroidales; family CAIWKO01; genus CAIWKO01. The sequence goes on from CAZRFL010000037.1 coordinate 30,846, forward strand.
ATTTTGGCTCTTTCAGGAAAATATAAAAACATCAGTACTTTCGATAAGGAAACACGGCTGAGGTTTGTTGCCGATCTGAAACTCTGCCGATATTACGATACCCTAGCTATAGACGAGGAGCTGCTGCAGCAAAAGATATTATCATTGCCCGAAAAGGCTGATTTCGCTGAATTGTGCCGTCAGGTGCAACTTTGTTGTCCTTCGGTTCATCAAAAATCAGAAATCCTGATCACCGGCGATAAAAACCCCTCTTATTCTTCCGAAAACTTTCGCAAGATATTCCGTTTGTTTCCCGATGCGCGCTACATACACCTGATACGCGATTATCGCGACCATATAGCTTCTATGCTGCAGGGCAATTTCAGGCAACGCTCCCCTACTTATCTGGCCATTGTCTGGAAACGCTCCATTAGAATGATGAGGCGATATAAAAAGAAATATCCCGATAACTTCTACACCATTCGCTACGAAGATCTGGTACTTCAGCCTGAGAAACACCTGAAAGAGATATGTGTTTTTTTGGGAATACCCTACTGCGAGGAGATGTTCTCTTTCTATCAAAAAAAAGAGGCCTATCTAGCTCAGCAACCCAATATTTTTGTGCAGAACCACCATCAGTCGCTATTTAATCCGGTGAACCAGAGCCGTATCGGCAAATGGCAGGAATTGCTCAGCGGCAACGAGCTGTCGGCAGTGGAAGTAATAGCCGGAAAAACGGGTAAGGCATTGGGTTATACGCCTACCAGGCCCAAAATAACCCCCAAGGTATTCACCCTGGTAGCCCGTTGGCGTTTTATGCATTTCCTGGTGATTATTCTCAGGGGTTTTGTATTTTCGCTTCCCGTAAAGAAAAGGCGAAAGACCTCAGAAAAAATAAAAACAAACAAACTGCTGTTACGACTGTATTTTCTTTTCGACCGAAGCAAACCAGTCTAAAGGCCACATGAAAACCGAAAAGAATATATTGGGCGAAATAGCCGGGGTTTTTACCAGCAATCTGGCGACCATGATCTTCGGATTGGGTACTGGTATCATTTTGTCGAGGGTGTTGGGGCCTGAACTTAAAGGAGCCTATACTTCCCTGTTGGTGATACCGGGCATGATAGCCAGTCTGGCAGCTTTTGGCACAAGGCAGTCGTCTATTTATCATATTGGGAAAAAGATATTCTCAAACCAACAAGTGATCTCGGCCCTGTTCTTTCTGTTCCTGACGAGCAGCGCTATTGGAATACTATTGTTCCTATCGTACAACTATTATAAGAAAAGCGAATTTACCGATCTGATGATACTACTGGCACTGATTTATATGCCCATTAAGCTGCTCATCACCTATTCGGGAAGCATTTTTTTGGCCAACATTCAGTTCAAAAAAGCCAATATGCTGAAATGGCTGACCGCCCTTTTGACCATGATAGCAGTTTTTGTCAGCGTTTATGTTTTCCGGCTTTCTATCACAGGAGCTTTGACCGGATTGATATCAGCCTCCCTGATAGTTTTGCTGATCGCCATATTTACCATTATCAAAGAACATGGCATCCACATACATTTCGATAAAAAAGTGATAATAACCCTGTTCAACATGGGCATAATTTACGCCTTGGCTTTGTTCATCATTCAATTGAATTACCGCATCGATATCCTGATACTCGATTATCTTTCGGATAAAAAAGAAATTGGTTATTACTCTATAGGCGTTTCTATAGCCGAAAAATTGTGGCAAATACCGGTGGCCATTGGCATAGTGGTGATCAGCCGCTCTGCCAATACAGCCAACATGCCCGAACTTATTCAGGATGTAGGCCGACTGTTGAGGTTAGGATTTTTGCTGGTTTTGGTGGCATCGGTAGTATTATATTTCATCGTTCCTCCTGCTGTTCCTCTGCTCTACGGACATGCTTTCAGCAAAAGTATCACAGTGGTTCAGCATATCATACCGGGCATCATTTTCTTTGTCATCGTCAGGATATTGAGCAGCAGTCTGGCCGGATTGGGCAGGCCCTGGGTAATTATTGCTATTTTCCTGCCTGCTTTATTACTTAATGTGATACTAAACTTTTTATGGATACCGGCTTACGGTTGCCTTGGAGCCGCCTGGGCCACCAATGTAAGTTATATTGCAGGAGCCATGGTGTTGCTGTTCATTTACGCCCGTATAACCCAAACCTCTGTTTGGTCCCTGATAAGATATAGGCGGGAAGATTTTCAGATTTTGAAAAATATCAGAGAGATCAGGAAAAGAAAAAAACAACTGAAGGCTTCCTTCGAAGAAAACAACACTAATGATGAATAAGCAAATCGACAACGTTCCCTTCTTTTTCATTGTAGGTCGCGCCCGCTCGGGAACAACCCTGCTGCGTTGTCTGTTGGATGCGCATCCTGAAATCAACATCCCGCTGGAATGTGCCTTTATCATACACCTTCATTCGAAGTTTGGACACCTCAAAGATTGGAGAGAAGAAGATCTGAAGTCCTTTTATACGGATTTGTTGCAATACCCCAAATTCCATTTCTGGACCCTAGACCAGGAGCAGTTGAAGGGAGATCTGCTGCAATGCGTTGGAAAGAATACTTACAGCCATATCTGCAAAGTGGTTTATTCCAATTTCAAATCCTTCTTTCCAAAAAGCGAGATAAAACTGTTGGGAGATAAGAATCCCTCCTACTCATTTCATACGGCTAAGCTTCTGAAATTATTTCCCGAAGCAAAATTCATTCACATCACCCGCGACTACCGTGACAATATCATCTCGATGATCAACGCGCGTTTCGAAGCCGAGATATATTCTTCTTTGGCTTACCGATGGAAATTCAACAATATTCAGGTGTTGAAACAAAAGAAGCGGACACCCGAAAGATTCTACACCCTGCGCTACGAAGACCTGGTAGCTGACCCTGCTCGCCATATGGAAGAGATATGCAAATTTCTGGGCGTAGATTTCACTCCCGACATGATAGACTATCATTCCAAGTTGGACGAAATGCGTAAGATATATCCCGCCGATCTCATCAACCGCCATCATAAAAGCCTTTTCCAGCCAATCAATACCGATAAGCTGTACAGTTGGAAAACGAAGATGAGCGAAAAGCAGATCAGGATATGCGATACCGTGGTGGGTTCTTTTGCCGAATCTATGGGCTACGAACGCAAATACCGCAGCAACTTCTTTTGGTATTTATATTGCCTTCCGGGAATGTTCTACGGTCGCTCCCTCTATTTTGTAATGGGTGCCATACATAAACTCCCCCTTTCACTTCGCATGAAGATCATCAACAGCCTGGCCATGATTTTCAAACATGACTGGAAGATGTTTCAGAAGAAATAAGAAGTGGGAAATTGGAAGCTGGATGTTTTAGGTAAATAGCTTTATTGTTATATTGTTAAATTGTCAAATGGCTTTTGGTCCTGGTCCTTGGTCCTTGAATCTTGGATCTTGGGACTTGGAATTTGGGACTTGTATCTTGGAATTTGAAATTTGGAATTTGGGACTTGGACTTGGCTATTCATAAACAACTTCCACCTTTTCGGCCAGCACTGAAGGCTGAGCATAAGTAAGAATTTTTTCCACAGCCCGACGGGTACCGTTGGTGTTGTCCTGCTTATTGAAGCTTAAAAGTATGCGTTGATTGGAAGGCAAATGGCTGATCACTTTTTTCAGTTTGCCGGCCTTAGCCTCGAAGTGTTGTCGTGTCAGCATCATCAGTATATACTCCAGATCATCCGAATCGTCCACTATAGAAAATCCGAGAGAGATATTAAAATCGACCGCCCTGCGGTTCGACTTCAACACTTTGATAAAAGATTTGTCCCAACCCAGAATATAAAAAGCTATCTCTATCACCAGATAAGAAACCAGCAAAGGCACAATAGAGTTGACATAACGCTCGTCCCAAATAAACAAGCCGCCCTCAGATATCTTATGCTCCCAGTCGATGTTCTTGTCGTTTACCAGACCTATTTTCTCCGATTTGTACTCAATGATATAATAGAAGTTTTTGGCATTATCAATGGTTTTAAACCAGGCAGTCTGCATCTCAGGTGTGATGTGCTCGCGGTAATGCATATAACTGTTTACCTCAGCAGAATTGCGCTTGACGCGAACCAATTCCAGATCATCCTCGGTCAGGCGGATGAGGGTAATCCCATACTTGCTAATCTTCATAAAAGCTTTTGTTTGATGGCATAGGGAGGTTTCTTATTTTGCACCATATAGATGCGGATAAGATACTCGCCTATGATGCCCAGGCACAAAATAATGAGGCCCATAGAAAACAGTATGGTCACAATGATAGAAGTATAGCCATGAGGAGCTACATTCAGTACCAGCTTTTTAACAATAAAGAAAACGCCCATCAAAAAGGAAATAAATGCGGCAGCAAATCCGCCATAAGTCATCAGTTTTAAGGGAATGGCAGTATAATACAACATCAGGTTCAGGCTTAGCTTGAACAATTTAATTTTCGAATAGCCCGATTTGCCCGATTTTCTTTTCTCATGTTCCACCTTGACAAAAGAAATATCGCCGGTATACCATAGCAGGAGTTCATCGAT
>CAZRFL010000038.1:0-32597 GCA_964599365.1 uncultured Bacteroidales bacterium
GATAAAAGGTGTCGACTCTGAAATCCTGTTTACACAATCTACTTTATAGTCTCCAGAAAAACTAACTTACTTTATTGAAGACAAATATGTAGAAGGTAGTAGCAGTTTGAAAGGTGGGGTGATTTCAATAAAAACGTATACCTGAGTTGAAAATCAGGTTAATTTATTAATTTTGCACTTGATTTTATAAATTAGGTGAAATCATGATGTCAGGGCCGACCTGAACATATTGTTGATCAAACAAATTGTTGAGATTATGAAAACAAATTTTGGTGGAATCCCCAAAAAGTATGATGATATTGAGAATGCAAAAATTGTGATTATGCCTGTTCCTTACGATGGAACCAGTACCTGGATCAAAGGTGCTGATAAAGGACCTGCAGCTATTCTGGAAGCCTCTGCCAATATGGAATTGTACGATATAGAAACCGACAGCGAAGTTTACAAAAAAGGTATTTATACAGCGCCAGCAGTTAAAGAAGATAGCAGCCCGGAAAAAATGACGATTCAGGTTTATGAATCAGCCCTTCCTTTTGTTCAGGGGAAGAAATTTCTTGTCACTTTAGGTGGCGAGCATTCGGTTAGTGTTGGTGCCATACAGGCTTACGCAGAAGTTTATAAAAATCTAACCGTTCTGCAGTTGGATGCTCATTCGGATATGCGCCCCGAGTATGAAGGCAGTAGGTTCAATCATGCCTGTGCCATGTCGCGAGCTGTTGAATGTTGTCCGGTGGTTCATGTGGGAATAAGAAGCATGGATGTGGAAGAGAAAAAATACATTCATCCCGACAGGATTTTCTATGCTGAAAAGCGGTTGAACGATCCTGAGTGGATGGAGAAAGTACTGAGCCATCTGTCGGAAAATGTATATCTGACCATCGATCTGGATGTTTTTGATCCTTCTATCATGCCCTCAACCGGAACGCCCGAACCGGGTGGTTTGTTCTGGTACGAGGTTCTGAACCTGATAAAAAAAGTAAACGAAAAGACCAATATCGTAGGTTGTGATGTTGTCGAACTTTGTCCCAATAAGATAGATAAAGCCCCCGATTTTCTTGCATCAAAACTGATCTACAAAATTCTGAGTTATAAATTCAATAAAAAATAAAAACCATCATCATGAAACTGAAAAAGAAAGACCTTCTTAAGGAAACTGTCAAGCATTTCGACATTAAGAAAATTGATACTACACCCATCATCAATGCCATGCGCGACATGTCGTTCGCATCGCGCGATACAGCCAATGCTGCTGATATCTACGATCGTATGATCAAGAATAAAGATTGTACCATTATGCTCACCCTGGCAGGTAGCACCAGTGCCGGCGGTTGCATGCAGGTATATGTTGACATGGTTAAAAACAAAATGATCGATGTAGTTATTGCTACAGGTGCCTCCATTGTGGATATGGATTTTTTCGAGGCATTAGGTTACAAACATTATAAAGGGACTCCGTGGATCGATGACAATATGCTTCGCGATTTGTATATCGACCGCATTTATGATACTTTTATTGATGAAGAACAATTGCAGGAATGCGATCATACCATTTATAAAATCACCAATTCGTTGGAGCACCGTCCTTATTCTTCACGCGAGTTTATCTGGGAAATGGGAAAATATCTGAGCAAACATGCCAAGAAGAAAGATTCTCTGGTTCAGGTTTGTTATGAGAACAATGTTCCAATTTTCTGCCCTGCCTTCAGCGATAGCAGTGCCGGTTTTGGTTTGGTGAAGCATCAGTGGGAAAATCCTGAATCGCATGTCAGCATCGATTCGGTTAAAGACTTCCTCGAACTAACCAAGATCAAAATGGAAGCTAAAACCAGTGGATTGTTTATGATAGGGGGTGGAGTTCCCAAAAATTTCACACAGGATACAGTAGTTTGTGCCGAAGTTTTGGGTAAAAATGTTCCCATGCATCAATATGCAATTCAGATAACGGTTGCCGACGTTCGCGATGGTGCCTGTTCGAGTTCAACTCTGAAAGAAGCTTCCTCATGGGGAAAAGTAGACACATTGTACGAACAAATGGTCTATGCCGAAGCTACCACCATAGTTCCTTTGATCGCAAGTTACCTGTATCATAAAGGTGATTGGCAGAAAAGAAGAAAATTTGAGTGGACCAAATTATTCGACGCAAAGAAAAAAGAATCTGTAAAACCTACCACCGTAAAGAAAACTGTAGCTAAACCTACTGCCAAGAAAGTGGTGAAGAAGATTAAAAAGTAGTAGAAATATTGTTTTTACGAAACTCCTTCAGCTTCGGTTGAAGGAGTTTTTTTATGCAAAAAATATAAGCAGCATCCCCATGTCACTAGCACTAAATTACTTATTCCTACTGCCCCGATTCTATCATAAAAATCGCCCATGGTTTTACCTACAATATCGTTGCTATTGAGGCCATAGAAAGCAAAGATCAGAAACAAAAAGATAAATAACAGCGGTTTCCTTTTTTCAAAAACATCAACGGTGATCAACACAATTAAGGGCAGAGCATACAGAAAGTGTTCCGTATCGGTATTCAAAATACTTGGTAGTATGGCAATAATTAAAAAACATTCCCACATAAGGTTTTTGCTTGTTGCTTTTTGTTTGTTTTTCGTGTCATTGTAATTACTTCTGACGACAAAAAAGACTGTGAACAAAACAACCATGACTGACAGAACTATTGTCCCAAAGTTGGTTGGCAGATCATTAGTAAAGAAATGTCTGACCAGATATTCTATATTGTTACCACTCGGAAACGAGGCAGAATGACTGAAGATAGTTTGGATCCACTCCAGATGTAAGTCATAAAATTCATTCCATCCGCTAATAATGATTAGCAATAATGCCTGGAATATCATGAAAATAGTGGCTCCGATGGCTATGCGGAATTTTTTATGAATGATGAGCGGAATAACCAGCAGAAAGAAAAAAGGTTTGAATAATAATATCAGGCTGAAAAGCACTCCGGCAACCAAATAGCGCGATTCAGTAATATACTTTAATGTCAAAAGCACCAACAGCAGCAATATAATATTGGTGTTCCCAAGATGCAATTCTCTATATAAGAGGTTTAGAATGAAAACGAAAACAACGGAAAGTATCCATGCGGGATATTTCAATGGTTTCTGGCTGAAATATTTTTCAGCAAAACCTCGCATTTGATAAAAAACACAAAGAACACCCAATACAATTACCGAATAATAAATTATGCATGCTATCTTATACGGAATGAGCGTGAATGGTACGAATATCAGCAGAACAAAAGGTGAGTATTTGTAAAATCCCGAATCCAATCCGAAATGAATTCCATATACCTGTTGGCCTTCCAGGAATGCTTTTGAAGCCAGATAGTATACCTTAAAATCGTTTAACCAAAAGCGATTGTTGACCAATTCCGATGTGAAAAGCAAACCGCAAACTGCCACAACGAAAACAAGAAATCCTACAGGTAGCCTTTTTTTTAAATTGCTCATCAAAGGTGAATAGTTATAATTGAATGTTAGATACTGCTTTTTTAAAGTTGTGTGGTTGATCAGAATAATTTTAATAAGGAAAAACCTAGAAAAGTGGCTACAATCCCTAAAACTACACTCAGTAAAATATAGGATAAGGCTATCCAGAGTTGCCCGTCGCGAAGCAAAGTGAAGGTTTCATTCGAAAAAGCCGAAAAGGTCGTAAAACCGCCTAATATACCGGTGATAAGAAACAACTGCCATTCATGAGCGAAATTCATTTTCTGACTTAATCCAAAGACCAGCCCAATCAGAAAACACCCTAACACATTAACTCCAAGCGTTCCAATAGGAAAATCAGTAGTGTATTTGCTGTGTATCAATTGCGAAAGCAAATAACGAAAAACACCTCCCACAAAGCTGCCTGAACCAATTACTAACAATAATTTCATCTTGATAAAGAAAAAGTTAGCAAAAATAGTGAATTTTATAATTCTTGTTCTAAAACTTCTTACCTTTATCAAAAAAAAGGAGGCATTATGTACATGTATTTTGTTTATATCGGGATTCCGATAATTTTATTATTCTTCATGGGAATGAGGATAGTCAGGCCTACACATCGCGGGCTGATCGAGCGATTAGGAAAATATAACCGTTTTGCAGATGCGGGTTTCCATTGGATCATCCCATTCATCGAACGAATGTTTCTGGTAAATATTACGGAACAAATGGTTGATGCCGAACCACAGGAGATTATTACCAACGATAATCTGAATGCCCGCGTGGATGCACAGGTGTATTTTAAGGTAAACGGTGATGAAGCTAGTGTGAAAAGCTCACAATACAATGTCAATCGCTATCAATGGCAGATTGTGAACCTTGCCCGTACCACTCTCAGAAATATAATTGGCACGCTAACGTTGAAATCGGCAAACAGTGAACGTGGAAAGATCAACTCAGAGTTGCACCGCACACTTTGCGAAGAAACCAAAAGTTGGGGAATAGATATTGTACGCACCGAGCTGAAAGAGATCGATCCTCCTAAGGATGTTCAGGAAACCATGAATAAAGTGGTTAAAGCCGAAAACGAAAAAATAGCTGCCATAGATTATGCCACTGCTGCCGAAACGGTTGCTGATGGTGTGAAACGTGCCAAGATTAAAGAAGCGGAAGGAGTGAAGCAAGCCAAGATATTGCATGCCGAAGGCGAAGCCGGAGCTATCAAATTGGTTAACGAAGCCGCTGATAAGTATTTTACCGGTAACGCGCAAATGCTTCGCAAACTGGAAGCACTAGAAAAATCATTGGAAAACAATGCTAAAATCGTGCTCCCCACCAACTCAGAACTTGTAAATATCATTGGTGATATGGCAGGGATAACCCCATTGCCCATTAAAAAGAAATCAGAATAACAAAACTAATCGTCAGTAGACAGAAGAAGGAAGACTGTATTGCAGTCTTCCTTCTTCTATCTCTATTTTTTCTTTTTGGTATTAATATGAAATCCCAACCCTCCGGATATCATGATCTCATCCAGTTTAATACTGCCTGAATGGCTACCTCTGTAGCGCGATATCATATAGTTGGCAGCAAGGAAGAAATTGGCAAATTTTGAAAAGTAAAGGGTATAACCTGCCGATACACTCAGCACAGGCATAAGTCGGGCAGGTAATGTTACATCAATATTGTCAGGGTTATTTGGCAGGGTATAGGATACTCCTGGTTGCAATCCTGCGTAGAAATCGCTTCGGCCTTTAGGCATGTGAACCAGAGCGCCAAAAAGAATAATTGCGTTTTGTTTTAACACTGGATTCTTTTGACGTGAATCAATATACCAGAAGCAATCGCCACGAATGCTGATGTTCTTTTCAGGGAAATACTCCAAATTGCCGCTGATGTATAAATCTGTATTTTTATGCTGAAGCATGAATCCCTGGTTTAATGCCAGATTGAACTTAATGGGTCTATTGGATGTGAAATCCGGTTTTTGCTGAGCAAAGCTGAGCGATGCTGTCAGCAAAAGCACTACGGTGAAAATGCGCGTTACCATAAGTCTGCAATTTTATAGTTTAAACTCACATGAAGTAAAATATGATCGTGTATGCCAGAGCCTTTTTCTTTAGTGAAAGTGGTTGCATTCTCAGCATTGTCGGCAATGATCTTCGTCCCGAAATGAACTAAATATTGCGCAGTAGTAGAGATGTCAAATCGTTTGGTAATATTAAAATGTGTCCCAACTCCTCCCTGCACTGAAGCACTCCATCTTTCGGCAAAATTCGAAGGATTGTCGTTGTCGGTGAATTTTAGATATTCGAAACAATGTCCTGCCAGAATGTAGGGCTGCACTTTTGGTTGAGGATTTTTAGTGAGGTAGTACATAACACTCCAGCCAATGTGGGTGTCGGCTCTCCATCCATAATTGGAAAGATCGGCGGTCAGGTAGTCGAGAAACCATTCGGAATTGACACGGTCGGAAAACTGAAGCCGAAATTGTCCCCCTGCACCAAAGGCAGGTTTTTGCCATTTCCCGTCGTTGACCAGTCCATAACTGGCTCTTGCTCCTAAAGAAAATATCCCAGCTCGGGATTTTTTCATGCGTAGCTCCTGTGCATTCACAGGAAGAAGCGAAGCTACTAAAACGATAATCAGTATGGTTCGCATATCATTTGGGTGTTGGTTCAAAAGGAGAACGCATGCCGAATAAGGAATATTGTGCAGAGACGATAAAAATAACCAATTTATAGGGCTTTAATACCTATAGTATTAGTTAATAATCTTATGCGAAAGCAAGATCAATGGAATTCTTTGCTATTAATTGATAAAAACCAGAGCAAATTACGCGGGCTTTTTCTAATAAACTCCTATTTCTTCCGGGTTAAATGGCTCGAATAAAATAATCCTTTCACACACGAAAACCACGTTTTTTGTCACTTTTATTTACTTTATTCTGGGTGTACTTTTGAAGTGTTTATTTAACGGAATAATTCAGGGATGAATTGTTGCAGTTTAAATTACAAGATCATTAATAACTCAACTCAAATAATAACTCATATGAAAACAACAATGACTACACACAAAAAACTCATTTCAAGGAAATTGATTATGATGAAAATTTTCACTTTTTCAGTTTTATATTTGTCCATTATGCCTTTATTGGTGTCCCAGAATATGCCTTCAGGCTCAAAAATAGACAAGAAATATTTGCAAAAATATGACAAGATTGAGAAATTTACGGAGCAGGAATCGCCGGTTATTTATGAAAAACCTAAAGTATCATTCATCGTTCTATACAAATCTGAAGGTCTGAACAAACAGTATTTGGAACAAAATAATAAGATAGAGGCCTTTCCCGAAGTAGAGCCCGTAATATGCTATAGCTACTTTACTGTGCCAGATGAGATAAGATTGAATTTTTCTGCGGTTAATGGCAAATATTTGGCCCAATATGACAAAATTGAAAAATTTCCTGAAACTGAGACTTTAATGACTTATCCTTATTATACTGTGTCAAAAAAGATTCGCAATAATTTCTCCAAGGTTAACAAGAAGTATCTGAAAACCTTTGATGTAATTGAGAAATTCCCAGATAATGAAGTCTTGCTTAGTTTAAATTAATGAAGGAAGCTTGATGTACAACCAATAGAAGTAGCAGACTGTAAATATCCTTTTACTATTTCAGTACTTCGATTTCTAAAAACTGACAGCACATCTCTAATAATTGGCTGCAATCGCCGGGATAAATGAGATGATGGTTGCCTAAAGGATTTTCTCTTAACAGTTTCACATCATTTTCGTTGAGTTTTACTTCTATTTGCGTGCGGCAAGCAGTGGTCAATCGTGGCCTTGCTATTATTGGTGCAGTGGCAATGAAGGCTTTGGAAAGGTGTCGGTCGAAACGGAAAATGGTTACCACATCTCCTTTAAAATCTCCTTCAATAGCGGTGCCTTTACCGGTTTCGAAATGAGTTAATACAGAGTAATCTGTTACCAGACTTCTGGCAATGGTGCAATGTGAAAACAGACATGATTCTTTACTAACCTTATTGATGTTGGCTATCCAGGGAATTGTGCCGGTGAGTTCTTTGCAAAGCATCATGCCTATGATGGCCGTTAGGTCGCCTTCGCAACCGGCAGGTATGCCCTGGTCGTTAAATTGTGACAAAGGAAGGCAGGCGGTGACACCGTCATTTTTAACCATGGGAAAACACTCCACGGTGATGGCGTCCAGTGCTCTTAATTTTATAGTTTCGTTCAGCATTTGGCTCACACGGGCAGTTTGAGTGAGATCGAACCCGGTTTCGCCGGCAAATGAACTCAGAAAAGATTCAGAAACATCATATTCCGAATAATTCTTCAACTCCTTCCATGGTATTGTAACCAACGTCACTCTAAAGTTGGTAAAAAGCATTCCGGTTGAAACATCAGAAGCTACCAGCCAATCTGACACCTCGCCAATAAGCCCTATACGTTTCCCCTTTAGGTTTTCCAGGGCAATCTTCATTGTCAGGTAATTGTTCAGGTATGAGGCTGTTGCATCATCTTCTTCATCAAGCAGAACGGAAGATATGATATTGTCGTCGAGCAAGGCCTTTACTTCGGTGGCCGAAGCATAGGAATTGTCGTGACGTGATGCCAACAGCAAATAAAAGTGGGCCGGTGAAGCGAATTCTATCGCCTGACGCTCCGAACCTCCTGTCAGAAATAATAATACTTCCGTGTGTTCGTCGCTGATTTGGTATTTGTCGGTTGCGATCAGTTTTTCTAATCTTGGAATTGCGCTTTGAAAAATGGAAGCATCAGCTCCTTTATTGGCTAGCAGTTTGATTTTAAGTTTTGTCATGGTTAACAGGTTACTGATTTATTAAGGTGCTATTAATAGTTCATGAAGTGCAAAGTAAGCAGCATTTCTTATTGATTACTTAGCTGCAGAACTTGTTGTACTTCATTATAATTCGACCAGTTGGTGTTGGGATGCGCGGCTACGACTTTGGCTGAGACAGCAACAATACGCACAGTTTCTCCTACATAATACGATGCAGGATTGGGGCCTGTTGAAGAATAACCCATTAATTCTATTTTTACATCACCCAGCCCCACCACAAATGATCTGCTGTCAGAAAAACCATTAGCTGCATAAGAATAAGGAAGGGCAATCCACTGGTCAGATGATTTCCAGTAAGCCATTATAACACCGTTGTCGAGTATATCCTGAGTTATGGATGGCCAGGCAATTGTTGATGTGTAAACATAGTTGGCTCCGTCGTTCCAGACAACTGTCCAGTCGTTCAAAACAAAGTTTTGGGAGCTGACAAGATTGGCATTTCCATAGTTTCCTGCCGGCTGATAAGCCGTATCATCGTCTTTTTTGCAACTGTTTAGAAATATCATTGTGGACAGAAGCAAAGCCGTGATTAGCGTAATTCGTTTTCCCATTTTCCAGTGATTTAAAATTTCTCATTTCAAATATAGTCAGAATTGGTACACAGAGCATAAAAAAAAATGTCCGCCCTTATTATTGATTACGTGACGCATTGGGGCAAGGCAAAGGGGCTTTATTTTTATGCTTTGGCGAACATGCATCAGAGCAGTCGGCCGTTGATCAATGCATGGCCGATAATAAAATAACATCCGGAATCGATCATGGTGAAAAGTCCTACACCTATCAGGGTCCAGGCGGTTAACTGAACGTTTAGTACACGAGTCTTTTCGTGAAGCTGATCGGTTAGGTCGGCTGCACGCTTGCGGGCATAGAGGTAAATGATCAGTATGATGAGCATGGGAAAGGCATATCCCAGATTATAGAGAAGAATGTGTCCGAAAGCGGTCGGGAAACTCATCTGTAGTAAAGAGTACTTCCCAATGGCAACAATATAAGGAATTGATAATGGAAAGGAAGTCACCGAAATAAATGCTCCCATTATAAGGGGGAACCAGGAATTCATGTTCCTGAGCCGCGTTACCATTATATTTTGGGTACGGCCTGCCGGGGCATGTCGTTTTTTACGATAGTACCATATACCAATGAGCAACATCGCGACACCTACTATAATCTCGAATTGGTAATAGCCCGTATTGGACATGGAAGCAGTATTGGGAACATATTTCCCCAAGAATTCATTCAAGCTGCCCAGGGCCAGATAGCCCAATACACCACAAATGATATAGGCTCCGCTTAATCCTGCCAGATAGGATAAACTGTTACGCAAAGGTTTGGCTGTGGTGAGTAGCAGGGAGAATATCACTATCTGCTGAGCAGTGGAAAGACTGTCGAAAAGGGAGAGTACCAGCGTATAGGTGAAGGTGTTCATGAATTGTTTCGTTGCTCAGATATTCAGGCCACGAAAGTAAGGAATTTATGGTTGATGGGATTCAATTGGGGACGACAGCTGCTACTGAAACATTTCGCGGTCTTCTTCTTCCAGATCGTTGTCGTAATAGTAATTGGTTGCGATTTTTTCCGCAATATACAATACCCATACTCCTCCATCTGAATAACTGCCGCCGGGCAAGGTTGCCAGAAATTTACGGTTATATTCCGACAGACGTAAAACCAAATTTAAATCCTCAGCAAATTTCTGTACCATTTTTGCTTCTTTCAGATCTTTTTGTGCTGCCGGTGTCCAGTAGTTCCTGAACGAATAGGTATTAGCAGATGATATTTCTATCATTATGGTTGTGCCATCCAAACCATCGTGCCAACCTTTTATCTTTTCCTCTGATGGGATATGCAGAATGGAATCTTTAGCTATGAGAACGAAAGCCTTATGAGCCATGGCTGTGTCGATGCGGCTCTGAAGGGTATATATTTTAGGCTGTTTGTTCTTTTTCTTTGAGATGGTGGTTGGTTTATATTCCCAAATATAATCGGTCACCAGGCCTGATAGGTTTTGTTGTCATTGGTCCACAGGTCTACTGCCTGCCCATCTTGCCAATACCTGAAGTGCATTGTGGAGGTGGAATACATGAGGTCTTTTATTTTAAGCTTCCCATGCAGGTCGTGACATTTTTTGTACCAATAGGTAGTATCACCTTTTATATTTTGAGGAATATCCACCGACTTTTTTACCTGTGCTATGGCCATACTGCCTAAAAGCAGCAAAACGATGATAATAATATTTCTTTTCATAAATTCAATGTTTATTCTTCCCCAACTGGCTAATCATAATGTAAAGATAGAGAATCTGGGTATCCTGAGGTGATTTTTACATTTATTGTTCAATCGAATCTTTGAAAAGGTTTGGAGGGAGGTTTCAATTCATCATCTTCATTTCTTCTTTCATTTCTTTTTTGAAATAAAAGTATGCCACAAAATAAGTCAATACCCCTGAAATTATAAACTGCAGGTATGGTCCCGCGCCCAAATGTTTGCCCAGCGCTTTATAAAAGTCGGAATAGCGTAAGAGTGATATGCCGATAAAAATCAGGCTTCCGATAAAACAAAGAATAGAAAACAATGAAACCAGGGTGGGAGTAGAATGCCCCTCATGGGGAAAGATAGGGGAGAGCAGAAGGCTGGCTATAAAAAGCCCGTAGAAAATAAAGGATGTTTTCGAACTGCGGTTGAACGAACGGAAAATATCTTCCACCGATTCGTATCGCCTATCGCTGAGGTTGCCGGTCAGTTTGAGGGTTTCCTCGTCTATGCCCCTTTCCTTCAGAAGCTGAAGGGCCTCATCTCTTAGGGATTGTGCGTAGCCATACCTCTGGTAGTTCTTGACAATATCAATGAGTTTGGTATTGTCCATTTTCCTAAGTATATCAGATTTTTCGGTCATGGTATGGCATTTTTTTGCTACTAATCTTTTATACAACGAACCGAAAGCCCGTCAGTCTTGCTGCTAATATCTCTGGTGATGTTATTGTTATTATAATCAATGCTTCGTGTCCAGGCTAAGGTTGCTTCTAGTTCGGTTGATGTCCACCAGTAACTATTGTTACCGATATCCCCAAAAGTATTGTTGTTGAACAAGTGTCCCCCCGGAAGGGCCGAATATCCACTGCTGTTATTGCCATTGCCATTATCATTCCATCCGCTGGTAGATTTTATTTTGTTGACGGCAACATTTTCGCCCAAAAAGGACATGAGCGTGGTCCATTCGTCATCGCTAGGTAAATGCCAACCTGCCGGGCACGATGTTTTTGCTGTTTCAAAATCGTATAAATATCCGTATTTGTTTACATTGGCCGCATTATCATCATAAGACCAACAACCACTATTTGCTTTGTAGGCAAGGTTTTCGGCCATCCATGTTTGTTTGCCAATTTTTACTGTCTTATATACTTTGCCATCTCTTTCATCAGTAAAAGTTGCAGTAACTTGTGCAAAGGAATAAGTTACATTAAGTAAAATGGCCAGTATTAGTAATTTGGGTTTCATGTTTTCTAGTTAATTGGTTTGTTTTGTTTTTAATAATTCAATGGTAGCACTATCCCTTTGCTTCAACACTGCGGCTACCCCCACTTTTAATGGGAGTTTCATTAAGTGTTTTCTGCAGAACAGGTATCCTGCGCAAATTTACATTTTTTTATATATCCAAATCATAAGGCAAACTTATTACTTTACTGATTGTTTTAATGCCAATAGGGTGAGAATTATTGTTAGAAACATTCTGTTTATCAGTTATTAATCCCTGTCTGCTGTGCTAAAAAAGCGACTGGGCGTAGCTAGGACGGTCCTAGGCGTAGCAAGGACCGTCCCGGGTGAAGCAAGGACCCTCCTGGGCGTAGCAAGGACCGTCCTAGGTGTAGCAAGGACCGTCCCGGGCGTAGCAAGGACCATGTTGTAATTAGAATCTATTAGAAAGTAGTTGCGGTAGCCATTTCTTCACTTTTTGTGGAACGTTCTACAGTTTCTGAGGAACGTTCTACAGTTATTGAGGAACGTCCGTCAGTTTTTGAGGAACGTGCTACAGTTTCTGAGGAAGACCCTACAATTATTGGCGAGGACTCAAGGAAGAAGTAATTGACTTGTAAAATACATTGTAAATTAGAAGTATAAATAATCGGTCTTAAGAGTTATGCCAGGTATTGTCAAATTTTCCTTGCTTATAGACATGAGAAAACGAATTATAAGATTCAATAATATGGGTTCATAAGACTCTCTTGATCTTGAAATCAAAAATCCCAAATTTAAAATCTTAAATCTTAAATCTGACTTCTTAGTATTACCTTTGCATGCCGAAAACTCCACAAGCAAGCTCATGCCCGAACGTATATGGAATAAGGATTTTATCCTGCTGATATGGTCAAATTTTTTGATGTATATCACCTATTATGCCATATTGTCGTCACTGCCCATCTATCTGGTCAGCGAACTTCATGCCTCCAAGGTGCAGGTTGGTGTGGTTGTGGGGGCATACACCATTGCTTCGGTGCTGGTAAGGCCTTTTTCGGGTTTTGCTCTGGACAGGTTTGGACGCCGGACCATCTTTTTGCTGGCCCTCATCATTTATTCCTTTTTGTTTGCAGGCTATCTGGTGGTCTTAAGCATCACGGCCATCATTTTGCTTCGCTTTGCGCAGGGCCTCACCTGGGGATTTACCACCGTTTCGGGGTCCACCATTGCTGTGGATATCATTCCAACACCCAAAAGGGGAGAAGGCATCGGCTACTTTGCCTTGTCCACCACATTGGGCATGTCCATAGGGCCCATCATAGGTTTGTTTATTTGTAATACCTGGGGCTACACGGCTATGTTCGTTTCGGGCATTTTCATCAGCGTGGCCAGTCTGGGTTGTGCTTATGCCGTGCATCTTCGAAAGCGTTTCGTGGTGGGCAAGCATATCAAACTCAAGGTAAGTAGCATGTTCGACCGAAGTTCCATACGGCCCTCCCTCAATGTGCTGATAACCATGATCACCTATGGCGCTTTGATGTCCTTTATTGCGCTCTATGGAAGAGAAATTGGCATACAAAACACCTCGCTTTACTTTTTGATATTATCGGTGGGTATTGCTGCTGCCCGGCTCACAGCCGGAAAACAATTCGACCGCAATGGTCCCCGTGGCATCATCACCTTTTGCATCATTTTGCTTATCATTGGGTTTCCCATGCTGGCTTTGGCCCGAAATCCCTGGCTGTTCTATAGTTCGGCCATCATCATTGGATTTGGCAATGGGGTGATATTCCCTACGTTTCAGTCTATGGTCAACAACCTGGCCGATGTCAAGCACCGTGGCGCCGCCAATTCAACCCTCTATACCGCTGTTGATCTGGGTATGGGCTTCGGAATGATCATGGGAGGGCTCATTGCCCAGCATTTATCCATCTCGGCCATCTTCTGGATGAGCGCAATAGTTTGCGGTATAGGATTGTTATTTTTCCATACCGTAGTGATACGATATTACGAGAACCGTTTGAAAGGGTGAGTTAGCCGTAAGTAGTTTCCCAGTTGTTGAATTTATTCTTTCACAAACTTAATCACTCCCGTTTTGTCGTTTCCTTTCAGCCTTACAAGATACACACCCTGAGCAAATCCGCTGATATCTATCATTTGGGTGGTAGCCGACTGAATGTCGCGGAACAATACCTGGCCCAGTGAATTCAATATCTCTACTTCAGCATTCAGCAGGCCTGCATGGCTTAATGTAATCGTAATATTCCCTGAAGCCGGATTTGGATAAATTTGTATGAACTCATTGGAATTGCCCTCGTCAATACCAATATTACCCGAATTGGCAATATTAGAAATAGTAGATTCATTAAAGCCCAATTGCTTGGCTGTAGGATTGCAGGGAGTCGGCCTCACAGCTTCTACCATATAAACAACGGTACCTCCGGGAGGTGTCAGGTCAGTGTAGGAATTTACATTATTGGCAACAGAGTTTATAATAACCATATTACCATTGTTGGTCCCCCGATAAATATTATAGGTTGAGAATGCGAAACCTTCGTAATTGTTCCAGTTCAGGTTCCATGCACCTCCCATACCTGCACTGATAGTCAGGTGAAGGGTTTGATGATAATTGCTCTGCAAAGAGGTGAAACCGCAATTATCATTGATTGCCAGTTTATAGCGGTAAGGTTGTTGTGATGCATTGGAGTTGACATCAATAAACGTACTAAAGCTGCTGTAAGGTTGCGTACCTATCATGTTATAAACCCCGGTAACATTGGTCTCACGGAAGATCATATAAAAATTGATACCAGTAGTAACAGGTTTGTTCCAGATTATCATATTATGATTGGTCGCGGTATCTACAGTAACCATGCATATTTCGGGTGCGGCCCAGGCATCCACTATCACAGAGTCGCAAATTACTGAAGTGCATCCCGGTGCATCAGTAACGGTTACACAGTAATAGCCTTGTGGTACGTTGAGTAAGTCCTGAGAAATTTGATTGGGAGTCGAATTCCACAAATAAGAATAAGGCGGAGTCCCACCCGATACCTGTAAATTGATTGAGCCGTTATTCATACCGCAACTAGCATTCACTATATTGGGTATCTGTAAAACGGGCGGAGC
This sequence comes from uncultured Bacteroidales bacterium, assembly GCA_964599365.1. Classification (GTDB taxonomy): domain Bacteria; phylum Bacteroidota; class Bacteroidia; order Bacteroidales; family CAIWKO01; genus CAIWKO01. Next base: position 14,908 of record CAZRFL010000038.1, read on the forward strand.
CACATTGGTTACATTGATATTCCTGACAATGTTGCATCCCAGAATCAGATCGGTGATAGTCACCGAATAACTACCGGGTGCCAGGTTAGCAATGCCTTGTGTAGTTTGCGGAGGGTTCGTACTCCATATGTAGGTGTTGTTGAGCGAACCTCCGTTAACAAAAGCCGTCGCGGCACCATTGTTCATTCCACAACTTGAATTGACAACGGAAATACTAGCATTAAAAACGTTGATAGATACATTATCGCTTGCTGTGCAACCGTTCACATTACCAATAGTCACAGTGTAGGTAGTCGTATAAATAGGATTGGCTGTGGGTGAGGCAATATTATTTGCTGATAATCCTGATGAGGGTGTCCAAAGGTAAGTACCACCTCCTGTGGCATGAAGGATGGTATTACTTCCGGCGCAAATGGTATCGTCTACACCGGCATTGGCATTAGGAACCGGATAAAAAATACAGGTAATGGTATCGTAAACGGTGGTGGAGCATAGTGTGTTGGTAGCGGTAACATAATAGGTTCCCGTAGTATTTACCTGTATGCTTTGGCTACTAGCCCCCGTCGACCAAAGATAACTATCGAAAGCAATGCCCGCATCTAAGGTCAATGGCCCGTAATGACATAGCGTGGTGTCATTACCTAAATGCAGCGACTGCGACGGATTGATGATCACGTTGATCTGGTCATTATAGATGCAGTTGCCCGTATCTGATGTCTGAACAGAATAAGAGCCAGTCTGATTCACATTGATTGAAGGGGCGGTAGCTCCGGTATTCCATAGATAATTAGAAAAACCATTGCCTGCATTCAAGTTAATGGTCGTGCTTCCGCATGAGGTTACATCATTCCCCAAATTGAGGTTCAGATAGGGTTGGGTAAGTGTCACATGAAGGGTGTCCACGTAAACCTGTGAATTTAGCGTAGCAGTCACATAATAGTTTCCCGATGCAGTCACTGAAGTCGATTGTGTGGTGCTGCCATTCGACCATAAATAGCTGCTGAAACCGGCATTGGCCGAAATGGTAGCGGGATTGGCACAAACAGAAATGCTTTGCATACTGAAGATTGTTGTTGGAACATTCGAAATGTTATCAACCAGTAGATATTGTCCGTCTGTGCAGGCCGGTGGAGCGATATAAATCAAAAACAATAAGTGATTCCAGTTAGAAGTAGGAGAGAAGCCGACACTATATGTCTGCCAGTTAGCATGGGTAATAACCGGCGAAGTCCACAATAACTCGGATTGATCGCAGCCGGAATTCCCGCCCGACATACCTCCCCATAATTGCAGTTGGGCGCAATTAGGTGGTACCACAATACCTGTTGATGGGTCAGCCGAAGTGGGAGTAGCCAGATCGAGAGAGAAAGAATAAATATTACCTGCTACCAGAGGCGTGGTCAAATCTTGTCCTGCTCCTTCCTGCCAATTAATAGAAGAGGCATAAACTAATCCAAGATAGGAACTTCCGTTTGAAGGAGGCAGGGTTATGCCCCACGAACCGGGCTGGGTATCTGGAGTAACACCGGGCATACATATGTCCCATCCCGCAGGGGTTATATGTGGCTGAGGTGTGCCTTCGAAGGAAGGGTTTTGAAACTGTATCTGAGCAAAAGTAATGCTGCTGCAGAAGATCAATAGAACTGATAATGCATAAAAAACTTTTTTCATAATATTATCCTTGTATTTTAATTAGTATAACACATTTTATTGGATCAGGTTGCCTGAAATTTCGTTTTTATAACTATTTCTTAAAGAATTTTCGTTACGGGGACAGAGCTTTGTAATTATTGGAGAAAATATCTCTTCGAACAAAAACTTTACATGGCTATTATGAAGTCCAAAAAACAATTCTGTAAAGTTGAATGATCGGGATGAATGAATCACGATTAATGAACATGTCGAAAATGAGCAGATGCTTTTTCTGCCGGAAAATTTTTTTAAGCAATGCATAAGACCGATATAATAAGTCCGAAGATCAAAAATATTTCAAGATCAAACGACACGGGACCTCATCAAAATAAATCAGTTCAGATGGTCCTCATTCCCTGATATTATTGTCCAATTTCTTTATAAGGAAGAATAAAGATCAATAATAAAATTTGCCACCACAAATATACACATAATAGATTGCCAATGCAACAGGACATATAATTTTTTTTTAAAAAATATTGAATCATTCTCATGCTTTTATTGTTTACTTTTCCAAAACCCACTTGATTTTATTCAATTACGGCAAAATCATTATATTTGCTGCTATACAAAATACTGACCGCTTATGTCAAAACTTTTATCCTTTGAGAAGAAATTCTCCCGCAAATGGTTTCTTGAATACACGCTGATACTCTCCGGGGCCTTTATTATGGCAGTGGGTTTCGTGTATTTTATTTCGCCTTACAAATTTATTCCGGGCGGGGTTTATGGTATTGCCATCGTAATACATTATGTCACCAAGGGTTTGATGGCCATAGCTCCTGATGGCATACCCATAGGATTGATGGGTCTTGCCTTCGACATACCTTTGACCATTATAGGTACCAAACTGCTGGGACCCAAGTTTGGGATGAAGACAGTGGTGGGCTTCGTAGCCTTATCGCAGTTTATAATGCTACTTACTTATTTTCAGGGCGACAAACCCCTGGTGGAGAACGATCCATTGCTTTCGGCCATTTTTGGAGCCGTATTGCTTGGAGTTGGCATAGGTATCATGTTCCGTTCCAAGGCCACTTCAGGTGGCTCAGATATTATCGCCATGATCATTGCAAAATATACCCATTTGCCTCTGGGCCAACTGATGATCTATGTTGATTCAGTCATTGTTTTGCTGGGTCTGGTGGTATTTCGCGATTGGAAAATACCTTTGTATTCCTGGCTGGTGATCTTTATTACTGGTAAAGTGATTGATACGGTCATTGAGGGGCTCAACTACGAAAAGACCCTGTTTATCATTTCAGATAAACATGAGGAGATACGTGACGTTATCATCAACGATCTCGACCGTAGTGGTACTTTTATTATGGGGGAAGGAATGTTCAAAGGAGGAGAGAAAAAAATTATCTTCACGGTGGTTAGCCGAAGAGAGTTAGCACAATTAAAGGATTACGTTCATAAGGTCGATCCTCACGCATTCCTTACAGTGATCAATGCCAATGAGATTTTGGGCGAAGGGTTCAAGCCGTTGACACATTCTTGATTTTAGATTTATGATTTTAAATTGACTCCTTATTACAAACTGCCACTCATGAGAAAATATATCTTAGCCTTCGATCAGGGAACCACCAGTTCACGTGCCGTTTTATTCGATGAAAAAGCCAGCATAGTGGGTATTTCGCAAAAGGAAACCCTTCAAATTCTTCCACAACCGGGTTGGGTAGAACAATCACCTGACGAAATATGGAATAATCAGTATGGGGTAGCACTGAATGTTTTGGAAGAAAATCATGTTGCCACATCTGATGTCCTTGCCATAGGTATAACCAACCAGAGAGAAACCACCCTGGTTTGGGATAAGATCACCGGGAAACCTGTTTATAATGCCATCATATGGCAGGACAAACGGACCGCAGAACATTGTCTGAAGTTGAAAGAAGAGGGTTGGAGCCAATACATTCAGCAAACAACCGGACTAATTATTGATGCCTACTTCTCTGCCACCAAACTTCAATGGATACTTGATAATGTTGAAGGTGTCAAGCAAAGAGCCGAAAAAGGTGAGCTGCTTTTTGGTACTGTAGATACTTACTTAGCCTGGAAACTTAGTGCGGGGAAACTGCACATCACAGATTATTCCAACGCCTCCCGAACTATGCTTTTCGATATCAATCGTTGCTGCTGGGACGAAAAGCTTCTGGAGTTATTTCACGTTCCGGCTGCCATGCTCCCTGGAGTGGTTGAATCTTCATCAATATATGGATCTACTGACCCAACGCTATTTAATGGTATAACTCTCACGATTGCCTCACTGATAGGCGACCAGCAGTCTGCATTGTTTGGCCAATTGGCTCATGAGCCCGGAACCGCCAAGAATACCTACGGAACGGGATGTTTTCTGCTTATGAATACGGGCGGAAGGACCATAATTTCGGATAAAGGACTGATATCTACAATTGCCTGGAAATTGAACGGGAAAGTGGAGTATGCACTGGAAGGCAGTGTATTTATTGCCGGTGCTGTAATGAAGTGGTTACGTGACAATCTGGAATTGATTGATGATGTTAAGCAATCGGAAGCAATGGCTGTAGAAGCTGGAGATAATCAGGGAGTTTATTTTGTTCCTGCTTTTGCAGGATTGGGAGCTCCTTATTGGGACAGTCATGCCAAAGGAATGATATCAGGTTTAACCTTGTCGGCTTCAAAAAACCATATTGTCCGTGCTGCCCTTGAGTCCATGGCTTACCAGACAAAGGATATTCTGGATATCATGCAGGAGGATTCGGGAATCATACTGAAGGAACTCAATGTGGATGGGGGAGCCTCTGCTAATAATTTCCTTATGCAGTTCCAATCCGACTTGTTGCAGGTGAACGTAAACCGCCCAGAGATGATAGAATCCACAGCATTGGGTGCTGCCCTTATGGCAGGATTAGCTGTAGGATTATGGGAAAAAGAGACCTTAAAACAACTTAAGCTTTCTGACAAAGTTTTTACACCGTCCATGGATAAAGATTTAGCCCTAGGGTATTATAAGGGCTGGAAAGGCGCCGTCGAACGCTCTCGATTGTAGCAATTGGCAAGAGATTCTGCTAAGCGCAAGTATTTGTAATCGCTGGCAGCAACGAAAATATCCTCCATTGAATCCCATTTTTTTTTCAATTTATTTGCTTTTTGGTGCGTATAGTAGTACCTTTGTTTATAATTATTCTAAATTACAATAACAATGAAAACCAAAATACTATTTACAGCCATCCTTTTGATATCGGGCTTGCTGCTTAATGCCCAATCAAATAATTCCCAACAATTATACATTGGTATGAATGCCCCCGAGTTTAAAGCACAATCCACACAAGGGGAGATCAATTTTCCAGCAGACTATTATAATAAATGGAAGATACTTTTCAGTCACCCTGCTGATTTTACACCAGTATGTACTTCAGAGATCATTGCACTGGCGGAGCGACAGGATGAATTCAAAAAACTGAATGCGTCGCTAATTGTTATTTCTACGGACGGTCTGAGCAGCCATATAGAATGGGTAAAATCCATGGAAGGTATTTCGCGCATTGGTAAGGAAGGGGTAAAGATAGCCTTTCCTCTGGTGGCGGACATCAATCTGGATGTGGTGAAAAAATACAATATGATGCGCCACGATACTACTGATCGCCATAGTGTGCGTTCGGTTGTATTTATTGATCCGGATAACCATGTCAGGGCATTTTTTGTATATCCTGATATCATCGGCAGGAATGTTGACGAGCTTTTGCGTACCCTAACTGCACTGCAGATGGCAGATAAAAACAACGTTCTTACTCCTGCCAACTGGAAGGCTGGTGATGATGTTTTGATCCGTGCACCAAAGAGCATGGATGATTCTGAAAAACTGCGTTTGCAGAATAAACCTGATATGTACTCTTATACATGGTACATGTGGTATAAGAAAATGAAATTATAGCCTTACCAGGGCAGGTCGTTCAGATCGACATTGCCGCCTGATATAATGATCCCGGTCTTTTTTCCTTTGAAGAGGCCGGGTTTGTTCTTTATGGCAGCCAGGGTCACTGCGGAGGAGGTTTCAATGATAATCTTCATCCTTTCCCATACCAGTTTCATGGATTCGATGATATCAGCCTCGCTAACCGTTAGGATGTCCTGAACATGCTCGAGTATGATAGGAAAGGTAAGTACTCCCAGTGAGGTCCTCAGTCCATCAGCAATGGTATCGGGATTTACGGAAGGCACAAAATTCCTGGAATAAAAAGACTGAAAAGCATCCTTGGCCTGATCGGGTTCTGCAGCCAATACCTTAGTATTCGGCGAGAAATAGTGCGTTGCCAGGGCAGTTCCGCTCAGCAATCCGCCTCCGCCGACAGGGGCAATGATATAGTCGAGCACAGGGGTGTCTTCTATCAATTCTTTGGCTGCAGTTGCCTGGCCAGCAATGATCTTATAATTGTCGTAAGGATGTATTTCGATGGCTCCTGTGTTGGCTATGACCTCCTGTAAGGTTGATTCTCTGGCTTCGAGTGTGGGACGGCAGAATGTAATCAATCCGCCATAGGACCTGACGGCATCTACTTTCACTTTGGACGAATTTTCTGGCATTACTATCATGGCTTTTATGCCTCTGAGTTTGGCCGCGCGGGCCAAAGCCTGTGCATGATTGCCCGACGAATGGGTGGCTACTCCCAGCTTCACCTGTTCATGCGACAAAGAAAAGACAGCATTGCAGGCACCACGCGATTTGAATGCGCCCACTTTTTGAAAATTCTCGCATTTGAAATACAATTCCGCATGGAACATTTTGTTCAAACTATCCGAAGTGAGCACCGGAGTGCGATTTATATAAGGATGTATCCTTTCGGCGGCTTCTACTATATCTTTTTTATCAGGAACATTCATTTGCTTTTCACTTTATAAACAAAAGCCCGAAACATAGTTTCGGGCTTTTAGTGTTGGTCTCAATTGTAATTAAAGTACGTTTACAGGATAGATCAAGCCTTTTCCAATTTCAACGGCCTTTTCATTTTCGGGTATCATACCATGATGGCGTTTGGGTAAGGATTTTTCCAAACCTTTGTGGATAAATTCGCTGCCTACAACAGGTTTCAGTTTCAGATAACCACCCAGCACCATCATATTGAACACTTTATTCATGCCGATTTTTGCAGCCTCGTCGGCAGCATCGATGCGATAGATGTTGATGTCCTTACGGTTGGGATGGCGTGTGATACCATTACCGTCGTAGATGAGGTAGCCGCCCTGCTTCACCGAACATTCAAATTTGTCCATGGATTGCTGATTCAGAATGATGGCAGTATCGTATTTGGTAAGAATAGGCGAACTGATGCGTTCGTCGCTGATGATAACGGTGACATTGGCTGTTCCTCCGCGCATCTCAGGACCATAGGAAGGCATCCAGCTCACTTCTTTATTTTGCATAACACCGGAATAAGCAAGAATCTTGCCCATAGACAAAACACCTTGTCCTCCAAATCCGGCTATGATAATTTCTTCAGTCATAATTTTTTGTATTAATATCTTAAAGTAAAAATCTTAAAATCATTTCTCTTCGGCCGGTGGCAGTTTTATGTCGCCCAAAGGATAGTAAGCGAACATGTTTTCTTCCATCCATTTGTTTGATTGTACCGGGGTCATTTTCCAACCTGAGTTGCAATTCGAAACTATTTCAACAAAAGAAACTCCCTTTTTAGCATAAGAAAGTTCGAAAGCTTTGCGTATGGCTCTTTTGGTCTTGCGTACGTTGGCAGGTGTATGCACCGAATGACGGGTTACATAGCAGGTGCCAGGTAAGGTAGCTACCAGTTCGGTTATCTTTAAGGGATTACCCATGATCTCAGTGTCGCGGCCGTAAGGGCAGGTAGAAGCTCTCATTTTAGGTAGGGTAGTGGGGGCCATTTGTCCGCCGGTCATTCCATAGATACCATTATTGATAAAAATGATGACAATATTCTCGCCGCGGTTGCAGGCATGAATGGTTTCAGCAGTGCCAATGGCAGCCAAGTCGCCGTCGCCCTGATAAGTGAATACATATTTTTCGGGCATCAGGCGTTTGACGGCTGTTGCCAGAGCAGGAGCGCGTCCGTGAGCTGCTTGCTGCATGTCAATTTGCAGAAATTCGTAAGCCAATACCGCGCAACCTACCGGTGCAATACCAATGGTTTCGGATTGGATTCCCATTTCTTCGATAACTTCCATGAGCATACGGTGTGCGGTACCATGACCACATCCGGGACAATAGCTCAATGCACGGTCGACCAGCAGATCGGTTCTTTTATAAACCAGATTCTCCGGTTTTATAATTTCTTCTCTTGTGATATCAGCCATGACTTATGCTCCTATAATTTTAGTTTGTAACATCTTTACAACTTCTTCGGGTGTGGGGATGATACCACCACAACGACCAAAATGTTCGACAGGTACCTTGCCATTTACTGCCAGACGAACGTCTTCAATCATCTGACCGAGATTCATCTCAACTACCAGAATTCCCTTTACCTGATTGGCAAGTTCGCCTATGGGTATTTTTGGGAAGGGGAAGAGTGTGATGGGCCTTAAAATTCCCACCTTGATACCTTTTGCACGGGCCATTTCCATGGATTTCTGACAGATACGTGCGCTGGATCCAAAAGCTACTATGAGATATTCTGCATCGTCGCAATTGAATTTTTCGAAACGTACTTCGTTCTTTTCCATTTCGGCAAATTTACGCTCCAGGCTCAATACATGCTTTTCCTGTTTGGAAGAATCGAGATCGAGAGAGGTGATGATATTTCTTTCGCGATCGGGAGTTTTGCCTACGGTTGCCCATGGTGCATTCTTTTGTATCTCTTCGGCAGTCCAGCGTGGCTGGTGCTCGGGAAGTTCTACTTTTTCCATCATCTGTCCGATGACACCATCGGTGAGAATCATTACAGGATTGCGGTATTTGAAAGCCAGTTCGAATCCCAGGGGAACGAAATCGGCCATTTCCTGAACGGAAGCCGGAGCCAGTACCAGCAAACGATAGTCGCCGTGACCGCCACCTTTGGTAGCCTGAAAATAATCGGACTGCGAAGGCTGAATGGTTCCCAATCCAGGACCGCCTCTAACCACATTCACTATCAATCCGGGCAATTCAGCACCCGCCATGTATGATATACCTTCTTGTTTTAAGCTGATGCCGGGACTCGATGATGAGGTCCAGACTTTTTTTCCGCAACAAGCACCACCATACACCATGTTGATAGCGGCTACTTCACTTTCTGCCTGAAGAACCACCATGCCGGTGGTTTCGTATGGCCTCTCGGCCATCAAATATTCAAGTATTTCTGATTGCGGAGTAATGGGATAGCCGAAATATCCATCGGCACCGCAACGAATAGCAGCTTCGGAAATTGCTTCGTTGCCTTTCATTAATCTAAGTTCTTTCATTACTCTTATCTTTTGTTTAATAAATTTATACTTCGGTTGCTACTTTCACTCTGTAAACGGTTATCGCTCCGTCGGGGCAAACCACTGCACAATTGGTACAACCGGTGCAGTTTTCGTTGGTTACCATGGCAAAATGATATCCTTTTGAGTTAACTCCTTTGTTCATAGCGATTACATCTTCCGGACATGGCTCTATGCATAATTCACATCCTTTGCAGCGCTCAATGTCTACTACTATTGCACCTTTTACTTTAGCCATACTATTTTGATTTAGGATTTAAGATTTTTGATTTTTGATTTTTGATTTTTGATTTTTGATTTGAGAATTGAGGGCGAAATTAGTATTATTGATCAGATTCCTTTATGATTTTCGTTAAATTTTTTCAAACGATACTCCAAATCGGGGAACTGTTCTCTGCTGACCAATGATACACAGGCTCTCGTGCCTTCTGTACGGCTGCTTCCGGTAATGGCCAGAGAGATGGCACTGATGCCATAATAGATAAGTTCTTCGAGCAGTTGCTCGCCAGTGAGGCCCGGATAGGAGAAGGTGAAGTAGAATCCATCGGCCAGAGGCTCGTTCTCGTCGCGATCGTAGACGATCTCAAATCCATTGTCGAGGAACATTTTTTTCATGATCTTGGCTTTTGCGCCATACTCTTTTACATCGTGAACGAAATTGAACTCTCCGTCGTTGGCGGCTTTCAGTATAGCTGTCAGAGCGTACTGTGTGCTGTGCGAAGTGCCGGCGCTCAAGGAATAAATGGTTCCGAAAATCATGGCGCGGCCAAAGATATCCGAATTGTAGAAACGTTTCAGATCGGGAGCCTGAGTGTTGAACAATTTGGGCGATATCACCATCATACCAATACGCTGACCGGCATAGCTGAAGGCTTTGGAGCTGGAAACGAATAAGAGATAATTGTCGGTATACTTTGCTACGGTGGGCTGGTGAGGAGCCACACCGGGCTTGGAATAGTCTTTACGGAAATCCATGCCGAAGTAAGCCAGATCTTCCATCACCACCACATTGTATTTGTTGGCCATTTCTGCTATGATGCGTAGTTCTTTATCAGTGAAGCATATCCACGAGGGATTGTTGGGGTTGGAATATACCATGTTGGCGATGTTGCCTTTGGATAGGTAGGATTCCAGTTTGTCGCGGAGTTTTTCGCCACGGTAATCGTAGACATCAAAAGCTTCGTATTTGAGGCCTATGATGGCATGCTGCTGTTTGTGGACAGGGAAACAGGGGTCGAGGAAGAGGGTGGTGTCTTTTTCCTTATACATGCGGTTGACCGTCATGAAGGCGGCATAGCTGCCCTGCATGGAGCCAACGGTAGGAATACAATCTTCGGGGTTGACCTCTATGTCGAGAAACAATTTGACAAAGCGGGTCATTTCGGTCTTCAGTGCGGGCAATCCGTCTATTTCGGGATAAATGGCGGCACAGCCATTCTTCAGCGCGGCTATCTCGGCCTGTATGCCTACTTCGGCTGCCGGAAGACCGGGTACACCCATTTCCATGCGTATGAATTTCTTACCTGTTTCGCGTTCTATCTCGTTGATGAGCTTCTTGATCTCGCGAATGGTAGCCTTACCAATATTGGGAATGTTGCTGTTGGCTATCTTTTGCTTAACAATTTCAAAATCAATAGGTGTTTCTTTCATAATGTTTTTCTCACAATCTTAGTTTATACGAGGCTACAAATTAAAAACTTATTTTGGTAACAGGCAAGGTTTGGGGGAAGTTTATTTTTGACAGAAACAAGTGAAGTATCATTGGAGAAGAGATTTGGTTCATAAACGGGATTAAGCACCAAAACACAAAACACAAAACACGAATAAATTCAAAAAAAACAAAACAGAAAATCACAAACCGATGATAGTCTTGTTTGAAATTTTACAATTTTGAATTTGAAACTTATTTGTAGTTTGGAAATTGTATTTTGTGATTTCCAATCCAATTAATCTTTAATAAATTTCTTTACCAAACTACCATTGGCAGAGCCAAGCTGTACAAAATACATTCCCCGGGGTAGGGTGCTGATATCTATGGCGGAGGTGGACAGGAGGGTGGTTAGCAGGCAGCGGCCTTGAGCGTCATAGACTTTGGCTTGGGTGAAGGGGGCCTGTCCTGACAAATGCAAGGTGTTGTTGACAGGGTTGGGAAAAAGTGTTACAGATTCTGTGGTGGCTCCATTGTCTTCTATGCCTGAACCATGCTGGGAATGGAGGAGGAAGGTTAGCGTATCACCATTAGCCACATTGCCCTGAGGGTAGACCCAAATCTTAGCAGTAGCCGTAGCATTGACAATACCCGTCCAGAAATGCGCCCCGGCATAGCCAAATCCCCCAGGAACTATGGGAGGGAAGATGCCTGTAGCCGGGAATCCCAGAAAACAAACTCCCGAGGAACAAAAATCCAGGTAAGTGGCTGCCGTGCTGTCGTAGGATAGTAGGGTCCAGTTGAGGTGAAGCGTATCGGCCGACAGGTTGGCTATGTGTATGCTGTCGTAAGAAAGCATATTGTAAGGCTGGTATTTTTCGAGCAGGGTGGAGGGCGAAAAACTGTATTGTGCCTCAGCCCTGATGCCTGATAGCAGACAACAGACCACGAAACAGAGGGTAAGGAAAAGTTTAGGGCGTTTCATAGGGCAAAGGTAGGGAAAATCGTTGATTTTACTCAGTATATGCCCCTTTAAAAACAAAAAGTAGTGAAGCCAAAGCCGCACTACTTTTTCATGACATTGTTGTCTTTACTGGTTGTGTTCTATTTCTTAACCATTTTAACTGTGATAGTTTCCGAATCGTTGATGGTCAGGCGGCAAATATAAATTCCTGCGGCCAAACCACCGGCATCGAAATTCATACTAAAATCACCGGCATCTTCCGATTTGTCTTTCAGTATCGCCAAGCGTTTGCCAAAAAGGTCGAAGACTTCTATCACAATATGTGAAGTGGCATTCAGACTATAGGAAACTTGACATTCAGTTCCGAAAGGATTGGGATATATTTTAAGGTTATTTGGATTTTCAGCTATATCCTCCTGATATCCTGTGGGACCGCCTGTTTCTTCGGGATCAAGTGTGCCCAGACCCGGTTCGAGGGCAAGAAAGGCGGTATAGTCGGACAATACCCTTTCGATCATACTGGTGCTGACAATCTGGCTGATGACTGAATTTGTCTGGGTCATGGAGGATAACTCCCTGATAAGTTGGGCTGCCCACATGGCACGCACCACAGAATCGACAGGGGTGATGATACTGTTATCGATGAGTGTGTCGGCAAGCAGAAGTTGACCACCCTGCAATTGTCCGTGGGCAATAATACGGAATTTGCCTGTACCGTTATATTTCCCTATTTTCTGTACCGGCTGATCGAAATAGGCCATGCCTGACTGGGCAAACAGATCGAAGTTTGAATAGGTGTAACCATTCTCAAGGGTAGTATACATGTCGAAATTGGTAAAGAAGCCGCTTAATTTTCCGGAGACATTGGTAAACATATTGCTGAAGTTATCTTCCCTGATGGTAAAATATTCCCCTGTTGTTTGGGTGCTCAGGTTGATGTACAAATAATCGTTACCGTAAAAATATTGTCCGCCAATGTAGTACTGAGGGGAGTTAGTTTCATTCAGATCGATGATGTGAATGGGTATATCGGATGATCCCATGGTACTAATCAAGCTACTTATAAGCCCGTTGGCCTGCTGGCTGGAGCCATTGGAAGTTGAACTCGCAATGAGTACTATGCTGCCAATATCATTATGATCGTGTATGAATTGAATACCGTCGTTTAGCACATTGGCCAGACTTGAATAGGAATTAAACCATGCGGTATTCATGGAATTAAATGCATTGGTTATGGATGCCGAATCGGCGGATATCCAATTGTTGCTGAGCATATGACTTACGAAACCCGAAAAAATGAAATTGACCGAATCGCCAGCATTAAACTGACCGAGTATTTTGGTTTTGATCTGAGCCAGCAGTTGTGCTCCTGTCATTGAATTGCAATTGGCAGGGACATAATCGAAGAGGAAGAGGGCTTTTTTGTTGCCCGAAATGCCAAACAAATCGACAGGCTTCAACTGCAACTGGTAAAAGTTCTCTGCATGTGCGGCATCGTAATGGGTTTTGATAGCCAGGGAATGGGGGTCGGGTTGTTCGTAGTTTAAGGTCATAGAACCATTGGTGGAAATGTTGTTTATACTGGTCTCATAATAATTACCTGTAAGAGGATTGCTATGATAGACAAAGTTGGCCGAGGGATACTCAAGCAGCTGAGGCTGGGTCATTGTGGCTTCGGGGTAAAACCTCACCCGTGTATTCAGTATGCCCTGATTGGACAAATTTAAAATATTGACAGGCAGGCCCACTGCAGGACTTTTCGATAGTCCGTCGTTGTTTCTGACCAGATAAGTGATCTTGGCTTTGCGCGGAAGACTGTTGAGCAGAGGGAATATTTTGAACATGTAGAAGTCTTTGTAGTCAATATATTGGTAGTACATCCAATCCCAACCGCTATAATTGTAGCGGTAAAGAATGGCCGGGTCGGTGCGGCGATCGACTATATCTTCATATATCTGCGAAGCGGTCCATTTGTCGTAAACATCGGCAACAATTATGGTGTCGCCTATCCACAGCCACATGTCGATTACCTCGACCTGAGGCGGCAACTTGAACAGCATTTCCACTTCCAGACTATCGCTATTGCCGTATGACAAGCCTCTGGTCGAAAAGTCAAAATACATTCCTATTTCGGTGTAGATGCCTTTGGGTTTAACTTCGAACTGTAAGGTGTCGATGGATCCCTGCTGATTGTCCCAGGAGAAATTTACATTGTTCATCCTGAGATGCTCATATTGCGCGCTGACGAGCAGAGGCAATAATAGGACCAGAAGCGTAACTAATTTTTTCATGATGTTTGATCTTTAAGGTTATTTCAAAATTACCAGTTTGGTTTTTGATTGTTTATTTCCGGAGGTTACCACACACACATAGGTGCCATTGCTGAGGCTGCTGCAATCGGTTATAATATGGTTCTGATTGCTGCCACTCACGACTGCAGATTGCTGCAGCAGTATGCGGCCTGTGATGTCGAATATCTGAACAAGCACACTTTCGATGGTGTTGCTGCTCAGGCTTATATTGAGCATGTCCTGACAGGGATTGGGATACAGAACGCATGGCAGGCTTTGGCTTTCCAGCTCAGATACCGAGAGTTCCAACAAATTGGTGCGACTTACTCCATAACTGCCGGCTGCCCATAAATTATGATGTCGGTCTTCGTAAAACCTTTCAATATAGTTCTGTCCTATGCCCTGCCAATTGTATACGTAATTCCAGTTGGTGCCGTTTATATAAGTCAGCACTTTGTAATCGTAGTTGTAATATCCTCCTACCCATACATTGCCGAAGGAATCGCCGAAAACACCGTAAACATTTGGGGAATGCACCAGGGGAGTGGTGAAAGCATACCACGAAGTCCCGTTGAACCTGGCAATGCCGCCATTATAGTAATGGTAGAAGCCTGCCCAAACCTGTCCCGATGCATCCACGGTTATGCTGGATGAGTATTCGTCGGGAAGTCCGCTGGTGGTGGTGTAATTGGTGATTACGCCATTACTGGTCATGCGTGATATTCCGTAATTGGACGAAAACCAGAGCGAGCCGGCATGGTCCTCAGCTATAGCCGTAATGGTGTTGCTGATCAATCCCTGGCTGGTGCCGTAATGTACCCAGGTGTTTCCCGTAAGTTTGGATACTCCGTAATTGCTGTTATAATAAATTACCCAGAGGTTGTTATGCGAGTCGAAGAAAATGCTTCTGATATTATTATTCATTAGGCCCGAGGAGGTAGTGTAAGTGACCCAGTTGGTGCCGTCATATGAGATAAGCCCCGAATTGCTCCCCATCCATAGCTTGTTGTTAGTACTGTCGATGGCAATACAGGTGAGATTGTTGTTGGGCAAGCCATCGGCCGTCTGTAGGGTTTTCCAATTGTAACCATCGAATTTGGTAAGACCGTAAGGGGTGGCAAACCACATATTGTCGTATGCATCCATGACCATACCTTCAACGTAATCGGTTTTTAACCCCGAACTTTCGTTGTAGTAATACCATTGGTTGGCTTTGAACAGAGTCAATCCTTTGTTCTCGTGACCGTACCACATCTCTCCCAAAACATCGCGGAAAACGCGAATCACATTGTTTTCGGGCAATCCGTTGGAGGTATTTACTATGGCGAACCCCGTCCCGTTATATATACCAACCCCTGAGGGTGTGCATGCGTGTAGTTTGCCGTCGGTATCCTGCATGGTGCTGTAAACCAAGTTGTCGGGGAGACCGTCGGCAGTGGTCAGGGTCGACCAGCTGTTGCCCGAAAGTATGCTGATGCCTCCCTGTCCCGAGAACCACAGATCGCCGTTAGCAGCTTGCATGATGTGCATGACCATATTGCCGGCCAGGCCGTTGGCAGTGGTAAACTGCTGCCAGGTGCTGCCGTTGTACATCATCACTCCCTGGTTAGAGCTTCCGATCCAAACCCGATTGGAGTCGTCGCAAAAGGCTGAGAGAAAGTAATTGGAAGGCATGCCTACCGACATATTATATGTAGTCCAGGTGCTGCCGCTCAGACGCGAAATGCCACCGCCATAAGTGGCAAACCAAAATTTGCCCTGTTGGTCCTCGGTGATTCCGCGGACAAAATCGGAAGCCAGGCCGTTGGTCATTTTAAAGGTATGCCAGTTGGACG
The DNA here is from genome assembly GCA_964599365.1 of uncultured Bacteroidales bacterium. GTDB lineage: Bacteria > Bacteroidota > Bacteroidia > Bacteroidales > CAIWKO01 > CAIWKO01. The sequence goes on from CAZRFL010000038.1 coordinate 30,754, forward strand.
AATTGTCGCGGTAGCTTACTCCGCCGCCATTGGTGGCGGCCCAGATGCGGTGCGAATGGTCAATGTATAAATCGTAGACAAAGGGATCGCCCACATAGCTGGTATAATTGGTCCACAGGCCCTGGTTGGCATCGAAACTGAAAAGCCCGTTGTTGGTGGCTATCCACAAGGGATTGTTCTGATATTGACAGATATCCGTAACCAGATTGGCCTGAACTCCCTGGGTGTTGGTCTGAGTATAGTGGACCCATTGGGCCTTACCGGTTGAAATGAATAGTACAATGAGAAAGGCGAAAAAGACGACTTTTTTCATATTGACTGATCTTTTAAATAATAAAGTGTAAATATAGAAAATAAAACCTCTGATATAACTACTTTTAATAAAAAAAAATTCTTACTGCGAGAGCAGGAGAGGGTGGAGAACGGAAGATTATTGATTATCAATCATTCCTGCACTTTGTATTACTATTTGGGTGGTAAGGGGTGTGCGGGCTTAGGGAGTCTTTTTTAGGGAATAGGGAAGAGGGAAGAAGGAAGAAGTAAGAAGCCTAATGCCGAGGCGCTTCCTTTGGTTGGCATTTGTGTTTGTTTTATTTGCTTTGATTTTCGACGACTCGGATTGCAAATCCGAGCCAGCGGGGCCATCCACTCGATTATCGGTTAGGGCATTTATTAAATTCATATTCTATACCCAAATTGCTTGTCAAAGTAAACTTATTAATCATTAAGAAGAACGGATCATTAGACCCGAATCCAAAATCAATGAATAAATGGAATTTCCTAATAATTCTAAAGTCCATACCTAATGCGATAGTATTTTCTGCAATGATTTTTTTACTATCTGTATGAAATGGTGGACCTAATTGATACTTTTTGTACATGACTTGAAAAATTGAATAATTAAATTGTCCAAACAATCTGCCATTTCTAAACAAGTCATTAGAATAGTATCGATATCCTAAATTCAATCCATACGAATTATTTTCAAAAATCTCGTCTGCAACAGGTATTGGCTGAAAGAAATAAACATATAGAGGCCCCAAATAAAAGTTATGATTTTTATATTCTAACGAAAATACTGGTGTTAGATGAAGTAATCTATAATTGTAATCATGTTTTACCTGAAAGTCATAAAAAGTATTAATACGAAGATTGTATTTTATTAATGATTTGTCATTTCCCTGACTATAGGAATTGCCGATTACAAGCAATATAAAAAATGATAGAAATATTTTGTTTTTCATTAATTCAGGATTATTTTTTCTGTAACAGAATTAATTCCTAAAGTACCTTTAAGTAAATATGTTCCATTTGATAAAGGTGAAGTATCTATGTCTATTTTATTTTCTAAAATATTATCTTTAGTAAATACTATCTGTCCATTTGAGTTAAATAGTTCAATCTTTATATTCCGATCAATTGTACCAACAAATTCAATAGTTACCTTCCCTTGACTTGGATTTGGGTATATTTTAGCATAAAGTTGAGGCGGATTTTCAATGGTGGCTGTTGCTTGTTTATTATTGATATTATCAGGGACAATAGATGAGATTATTTTCAATGTGTCACCTGAATTTTGATTATTAATCATATTCTTTTGTGGGCCAGGACAATCAACAATTTTTGCATGAAATTCACCACTAACATGCGAATCAGGGCCAATAACAATTTCATTCGTTGCAATTAAATTTAATGATTGGTTGGAGTTTAGAGAAAGATTTGTTATATTTATATTTTGTCCAGTGATGACAGTAGGATCGGTCGGTGCTTGATTATAATTAGAGATTGTTATTGTTTGTTCACAATCAAGTCGAGTCCAAATACGGATAAAGTCAATTTCATAA
>CAZRFL010000038.1:32607-33751 GCA_964599365.1 uncultured Bacteroidales bacterium
ATGTTGAATTATCCGGGCCTGGGCTGAAAGGACATGGAGCTTCATTTGCGACACCCACACCTGCGATGATATTTGCTTGATAATTCAGATTACCTAACCAAATAGCAAATTCATGTCCATTAAGATACCAGAAACTTGCGTTTGGCCCCCATTCACCCATCATATCATTAAAACTGTCAGAAAAATTTCCTGTTGCCGTAACCCATCCTCCAAAATTATCACAGTTGCTGGTAGGACAATGCATATCAATATGAATTTTATTGGGGGTCTCACCTTTATATTCAAAAATATCAAACTCTTCATTAGGATTATCTCCATATAACCAATATGCCGGCCACAAACCTTTTCCAACAGGAAGTTTAAATCGTATTTCAAATAAGCCATATTTATATTTTTGTTTAGAAAATATCATTCCAGAGGTATAGTGCCACCATCTTAAATTGGGTAGTCCGTCGTCAAGAGGATAATTATCATTTTCATATGGAACACCTCTCGCATATATATCTTCCTTTTTTGTGATTAGTTTTAAAATTCCATTATTGAATTCATAATTTAAACCATCAGTCATTAATGCTTGATCGCATGTACCTAAATAATTTCTTCCCCAAGGGAAAGAATTAATCCATTTAGAATCATCAAGTGAAGTACCATTAAATTCGTCTCCACCGGAATACGCCCAGCGAACAATAGAACCGTCTTGAAGTAATTGCCAAATAGTTTCTGGCTGTCCTTTAACAGTGCTGATTATTGTCAGCAACATACTAAAAATAATAATTGTTCTTTTCATGTTTTTCTTTTTTTATGCCTTGCCGCTAACGTTTTTGCGCTTGGCGCAGTGGCGGATTTCGGAGCACAAAACTGTCAATACACTCCAAAATTTGATGCGAGGTAGAATGTTCAATTAACCACTTCACCCGCCATTGAGCCAAACGCCTGTTAGCGGTTCGTGCTTCTCTCTTCGTCCAAGTCATTGGTTTATAGTTTTATTAGTTTGTAGCTATAGAAACCTTGTTTTGTTTGAGCTTTTATAAAATACGTTCCATTCGAGAAGTTTGAAAGGTCAAACTGGCATTCGGTTGTCTCTTTTACTAACTGACCTTGTAAGTCGTAAACCTTTATACTCTGAATAGTTTGGTTTGGTATT
>CAZRFL010000039.1:0-33342 GCA_964599365.1 uncultured Bacteroidales bacterium
CGATATGGAAAAGAATGCCAACGAAAAGCAACATTCCACCACCCTTCAGGCAGCCGATATCGCACTAAAAGCCAAAGTAAAACATCTATTGATAGGCCACTATTCCGCCCGCTACGACAACCTGGAACCCTTGCTCAACGAAGTGAAAAGCCTTTTCCCCAGGGCAGAACTTGCTGTGGAAGGGAGAGTAATTCAGATTTAGGATTTGAGATTTAGTATTTGAGATTTGAGATTTTTGATTTTTGCTTTCGAATTTCGTATTGGGTGAATGCTTCGAAGAAGTCCTCACTAACGAGTCCTTCGGACCTACAGGGCAATTCGCCCCTACATCTTTTACGCAGACTTTACTCCTATTTTCTATCATAGAACTACACTAATTAAATAACGAAAATCTAAGGTTCGCTCCACGAATTTTGGCCATAAAGTTGCCGCAGATTCACAGATTAATACGCAGCAAATAAATTACACAGAGCGTAAAATTTAAAATTTCATTTTTAAATTTTACGGATGCAATCTGCGAAAATTAAGTTATTGAAAAAAATCTGCGAATCTGCGGCTATTCTAATGTTATCTAACGGGTATATTTGTCTGATAAGGTGTTCGGTTCAATATGGAACGGCCCAGGGTAACTTCATCGGCAAATTCCAGTTCGTCGCCGAAAGATATGCCACGAGCTATTGTCGTGATGTTCACACCAGTGGCAGCCAGTTTTTTAAACAGATAGAAATTGGTAGTATCGCCTTCAATGGTGGCGGGCAGGGCCAGTATCACCTCCGAGCAACTTTCTTTCTCCACTCTGGCGATCAGAGGTTCGATATTCAGGTCAGAAGGGCCTACACCATCCATAGGTGAAATAATTCCGCCCAGGATATGATATACACCTAAAAATTGTCCTGTATTCTCCACAGCCAACACATCCCGTATGTCTTCCACCACGCAGATCTGTTTTTTATCGCGTCGGGGATTGGAGCAAATCTCGCAACATTCGGCTTCGGTGATATTGAAACATTCGGTGCAATAACGAATGTTCTGCCTGAGCTTGATGATGGTATCTCCCAGGTTTTCGGAGGTAGCCTTATCTTCGCGCAAAAGATGAAGCACCATTCGAACCGCCGATTTACGGCCAATACCGGGCAGTTTGGCAAATTCGTTCACCGCTTGTTCGAATAGTTTGGAAGGATAGTTGGCCACAGCAGAATATTTATTGCAAAATTACACAAATTACAAGAATTTAAGATTTATGATTTAAGATTGGGGAATTGTCATTTGTAGTCATTGATGGTCATTAATTGTCATTTGTCGTAAATCAACTTAGTCAACTCAATAACTTTTTCAACTCACCAATGTTGCTAAACTTGTCAATAACTAATATGGCAGCAGAATTACTTTACTCAGGCTAATTGTTATTTTTGTAAAAACTAAACCTGTGAACCCGGTAATTCTTCTGAGCTGTTTCATTGCTTACACCCTTTTACTATTTCTGGTAACCTTCATCACAGCCCGTAAAGCGAATAACGAAGGATTTTATATAGGTAACAAGCGTTCACCCTGGTTTGTGGTGGCCTACGGTATGATTGGCGCCTCTTTGTCAGGAGTAACTTTTATGTCGGTTCCCGGATGGGTGGGCAGCAGCCAGTTCTCCTATTTTATGATAGTGATTGGTTACTTGTTCGGTTATATCATCATCGCCAATGTATTGCTTCCTTTGTATTACAGGCTGAATCTCACCTCCATTTATTCCTATCTCGAACAGCGTTTCGGATTCTGGTCGTATAAAACGGGTGCTTTTTATTTTCTCTTGTCAAGGATATTGGGGGCATCCCTGCGCATGTTTTTAGTGATTTATGTGTTGCAACATTTTGTATTCAATGCCTGGGGTTTTCCTTTTTGGCTCACGGTAACCATCTTTATCATACTGATCATTCTGTATACTTTTAAGGGAGGCATCAAAACCATCATCTGGACCGATACCCTGCAAACCACTTTTATGTTGCTCGCAGTGGTGCTTTCCATTGTTCTGATTTCTAAAAATCTTGATTTCAGTTTTTCTGAATTGGTTAGCAGGATATTTAATAGTGATTATTCCAAAGTCATCATTACCGACTGGGCGCCCCGCAATAACTTCGTAAAACAGTTCTTTAGCGGCATGTTCATCACCATAGTTATGACCGGTCTCGATCAGGAAATGATGCAAAAGAACCTGAGTTGTAAAAATATAGGTGAGGCCAAGAAGAACATGATCAGTTTTAGCCTCATTCTTGTGGTGGTTAATTTTCTTTTTCTGTTCCTGGGTGCAGCTTTGCTCACTTACGCCAGTGCAAAAGGTATCGATCTGACCAAACTTGCCAGCACCGACGACATCTTCCCTACCATCACACTCAATTATCTGGGACCTCTGGCAGGCATGGTATTCTTTATAGGATTGATTTCGGCTGCCTATCCCAGTGCCGATGGAGCGCTCACGGCGTTGACCACTTCATTTTGCATTGATTTTCTTGGGATCAACAAGAAAGAAAACCTCAGTGAGAAATCCAAAACCAACATCAGATACATGGTTCACATTGGTTTTGCCTTGATCATGCTGGTGGTGATACTGGTGTTTCGCCTGTTTTACGACAAGGCTCTTATCGATAAACTCTTCACCATAGCCGGTTATACTTACGGACCTTTGTTGGGTTTATACGCCTTCGGACTGTTTACTAAATGGCAGGTGAAAGACAAATGGGTGCCTCTGGTGGCAATCATTTCGCCCGTTGCCTGTTATATTCTCAGCGATAATTCGGCTGCCTGGTTCGGATATAAATTTGGCTTCGAACTTCTCATATTGAATGGATTAATTACCTTTATAGGATTGACAATATTACTCGTCAGAAAACGTGAATCCTAAGAAAACGCATATACAATCACTCATTGAGCAAGGTGAACACCAACGCCTCGACTTCAAATTCGAAATATCCGATTCACGCAAAATTGCCCGCTCCATTTCCGCTTTCAGCAATACCGACGGAGGAACGCTTTTGATAGGGGTAAAAGACAATGGTGTGATCTCGGGAATACGTTCCGAAGAAGAGATCTATATGGCCGAAGCTTCTGCCAAAATGTACTGCAAACCGGCAGTAGATTTCAAAGCCACCCAATGGAACGAAAGCGGCAAAACCGTTTTGGAACTGAAGATCCCCAGGATGACCGATGCCATTTGCTATGCTGAGAATTCTGATGGAAAATGGCTGGCCTATGTTCGGGTGAACGACAACAACTATCTGGCGGGAGCCGTCCAGATGCGTTTATGGAAACGCAAACTCAAAGCCGAACCCACTCATATCATTTACACCGACAGGGAAAAGATATTGCTGGATCATTTAACCAATAATGCCAGCATATCATTAAGTAAGTTCTGCAACATGGCAGGTATTTCCAGAAATTCCGCCGAAACCATATTGGTCAACCTAATCATGCTAGATATCGTTGAATTGTTTTATGAGGAAGAGAATGTGTTGTACAGAATGAAATAAGAAGTTGGAAGTCCGGAGACAGAAGAAAAAAAGGATGAGCAGTTAGAACGAATTTTACCGTTAACCTATTAACTTTGCATTTTCGAATCAAACCAAATTTCCATTTTTCCATTTTTCCATAAGAACAATTTCAACAGAATGCGAACCACAACCCTCATCTTCATATTCTGCCTGATTATTGGCAGAGCATTTCCCCAGCAGATCGAACCTGAAAATCTCGGTCTGGTGAAATGGATGGACCTGAAAACGGCACAGGAACTGAATAAGAAACAGCCCAAACCCATCATCATCGATGTGTATACCGATTGGTGCGGATGGTGCAAGCACATGATGAAGACTACCTTCTCCAATCCCAGTCTGGCCAATTATATCAACACTTATTATTATCCGGTTCGTTTCAATGCAGAGACCAAAGACACCGTTGAGTTTCTGGATAAAAAATACACCAACAAGAACACCGGTAACCGTTCGCCCAACGATCTGGCTGTGATGCTGCTCGATGGAAAGCTATCGTATCCAACCACCATATTTTATAATAACAATTTCAAATTCAAAATGCTGGCGCCGGGCTACCTGAAGGAGAAAGACATTGAGCCCATACTGGTGTATACGGTGGAGTATATTTTCAATACCACGGCGGTACAGGATTTTCAGAAGTATTTTTACAAGGCCTTTTATCCCGATTCCAACTTCGTGAACAAAGATTCGGTGCAGTGGCTAAAGAATTTCAATGCTGCCGTCGATAGCAACACTCATAAAAAGCAAAAGACCCTGCTGTTCATCAACACCGATTGGTGCAACGGAGGCAAGACCATGCTGAGAAGCACTTTTAAGAACAGCATAGTGACTGACTATATCAATAAGAACTTTCATGCGGTTTACATGAATGCTCAATCTATGGACACCATTCGCTATAATGGCAAGACCTTTATCAACTCAACCGGCAACCAGAGTTTCCATCCTTTTTTACATGAGTTGCTGGGACAACAAATTGTGCTACCCGGAATAATATTTTTCGATGAGGATATGAAGTACATTTCGATGGTGAACCAATACCTGACACCCGAAAACCTCAATCCTATTCTTCATTATTTCTCGGAAGATATCTACAAGACCCAGCCATGGGAGGTATACGTAAAGGGATTGCAGGAGAAGAAATAGAACAATTTAAGACCTGTAAACCTTTTTATTTATAGGATCATTTTCCCATCATAAAACTTCAATAGTCTTATTTATTAACATTAATCTTTAGACGTTCTCATCCAAAGGATAAAATCTCACTTTCTCTACGCTGGCTTTCACTTTAATGTATGCCAGCGTTAAGTTGGCAATCCGTTAGATCAAAAACAAGAAAGCCGAACCATAGGGTCCGGCTTTCTTTACAATATTTCTTTTGAAATTATGCTCTTGCCAAAACGGGGAAGCGCAAACGGGCCAAATAGAAAGCTCCGAAGAACATACCGTTGAAGAAAAGATCGCCCAACACTGAGTTGACGAGGAAAGAAATTCCCTGTGAACCATTATTGAAGAAAACCAGTCCTGCAGCATAAGCTTCCATCAGTCCGGTAAAGGTCTGAGGATAATAAGGACTTCCCAACCAAGAACCGAAATTGGTTACCACAAAAAATAATAAAGAAGCCGACAAAGAAGCACCGGCAATATTTAGCAGATTAGGTTTACGTGCAATCAACAGTCCAATTCCAACAGTGGCCACAAAGCTAAGATAAACAGCGGGCATAGTAACATGGAATCCCAAAATAAGGTCGCTGACCAACATAGCTGCCAAAGGAACTAAAAAAGCCAAATACTTGCGGTTCATATAAGCACCACCGAACAAAGCGATAGCGGCAATAGGCGTAAAATTAGGCCAATGAGGTATCAAACGCATAAATGCACCAGCAAAAATAATCGTCAGTAAAAACCAGAAACGGGTAGTAAAAACTTTTTTATCCATCGTGTAAATATTAAATTTTAGAGAACAAAAATACGAAACATTTTCCATTTCGGATTTTTTTTATCTAATATTATTAACATGCATGATGTTGGTAAATTTCGCATCGTTTACAAAGACGCCTGCTAGCAGTGATCGTAAAAAAAAACTATAAGGAAATCGATTTTTCACAATAAAAGTGAACTTATAACGTTTTTTTGCTGAATTTTGCGTTTTATTTTAATAATCAAACACTCCTGCATCATGAGCATTTATTCGATCCTGACACTGTTATTCTTTATTTCGTCTGTAGCGGCCCTTTGGGGTTTGTTCGAAAAAGCCGGTCAAAAAGGCTGGATGGTACTGGTACCATTTTACAACTTCTACATATGGTTGAAGATCATTGACAAGCCCCTTTGGTGGTATATCTTCATCATGGTCCCATTCATCAACATCTTTACTTTGCTGCTGATGATAGTAGAACTGGTGAAATGTTTTAACAAGAACGGGCTGATAGAACAGGCTGTAGCCGTATTGGTGCCTTTCTTTTACCTGCCCTATATTGCTTTTATCTCGAAAAAGGAAGTATATATCCACCCATCGAAACGCAAACTCGTCAAGAAATCAGCGGTACGCGAATGGGCCGATGCTATTATTTTTGCAGTGATTGCTGCAACCATCATTCGTACCTTCTTTATTGAAGCATACACCATACCCACCTCATCTATGGAGAAATCTCTACTCATAGGCGATTACCTCTTTGTAGATAAAGTGAGTTTCGGACCCCGTATACCCATGACCCCGCTTTCATTTCCTTTTGCACATCATACCCTTCCTTTGACAAAAGACACCAAATCATATCTGGAGTGGATCAAACTGAATTATTACCGTTTCCCGGGATTCACCAAAATAAAGAACAACTCTGTGGTGGTTTTCAACTATCCCGATGGTGATACCGTTGCCCTGAATATGCAAAACCGAAGCTATTACTCTATTGTACGTGAAGTAGGACATCAGGAAGTATGGCGCAACAAGCGTGATTTTGGCAATATTGTGGCCCGTCCCGTCGACAAACGTGAGAATTATATCAAACGCTGTATCGGGATCCCCAGCGATAGTCTGGAGATCAGACAACAGATCGTTTATATCAATGGAAAACCTCTGCCGGAAGTAGGTATCAAAGAATTCAAATACCTGGTTCAAACCGATTCCACACAGGTATCATCCAAAATGCTGGATAAATTCGATGTCACAGAGAATATTGAGCAGGTAGATTATGATAAATACATCATTACCCTTACCAGCGAAACCGCTGAAAACATTAAAAAACTGAACAATGTCCGTAAGGTCGAAAAAATCATTTATCCTAAAGGAGCCTGGGCTTATTACACCTTCCCTTTCGATTCGAACTATAAATGGAACGAAGACAACTACGGCCCCATCTGGATACCCAAAGCTGGCGTTACCATCCCAATCAGCATGAGCAATATCAGCATCTACCAACGCTGCATTGAAATTTATGAGCATAACGATGTGAAGATAAAAAATGGCAAGATCTTCATCAATGGATCTGAGGCCAAGACCTATACCTTTAAACAAGACTATTACTGGATGATGGGCGATAACCGCCACAATTCGGCCGACTCCCGTTTCTGGGGTTTTGTTCCTCTCGACCATATCGTTGGAAGGGCTGTGTTTGTATGGCTATCTATCGAACCTAACGTTTGCGACAACAAACAGATCAAGGATATCAGGGCCAATAAAGGACTGTTAGAGAGATTGCGCTGGAATAAGATGTTCCGTCTTATAAAATAAGCGGTTCGCAGCCTTCGGAATGATTTTTGTAAAGCTTTTCTTCTCACATAATATTTTCAGTATGAAAAAGTTTTTATTTATTTCCACTATCATTGTTTTCATTGGTTCAGGCAAAGTTTCTGCCCAAAAGATCTATTCGGAGGATGCCGAATACAAGGCCGATATTAAGGTTTTCGTTGTGGATGCCGAATACAAAGCAGATCTTCTGGTTTATAAAGAAGACGCCGAATACAAAGCTTTCAAAAAGATCTATTTCGAGGATGCCGAGTACAAAGCCGATCTGAAAATATTCTTTGTGGATGCCGAGTATAAAGCCGGCTGGAAAACAAGCAGCAAGAAATACATGCTGTATTAAGCCACTCTGATAATCATAGTTGTTGTTCTATTGTCGGAAAATTAGATGAATGGATGGACAATCCTCATCATTAAATTTCTTTGATCAACGATAATATTGAATGTCTGTGTTGTCACATTCCCACTCCTGCTATCAGAACTATTGAGATAATCGCCAACGCTATGCCTATAATATTAATCGTGGAAAGTTTTTCCTTATAGAATATATACCCTATGATAGCGGCTATGGCCACAATACTGACATTGAACACCGGTATGAAGACCGAGACATCGAAACGACTCAAGCCTACCAAAAAGAAATAAGTAGAAAACCAATTGAAGAGTCCTAATACAATTCCTGCTACAATGTTTCTGGGCAATATCTTTGATTTTGTAATCAGGGTTTGCGGTATCAACACGATCAGCCCAAGGAGCAAGGACACCGAAAAGGCCACCGTCAGAAAGTTGATATAGGCGCCATTGATATAAAGCTCCTGTGAGATTTTAAAAATACTATCGTTAAAGCCATTCCCGAAAAACAACAATATAGGAAGAATCAGATAACGCCCCTCGGCTTTCTGACTGTCGGAACGCCTGAGAGTGAAATAAAAAGCTGCCATAGCGATCACAATTCCGATTATTCTGATCCAGTTGAAATCCTCTTTGAACCAAAGAAAACCCACCAGCACAGGTATCACAACAGACATTTTACCAGAAACACTGGTAATGGCTATGCCGACCTTTTGTGTAGAAATTCCATAAACATAAAAGGTTGCCAATAGAAAAACTCCTGATATTACAGCATAAGCGAACCAATCGTTGGAAAAGACCTGAGAAAAGGAAATGCGCTCCGGTGAAGAAAAATACCCCAAAAGCGATGCTACAAAATAATTAACAGTAATAGCCTGAAAAACATCGATTTTAAATGTGCTGAACCATTTAAAAATCACGAAAATGATAGAAGAAGTAATGATGGCAAAAATAAGATAGAACATCAGGCAGCGTTTACCCTGCAAAAATAGTGTAATTATTCATCCTACCCCTTTACCGTTTTCATGGTATTTTATATTCTGAATAGTATTTGATTAATTCCAAAATATCGTATCTTTGCACCCGAATTTGAATAAGCCTGATAGGCTAAGATACATTTCGTTCTTTAAATAGCAACAAAACGCGGATGTGGCGTAATTGGTAGCCGCGCCAGACTTAGGATCTGGTGCCGAGAGGCGTGGGGGTTCGAGTCCCTTCATCCGCACACAAGAGCAGATACTTTCTGACTCAGGTTTCATTATTTTCATAAAATCCTGTGCTTATTCATTAGCCATAAAGGAGTAATTCAAAAAAAATCAAATTTAGAAATGCAAATTACAAAAGAAAACACCGGCGATTTAACAGCTACGATAAAGATTGAACTGGAGCCGGCCGACTATCAGGAAAAAGTAAACACTCAACTTAAGGAATATCAACACAAGGCCAATATGCCCGGCTTTCGTCCCGGTAAAGTGCCTTTCGGTCTGATCAAGAAAATGTACGGAAAAGCCCTCATTGCTGATGTTATCAATAAAGAATACAGCGAAGCCCTGTACGGCTATATGCAGGAAAACAACCTGAGCATCATGGCTCATCCCCTGCCCAATGAAGATATCAACCAGCCTATTGATCTGGATCAGGAAACCAACTACGTTTTTCATTTCGATATCGCTTTGGTGCCAGAATTTACTCTTGATATCAGCGATAAAATAAAGGTCGACAACTATAAGATTAAAGTGACCGAAGAAATGATAGACAAATTCATTCTGGAAATGCGCAAGCGCAACGGACCGGTAGAAGATGTTGATACGGTTGCTGACGGCGATATGGTTACAGGTCAGTTTATAAAACTGGACGATGCAGGAAACGCTGTTGCTGAAGAAGGCAAAAACGATGTTCACCTTTATCTGGAACAGCTGAAAGATGAAGCCGGCAAAAAGAAACTTATTGGTGTTAAAGTTAATGAGACCATTGCTCTTCAACCTAAGGAAATTGCCCGCAACGAATACGAAGAGGCATATTTCATGGGTATTAAAAAAGAACAACTGGAAGAATCTACAGCAAAGTTCAACTTTTTGGTAAAGAAGATTACCCGCACAGGTTTGGCCGAGATGAACGAAGAACTTTATCGCAAAGTTTATCCTAACATGAATATTGAAACGGAAGAACAACTGAGAGAATCGGTGCGTTCCGGCTCACAAATTGAGTTTGCGAAAGAAACTGAGCGTAGGTTCATGAACGATGTAACCACCAAAATTATAGAAAACCATAAATTTGAGTTGCCTGACGAATTCCTGAAACGCTATATGATGCAAACACAGGAAGACGGCAAACTGACTCCTGAGAATATTGATGCCGAATACGAAGCTATGAAGCCTCAATTGAAATGGCAATTAATTGAAAACAAAATAGTGAAGGAATTCGGTCTGGATGTTACCAACGATGACGTGAAAGATTTTGTCAAAGGCTACTTCAGACAAAGTATTAAAACCGTTCCTCACGATCACGATCACGAGCATGACCACGATCACGAACATAACCATGAACACGACCATGATCATGAGCACGAAGAAGGACATGTTCATGAGCAAGATGACGTGATGAATGACAAAGTTTTGGATCAGATAGCTGAATCTTATCTGAAAAACGAAAAAGAAGTGAATGAGATCAGGGACAGGATTCATGGAGATAAACTCATGACCTTCTTCCAAACCAAAATTTCGACCAAAGAAATAGAAACCACTTACGAAGAATTTATTAAAACAATTTCCACTCAAAATATTTAAATCATGGATTACGGTAAAGAATTTCGCAAATATGCTGTAAAGCATGTGGGTATCAGCAGTGCCAGACTGGACCAATATGACAGTTCGACACGCGACATGACCCGAACCATAATTGAGGAACGCCAGGTGAACTTCCGCGAAGTAGATGTTTTTTCGCGTTTGATGATGGACCGCATCATTTTCCTGGGAACCCCTATTGACGATTATATAGCCAACATCATTCAAGCGCAGTTACTGTTTCTGGAATCGGTGGATGCCAAGAAGGATATTCAGATTTATCTGAACACTCCCGGAGGTTCGGTGTATGCCGGACTGGGTATTTACGATACCATGCAATACATTTCGTCTGATGTGGCTACTATCTGCACCGGAATGGCTGCTTCTATGGGAGCCATCATTCTGTGTGCCGGAGCTCACGGCAAACGTACCGCCCTGAAACATTCGCGCATTCTGATTCATCAGCCTATGGGCGGAGCCGAAGGACAGGCATCGGATATTGAGATCACCGCAAGGGAAATCCAAAAGTTGAAAAAAGAACTTTATGATATTATTGCCGAACATTCAGGCCAGAAGTACGATAAGGTTTGGAAAGATGCCGACCGCGACTATTGGATGACTTCGGAAGAAGCCAAAACATACGGCATGATTGACGAAGTGCTGCAAAAAGTGAAGAAATAAGAGACGATGGCAAAAGATCAGGAAAAGTGTTCGTTCTGCGGAAAGAAAAGAACTGAAGTAGTTCTGCTGATTGCTGGACTTGAGGCCCATATCTGCGAAAGCTGTGTGGAACAGGCCCAGACCATCCTGAAAGAAGAATTCGGGAACCTCAACAAACCTAATAAGGATCCAAAGAAGTTCGAACTGCTGAAACCCGCAGAAATAAAGCGGTATCTTGATCAATATGTCATAGGCCAGGACGATGCAAAAAAATTACTGTCAGTGGCTGTCTACAATCATTACAAAAGGATCAAACAAAAAAAGAATAAGGACGCTGCCGACGAGGTTGAGATTGAAAAATCGAACATCATTCTGGTAGGCGAGACAGGAACCGGCAAAACCTTGCTGGCGCGCAGCATAGCAAAAATGCTGCATGTGCCTTTCTGTATAGCCGATGCCACGGTGCTTACCGAAGCCGGATATGTGGGCGAAGATGTGGAAAGCGTGCTGACGCGACTGCTTCAGGTGGCCGATTATAATGTGGAAGCCGCCGAACAAGGCATAGTTTTCATAGATGAGATTGACAAGATAGCCCGTAAGAGCGACAACCCCTCCATCACCCGCGATGTTTCGGGCGAAGGCGTGCAACAGGCCATGCTGAAACTGCTGGAAGGCTCGGTGGTGAATGTGGCCCCTCAAGGTGGACGCAAGCATCCCGAACAACGAATGATTCAGGTGAACACCGAAAATATTCTGTTCATCTGCGGCGGCGCTTTCGATGGTATTGACAAAAAGATTGGTGCCCGACTCCAAACCAATATGATTGGTTATTCGGCCTCTTCGGCCAAAGATGCCATTGATAAGGAAAATCTGATTCAATATGTGGCTCCGCAGGATCTGAAGAGCTTCGGACTGATACCCGAACTGGTGGGTCGTCTGCCCATCATCTCCTACCTTAATCCATTGAATGCCGATACACTGAAACGCATTCTGACCGAACCCAAAAATGCCCTGACGAAACAGTACATGAAATTGTTCGAAATGGACAAGATTAAGCTGACCTTCGAGGATGAAGTGCTAGATCTGATTGTGAAAAAATCCATTGAATATAAGCTGGGTGCCCGCGTACTGCGCTCCAGTCTGGGGATCGTCATGATCTACGCCATGTTCGATACGCCCTCGAACAACGATACCGCCGACCTGCACATCACCCTGAAAATGGCCGAGGAAAAGATCAGTAAGACGGATCGCTCGCTGCTTCGTGTGGCCTAATTAGTGAATTGTCATTGATAGTCATTGATAGTCATTAATAGTCATTAATTGTAATTATTGCCGCAAGAATTCAACAATTTAGCAATAGAACAATCTAACCATTTAGCCATCAAATTAAGACATATGAGCCTATGTATTGCTTCAGTCTTCGGTCTTCGGTCTTCGGTCTTCGGTCTTCGGTCTTCGGTCTTCCGTCTTCGGTCTTCGGTCTTCGGTCTTCTCCTCCTCTTCCTTCTTTTCACTTCCTGCAAGGATATCCGCAAGGAATATTATCCGAATGGCGAGCTGAAACAGGAACTTTCTTATAAAAAAGGAGTGCTCGACGGCCCTTCGGTTTGGTATTTTCAGGATGGTAAGAAGATGATGGAATGCACCTATGTGGCAGGTAAGATTGAAGGCAAACTGAATCGCTGGTATTTTAACGGTCAGCCCGAAAGCGAAGGCTTTTATGTGAATAATATTCAGAATGGCGAAAGCACAAAGTATTTCGATGGCGGAGGAGTTCAGATAGTGCAAAACTATAAGAACGACACACTCGACGGACCTTTTGTGGAATATTATCCGGGCAAGCAGATCAGAACCCGGGGCAATTACCATATGGGACTTTGGGATGGCAAATGGGAATATTACGACGATAAAGGGATTTTAGTAGGCGAAGGCAATTTTACGAAAGGCAGTGGCATACTAAAAGGATATTACTGGAACGGCCGACTGAAACGCGAAGTGCATTACGCAAACAACCAAAAAGACGGCAACGAAACCTGGTATAAGCAAGACGGCCTAGTGGAAAAAGTATTGGTGTTTAAGTTGGATAAGCTGGTGAATCAGGAGTAATTCAGATTTATGATTTTAGATTTGAGATTTGAGATTTAATTCTGAATTCTCACTTCTGCATTCTGAAATAAAAAAGGCCTGCCGCCGAAAGGTTTATTCAACATCTACTGCTGTTGCATCAATAATTTTCCAATCGATATAATAAGCATCTCTTGGCACTTTCCCTTTAAAGTCATAATAAATTTCTTTAGTGTCCATTGGACGAATTTCTTTAAATAAAACTATTTCTTTTGTTGAAATTATTGACTTTGTTGATGAATAGTACTGAATTTCAATTTTAAAATCTTTGTATTTTGTTTTCTCTGAATTATTCTTTAATTCTCCGGCTATCCGCGTTGTACCAATTTCTTCATCGTAATTATTAACCATAACATCTCCTCTGATATTGGTTAAAATAAGATAATCTGTTGCTGATTTACTTTCAATTATTCCAGACATAGGAAGTAATTTTTCTATGAGAAAAAGAGTTCCAATAACAGCAGTAATTATCAAAATGATTTTAAAAGCTTTTTTTCCTTTTTTGCTTGGAATTTTCTTTTCAATTTCGTCGATATAATCTTTATTGAGAATTTTTTTTGCTTTTTCAAAAGGAGGTGGGGTCGTATGTTTCTTAGTAAAAGGCGGTGGGGCTTTGGTTATTATTTCTTTTAGCTCATCTAAATTCCCTGCATCTATCCAAGTTTCAAGTCCCTCAAACCAAATTGAAGTATTGGAGTCTATACCTTTTAATTTTAGTTCTTCATAAGTAAAAGGCCCTAATTGTTGTTTCCCATTGTGTATATAATACGCTTTCATTTATAGATTTTTTAGTTTTACAATTATTTTTCTTTTCACTTTCCGCCTGTTTTTTTCAGTGGTCTTCGCTCTCCACCATAAATTTCACATCAAAAATAGCATATTTTTCAATTGTCTAACATTTCTTAACATTTTCAACAAAAAAAAAACTCCCCAAGCATTTTCCTAGGGAGTTTTTTGTTTTTTTTAGTTAGATCGACAGTATTTATGCACCCGGCTCCATCAAAATATCCAGATTGTTGTCCACATCTTTATTTATTTTGATTGAGCCTTTAAATAGTTTATGGCCTGTGGCCATGCAAAAAACCGAATTGCACTCAACAGGCACATTGTCACGTTGCCATTTGCCGGTTGCGGGATCGACCGAAACCGGATTGTCGACAAATTCTAAGGATACCATTCCATTAGGAACAGGCTGCAATGTGATCTTATCTTTAGCCGTTCCGCTGGCCGTGCCTACATCGCCGCTCAATTCGGGCTGGCCGCTGGGGGTGTTGTAGATAACGTAGGCTTTGTATTTCGAAATGTCACGGGTCGACCAGTAGTCTTTCCCAAAATCGAACAATTCGGTGATGATACCATAAATAGTATTGGCCAGGCCAATGCGTTCGTGAGTCACGCTGATGCGTTCGAGTTCGGCATCTTTAAATTCGTCCCAGCTTTTATTAAATTTGTCAGATAAATCTTCCAGTTCGGTTATCAGCGCAGCTGTAACGCCTTTGGGTGTGAGAATAGCCAAATATTTAGTACACATGCGGGCAACGCGAGGGCCACAGCGTCCCAACAAATGATCGTCCATCTGGCTCAGGGCTTTGGTTCCAAATCTAATCCATTTGCCGCTGTTAGGAGGGAATACTTTTTCAACCTTGGTCATCATGGTGCGGATGGCTACCCTGAGGCTGTCGGCGTTTGTGTCCTTGATTTCACGCAGGTCAACTACTGCTCCAAGTAGTTCCTGGTCATCAGGAAATTCACTAAATTCGGTTAATTTGGTCTCCAGGTTTGTTTTGTATGCAGCATCTACGCCATATGCTCCCAACTCTATGAAATCCCTTACAATTAACGATAATGCTGTTTCACCCAGATGACCCAAATAACCAAAACTAAAATTGAATTCAGTTTTTAATTCGTGGTCAAACATAAATTATTTTATTTGTGGGTTAATATGAATGTAAAAATATAAAAAAACCTTTTTATACAATTAGCTTTTGCAAGCCTTTTTGTAGGAAAAGGCAAAATTGTTGAAAACTTTTTTGTGCATAGTGTTGACCACTATCTGTTTAACATTTCAAATTCCTACAGAAACGGGCAATTTGGAGTTCGCATTGTTCGCCACGATCTTCGCAATCATTGGGAGGCTGTTAGTAACTTTCGGCAGGGTGTTAGCATATCCCGCCAGGTAGTTAGCAATCTGCAATACGATGTTCGCAGACTTCAAAACGATGTTCGCAGCCTTCAACACCCTCTCCGCAACCTTCATCACGATGTCCGCAACCTTCGTCAGGCACTCCGCAGCCTCCAACAGGCACTCCGCAGCCTCCAACAGGGTCGTTTTGGCAGTCCTGACGACAAATCGGAGTCGTTTTGTGACATCTTGACATTTTCGGGTAAACCACCGATATCATTAAAAGAAATTGGGATTATGTCTAAGTGAAGCCCGAACTTTTGGAAGGAAAACCGGGAGGTTGCTTTTCCTAACTTGAAAATTGAAAATTGAGAAATGAACATTGAGAATTAAATGTTCAATTACAAATAATGACTATGAATGACTACTAATGACCAAAAGAAAAATGTTCAAAATTAAAAAAAGGGCGATTCGTGAATCGCCCCTACAACACCGTAATTCCTACTGCCCTCCTCCCCTGTTTCCAAATACCTTTTCGCCGTTGATGTAGGTTTCCAGAACCCGGGTGGTTAGCACATTTTCTTCGTCGGTTTTCAGGATATCTTTATCCATGATTACGAAATCGGCGTATTTTCCGGCTTCGAGGCTGCCTTTTTCCTTTTCCTCGAAACAGGCACGGGCTGCCCAAATGGTCATGGCCTTGAGGGCTTCCTCGCGGCTCACGGCATTTTCCATCTGGAAACCTCCGGCAGGGCGTCCTTTCACATCTTTACGGTAAACGGCAGCAAAGAATGTCAGCAGAGGGTCCACCTTTTCTATAGGGAAATCGGTTCCGAAAGCTATCCATCCGTTCTGCTGCAGCAAGGTTTTATAAGCATAAGCCGATGTAATGCGCTCGGGGCCTAAGCGTTCGTCGGCCCAAAACATATCGGAAGTGCAATGA
Source organism: uncultured Bacteroidales bacterium (assembly GCA_964599365.1). Lineage (GTDB taxonomy): Bacteria > Bacteroidota > Bacteroidia > Bacteroidales > CAIWKO01 > CAIWKO01. Next base: position 16,253 of record CAZRFL010000039.1, read on the forward strand.
GTAGGCTGCACCGAAGGGATGATAGAATATTGCTGAAACTTCGCGAAATCAGCAGGATCAACACACTGGCAATGTTCTATGCGCCAGCGGCGGTCGTTGTTTTGCTTCAATACGTTTCCGTATAGGTTGAGCACCATGCGGTTGGCCGAATCGCCAATGGCATGAGTGTTCACCTGGTAACCGTATTGATAGGCAATGGCCATAATTTCCGATAACTTCTCAGGGGTTTCGGCCACAATGCCGTAGTTGCCCGGGTCGTCGCTATAGGGTTTCAGCAGGCATCCGCCTCGCGAGCCCAACGCGCCGTCAGCATAAAGTTTGATGGAGCACACATGCAGACGAGGTGTTTCGTACACTCCTTTTTTCACGAAATACTCTATGTTTTCGTCCGATGGATCGAGCATGGCGTAAATCCTCAGCTTCAAGCTCTCGCTATGATGCATTTTATCGAACAACAGCACCATCTTTTTCTCCAGTCCGGCATCGGCCACCGTGGTGAGTCCTGTTCTGAGGCAGGCTTTTTCCGCTTCATGCAAAATGCTTTCCAGTTCTTCTCCCTGAGGTTTGGGAACCATCGCTTTTATAAAGTCAGCCGCTTTGTCGAGCAACACTCCCGTGAGTTTGCCATTTTTCAGCAGCACTTCGCCGCCGCTGATCTTAGTCGAAGCAGTGATACCAGCAATTTGCAGGGCCTTATCGTTGGCAATCACCGCATGTCCGTCCACCCGGGTCAACAATACAGGTATATCTGGAAAATTGCGGTTGAGCAGGGTATTATCCGGAAACTCCTTAACCTCCCATAGGTTCTGATCCCAGCCACGACCCAGCAGCCATGATGATTTTTGGATGTGAGAATGGGTCTTGAGCCTTTCTATCACATTTTCGAAAGAGGTGGCTTCGGTCAGGTCGGCTTGCTGCATCATCAGCGCCAATCCATAAAAATGACAATGCGCATCGATAAAACCCGGATACACGCAATCGCCATTCAGATAAACCTCCATTTGAGCTTCATAAAGGTCTTTCAGTTCAGCGTCCGTTCCTGTTTTCAGTATCCTACCATCTTTAACGGCCATAGCCTGAGCGATGCTGAAACTACTGTCGACGGTATAAATCTTTCCGCCCAGCAGCAGCAGGTCGACATGAGTTTTGGGATGGCAGGCTGTCATAAGTATGGCGATTAAGGTTAAAATCAAAAGATTATTTCTTTTCATGGAATAAAATTTTCTCTGTGTATCTCAGTGTCTTCTCTGTGTCCGCCGCGGCGGACTCTGTGTAACTTATCAGGTCTAATAAATACAAAAGTACTTTTTCCCGCCTAAAGTTTAAGCAGGCATAAAGTTATGAAAAAATCATTAAAACTTTCGTAAATTTGTCAGACCCATCTGCCATGAAAAAACTTCTTACCTCACTTTTGTTTCTGTTGATACTCTTTCCACTTTCGGCACAAATGTCGCGAAACATTACGGATAAGGGTCGTCAGGGAATGGCGCTTAGTTATAGTTTTTCGCCGGCAGTCGCACAAAATCGGGCATACAAGCAAAATCCTCTGGTGCAATATACCATAAAGGACTTTAGTTATCTGCGCGAGGCAGGCAAACCGGCGCTTCCGGTGCGTTACGAGCTGCTGCTGATACCTGAGGGAGCACAGGCCTCCATACAAATGAAGCCATCGGTTTCGTATGAGGCCCTTTCGGGGATGATCTACCCTGCCCTGCGCCCTGCCACCGACCGTGTGGGCGATCCCGAGCCGGAATTCATCATGGATTCTGCCTTTTACCAAACCAACACCTTTTATCCTGAGCGAGCGGTCGACATAGTGAAGATCTTTAAGATTCGCGGACTATCGCTGGCGCTGATTCGCATCTGCCCCTTGCAATACAATCCGAAAAAATACAAGATACGTTTCTTTGAGGAACTCAATTTCACAGTAGATTTCAAAGGAAAAATATTATCACTGCTGCCGCAAACTCCTGTATCGACAGCCTTTCTTCAGAGTCTGCAAAATGTAGTGCTCAATGCAGCCTCTCTGAAGGCCGAAATGTCAGTGAAGCAAAAATCCCTCAAAACCACTTCCACAGCACCTAAGAATTATATCATCATCACCCATAACGATTATCACCAGGCCGCCGATAGCCTTGCCAAATGGAAGAGCCAACTGGGATACTCGGTTCAGATAGTCTCTCGTGCCAGTTGGACCAGCGCCCAGGTAAAGTCGGAAATCAACAGCCTTTATTTGGCATACAATCCCCTCCCCGATTACTTTGTTATATTGGGCGATCACGACAAGGTGCCCGGCGAGATCCATCAGGACCCGCTCTATCACGATAATTTCGCCACCGATCTATACTATGCCTGCATGGATGGAACCAACGACTATGCCGCCGATATGGCTTTCGGGCGCATTTCCGTTGCCTCAGCAGTCCAGGCCATGCTGGTGGTAAACAAGATTATATCTTACGAGAAGACCCCTCCCATGATCCCCGGTTTTTATACCAATGGTATAGGATGCGCCTTTTATCAGGACGATGATTATAACGATCATGAGGACCGTCGCTTCCTGATGACCATGGAAGAGATCCGAAATTACATGACCACCCAGGGATATAATATGTCCCGGGTCTATAAAGCCCGCGATTCGGCCAATCCGGTGTATTACAACGATGGCTTTTATGCCAATTCCGAACCCTTACCCAACGATCTCCTGCGTCCCGGTTTTTTATGGAATGGCAGCAAAACGGATATTATCAGCCAGCTGAATTCAGCCAATGGCGACCTCTTTTTGGCACACCGCGATCATGGATATGTAGGGGGCAGCGGATGGGGTTATCCCCAATTCGTCAGCAACGACATCGATCTGCTGAACAATGGCAACAAACTACCTGTGGTTTTCAGTATCAACTGTCATACCGGAGAATTTCAGCTACCGGAGTGTTTTGCCGAGAAATTCCTTCGCAAAAGCAATGGAGGTGCCGTTGGAGTATTTGGGGCGGCTTATTATAGCTATAGCGGTTTCAACGATGGTCTGATTGAGGGCATGTTCGATGCCATATGGGCCTCGCCGGGTTTAGTTCCCTCCCTTTCGGGAAATGGCGATCTGCCGGTGGGCACACCACAACCTAATAGCCCCATTTATACTATGGGTGATGTAATGAATCAGGGCCTGCTGCGTATGCTGCAAACCTGGGGCGACGACCGCTATACGGATGAACTGTATCACTATTTCGGCGATCCTGCCATGAGGATATGGACGGCTTACCCTACTTTAATTACATCTACACACCAAAATTCGTTGAACTGTGGTGATACCTCATTTGCTGTATTTTCCTCCTCTTGCAACGATGGCTTGGCCACTCTGGTAGTCGACGGAGAACTGGTGTGCAGCGCCATCCTGATTAGCGGGACCGCGACGCTTCATTTTCCTCCCATCGATGGCTCGAAAGTGGTGTTTACCATTTCTAAACACAACTACCAACCTTATGTTGCGAATATCCCCCTGACTTCGCAATGCCTGAAAGCCGAGTTCGATATCTCGTATCAGAATAGTTGCGTGGGCGAAAGCATTACCATCACCAACGGCTCTGCGGGCAACATCACTTCATATAGTTGGGATTTTGGTGCAGATGCCGCTCCTGCCACGGCCACCTCTACGGGGCCCTTCAATATTATATATGGTAGTCCGGGTGTGAAAACCATTGCCCTCACCCTCACCGATGGCACCCAAATTAAGACTTACGCCGATTCTATCAACGTTGCACAGCCTTGCGTTTATACAGCCACTCAAAATCATAATACCATTATTAGCGCCTGCCAGGGAACACTGTACGACAATGGTGGCAATAGCACCTATTTGTCGAACAGCAACGACACCATTATGCTGATCAATACTTCCATTGATAATTTCCTCCTGCATTTCACCGATTTCGATGTGGAAATGGGCGACACCAGCTATTGCAATTATGATTACTTGGAGATTTACGATGGTTCTATGAATGCCGCCCATTTGATGGGGAAATACTGCAGCAATCCAAATAATTTGCCTCCTATTACTTTTACAAGTAGTAGCGATACTGTCACTCTTCACTTTTATTCTGACGGATATAGCACTGGTCGTGGTTTTGTCATCGATTTTAACTGTACATCGGGAGGACAGGCAGCTATGGCAGGCTTTGTTGCCGATCCGATCAGCACCTGTGATGGTCATGTTCAGTTTACCAACCTTTCAACCAATGCTCCTACTTCCTATTTATGGAAATTTGGTGACGGAAACACTTCCACTGCTCAAAACCCTGATCATTATTATGCAGATAATGGAACCTATTCGGTTTCTCTCACAGCCCAGAACGCATTTGGTGATAATACTTTTTCCAGGCTTGACTATATCAACAACCAGCGCCCTCTGGCACCTATAGCAGCAAATTACGAAATATGCCAGCCCGGTTCTCTGGATATTACCGCCCAGGCCACCGGCAACCTTAATTGGTATGATCAGCCTATTGCGGGCAATCCTATATTTGTGGGTGACACTTTTGCCACACCTGTGATTAATACATCAACCCAATATTATGTGGAATCTGAGATTACTGAAGCGTTTACCACCGGTGCTGCTGATACCCTCATTGGTTCGGGCGCTTATTACAATGGGACGACAGATCATTACCTTATTTTTAATTGTCTTGAGGATATTACAATCCAATCGGTGGATGTATTTGCAAAGACCACGGGCAACAGAACCATACTTTTGAAAACTCCCGCCAGCATCGTTTACGACACCTCTATCTTCCTGTCCGCAGGAAAAACGACTCTCAACCTGAATTGGTTTGTCACAACAGGCTCAAACTATAGGTTGGTAGGAAGCGGCCCTTTGTATAATCTTTACAGAAATAATACCGGAGCCTCCTATCCTTACGACATACAGGGGAAAGTAAGCATTACGGGAAACAGTTATGCCAATCCGGCTTACTATTATTATTTCTATAACTGGAAGATCAAAGGTAACACTTGTCGAAGCCTGCGTTCGCCTGTAGGAATTACTGTGAATACGGCTGTTCCTACTGCCGTTTTCAATTTCACAGAAAATAACAATACTGTCAATTGCAATAATCTTTCGCAAAACGGGAACACTTATTTATGGGACTTTGGCGATGGTAGTTCTTCAAATCTATTGAATCCCTCACATACCTACACTTCAAATGGAAGTTATATTATCACACTTACAGTCACCAATGCCTGTGGAACAGATATTAAACAGGACACCGTGGATATTTACACGGTAGGAATTGCAGAAAACACTTCCCTGTCGAATATCCTCATTCACCCCAATCCTGCCCACAATAAGATAACCCTTAGCTGGAACGGAAGTCAGATAAGCCATCTCAAACTCAGCCTAACTGATGTATATGGGCAAATCATTTACCTGATTGATCTGAAGTCTTTGCCAGGTAAAAACGCTGCAGACGTTGACCTATCTATTTTTGCAAAGGGTATTTATTTTGCCATTTTGCGTTCGGGTAAAGAGACTTCTGTGAATAAGCTGGTCATTTATTAGTTAATCAATTTCCAGACTATGAAACTCAACCAGCCCTTCCATGGGCTCTTTCATGATCTTGTGTATTGTTATTCCAAACTCATCAGCTACCTCGTTTAAAACATCTTTTAGGTTAGACGAAACAGAACCTGTAAAAACCAGTGGCATTTTCTTATAATCCGGATAAACCATTATATGATCAGTAAAGAAACTTCGGAAGCATCTACTGACCAATTCATGCAGAAAGGGATGCTTATAATTGTTCCTCAGAAAGGAGGCAAAGGTTGCCAGGTAAGCGTTGGGAGAAGGAGTATGATAGACCTTGGTAAGCAACTCATCACGTGTTATAGAGAATTTTTCTTCAAATGCAACAGCCAGATCAGGCGGAAATTTACGGTAGAAATAGGCTCTAAGTAATTCCTTACCCAGCGATACCCCTCCGGCATCATCTCCCAAAATAAAGCCCAGTGACGGGATGGCATCGGCTATCTTTTCACCATCGTATACGCAAGAAACCGAACCTGTTCCTAAAATACAAACAATACCCGGCCTTCTGCCCAATAAGGCTCTGGCCGCACCAAACAGATCACCATAAACTTCGACCTGAGCATTGGGGAAATAAGACTCAAGAAACTGTCGGACCATTAAAATGTTCTTTTCTGCCCCACATCCTGATCCATAAAAGTACAAGCGGCTTATGAGTGTTTTATCCAGAGGAAGATCATTTTCCAAAACATGCACATAGGTAGCTTCATCTGCAAAATAAGGATTAAGTCCCCTGGTATAATGGCTTTCAGTTGATTTATCTGTTTTTATTAATTTCCAGTGGGTTTTGGTCGAACCGCTGTCTGCTATAAGTATCATCGGAAAAATGATTGATTTGTGGGCGCTAAGTTATATATTTGCTTCCAAATTGAAACCATTTAGATTACGGTTATGGAATTAATCCATTATTTACTCATCTTGCTTGTTTGTATCATTCTATTTTTAGTAGTATACAATTATTCGGTATTTCTCAGAATTCGCAGGAAGATCAAAGAATTGACTCTGGCATTGGAATATTTCGGAGAGACTAACATTTTTAAGCCAGTAAAGATCACATCACATGGCTATATTCAGGAACTGGCCAAATCATTTAATACCATGAGTGCAAAAATCAAACAGCAGACGGATGAATTTAGGGAAAGGGAAGAAAGATTAGAGCATTTTTACCGGGCAACATTTGATGGCATCATACTTCATGATAACGGCAATCCAATTTTGACAAATCAGGCCATGTCGAACATGACAGGTTATTCAGAAAAGGAAATTCTGAAAATGAATGTTTACAAGATCATACAGGAACGTCACATAGGAACCGGTTTCAAGATACCCTTAAAGCCTATTACCTACGAAACCCAAGCTATCAAAAAAGATGGCACCAAAATGTTTGTTGAAGTTCAGGAGAGTGCCATCGAATACGAAGGAAAAATGATACGTGCACTGGTCATCCGCAATATCTCGAAAAGAGTTATGGTTGAAAAACAATTGCGCGAAGAACGTTTGATGAGGCTTTCATGGGTAATAGACGGTCAGGAAATTGAAAGGCAAAGGCTTGCCCGTGAGTTACATGATGGCCTGGGTCAATCGTTGATCGCTTTGAAACTAAAGTTAGAAAGTGTTGAAGTTGAAGATGTCAAAAATCAGAAAAAGCTGGAAGATCTCAGGAAATTGTTCAATAAAACCATTGATGAGATACGAAGGATCTCATACGACTTGATGCCTGCTGGATTAAATGAGTTTGGTATTGTAAATGCCATGCAAAGACTTTGCAACGAAATTGAGGAACATACCAACATTAAAATAGAATTTGAAGCAGATAAAAACCTTGAGAACATAAAGCTCAGTGAGAAATGTAGTATGTACCTTTACCGCATTACGCAGGAAGCAATTAACAATTCCGTAAAGCACGCAGAAGCATCAGTGATTTCTGTAAATATCTTGAAAATTGAAAATTTCATCGTATTGTCGATTGCTGATAACGGAAAAGGCTTTAAATTTGAAGCTACGCATAAATATGTCGGCAACGGGATTTACAATATGCGTGAACGGGTGAATATGCTAGAAGGAACCTTTGAGGTGAATTCCGAAATTAATAACGGAACAGAAGTAATTGTAAAAATACCTATGAATTGTTTATAACCTATTGCTATGGAAAAGATCAAAATAATTCTGGTTGACGACCATCAGATCGTGAGAGATGGCATCAAGGCATTATTGAACGATGCTGAAGATATTGATGTTATTAGCGAAGCCGCAAGCTATAATGAGTTACGTGAAAAACTCAAACTTCAAGATCCTGACATTATTGTAATGGACATTTCGTTGCCTGAGATTTCAGGACTCGAGATTACGAAAATGCTTTCAGAAACCTATCCAAATCTTAAAGTTCTGATCCTTTCCATGTACACAGGTGAAGACTTTATCTTTAATGCAATAAAAGCCGGTGCAAAAGGTTATCTTCCAAAGAACACGACACGTAAGGAGATCATAGATGCCATCCATGCTGTCTATAATAACAACGAGTACTATAGTGAATCCATTTCTAAAGTAATATTGAAAAGTTATGTTCAGAAGGCTAAAACAGCAGATAGCCTTCCTGAAAGAGCTGAAGACAAACTCTCTTCACGCGAAATTGAAATATTGAAGTACTTTGCCGGTGGCATGAGCAATCAGGAAATCGCTGACAAGCTGTTTATCAGTATCAGAACCGTCGAATCGCATAAGAACCATATTATGCAAAAACTCGAGCTAAAAAGTACGGTAGACCTGATTAAATACGCTATTAAAAATAAGATAGTGGATATTTGATCAACACTTATTGTTGATTCTTTTCATAATCCAGTTTCAGTTTCGAGATCATTTCTCGTTTCTGAGTCTCAGTCAACTTTACTGAATTCTCAACTGTATTTATAGCTTCTCTAAGATCCGTATAAGGGTCACGACTGAAACCTACACTACTATTTTCGAGCACATAGCTTTTGGTTGCAATAGGAGTATTTAATGGTATATCCTTACCTGATTTGAATTGCTTAAATTCGCTTTCCAGTTTGGTTAAACGCTCGTGCAATTCCTTAATATACAGGGATTGGATTTCAACAGTTTCCCATAGTTGCTGAGTCAATTCCCCTAAGGAGAAATTCCCGCTTCTGTTCCAGTCCTCGCGTCCTTTAATGGAAGGTAAATGTCTGTTTATTTCCACATAATTGATCATGTCATCGATTTTGGCAATCTTAAATCCGAAATGCTTGGCAGAATCTTCTTTTGAAATTTTTCCGTCATAATAAGAATCAAATACGTAGTCAGTCAAGAGAAGTCCATCATCATAAACTGCCTGAGCATTTATTGTTCCAGGACCTCTATAACCACCCGCGGGAGTACCAATAACAAGTGCACCTGCGTATGTAAGATACGGTCCGGTCACAGGAGTAACGCTTGCTGAACTGGGACAATAACCAAACATTATATTAGGTCTATTCTGATTAACTCCTAAAAATGTAAGAATTCCGGAACACGTTCCTAAGGTATAATTATCCTGATACCCATAATAGGATAAATTGGCTCCCATTACTCCCATCTGGACAACATCATCATTAGAGTAATTGGAATTATCAAAACAAGTTTCAACAACAATATTTGAAAAACCATTCCAATCATAAGTGGAAGAAAAATTATGAACATTCCAGCCTACACCAGTTGTATATGATGCTGAATAAACAGTTGTCAAGCCTGTTATATAGCCAGTCAAGGTTGAAGCGCCTGTACAACCAATTTTGATTGAAAAACCGGTATATGGCATTGTGCTGTTCTTTGTCAATACATTAAACGCAACAGAATTAATAGTACCTGAGACCATTCCGGCCGCAGTTAATTCCGATGCCAGATATAAATATTGCATTCGACCGTCATGCCACAATCCACGATAGGGTGAGTTGGGTGAAGCCTGTGCTAATACCCCGTTACCTACCTGCATACTGGTAGGTGTAGCACAAGCGGTTCCATTTGGGCCACAAGTAAGTGAAGGTGTATAAGTACCAATAAGCTCGGTCCAATAATGGTCACCTGTGGGACCTGTAGGTCCTGTGGGGCCTAAATCACCGGTTATGCCTTGAATACCCTGAGCTCCTGTTGGTCCCGTTGGGCCTAATGATCCAATAGCACCCGTGACTCCCTGAACTCCTGTTGGGCCAAGTATTCCAGTTGTTCCTTGTATGCCCTGAGCCCCAGTAACACCTTGAATACCTGTTACACCCTGGATTCCTGTTACTCCTTGGATACCTTGTGCGCCGGTAGGTCCAATAGGGCCAGTAATTCCCTGAATACCGGTTACGCCCTGAATGCCCTGTGCACCAGTCACGCCTTGTATACCTGTTATACCTTGTGCGCCGGTAGGACCGACAGCACCTGTTACTCCGTCAATGCCCTGAGCACCTGTAGGGCCAACCGCACCTGTGACTCCCTGAGGGCCAGTAATACCTTGTATTCCTTGTGCACCGGTAGGACCAACTGCACCTGTGACTCCATCAATTCCTTGTGCTCCCGTAGGGCCAACTGCTCCAGTGACTCCTTGAGCACCTGTTACACCTTGAACTCCTTGTGCACCGGTAGGACCAACTGCACCTGTAACTCCATCTATTCCTTGAGCACCTGTAGTACCCATGGCTCCGGTGACGCCCTGAGGACCAGAAATTCCTTGTATGCCTTGTACACCAGTAGGACCAACAGCACCTGTAACTCCATCAATTCCTTGGGCACCTGTAGTACCGATGGCTCCGGTGACGCCCTGAGGGCCTATTATACCTTGTATGCCTTGTGCTCCAGTAGGACCAACAGCACCTGTAACTCCATCAATACCCTGAGCGCCAGTAGGGCCAACAGCTCCAGTGATACCCTGTGGGCCAGTAATTCCTTGTATGCCTTGTGCACCAGTAGGACCAACAGCACCTGTAACTCCGTCAATGCCCTGAGTACCTGTTACACCCTGTGCACCAGTAAGGCCAACAGCTCCTGTGACACCCTGCGGACCAGTAATTCCTTGTATGCCTTGTGCGCCGGTAGGACCGACAGCACCTGTTACTCCATTAATTCCTTGAGTTCCTGTGGGGCCAACCGCTCCGGTGATGCCCTGAGAGCCTGTTATACCTTGTATGCCTTGTGCACCAGTAGGTCCAACAGCACCTGTTACTCCACTAATTCCTTGAGCTCCTGTGGGGCCAACCGCTCCTGTGACTCCCTGAGGACCTGTTATACCTTGAATACCCTGCGGACCAGTAATACCATTTACTCCGGTTACACCTTGTATGCCCTGAGCGCCGGTGACACCATTAGCTCCAGTCACCCCTTGGATGCCTTGTGCACCAGTTACACCATTTGCTCCAGTTACACCTTGAATACCCTGAACTCCGGTTGGACCCTGAGCACCAGTTACTCCATTAACACCTGTGACTCCCTGAGGACCTGTTATACCTTGAATACCGGTCACGCCTTGAACGCCGGTTATACCTTGAATACCTTGCTGACCTGTTACACCATTTGCTCCGGTAACGCCCTGGATACCCTGAGCACCTGTGACACCTTGCGCACCCGTAACTCCCTGAGGGCCTGTTAAACCTTGAATACCTTGTGCTCCGGTTACACCCTGAATACCTATTGCCCCCTGTATACCCTGAAGACCCTGCATTCCGGTAGGGCCGGTGGTTCCGACAATTCCAACGCCTGTACACATAGATGTCCAGGAAACAATGGCCAGATCATAAAAGTAAATACACCTCTGATCCACATCATAAACCAATAATCCATTGGCAGGATTCACAATTGCTAAACGTTGGGGAGTTGTAAGACGGGGAATTAACATCCCTTTATCTATGGCATCAACATCTAAAGCTGCGGATGGATGGGGATTGGCTCCAGTGGAATTTATCCCCACGTTATTTTGCGCCCCTGCCTTCAGAACAAAAGCAAGGGTAATTACACTAAATACAATACAAGTAAAAATCTTTCTCAAACAATCAACTTTAAGACAATTAGCAAAAGTAAGAAATATTCAATTACCCTTTTACTTTTAAAACGTTAATGGAAGCTTAAATTTCCGCACTTTATGGAATTGCGTCAAAGCATTGGAAACTGCGGCGGCTGTAGGTACTAAGCCAATTTCACCAATACCCTTGGCACCAAATGGACCAAAATTATCGGCTACCTCTACCCCAATAACCTGAATTTCCGGGATGTCTTTTGCCTTAAATAAACTGCAATCTTTCAGTTTAGAACTTTTCAGGTAACCATCCTGCATGGGAAGATCCTCACTTAATGCATAACCCAATCCCATAACCACTCCACCTTCTATCTGGCCCTCGAAAAGGGTCTGATTCATTATTTTACCGGCATCATGCGCTGCAACAACCTTGCTGATCTTACCCGCATCGTCAAGAATTACCAGTTGAGTGGCATAACCATAGGAGAAGTGAGTTACTATCTTTTCTACATTAGCACCGGGTTTGGTGGTCCAGTTGCATTCGGAATATCCGAGGAAGGTCTTGCATGACAATTCCTGTAAGCTGTTTGATTTCAGAGATTCATTAAGTTTGTCACAGGCATCCATTACGGCATTACCTAAAAGCACCGTGGCACGGGAAGAGGTAGTCATGCCTGTTTCCAGGGCAGCCTCAGTATCAATCTCAACATTGATAAATTCAGGAGAAATACCGGTTCTTTCGGACATGATCTGAATAACCACATTGTTGATACCTTGACCCATATCGGTCCAGCCGTGCTTAACTATAATCTCGTTTTCGCTTTTGACCACTATGGCCGCATGACTGAAATCAAGCATACCGTTACCTACGCCGCAATTCTTTATGCCGCAGGCAATACCTACAAATTTCGACTTATAGAATTCATCTTTCACAGCCTGCAGAGTGGCCTTCACTCCTACGCCCTGATCCAACACCTGACCAGTTGCGGTCATTTTGCCTTCACATAAAGCATTGTTGTAGCGGAACTTCCAGCGATCGAAACCACCCAGTCGACATAGTTCATCTATGCAGCCTTCCAGGGCAAAAGCAACCTGATTGGCTCCGAAACCACGCATGGCTCCACTGGGAATATTATTGGTGTACACAGTTTTTGATTCGATATCGACCACAGGAAGATGATAAGCACCTGTAGCATGGCCCGCCACTCTTTCCATCACCTTGTTGCCTACAGAAGCATAAGCACCCGAATCGCCTACAGCACGTAGCTTCAATGCTGTCAGCATTCCTTTTTTGTCGCATGAAACCGAGATATCCATAAAGACAGGATGACGCTTGGGATGCATACGAATGGATTCGTCGCGGGTAAGGGTTACTTTTACAGGTCTTCGCGTTAGCAAGGCATATAAAGCCGCATGGCCCTGAACCGTCAGATCCTCCTTTCCGCCAAAGCCGCCACCGCAAGGAACCAGTGTTACCTGAAGTTCTTCAGAATTGAGGTTGAGTAGTTTCAGTATCTGTTTTTTATCGACGTAAATGCCCTGTCCCTGGCTGTAGAGATGTATTTTGCCCTTTTCTGGGACACCAATGGCTGATTCAGGCTCAAGGAAAGCATGCTCTATTCTTTGGGTTTCGTAAAAACCGGAAGCAGTAAAGGCTGAGTTTCTAAAGGCTTTATCTATGTCTCCTCCCCTTTTCACCACGCAGGTATCCAACAGGTTGACATGATCGGGATGCACTTGAGGGGAATCACTATCGAGAGCCTTATAGGGATCGGTTACCGGAGCGAGTATCTTATACTCCACATGTATACGTGAAACCGCTTCACGGGCTATCTTTTCATTATGAGCAACAACTCCGCAGAGCACATCACCTATATAGCGTGTCGTCTCGCCTTCAGCTATCATCAGCGGCCAGTCAGGATAAATAAGGCCGGTATATTTATTTCCGGGAATATCTTTGGAGGTGACCACCCTAACTACACCCGGAAGGTTAATAGCTTCAGAATAATCTATCTGAATGATCTCAGCACGGGGATGATCGCTGAATTTCAAAGCCCCAAACAACATGTTGTCGAACTTGAGGTCAGCGACAAATTTTCGGGTTGCAATCGCAGTTTCGTAAGCCTGATATTTGGGATAAGAAGTTCCCACAGCGGCATTGCGCTCCGAATATTCTACCGCTTCGCCGGCATTCAGTTTTTGGCAAGCCAACTCGATAGCATCAATGATCTTAACATAACCTGTACAGCGACAAAGGTTGATGTTTAAGGCTTTGACAATTTCTTCACGGGTGGGTGTAGGATTCTTCTGAAACAGTACCTTAGTACGCATGATGAAACCCGGCGTGCAAAATCCGCATTGCACCGCCCCTTTTTCCACATAGGCTTTGGCGATCACATCACGCACCGCTTCGGGAATGCCCTCCATAGTAGTAACCACGGCATCGCTGAGCTTGCTCATTTTGGTGGTGCACGAAAGCCTGGCTTCGCCGTTGATCTCGAGCATGCAGGCACCGCAATAGGCCTGGCAGGAACAACCATCCTTAACGGAAGTTATATCCTTTTCTTCGCGAAGGAAATATAGCAGGGTATTGTCAGGATTACCTTCGTAGCAGATAGTTTCGCCATTCAACAGGAATGTAATCATAAGCCGGTTTTATCGTTATTTTACTACTTTTCTAAAGTTTTCGGGATCGGTATCCCCTTCCGAATTGATGAGGAGCACAGAGGTCTTTTCATTGATACCCATCTCGTCGCGGTATTGGGCAAACCTGTCGCCTTCGAACAAAGCCAGCAAGGCTGCCATGCCCGATGCTCCCGATTCGCCGGAAATGATCTGAGGATCATTGCCCTCAGGATGATAATACTGCCGCATACCCTGTTCGGCATAGCGATCGCTGACCGTCATCATATAATCGGCGCCTTCGCAGATATAATCCCATGCCAGCAGGGAAACTCCGCAGTTGAGGCCCGCCATAATGGAGTCATAAGGCTGTTTGGATTCAGTGGGTTTGCCGTTCTTGATGGATTCCATGAAGGCATCGGCTCGGACAGGTTCCATGCAAATGATCTTGGGACGTTTCTTACCGTATTTTTTGGTGTAATACCAGGTGCCGGCTGCGGCCAATCCGCCTACGCCTGCCTGCAGTATGACGATATCCGCCATGCTGTGGAACTGGTTATTGATGATGTTGTCCATTTCGCGGAAGATGGTGGAATATCCGGCCATAATATACTGTGGATAATACATATACCCTCGATAAGCGGTATCGGAAATGATGACCCATCCGTTGGCTTTAGCATCAGCATCCACACGACGCACGCATTCATCAAAGGTTCCGTCGACCAGCACCACTTCGGCACCTTCGGCTTTGATGTTCTCAATGCGTGAAGCGGCAGTGGCCAGAGGCATATAAATGACGGCTTTTTGCTCGAGCATGCGGGCCGTCCAGGCTACGGCACGGCCATGATTTCCATCTGTAGCAGCGCAAAAGGTAAACGTACCCAATTCGCGCATCTTCAATGGTTTCTTAAAATCGAAAACAGAGAACTCTGTCTGGAATTCTTTCTCCCAACGTTCCTTCAGATAACGATAGATGCAATAGGATGCGCCCAGTGGTTTGAAAGCATTCACACCAAAACGGGAGGACTCATCCTTGACATAAACCGACTTTATCCCCAGCTTTTTGGCCAGACCGTTTAAGGTATGCACCTTGGTGGCCTCGTAGCCATCCAGCGAACGATGAAACTTCAGTATGTCATCATTGGAAAAGGCGGTCTTCTGGTTCAACCAGTCGGGAGTTTCCTTATAGTAAGGGTTCTTCAGAATCTCACACATGATACGCTACAGGTTTTTCAATACTCCGGTACGGTCGTTAAAATCTTCTATCATATCGTCCCAATAAGCCACTTGTGAGAAGGTCTGTTTCCAGAAATTCTCGTCGTACCAAAGGCGGTTGAGATCTTCGAGGGTCCTGCCCTGCTGTTCCACCCAGGTGTAATATTTCAGGTTGTGAATGGCTTTCTTGTCGGTGTAGGACAATTCCTTCATGGTGTCGGTGCGGGTTCCCAACAGGCATTTCTCATAGTCGAGGGCTGCCTGCAACGGACTATACTTGCCTTTCTCAGCTTCCAGCTCTGTGAGGCGCGACTGATACATATCGGCAGAGTCGGTAGCCAGGGAGATGATCATATCGTCGCCGGTCATTTCGAAGTATTTGGCGGTCTTGATGGCCGACAACACATTGGCAATACCCGATATTCCTATCATGTGGAGCTGATCGACCAGTTCGGGAGCTATGCCCGAATCCTTCAGGAATTTCTTTCCGTCGGGCTCGTTGAAGAGTCGCAGAATGCGCATGCAATCTTCGTCGTCGATGGCGGTCACCACGTCGGTGTTCTTTACATTATGAACCCAGGGAACATGCTTGTCGCCAATGCCTTCGATGCGGTGGGCACCAAAGCCGTTGTTGAGCAATGTAGGACACTGGGTGGCTTCGGAAGCTACTATCTTGATGGCAGGGTTTTTCTTGCGCAGACAATCGCCGGCGGCAATGGTTCCTGCAGAGCCTGTGGAGCTCACATAAGCTGCCAGGCGGCCTTTGAGAGCCAGCGACAGTTCGTAAGCCGCGGTGCCCGTCACCTTGTAGTGCCAGCTGGGGTTTCCGAATTCTTCAAACTGGTTGAAGATGATACAATCTTTGCGGTTGCGCTTGATGTCCCAACAGGCATCGTATATCTCTTTTACATTGGATTCGCAGCCGGGAGTGGCAATCACTTCGGCGCCTATGTCTTTCAGCCAGTCGAAACGTTCTTTACTCATCTCTTCGGGCAATATGGCTACAGCCGTAACGCCCATAAGATAAGAATCGAAAGCGCCGCCACGGCAATAGTTACCGGTTGAGGGCCACACCGCTTTGTGATAGGTAGGATCGAACTGACCGCTGATGATGCGGGGCACCAGGCAACCATAGGCTGCCCCTACTTTGTGCGCTCCCGTAGGGAACCATTTGCCCAGCATCAGTACGATGCGGGTCTTTATGCCGGTGAGTTCCGAAGGAAGCTCAATATAATTGACACCACCGAATCCGCCGCCAAATTCTTTGGGTTCGTTCTTCCACGATATGCGGAACAAATTGAGGGGATGAAGGTCCCACAGGCCGATATTTTTCAGTTTATCTTTAACTACCTCAGGGATGAGGTCGGGGTTTTGCATCTGAGCAAATGTGGGCAGTATGATGCCGCGTTCTTTAGCACGTTGAATGGATTTCTCCAGATATTCTTCGTTTACAACTTCTGTTAGCATAGTTTGTCTGATTTGGATGACAAAAATATATAAAATCGGCGGAGTGGGTAGATTCAATTCAGAAAATATTCTCCATCTTTGCACCGTAAAAAGCCACCAAAGCACCAATACACCAAAAACAAAACACCAATTTTATACCGTATCTGCACTAAAAGATGATGAAACCATCCCTCAATGGCATTAAAACTTTTGTGGTACAACTTCTTAAAGATGTCCTCCGCACCGTGCTGATACTTTTCCGTATCATGATCC
>CAZRFL010000040.1:0-32715 GCA_964599365.1 uncultured Bacteroidales bacterium
ATTGTCGAACCCATCATTGAAATGCACGGCAATAGGGCGTAACCCCCATTTTTTAACGGCCAGATATAATAGATAAATGCTGTCGCGCCCCCCGCTGATTCCTATTACACAGTCATAGCGCTTGTTTTTCCCCTTGTTTTTTATCGTTCTGAAAAAACCATCAAGTATCTCGGCCCCTTTTTCCCCATTAGGAAAAGTATGTTCCAGCTTATCCTGAAAATGACAAAAATTACATACTCCTGTTTTGTCAAAAACAATACCTGGCACGGTACTGTCCTGCACGCAACGGGTACATATTTGATAATGGATATCTTTTTTTACTCCGTTTACAATTACATCAGTCATCAATTACAGCGTGGTTTTCTTACAGAAATGCAAATGTAAATTAATTGAAGGTACTTTTTATCTTTTTAAGATGCGATTAAATCTCTATAGATTGATAAAATTCAATCCCTGCTGCTTTAACCTGTCCCCGATTTGTGTCCCCTTCTCATTATTGACCGGAATATGTGCTTCTATAACAACTAATTCTCCGGCAAATTCATTGAATTGCCCCTGAGCAAGAACTCCGTTCTGATCCACAGCCAGCGAGCAACCTACCATCTTTTTTCCTTCATAAGGTCCTCCTACTATATAGCCTACGCTGGTGGTGCTGAAAAATAACACATTATAGGTTTTTGCAATGCTCGAAAGGGGTTTTATCCATTTATCATTATAAGGATCTTCTTCCTCAGTAATAGAATAATCTACGGTCCAGGATGCTGGCGACAAAATGATCTGGGCACCCATTCTGGCCAAAGTATGACCGATAACTACACTTTCGGAATAATTGTCGGCACATATGTTCACCCCAATTTTCCCAAAGGGAGTATCCACAACCTGCAGCGAATTACCCACCTCATAATAATCATGCTCCACCACCAACAGATTGATCTTACTATATTGTAAGATGATTTTCCCTTTTTCATTAATGAGTATGGCAGTATTGTACCTTTTATCTCCTTTTTTTTCTGTCAGGCCAACACAAATGTACATCTTGTGTTTTAGTGCTTGCTTGCAAAAAAAATCGCTGTTAGGTCCGGGTATAGGCTGACACTCCATTTTGGCACTGGGATGTGTCCATGCAAAATCTATGGTTTCGGGCAACAAAACAAGTTCGCACCTTTCTTTTGCAGCTTGTTCTATAAGCTTTTCTGCTCTGCTAAAGTTACGGTCAGGCTCTCCACCCTCTACCAACAATTGGGCTAACCCTATCCTTATTTTGCTCATGTAAATCGTATTTTGAAGTGTAAATTTATTAAAAAATCACTACTATTGTATTGCAAAACTTGAAAAATAAGCGTAATATTGTATGTTGTAGAATCAGGCATTTGTAAGGAATACTAGTATAGAGGTTATTCGGCTGTTATTCCTGATGTATTGTATCATAAGCCCCCATTGAAAAAAAATTCATGACACTGTCGAAAAAAAGGAAATACTTAATTGCATCTTTAGGTTCACTGTTTTTAATTGCAATTATCTTGTTTACTATTTTTTACTTTGGCCGTATCAATATTTACGAACCTTTAAGCATCAAAATAAAATCTGACAGGGGATACATTGTTTCCGGGATAATAATTAATGCAACACAACCTTTAGGTGGTAATGTCCCCTTATATCCCGATACATTAAAAAACTGCTGGAGTATCAGTACGGGATATTTTAAAGAACTTAGAATTAATTTTATTCCTTCAGAAAGAGAGAAAATCACGGGTAGTATCACTATTGAAATCTATTCCATACCCGACAATAGTTTGATTGCAAGTTTTCCCGGAACAAATACCAGCCCCCCAACAATAGTCTTAAGTGAAATTCAAAAAAGAAATAACTTCTCATTAATTAAAAAAGTGTTTCTAACAAATTTTAATAATTTGGGATCAATAATGATTCTTTTGATGTTTTTAGTATTGTTATTATATGTGAGGAAAAGCGAATTTCTTCTAACAATAAACAAAATAGTGACAATTTTATTTATTTTATGGGGATTGGGTATGCTCATCTTAGCGTCTTTTTATTCATTTCCACACATGGAAGATATAGAGATCGCCGCTGATTATAAAAACGGAGGAGTATTTAATAGTGCTATTGAATTGCTGCTTATATATGATGGTAGATATTTTACAAATTTTCTTCACGGATTAAATCCTTTGGTATGGGGATATGTACAGGGATTTAAACTGATACCAATTTTGTCTTTGCTTTTGATTACTGGTTCTTTGTGTTTTTTTATTATCACAATTTTTGAAAAAAACATAAGTAAGACATTGGCGATAATATGTTCTGAGACAATTGTTATTATTCATTTTGCGACCATACCATCTATTGTGCATGATTTATACTGGATTGCAAGTAGCTTTGTATATCTTTATGCTTGGATTTTTTTCTTTTTGTGGACATCTTTACTTATAAGACTTCTTAGAACAAAAAATTATACCATAAAGCTTTTATATTTTGTATCGGCAGTGTTTTGTTTGATTGGCAGTTATGGGATTAACGAAATGATGTTAATTCTTAATGCTTTCTCCCTAATAATCATTGCCTTATTTCTATTTAAATACAAATCATCCCTTTTTCTTGAGATAATACCATTTTTATTAATTGCGATATTATGCACTTTGCTTTTTATTTCGTCACCGGGTATTGTATATCGGTATAATTCTTTTGGGATTGAAAAAACGCCTCAATACTTGAGTGAGATATTTATCGTTGGACTGAAACAATTTTGTTTTACCACATATGGTTGGCTATTTAAAAATACGTTCACAATTCCAATGATGGTAGTCAGCATTTTTTTACTTAACACAATAAGAGATAAATTATTTGTGTTTTTTTCAAAGAAAATGATCTTTCTCTTATTGTTTAGTTTGGTATCGCTCATGTTTATATTGACTTATACCTTTTATTTCCCAATGGGGGCAGATGAGTTTCCAGAGAGAATTTACAATTTTATCCATTGGATATTTTTGTTTATTGTTCTTTTCATATTACCTTTATTATTCATAAAGATTGGAATCATTCAAAAACTAAATTTGGAAAAGTATCAACCATACGCCGTATCAATTGTCTTATTTTTCACTTTGGTCATGAGTTTTTTTTCAAGTAATAATCTAACCTTGATTAGTCGGGAATTCATGGATGGCTCTTACAAGAAATATTACATCGAAATGCAAAAACGATATGAGGTAATGAATAATGCTAGAAATGATGTAGGATGGAAATGTGCCATAATTGATACATTAGCCGCCAAGCCTAAATCAATATTTTTACCTGCTGATTTATTTCTTTATAGAAAAAAAGGATTAAATAAAAGGGATTTTCCAGGATATTTTCTTGAGGATGGTCTTCATCGCTATAATTTTCGAAAAAAGAATAAAGATTATTCAGGGTATTTCATGCTGGATGAGGTAAAATTAAGGGGAGATTCTGTTTCGGTTATTCAACTGATCAAAAAGTATGCGTATGTTAATGTTGTTCCAGAAATTATGGAAATCCAATTCGTAAAAAGATATGACAAAAGGTAGATATTTTGTGGCGACATATCTGCTTACCATAGTGTTTTTAGCAGTATTGATTAATGTTATTTTCTTTTTGCACTCAAAGTCTGAACAATTGAGGGAATTGACTCAGTTCGTCGAATATAATACTAATGGGAATTTGTCGCCAAATTGTTTTATTGCTGATTCAGTTTCTGTGCACAGGATTATTTCAAATGAGGTTACACGGGTGTGTCCAGATTCAATCCTGTTCAATCTTTTTTTTCTTGGTGAACAGAGTAAAACCAAAAGTACAAGCCGATTTTTAAACTTCCTAATTTATACTGTTGTAAAGTTTCGCGCAGCACCTCTGCAAATAGAGCAAATAGAAAACAATATTGTGGTAACCTATACTATTTGTTGTTCAAGGAAGATCTCAATTAAAATTTTATTTTCAAAAATGGATGGAAATTTTAAAATATTAAAAATTTCAGATTACGAGGATTTGTTATTATTTGTCAATTCAATATTGAAATACGAATAAATACTTTGAGCGAACATGCATGTAAAATGGTAGAGTGTTCATTGACATCTATGTTTACCTCATGGCGCCATTCTGTTTAGATTTTTTTGAATCTTACATTTTATTTTATGGTTTTAAGAAGGTCATAGTGTCTCCTACTGCACTATAACCTTTTAAGTCGTTTATCTCATAATGAATCGTATGTGTTAATAAAAATAATGCAAGAAATCTGTCGTAAACATGGTTTGCCTTTAGTTTCCGATAATAAATACCGGACATCTCCCCTAAATTTCCCACCGGGGCATTATAACTAAAATTTGCATGAATAGGTATGATGAATTTGCTTTGATTTGAGTGGATAACAACATCCATTTCTGATTTATGAATTTGGCTTTGTGTGTTGTTGATAAACAGAGCTTTTAACACCAGAGTTGAATCATAAGGATTTATCAGGCACTTTAATTCAACCAGAACAAGGTTATCCCCGGCTCTACTCCCAGTATATTTCTGTTTTTGTCTGATTGTCTGAGAGTAATAGTCATATAATCCAATGTGGCTGATTTTAAAAATACCATTTTCCTTTTCTGCTATCATCTCTATAGTCTCGCGGCTTGTGCTATTCCGGTTCTTGAAATACAAAAGAATAGTGGCCGATTTGGGATTCTTATGATTAATTTGTATTGAATCAATAAATTCCGGAAGTAAAGATTTAAGAATACCCGAGATTGTTTTTGAATAGTTAATTAATTCTTCTTGCCTTATTGATTGATCTATGTGTTTTCCGCCCTCATATTGAGCTGAAAGATTTGTAAGGATAATCTTTTCAGACTTGTCAAGACAGTGAAATTTGGATTTGTCAATTTGGAGAATTTCATTTATTAACGAGAAAAAACCTTGAGAATTGAGAATTTCATTAGCTGAAAAAGCCTCGTCCATTTTATAAAGCAAAAAACGGAAGAACAGATTTTCCGCAGAACTTGCACTGCAAGGGAGAAAGTCTTTCATATTTATATTTTGGCAAAGATTCAATCCCTGTGAACGGGCCCCTTTATTTCTTAAAGATAGCTTTAAAGTATCTTGTATGGGCCCTCTATTAATGCTATCAAAAACGAGGGGACGACCAAAGTAGATTGACACAAAATCAACATATCTCTTGTGTTCCGACACATCTTGGTAGAATATGGTTTGTGGACGGTTTCTAATCGAATGTAATTGCAGTAATGTTGTGTTTTGAGCCCTAATTGTTAAAATTCTTAATAAGTCTTTTTGTTGTTCCAAATAATTGATCAATCTTTTGTACACTATATCATTATAAGTTTTTTTGAAAAGTGTATTTTCTGAGGTTAAAGATAGAAATATAGAAAAGATAATTAAAGTAATAGAAAAAATAGAGATCCTATTAAATTTGGAATTTAAAAAATGAGGCATTTTCCTGCTGAAGAGAAATAGAAAAAAAACAGCAACAAAAAACAGCAAATAATAGAACATAACATTCTGGACTCTGCCAAGAGCAACATTATCTGACAATCCTGAAAAATAAAAAGGAAACGGTATGGCAAATAAAACAATAGGAAATAAAACTATAGCCCATATTGCTTTTTTAGAAACTTCCAATTCACTCCCAAAGATATTCTTGGGCCCTGTGTAATGAGAGATTAAGAAAGAAAGAAGGAACAGTAAGAATATAAAAGGAGTGCTAATAAACTCACTCATAATAAACGATGAAGTTTCTGTAAGGTCTGAAGAAATTGAAGTAATTAATCTTTGAAAAAAACTTAGTTCAAGTATTTCCTGAACACCTTGTCTGCTCATACGGTATGTATTTCCCTTGGATGACAATACAATAAATACCGAAAGTATAAAGGAAAGCAATACAAGTATATTGTGCCACTTGAATTTCTTTACTGAAATCGCAAAAAGAAAGAAGTAGAATAGCCAGAAAAATGTGGCCATAATTGCGGTTTCATGTAATCCATTAATACAAAAAACTATCAGGGAGGCAGAGAGGCTAAAAATCCATCCTTTTATATCGCCCCTGAAATAATGAATACAAATCGCCGTCAACAGGTTTGTTAATATAATGATTGTGAGATAGGGATAGGACCCGGCCAACCAAAAAAAGGCTGCTGCAATATTGGGCATAAGAAGAATAAAGACAAAACAAATGGCGTTGGAAATTATGATGTTTCTGTACAAACTTTGAGTATGGAAAATAGCTTTTATCAAGATAAAGATAGATCCCCAAAGAAATACTAAAAGGATAACAGGGATTATTTTGTACATCCAAATACAATTATAAACCAATGGGTTGGCAATATAATAAAGGAAATTGGTCAGATACCTGCCATCACCTATTATATAATAGAAAAAGGATGAGTACCAACCAAATACTTTTCCAAAAGTCGCAATACTGTAATCAACCGGAGAGGGGTATATATAAAAGGCAAGATAACAAATAGTAATAACTGTAACTCCAAATAAAATATTGAACAACCAGGCAAATATTCGTACGGCTACATCTTTTGAAATAGTTTTTTGGATTCTGGAAAATTGAAAAGCGGCAGCAAGAATTAAAAGTATGAAAATTGCAAAATTACTTTTGCCCTTTATTGCCCCGGCTAAAACCATCAAAGCTTTCTTTTGAATAGAAATGGCAGAAACATAGGGAAGCTTAACTCTGATTTCACAGGTATCAGAAAGGCCTATGAAATAAGTAAGTTTGCTTAACTTGTATGGGGTATCGTTCACCATCACCCTTGTTGAGGTGTCGGAGAGTCCTTTTTTATTTGTTTTTAAAAAGAGTTCAAAAAAATAAGAATTTGTAATTTCCCAGCTATTGTCTATAGAATCTACCCCAAGCTGAAACTCTCTGCCCAAAGGACCTAAACCGTGCAATGAGTATTGATTCCTTTCAAAAGACTTTTTAGAGGTAATCTTTATAGAAAGGGGTTCGCAAATGGTAATTCTATTTAGATAATAGGCTGAAAAAGCTAGTCCCGATATGACAATAAGGGTCAAGGTTGAGATAAGCAGGATTTTCAATTTTTGATTCATAACCAATTTCATGAAAAGCAGATAATATTATTTTCTGAGTGCAAAATATAGTTTGGTTATTTCGGCTAACGCTGTAAAAACGGTTCTGGCTGATGCTCCCTTTGATTTACCACCATTACGGGGATTATATTTCGAAGGCACTTCAATAATCTTATAGTGATTCCTAATCATTTTCGCGCAAATTTCACTTTCCACAAGAGAACTGCTTAAAACCGGTGTTATTTCATCAAAAAACTCCTTTTTATATATCTTCACCCAGTTAACGTCTTTTATTTTAATACCCAGTAAATAAGAATTTATAAACCTGTTTCCAAAGCTTAAAAACTTTCGGAAAAGGGTATATCTGGTTTTGACCGTTCTGTAAAATGAAATAATTGTTTTGGGTGAGATAACTGCAAATGGTACAATTTCCCTGACATCAAATTGACCATCGGCAGGGATAGCGCAAATGTTTTCATTTTTTGCATGGGAATATCCACTGAGTAGAGCTTTTCCTATACCCAGATTTTCGGGATGAGTAACCACGATTATCTCTGTATGTTTTTTTTGAATTTCTTCAATGATCAATGAGGTTCCATCCGTACTTCCATCATTTACTATCACCACTTCATAGCTGTTGGGCGTAATCTCCTCCATTATGTTAATTACATCCGTAACAACCTTTCTAATGGCAGTAACTTCGTTGTAAGCAAAAATAATGATAGTCCAGGATTGATTTACTACCATCCGATTTTAATTTCTTTGCTATTGTTTTTTAATGATTTATTTGCTGAAGCTAAAATTTGTGTGGTCTCAAGTATCTCCTTAAAATGGTCTTCATGGCTCTTTTTTAGTGCGACAAGCTCATAAAATTCTTGTATCATTATCGAAAGGGGCTCAGTAGTATCATATTTGGGGACAAAGACATCACCAATTCGATAATCTACCAACATTTTTTGCTTTTCATCATCAGTTCTGATTTCGTATCCCGAATCATAGATTTTTAATTTCTCTGTGGGCTCTATATCATTATAAATAAGCATTTTTTTGTTGCCGCCAACAAGCATCTGCCTTACTTTAACTGGAGAAGTCCACGATGAGTGGATGTGCACAATTAGATCAGAGGAGTAATTTAATGTGATATAGGTTATGTTCTCCACCCCGTTTTTTGTATGACATTTGCCATTAGCCACCACCGATACTGGCCGGTCTTTTATGAGGAAGTTAATAATGGCAATATCATGAACAGCCAGATCCCAAAGGACATTCACATCATTTTTAAATAAGCCAAGATTTATTCTGGTAGAGTCAATATACAGAATGTCCCCAAATTCCTTTTTCACCATTAACTCTTTTATTTTTCTAACCACTCCATTATAAAGAAAAATATAATCAACCATAAGAACCAGGTTTTTTGATAATGCCAGTTCGATAAGCTTCTGGGCCTGCAGATAATCAGTAACCATAGGTTTTTCTATCAATACATGTTTCCCATTTTTCAGGGCCTTCTCTGCCATGGCATAATGTTCACATGTCGGCGTAGCAATAACAATGGCATCCGTTTTGTCGTCCGATATTATGTCCTCAAAATTCTCTGACAATTCAATATTAGGATGGGCTTGCCTTGCCTGAATAAGACGCTCGCTGCGTATATCACAAATCTTAATGAAATTCAGGTTTTTATTCTGTGAAATATTTCTTGCAAGGTTGGGCCCCCAGTATCCGTATCCGATCAAAGAAATATTCATAATGATTTTTTGGGTAAAATTAACTAATAATTTTATTATTTTTACTCTTTCTACTCATTACAAATCAAAATATGATAGTCCCGTTTCTTGACATTAATTCGCAAGACAGAGAAATAAAAAAAGAGATAATCGATAATATTCTGCAGCTTATTGATAGTTCTACTT
The DNA here is from genome assembly GCA_964599365.1 of uncultured Bacteroidales bacterium. GTDB lineage: Bacteria > Bacteroidota > Bacteroidia > Bacteroidales > CAIWKO01 > CAIWKO01. Next base: position 8,982 of record CAZRFL010000040.1, read on the forward strand.
TTATTTATGGCAATAAGGTGTCAGAATTTGAAAGTGCTTTTGCCCAAAAACTGGGTGTTAAACATTGTATTGGGGTCGGAAATGGGACAGATGCATTGATAATTGCCTTGAAATGCCTGGGAATTAAAGAGGGTGACGAGGTAATTACGGCAGCAAATACATTTATTGCTACTTCCGAAGCCATAGTTAATGTTGGTGCAACCCCGGTTTTTGTTGATCATGATGAGTACTATGGAATTGATGTTCAGAAAATAGAAGAAAAGATAACCCCAAAAACCAGAGCAATTATTCCGGTACATCTGTATGGCCAAAGTGCTGAAATGGATGAAATAATGAATATCTGCAATAAATACTCTCTGTTCTTATTGGAAGATTGTTCTCAATCACACTTTTCAAAATATAAGGGAAAATATACCGGCACTTTTGGACAGGCATCTACCTATAGTTTTTATCCCGGAAAAAATTTGGGGGCCTATGGTGATGGAGGCTGTATTGTTACCAATGATGATAATCTTGCCGCACACATCAGAATGTATTGTAATCACGGCTCTCCTTTGAAGAACGTACATAGTATAAATGGGATTAATAGCAGACTGGATGCAATTCAGGCAGCAGTTTTGTCAGTAAAACTAAAATTCATCGACAAGTGGAACCAACAAAGGGTAAATGCGGCTCTGAAATATACTGAGGGATTGGCAAATTGTCCTTTTGTTACTACTCCCATGGTTCGTAAAGATACCAATCATATTTTTCATCTTTACGTAATTCAAACTGAAAACCGAGGCGAATTGCAGAAGTATTTGGCCGAAAAACAGATACAGACAGGATTGCATTATCACACAGCTCTACCTTTTATGGATTGTTATGCTTCTTTGGGGCATACCCAATATGAGTTTCCTGTAAGTTTTAATAACCAATCACGATTATTATCCTTGCCAATTTTTCCCGATATAACCGAGGATCAAATTAACTTTGTAATTGAAAATATTATAAGATTTTATTTCTGATGTAAGTTGCTCTGTATAGCGATAAGTCTTTTTGCCTGGTCACAATACTCCTCCACCATAACCTTGTTATGATAATAATTCCCAAATTCCTCTAATATCTCATCAGGAATCTTGTTGTTTTGCGAAAATTTTTTTTCGTAAAAATCGGATAATCTTTGTGTCAGATTTTGAGGGTCGTTCCCATCAAAAATTTCTCCGCTTACATTTTCTTTTATCATAACTTCATTATTGCTAACCGGTGTCGCAAAAGTATACAACCCCGATGCCATGGCCTCCAAAATAGCAACAGACATGCCTTCCTCCAGAGAGGTTGAAACAAACACATGAGCTTTTTGGTAAGCCTCAGCCAATTCCTCTTTCTTCATCCATCCTTTAAAATGTATTTTCTCCATCAAATTATTACAACCAACAAAATTCTCCATCTTGCGTCTCATAACTCCGTCTCCATAAATTTCGACTTCGAAGTTTATATTGTGTTGCGCTAATAACTGCATTGCTTTCAAAAAAGTCATAGGATCCTTTTGTTCCACCAATCGTCCCGAAAAAACTATGGTAAAAACGTCGTTTCGTTTTGAATAATCAGGGTAAAACAAACTATTGTCAAAAGCATTCGAAATGATGACATTCTTGTGTTGATGGTGTTTCCCCATAAATTTATCGGCATTGGCTTTCATGGGTTCCGATAACAAAACAAGCTTTTCCGATTGACGACATATTTTCCGGATTCTATAATAGGTGATCAAATGGTACCAGAACATTTGTTGGGGAAAGAACCAGGGAATATCGTGGCCGTGAGAGATCACAATAAACGGGATATTGAATCTTTTCTTCAAAAAAAGCGCTGTTTCCCCTCCGGGAATCGAAAAATTGGCAAAACAAAGATCAAAGCGATGCTCCGAACAGTATGTCTCCAAGAATTTTTTAGAATGTACTATCCACGACCACATTTCCCTCGGATTGGACCGATAGGTGAACTTTCGTCTTGACTTCAGACGAATAATCTTTAAATTACCTGCTGTCGAAATCTCTTTTTCACCCTCAAACCAGGTGGTAACCACAGTAACTGAATGCCCTTCTGTTGCCAAACCTTCGGCAAGGGTTTGGGTGATGACGCCCGCCCCTCCGCCCAAAGGCGGATATTCGTAATTTAGTATCAGTAGTTCCATATTGTCCTATACAAAGATAATTTTTTTATTTAATGGTAAGATCTTGGGAGGAAGTCTCTATAATTGAAAAACCGATTCAGGCGAATTTTAGGTAAAATTAATTGTTGAAGTTTTCGAAGCAAGTGATACACCATTTCACGCAAGTGATGTATAATTTCACACAAGTGATGTAGCGTTTCACGCAAGTGATGTAACTGAACACGCAAGTGATGCGTCTGCACATGCAAGTGACACGACCGCACATGCAAGTGATGCATCATTTCACGACAGTGAACTACCATTTCACAACAGTGAAGTAAGAAATCATGCCTGTGAACTACCATTCCATGCTTGTGAACTACCGTTTCATGACAGTGAACCACCGTTTCATGCTAGTGATGTACTGTGTCATAAATTTGAATTAATTTTGTAAAAAAACTCTTGAAAACCCTTATTGTTTTGTTGCTGGTGGTTCTGTTTACTACTATCCTTCCCTGTCGGGCACAGTATCATATAACGTATCAGGTAAAGGGTCTGGAAAATTCGATGGTGACACTTTCCTCGGTTCGCGGCAAAGTTCATACCCCCATTGATTCGGTTTTTTCCGAAAAAGGAATTATAAAGTTCAATAGCGAGAACCCGATACCGGTGGGTGTTTACCGCATCGATTTTGGCAAAAATCTTTTCACCGATATCATACTCAATCGCGAAAACATAGTAATGCAAAATGATGTGGAGAGTTTGCTCGACGATCTGGTGGTTATCGAATCGAACGAAAATAAAATTTACTACGATTATTGGCGCACCTCACTTTACATCAACGATTCTTTCGATCTGATTTCCGAGATGGGACAAAGTATCTACGAGGCAAACAACAAAGTGATGAACTCGGAACTGGATAGTATGGCGAAAAAGGCGTTCAGCCTTCAAACTAATTTGGATCAATACACCCAAACGTTGATCGATAAAAGCAAGGGTATGTATGTACAAAAACTCTTGTTGGCATATCTGGAACCTGATTGGGGTGCTTACAGAATGACTCCCAATGCTAAAAAATACAAATCCCGCAAGGAATTTCAAAAAGAACACTTTTTCGATCATGTCGATTTCTCAGATTCCACACTGCTCAACTCCGAAGTATTTTATGTGCTCTGCACCGACTACCTTACCAAATATGTAGACCCCGAATCCGATTCCAACTATTGTAAGGCGGTAGATTTTATCCTGAAGAAAACCATTCCCGATTCCCCGGTTTATAAGTACATTTTAAACCTGCTGATTAATACCTACGAAGATACCGAATGGGAAGCTACTTTTGTGCATCTGGTCGACGATTATTTGTTGAAAGGCCATGCTCCGCAAGCCGGTTGGGAACAAACCCTTGCGAAGCGAGCATCCACAATCATAAAACTTCGTCCGGGTAATAAGGCTCCAGATTTTACTTTGGAAAACAGCAAGGGGAAGTCAGAGAATCTTTATGGTATTAAATCGAAAGTTATTTTATTATTATTTTGGTCCTCCACTTGCTCGCATTGCGAAGAAGTAATGCCCCAGATACTGGATATTTATAAGTTGTATCATGCCCGTGGATTGGAAATCATAGCCGTTTCGATTGAAATAGACAAAAAGGCCTGGCAGGAAGCCATCGATAAAAACAATATGACATGGGTAAATGTCTCGGATTTTAAAGGTATGGCAAGCCCCGTCATCGAAAGTTATAATGCGTATAGCACTCCCATATTTTTTCTGCTAGATGCCGACAAAACCATTTTGGCTCATCCTCAATCTCCCAAAGAAATGAAAGAAAGCCTTGACAAGGCCTTGGCGAACTAGACGCTAAGGTCTTTTTTAATGTTTTTAAGAATTATTTCGGTCGCACCGGCACTGTCCCTGACAAAATTGCGGCAAATATCTGAGCAGAATTTTCTAAAATCATTCTCATTTTGTAATTTGAGCAATGCTGATGTAAATTCCTGATAATTAGTTACAGGGAAAGCCCCTCCTAAAGCAATAAGGTCGATAATTTCCTGGAATTTATGATAGTTAGGACCAAAAACAACCGGCACCCCAAAAGTGGCTGCCTCCAGAATGTTATGAACATTTTTCCCGAATCCTCCTCCAATATAAGAAAAATCAGCATACTGGTATAAATGCAGCAATATCCCGATATTATCTATAATAAGCACCCGGGCATTCGTCACGTTCTCCATAGATGCTTCAGAAAGCTTGACCGAAACTGCTGAAATCCCGGACTGGAGTTTATCAATACGTTCCTTTTCTATCTCGTGAGGTGCGATGATGTACTTTACATTTGAAGTGTTTGAATTGATTAACTGTACAAGCATTGCCTCATCGGGCGGCCAGGTACTCCCGGCTATCATCACAACAGAGTTTTTCGTAAATGCGTCAACCAAAGGGAATGACCTCTTTTGTTCGGCAACACTCAGCACCCGGTCGAACCGGGTATCGCCCGAAACAAAACCATTTTTATATCCTGCACTTTGTAGAAGTTGTAACGAGGATTTGTCTTGAACAAAAATCTTATCAATCATTTTCAGGTTGTTGCGAAACCAGCCCCCGTACCATGTGAAAAAGTACTGCCTTGGCCGAAACTTAACAGAGAAAAAGTACAATGGAATATTCTTTCTGCGAATTTGATTAATGTAGTTAAACCAAAACTCGTATTTAATAAAGAAAACCATTTGTGGATTTATCAAATCGAGAAATCGTCTGGAGTTCCTTTTTGTATCAGCTGGTAAATAAAAAATATGATCAGCACCCTCGTAGTTTTTCCTGATTTCATAGCCTGATGGTGAAAAGAAAGTCAGCACAATTTTATGATCGGGAAATTCTTTTCGGAATTGTTCCATGACCGGTCGTCCCTGTTCAAATTCGCCAAGCGAAGCCGTATGAAACCAAATGTGTTTTTGAGTAACATCGATCTGCGATTGAATATTTTTGAAAATATCTCTTCTTCCGTTTACCCATTTTTTTGCCTTAGGGTTAAAAAATGCCGCTAGGTGGACGAGACCGGTGTAAATGTAAATGGAAATATTATACAAAAAGAACATCCCGGACGTTTATTTGTAATAATAGCCGACAGGAGCTCTTCTATAAAGAGGGATCAACCAACCAACACGGAACGTATATAAAAAATCATGTTTTTGTTCGGTATCGCGGCTCATAGTATTAAAATTATAGGCCCGGCGATACTTTGTGAAAGCCTGGGTGAATTCAAATCCGGCATAAAAAGAATAAAGGCGCTTGTTCCCCATGTAAAAATATCCGAGGAATTCGGTCAGCGATACACCGTTTGCCATTTCATCATAGCCTTTCTTATAATCACCTTTCAACTGTGGAGCAGTATTATTCGGATTGGTGATCTTGATCCTGTGTTGAAGATATCCGGGTTGAAAGGTCAGCATGATACCCGAATTTGGATTAGGAGACAGTACCGGAAAAATCTTTCCAACCTTGACGGACATATTATAGCCGGCTTCTGTAAAATTTACCTGAGCATACTCTCCCGACGATGTAATAACATATCCGTCGGAAGTTGAAATTCTGGAAAGAATAGAAGATTCATCTTTAACTTTCCCGCCGAACAAATAATTGTACTCTGCTCCAAACAACCAATTTTTTTTTATTTTATATTGAAATCCGCCCCCTACAGATGAATTCCCTCCAAAACGTTTTGAAATGTCTCCGCCGTTTAGCTGGAAGCCATAGGTGAAATAAAACATAGGAGCATTAATAGCTGAATCCTTAACATTGACCTGGGCCTTTAAAAACAGTGTCGAAAAAACAAAGACACATAACCACGCAAACTTTTGCATTTCCTGAATTTTGAGCAAAATTAACCAAAAATAATTACTGCATACCAAACGTATTAGAGTATTAATTTAGTGCATCAATGTGTAAAAAGTTTGCTGGCAAATGGAATTCGTCCTGAAAACTTCATTGATTATTGTCAGCAAATTTCTGTAAAGTTATATCTTTGCACGTAAAATCAACACATTCACTCAAAACAACACTATATATGCGCAAGATAATGATGGTTGACTTGAAGAGTCAATACGAAAAAATTAAAACTGAAATAGATGCGGCTGTTCTTGAAGTTATTGACTCAACAGCTTTTATTAACGGTCCAGCGGTAAATAAATTCCAAAAAGATTTGGAAGCTTATCTAAATGTAAAACACGTAATTCCATGTGCAAATGGTACTGATGCATTGCAGGTATCCATGATGGCTCTTGATCTGAAACCCGGTGATGAAGTGATTACTACTTCCTTTACCTTCATTGCTACTGCCGAAGTTATTGCACTGCTTGGATTAACCCCGGTTTTGGTAGATGTCTTACCTGATACTTTTAATATCGATCCTGCTGCTATCGAAAGAGCCATTACACCAAAGACTAAGGCAATTGTACCCGTTCATTTATTTGGTCAGGCTTCGAATATGGAAGAAATAATGGAAATTGCAGAAAAGCATAACCTCCATGTAATTGAAGACAATTGTCAAGCCATAGGCGCTGATTATATTTTTAAGGATGGAACTAAGAAAAAAGCCGGGGCCATAAGCATTGTGGGATGTACATCGTTTTTCCCATCCAAGAATTTGGGTTGCTATGGTGATGGCGGAGCTGTTTTCACTAACGACGATGATTTGGCAACCAAGTTGCGTCAGATTGTTAATCATGGAATGACGGTTCGCTATTATCACGATATGATTGGTGTGAATTCCCGCCTCGACAGTATTCAAGCTGTTATTCTTGATATTAAACTCGCCCGTTTAGACGAATATTGTGCCGCTCGAAATAAAGCTGCAGAATACTATGATAATGCCTTTGCAAATCATCCTAAATTGATAACCCCGGTACGTAGCAGAAGTTCGTCTCACGTTTTTCATCAGTATACTTTGGTGACAAACGATGTGGATCGCAATAAACTAGTTGAATTTCTAAATAGCAAAAGTGTGCCGGCAATGATATATTATCCCGTACCTTTGCACATGCAAAAGGCTTATCTGGATCCCCGTTATAAAGAAGGTGACTTCCCTATCACAGAAACCTTATGCAAGAAAGTGTTTTCGCTTCCCATGCATACCGAGTTGGATGAAGAGCAATTACAGTATATTACATCATCAGTTCTGGAATTTTTGAACCAATAGCTATTATTATTTGATTATGGATAAAACATATTTTGCGCATGAAACAGCAATTATAGATTCCGGTTGCAAGATTGGTAATGGAACCAAAATATGGCACTTCTCCCATATCATGTCCAATTGCGAGATTGGTCAAAACTGCAATATCGGCCAAAATGTAGTGGTTTCACCCGAAGTAATTCTGGGCAATAATGTTAAGATACAAAACAATGTATCTCTTTATACCGGTGTGATCTGCGAAGATGATGTTTTTTTAGGTCCATCTATGGTTTTTACCAATATCATTAATCCACGGAGTGCTGTGATTCGCAAGGATCAATATATGAAGACTCTCGTTAAAAAAGGAGCCTCAATTGGTGCCAATGCCACCATTGTTTGCGGACACAATATTGGAGAATATGCTTTCATTGGGGCTGGTGCGGTTGTTACTAAAGAAGTCCCCTCTTATGCCTTGGTAGTTGGTAATCCTGCCAAGCAGATGGGGTGGATCAGTGAATATGGTCACAGGCTTGATTTTAATTCCGAAGGAATTGCCATATGCCAAGAAAGCAAGGAAATATATAAATTTGTAAATGGATGTGTTTCTAAAATCGTGTAAAATGAAATCAATTGTCAAAATATTATTCATGATTTTAGCAATCACATTGTTTGCAGCATGCACAAAATCAGGGTGTGATGATTGCCTATACCAAAAGCAGGAATTTTGCAAAGCAATTGCAGAGGTAAATTGCAACAGCGCTTATTTAACCAATAATATAGAACAATTGACCAGGGCTTGTGGTAGCAGTGATGCCACATCATTTATTTCAACAACAACACAAAATTGCACACAAGGGACATTAACTTGTCCTCAATGTGAATAAAAAAAATATTATGATCAAAGCAATTTCGGAAAATGAGAAAGTAAAATTCGCTGTAGTGGGTTGCGGGCATATTGGCAAGCGCCATGCTGAAATGATAGTCCGGAATCCGGAAGCAGAATTAATAGCCTTATGTGATATCAAGCCTAAAGAAAAACTGGGTATTGAAGCTTTCAATGTTCCGTTTTTCAATAATATTGACGACATGCTTTCCTCCGGATTGGAGTTCGATGTTGTAAACGTTTGTACACCTAATGGCCTGCATGTTGATCACACATTTAAATCACTAAGTGAGTTTAAACATGTGGTTTGTGAAAAACCAATGGGATTAACAAAATCCGCTGTTGAACAAGTGATCTATAAATCTCTTCAGGTTTCAAAACGTTTGTTTCTGGTAATGCAAAACCGATACTCACCACCATCGGTTTGGATAAAAGAAGTGATTGACAACAAGATTTTGGGCGAAATTTATCTCGTTCAATTGAATTGCTACTGGAACCGGGATGAGCGCTATTATAAAAAAGGAGAATGGAAAGGCCTTCAAGATCTTGATGGAGGTACCCTTTTTACACAATTTTCACATTTTATCGACATCATGTATTGGCTTTTTGGTGACATCACAGATATACAAGGAATTTTTGCAGATAATAACCACAAAGACCTTACTGACTTTGAAGATTCAGGGTTTGTTAACTTCAAATTCATAAATGGTGGCATTGGCAGCCTGAATTATTCTACATCTGTATGGGACAGTAATCTGGAAAGCAGTATGACTATCATTGGATCGAATGGAAGCATTAAAATAGGCGGTCAATATATGAACGAAGTGGATTATTGTCATATCAAAGGCTATACAATGCCTGAATTAGAGGCTGCAAATCCCGCCAATGATTATGGTTCATACAAAGGATCCGCTGCCAATCATCATTACGTAATCGAAAACGCTGTCGATACATTGAAAGGTCGTACCTCGATTACTACCAATGCACTGGAAGGCTTAAAAATTGTAGAAATCATTGAGCGTATTTACGAAATCAGAAACAAAAAATTCAAAAAATAATCAACTAAAAAACTACACATATGAATCTCTATGAACAACTGTTGGCAAAACAAACAAAATTATCAGTAATTGGATTGGGATATGTTGGGCTACCCATAGCTCTTGAATTTGCAAAGAAGATCAAAGTCATTGGTTTCGACATCAAAGAGGACAGGGTTGAGCTGATGAAGAAAAATATCGATCCCAGCGAAGAATTACCTTCATCAGCATTTGAAGGTTGTGATATTCAATTTACTGCCACACTGGAAGATCTTAAGGATGCAAGTTTCCATATCGTTGCTGTACCTACACCAATTGATAATCATAACTTACCTGATCTTCGTCCTTTATTATCAGCTACACGCGCTGTGGCTAAAGTGTTGAAAAAAGGAGATTATGTAGTTTACGAATCGACAGTTTATCCGGGTTGTACTGAAGAAGATTGTATTCCTATATTGGAGGAAATTTCCGGTTTGAAATTCATTCAGGATTTTAAAGTGGGTTTTTCACCTGAGCGTATCAATCCGGGAGATAAAGATCATACCATTACTACAATCACAAAAGTGGTTTCCGGATGCGATGACGAATCACTTGATATAGTTGCAAAAGTATACGAACTGGTAGTGGTGGCAGGTGTTCACATGGCATCATCCATTAAGGTGGCCGAATCTGCTAAGATCATTGAAAACACCCAGCGTGATGTAAACATTGCGCTCATGAATGAGTTGTCCATCATTTTCAATCGTATGGGTATAAATACTTTTGAAGTTTTGGAAGCTGCAGGAACCAAGTGGAACTTCCTTAAGTTCTATCCTGGTCTGGTGGGGGGACACTGTATTGGTGTGGATCCATATTATCTTACTTATAAAGCCAAAGAATTCCGGTATCACGCACAGATCATTAATTCCGGACGTTTTGTGAACGACTCAATGGGTTTTTATGTGGCCAAACAAACCGTGAAAAAAATTATTGCTACCGGTAAAAACGTACTGGCTTCAAGAGTTTTGGTTATGGGAGTCACTTTTAAAGAAAATGTCAGCGATATACGTAATTCAAGGGTGGCAGATGTAATTTCCGAGCTTAAGACTTACGGTGTTAACGTAGATGTTGTGGACCCTTATGCAAATGTAGCAGAAGTTAAACACGAATATGGTTTTGAAATGGTACAGGCTCCTTCAGGAAAATACGATGCAATCATTATCGCAGTTTCTCATAATGAATATATTAAGCTTTCGGAATCTGATTTTAAAGCCATAGCCGCAGATAATTGTATACTGGTTGATATCAAAGGAATGTATCGCTCCAAAATAAAGGAGTTAACCTACTGGAGTCTGTAAGTTAAATGAAAATTCTGGTCACAGGCGGCACCGGCTTTATTGGATCTCACACCGTAGTAGAATTGCAGCAATGTGGCTTTGAAGTTGTAATTGCTGACAATCTGTCAAATTCTTACAAAAATGTGGTAGATGCCATTCAGCAGATTACTGGTATCTGGCCTGCTTTTGAAAACACAGATCTTACCTGTGCCGATCAAACCAGAAATTTATTTGAAAAACATCCGGATGTTTCCGGTGTAATTCATTTTGCCGCTTTCAAAGCAGTGGGTGAGTCTGCACTACTCCCATTAAAATATTACCACAACAATCTTTTCTCACTGGTGAATTTGTTGGCAGTGATGCAGGGAAACAAGGTCAACAACCTTGTTTTTTCGTCCTCATGCACTGTATACGGTCAACCTGATGAATTACCTGTGGACGAACAATCACCTGTCAAAAAGGCCTTGTCTCCCTATGGTAATACCAAGCGAATTTCAGAAGAGATCATCAATGATGTCATTAGAACTTCTGAGCTTAATGCCCTTCTGCTGCGGTATTTTAATCCTATCGGTGCCCACGAATCTGCATTGATAGGTGAATTACCCATTGGGGTGCCAAACAATCTGGTCCCATATATCACACAGACAGCTATGGGCAAACGTTCTTCACTTAGTGTGTATGGCAACGATTATGATACTCCTGACGGTACCTGTATTCGGGACTATATTCATGTAGTGGATCTGGCGAAGGCACATGTGCGTGCACTCAACCGCCTACTGAAAAAGGAAAATCGAAATAATTGTGAAGTCTTTAATCTGGGAACCGGGAACGGATTTTCCGTATTGGATGTCATCAAGTCATTTGAGAAAATATCCAATATTAAATTGCCTTATAAAGTAGTGGAAAGACGACCGGGTGATGTAGATAAAATATGGGCAGATACCCGTTTGGCCAATGAAATTCTAGGGTGGAAAGCCGAAAAAGATCTGGACGAAATGATGCTGTCGGCCTGGAACTGGGAACTGAAATATTCTGAAAAAATGAAAACCAATAATTAATATGAGCAAAAAAAATCTGTTGATCACAGGAGGTGCCGGATTTATCGGTTCGCATGTGGTACGCTTGTTTGTCAATAAGTACTCTGACTACAACATTGTCAATCTCGACAAGCTTACATACGCGGGGAATCTGCAAAACCTAACTGACGTGGATAAATTACCCAACTATACTTTTGTCAAAGGTGATATCACCGATACGGATTTTATACAAAATTTGTTTCAGAAATATCAATTTGGTGGGGTGATTCATCTGGCCGCCGAGTCGCATGTCGATCGCTCCATATCCAATCCCATGGAATTTGTTTATACCAATATCATAGGTACCGTTACATTGTTGAATGCTGCCCGCACCTTGTGGAAAGATAATTTCGACAGCAAAAGGTTTTACCATATTTCGACTGATGAGGTGTATGGCTCCTTAGGCGATGAAGGCTTTTTTACAGAAGAGACTGCCTATGATCCACGCAGCCCCTATTCGGCATCCAAAGCCAGTTCCGATCATTTGGTCAGAGCATATTTCCACACTTTCGGGCTTCCCGTGGTGGTATCTAATTGTTCGAATAATTATGGCCCCAATCATTTCCCTGAAAAACTCATCCCTTTAATGATCAATAATATCATAAACAACAAGCCGCTTCCTGTTTATGGGAGGGGCGAAAATGTCAGAGACTGGTTGTATGTGATAGATCATGCCAGGGCCATTGATGTTATTTTTCATAAAGGCAAAAATGGAGAGACCTACAATATTGGTGGACACAATGAATGGACCAATATTGATCTGGTAAGGTTACTTTGTTCCTTAATGGACATTAAACTTGGCAGACCGGCCGGAACTTCGGAGAAATTGATTAACTTTGTTAAAGACAGGGCCGGACACGATCTGCGTTATGCCATTGATTCTACAAAACTCAGCAATGAATTGGGATGGCAGCCTTCGCTTCAATTTGAAGAAGGCCTTGAAAAAACAGTAGATTGGTATCTGGCCAATGAAACCTGGTTGAACAATATTACCAGTGGCGATTACCAGAAATACTATGAAGAGCAATATACAAAGCGTTAAGTTTCGTTTATTGTCGTTGGATTTTAATATTAACTAAAATTAGTTTGCCGGATGGGTTTATTCAACCTGTTTAATAAAAAGAAACAAGACGGGGATGCAATTCCTGTATATTACGATGTGGATTTCCATTCTCACCTCATTCCGGGGATAGATGACGGATCCAAATCCATTGAGGAGTCTATTGATATCATTGCTTTTTTTCAAAGTATGGGGGTGAAGAAGATGATCACCACACCTCATGTCTCTATGGAGTATTTCCCCAATAAGCGTGATGATATCCTCGTGAGATTTTCACGATTGAAAGACGATATTGAAAAAGCCGGACTGAATATGCAGCTCGAAGTGGCTACAGAATATATGATCGACGATGGTTTCAGGGCGTTGATGAATCAGGGAAATCTGCTGACTTTTGGTGATAATTACCTGCTTATTGAGTTGGGCAGCTTTGCCGAACACCCCGATTTCTCTTCACTAATCTTTGATTTGCAAACCAGTGGTTATAATGTCATTTTGGCTCATCCCGAACGCTATTCTTTCTGGCATAGCCATAAGGATATGTATACTACCTTGAAAGAAAGAGAAGTTTTTTTCCAGATCAATGCCTTATCACTGACCAATGTTTATTCAACGGCTGTGAATAAAACGGCCCAATGGCTCATCGAAAATAATATGATTGATTTCATTGGCTCTGATGTTCACCATGCCAGCCAAAAAGAAATTTATAAAAAAGCGATCGGCAGCAAGCTGTTCGATCGCCTTAAAGAAAAAGGTACAATTAAGAATAACGAATTGCTGTAATTCCAGCGATCCTGTTATTGGATCTCTGCACTAAAGGCCTCTGCTGAGGGTTCTATCTTCTTTACCAGTCCTTGCAATACGGTTCCCGGACCTACTTCCACAAATATTTTTCCTCCGTCTGCTACCATATTCTTCACAGTTTGTGTCCATAGCACCGGTGAGGTCAATTGGGCGTTGAGGTTTTCTTTGATACTTTCGGGATCGGTAAAAGGCTTGGCACAAACATTCTGATAAACCGGACAAATGGGTTGATGGAAAGTTGTGTTTTTGATAGCTTCGGCAAGTTCCAGTCGGGCCGGCTCCATCAGGGGTGAGTGGAAAGCTCCGCCCACTTTCAGTGGCAAAGCACGACGGGCACCCGCAGCCTTGATCAGTTCACAGGCTTTATCAATACCGGTCATAGAACCCGATATCACCAGCTGGCCAGGGCTGTTATAATTGGCAGCCACCACCACATCGTCGATTCCTTTTAATATTTCTTCTACTTTTTCATCGTCCAGGCCTATGATGGCGGCCATAGTCGAGGGTTCTGCCTCGCAGGCTTTTTGCATGGCATAAGCACGTTTCGAAACCAGGCGAAGCCCGTCTTCGAAAGTAAGGGTCTTATTGGCAACCAAAGCCGAGAACTCACCCAGCGAATGTCCTGCAACCATATCGGGCTTGAAATCATCACCCATTACAGCAGCCAGGATCACCGAATGCAGAAAAATGGCCGGTTGGGTTACCTTGGTTTGTCTGAGGTCTTCATCAGTGCCTGCGAACATCAGGTCGGTGATGCGGAAACCGAGTATCTCGTTTGCCTGTTCGAACATTTCTTTTGCCTTGGGGAATTTATCATAAAGATCTTTTCCCATACCGACATACTGAGCCCCCTGGCCCGGAAAAACATAAGCTTTCATAGTAAAAATTTAATGTGATTATTATTTTCTGCCACCCATCAGGCGAAGCAAAAATAAGAATAGGTTAATAAAATCAAGATAAAGGGTCAATGCACCCAGGATAGACATTTTGAGGACCATACTTCCGCTGTTGTCGACCATGGTGCCTATTTTCTTCAGACGTTGTACATCATAAGCCGTAAGGCCGGTAAATATCAGCACCCCTATGATACTAATGATATATCCCATCATTTCGCTTCGCATAAAGAAATTTACCACCATGGCTATAATGATACCTACCAGTCCCATCATCAGTAAGGAACCGAATTTGGTCAGGTCGGTTTTGGTAACATAGCCGGTTACAGCCATAACACCAAACATAGCCGAGGTAATGCCGAAAGTAATTCCCAAAGTCCCCAGATCATAAACAAGAAAAAGAAAACTAAGGCTCATTCCCATAAGTACCGAATAGACTATAAATAAAAGTACCATCAGTGGTGCAGGCAGTTTCTGAATACCAAATGACATCAGCAGCACAAATCCTAAAGGTGCCAGCATAACGATCCATCCCAGAACAGAAAAAGACATCTTGGTGCCATCTGCACTGATATTGATAAGCAAAAGCGACAGTGATGGTGTGGCAGCCCACACAAAAGAAGTAATGGCAGTGATGGTCAGCGCCAGAAACATCCACGAAAAAACGCGGGCCATAAAGGTTCTGGATAAAGCGGCGCTCAGAACATTCGGACTGGCCAAATCCTGATAATTTTGTTCATTATATCTGCTCATGATAAGTCAAGTATTAATTTGAGTGCAAAATTACTGAAAATTTATTTATAAGCTTAATTCCGGTTGTTTGAGTCAAACGATTCAGATAAACTATCATTACTAGCCCCGACCTTTCCCGTAGGGATGCCTATGGCATAGGTCGGGGATAAAAAAGTGAGCCAAAGAAGGGCTTTAGCCCAAAATAATTTAATAAATATTCTGAAAAAGCAGTTTTTAAAACTCCCGTTAATGTAGATTCGAGCTGATCAAATGCAGGAATTCCGTTCTCGTCTTATCAATCAGAAAAGCTCCCGTGAAATCTGAGGTGGTGGTTACAGAGTTTTGTTTCTGTATGCCGCGCATCATCATGCACAAATGGTGGGCCTCAATAACTACGGCAACACCAAGAGGTTTCAGCGTATCCTGAATGCAATCCTTGATCTGCGAAGTGAGTCGCTCCTGCACCTGCAGGCGGCGCGAGAAAGCATCCACCACGCGGGGTATTTTGCTCAATCCGACAATATAACCGTTGGGAATGTAAGCCACATGTGCCTTGCCAATAAAGGGCAGCATATGGTGCTCGCACATGGAGTAGATCTCAATGTCCTTTACGATAACCATTTGTTTGTAGTCTTCTTTGAACATGGCCGAACGTAATATGTCCATAGGGTTGAGGTCGTAGCCATGGGTGAGGTATTGCATGGCTTTGGCCACACGTTCGGGGGTTTTCAACAGTCCTTCGCGGCTGGGGTCTTCACCTAAAAGCTCCAGCACCGATTTGTAATGAGAGGACAGATTCTCTATCAAATAAGGATTTTCTGCTACGGGTACCACGGGCACATCGTCCATCTCGTTTT
Organism: uncultured Bacteroidales bacterium; assembly: GCA_964599365.1. Taxonomy (GTDB): domain Bacteria; phylum Bacteroidota; class Bacteroidia; order Bacteroidales; family CAIWKO01; genus CAIWKO01. The sequence goes on from CAZRFL010000040.1 coordinate 24,935, forward strand.
CTTCTATCATCGATTTATCTATAACGTTCATAAGTTCTATTTTTTTTGTTCTCCAAAATATTCCACATAGTTGTTCTCGGTTTCGCAGAGTTTAATGCAATGCAGATCAGCGCTCAAGAGATTGATGTGTGGCGCCAGCTGATTCCATATGCCTATGGCAATATTCTCGGTGGAGGCCAGTTTACCCTTCATGAAATCTACCTCGAGGTTGATGTTCCTGTGGTCGAGCTTTTCTATCACATAGCGGTTGACAATTTCGCTCAATATCTTCAGGTTGATCACAAATCCGGTATCGGGCTGAACCTTGCCGCAAACCGTGACAAAAAGTTCGTAGTTGTGGCCGTGCCAATGCGGATTGGAGCATTTGCCGAACACTTCCAGGTTCTTTTCGTCGGAATAATCTTCACGATATAAACGATGAGCTGCATTAAAACGTTCGCGGCGTGTGAGAAAGACCATGCGTTAATTTTTCACAAAATTACAACAAAAAGCAGCGTTTATAACAATGGCCCGAATAATTCAGGAATTATGCGGCCACTCTGGCATCTGCTTTGCATGCGTCATCCGGCGCAGTGGTGTTTTATTAAAAAGCGTACTTTTACGAAAAATCTTAACGAGTGAAAAATTTCTTATTTCTGATGCTGCTGGTTTTTGCTGCAGCCTTTACCACAACGGCTCAAACTGACTCAACTCATTACCGCTCGGGAATCGAAAAATACAATACGGGCTATTATGTTGATGCCATTGTTCAGATGAAGCTTGCCGCCAAAGATATGCCCGAATCACCCGCCGTATATTATTTCACAGGACTTGCCTATAATGCCATAGGCAACTATCAGGATGCCGTCGACAATTATTCCCTCACCCTGAAATATGCGCCCCGCGATGCCAAAACCTATCTCCACCGAGCCATTAGCTATAGCAACTTGAGCAAAAATCAGGAAGCCATAGAAGATTGCAACCTCGCCATTGAATTTAATGATAAGAACGAAATGACCTACTTCACACGGGGCTATTCCAAATATCAGTTGAAGGATTATCCCGGAGCCATTCAGGATTATGGCCGTGCCATCGAACTCAACAGCAAGTATGCCAATGCTTATTATAACCGCGGCCTTACCTACAGGCGACTGAACTCTTCGACAGCCGCGCTCAGCGATTTCACCAAAGTGATAGAGCTATCGCCCAACGATTATCAGGCTTACATCAACCGCGGCCTTACCTATAGCGATCTCAAGAAATTTCCCGAAGCCCTGGCCGACTACGATTCGGCCATCGCCATCAAACCCGATCATCCCAATACCTACTACAACCGGGGCTTCATTGAATACGAAAAGAAAGATTACGTAAATGCCGAAAAGGACTATACCAAAGCCATCTCCCTCAGGGCCGATTATATCGATGCCTACTACAACCGCGGTCTGGCACGTACCGAGCTGAAAAAATATCCCGAAGCCATTGCCGATTTCCAGGCGGTGCTGCTCAAGGCGCCCAAAGATTACGAAACCTATCTCAACCTGGGGCTTTGTTATGACAGGCAGCAAAAATATAAAGAGGCTATCGAATATTATACCATGGCTATTGACTATAAAGCCGATTATGCCAAAGCCTGGGGCAACCGCGGACTGGCAAAATACAACAACCACGACGAATCAGGAGCCTGCACCGACTGGAAAAAAGCCATGGAACTGGGCAGCAAAATGGGCGAAACCAATTACAAACAGTTTTGCACCGAAAACAACGGCAAACAATAGCAGGGGAGGGCAGCAATCTTTTTATAAATTATCTGTAATCTTCCCTGATTTTCATTAGATTTGCCACAAACTAACTTAATAACAAAACCAAATGGGCTTTTTTCAAAATGTAAAGAACAAACTGGGCATAGGCGGCGTTCACGTCGAACTATTTGTACCCGGGCAGGTGGCTCACGACAGCACCCAACTGGAAGGTAAGATCACCCTTACCACCAAAAGCGAACAGGAAGTGGTATCCTGCAAGGTAAAAATGATAGAAGAATTTACCAAGGGACGCGGCGACCAGAAACGAACCAAAACTTTCGATCTTGGCGAAGTTACCCTGCCGCTGAACTTTGTGATCAAACCCGGCGATACCAAAGAAATCACCTTTACCTTGCCTTACAGCGTGGTGCGCTCAGGCATGGATGCATTGAAAGATATGGGTGGCGCACTGGGCGTACTGGGCAAATTGGGCTCTATGGCCAGCGATGAGCGTTCCTTGTATTTTGTCGATGCACATGTCGATGTAAAGGCCGCCGCACTCGATCCTTCCGACAAGAAAGAGATCAGAGTGGTATAGCCATAGCCGAAGATTATATGCAAGCGGGAGTACGGATTCAATCCGTACTCCCGCTTTTTCTTTTGTCCCTAAAAGGGATAATGGGTGTAAAGTGCCGAATCGCGCTTTATGTTTCAATTACCCATAAAGATCTTACGTGTCACCTGTTGTTGTCCCCGGCTTGCTGTGGCAATGTATATGCCGCCCGACAGCAAGGGTAAATTCAAACGGGACGATTGATGGGCTTGCACGTAAAGCGATGTGGTATAAATGAGTTGCCCCGCAAGGTTAAAAATTTTGATCTGGTGAATGCCGCTTTCGCCGCTGCTGACTATAAGTTGATGATCGGCCAGACTAATTTGCAGATCTCCGAATATGCTCTCTTCAATAGCAAATGGTGAGCCGGGCTTTGCTTTATAGCGATAAATTCCACCACCGAAACTCATGGCGTTGATGTTATAATCTTTTTGAAATGCCAGCACCAGTTTGTTGTTATGGGTTACAAGTGCATCCCACATAATATTTCCATTCAAACAATTGTCGTTGCTGATGGGTTCTGTAATAAGCAGGCCGTTATTCCCGAACGAGGCATCGCGGCTGCCGTCGGGCATCATTCTTAAAATATGGAGATACGAACTTGTAGAAGGTTTGGTGTAAACGCAGGTATAAATATGCCCGCCCGGATCGATGGCTATAGGATACCATAAGTAGGATGATCCTATGTCTTTATATAAATTCAACGATTGTATGATGTATCCGTTTTGTCCGAAAGAGGCCACTGTATGCCCGGTGGTATCAATGCACAGATAAGTAATGTAAGTTGAGTCAGTATCATATCGGGTGCTGTGAAAAAGAATGAGCTTGTCGGTCCCCGACCTCTTGGTGAAGGCAAAACGGCTGAAAGAGAAAATAGAATCCTGTACCTCCCACAATCCGTTAACCCCGAAGGTGCTGTCAATGGTGCCCAGCGAATTTACTTTCAGTGCAAAATAACCGTAAGGATTTGCCAACCTAATCCCGGAAAGTATCAGGTTGTTGGGACTGATAACATGAAGGCTGGTGAAGTAATCCTGTCCGCTGCTGTGGTAAGGGATCACAAAGCCTGTCCACGTGCCTCCCTGTTTAAAACCGGTTTCATAATAACCTGTGGGACCCACGGCCATCACAAAAAAACCATCCGAACAATAACTTCCTCCATTGGGTATATTAACGCAATGACCGTAAGTTCCGCAAACGTAAATAACGTCTTTATTCTGATTAGTCACGGTATCTATCGTCATTCCCCAGGGCTCTGTGGAATGTCCGCTAAGCGAGTCAATAAAATAACCATTGCCATGAAAACTATTGTCCAGAACGCCATTGGCAGTATAACGCATCAGGCACATAAAGGGATTAACCAGGTTGTTATACTTTACCTGGGCCAACACCACAATTTTTCCGTCGCGCTGCACCCCAATACTTCTCACACACGGCACCCCATCATAAGCATAACCTGTGATGACCGGAAAATTGGCTGCTCCGTTTACACCAAAACTCATGTCTTTATCGCCATTGATCAGCACTTTATGAATACCATTGCGGGCCCCTCCCACATAACTGCCATCTTTCAGCTCTATAATCTTTTGATAATTGATAGGATAGGGGGCGGTATACGTATTGGTATCTATACGCATACCGTCCTGCGAAAAAGTGGTATCTAAAATAATCTGTGCCGGGGTGGAGGTGCTGATAAACAGTAGCGCCAAAAAACATAAAGTAAAGAAAAATAAGGTAAGTTTTGAGAACATAGTTTTTGAGTTCGGGTTAATGTTAAAACAGGAGTTTAATAAACGTCATGTTTCCCGAAAAGATTGGGTAGGATGAGCTAAAATTATTTTCAGATTGGTTAGGATAATTAATGGATAGGAGAGTAGTTATAAACTACGTGAAACGGAGTGAGAATGATGAGAAGCTGATTCATTATGAAAAATATGATTGCCTCGGATTTTATGATATTCGCGGATGATTGGGGAAAGATTATCCCTAGCAAGGCTTGAAGCCGTACTTCGGATTTGTGAAGGGTGCTTTTGTTATATTAATAAAGTTTTTTCTGAATCCGATTCTTTGTGTTTTTAACCATCATTTGTTATGAATGCCGAGGCTTTATTTAAGTTTGATCATACTGTTCGTAGAATTGATTTCTGCGAAGGGATGGTTTTGCATTGTCATGAAGGAATAGTTTTCGTTCAAAACTATTTTAAGAGAAGAAACAGGAAAATTGAAAGAAAGTGGGGTGAAAATAAGAATCGATTTTTGAACAGTAAGGATGAACTTTTTGAAAGTAAGAATAAACTTTTTGAAAGTAAGGATAAACTTTTTGAAAGTAAGAATCGATTTTTTGAAAGTAAGGATGAACTTTTTGAAAGTAAGAATAGACTTTTGGAAAGTAAGGCAAAAAAAGGTGAAAATAAGAATGAACTTTTTGAAAGTAAGAATAAACTTTTTGAAAGTAATGGGGTTTGGGTGAAAATAAGAATCGCTTTTTCGCAAATGAGGCAGATTTGGGCGTTTCCTTTAATAGGTGTTTTTTATGGAATAGGTTGCGGGAGTAAGATTATATTGGTATTTAGTGTAGGGCGTATGCTCCGAAGGAGACCCTAATGGGCAATAGCCCCTACGATTTTTGGGAAGGGGAACCAAAGACATGATAAAGAGAAAATAATGTATGCGTTTGCGTCTTCGGGCATGGCAAATGCAGATCTATCATATGACCAGAAGACCGGTCGCCCTATTAAATATGAGTTACTAAACAATTTTTTTTCTACTCAGCACAATAAAAATAAAACAACCCCGTTATACTGTTAATTCCATTCATGCCTATCATGATGGTGGCATGGATTTATTTTTGATTGGTTTATAACGTGAGAAGGCCTGCACAATTTGTACAGGCCTTCTCTGTTGTAAGATCCTTGGTGCGAAAAGCTAGTAACCGCACCTTTATTTGGCTCCGCCTGTCTCTTAGCGGTAGAGGGTAACCAGTCCTTTTATCTTGTGGCTCACGCCCCTGATTTCCGTATAGTCTATCACCCAGGTAAACACTCCCTGAGCCACATCCTTTCCGTTGTTCTTGCCGTTCCAGCCCTGGGCCACATCGTGGGTGCTGAACATCTCCTTGCCCCAGCGGTCGTAGATCACGAACGAATAATCGCTTTCGTCTACCCCTGAAATGGCCGGAATAAAGATGTCGTTCTTGCCGTCTTCGTTGGGCGTAAATGCATTGGGCACAAATACCAGGGCATTCAGGTAGATGTTAACATCCTTGTTGGCCGTATCCTTGCAGCCATTGTTATCAACTATCAGCTGCACATGGAACAAGCCCGAATCGGAATAAGAATGCGAAGGATTTTGCAGTGTCGACACATTGAGCGAGGGGATCACAGGATCGCCAAAGCTCCAGTCCCATAGCAGTGCCCCGGTCGACTGGTCCTTAAAAAAGATCAGGGGATAATCGGTATAAGCATAATCGGGCGAATAATAGAAATCGGCAATGGGGGTAAGGTAGACCGCAACCGGGGTAGAGGCTGTCACCGTACATCCGTTCACATCCTGCGCGGTAAAGGTCACCGTATAATTACCATGATGGGTATACAGGTGCTGCACCGACGAATCTGTAGAAGTATTGTTGGTGCTGAAATTATCGTCGAAATCCCAGTGCCAGGTTGAATCTAATACATTGGCTGGAGGCGAATAATCGAAAGCCACATTCAGCGGACTGCAACCGCTGTTGGGCATGGCGATGATGCTCACCTGTGAGCTGTTGTAGAAATTCACCGTCGCGGAATTCGTACCCATACATCCGTCGGGATTCGATCCGGTTACGGTATACACCGTGCTGGAGGTGGGATTAGCTGTTACTGTGGCCCCCGTCGAATTGCTCAGACCTGTGGTGGGTGCCCACACAAAGCTGCCTGCACCGCTGGCCGTAAGCACCACACTGGTTCCCGGGCAAATGCTCGAAGTACCTGGGGTTACTGAAATCGTGAGTCCGTTGGTAACGCTAATCTGGGTGGTGTCTGTATTGCTGCAGCCCGTAGTGGGGTTGGTGTAGGAATAGATGATGTCGAAAGTTCCCAGACCCGAAGTAGCCGGGTTGAACATATTACCCGCTACACCCGTACCCGAATAGGTACCCCCGGCCGGTGAAGCCTGGTTGAGCGTCAGTGGAGGGGAGGTAGCACACAAAGAGGGCATGGGCGAAAATGAAATGGTGGGGATGGGATTCACTGTCACCGTAACGCTGGCTGTTCCGGTACATCCCGAAGCGCTGCCCCCCACCGTATAAACAGTAGTAACGGCAGGATTGACCACTACCGGTGTTCCGCTCAAACTACCGGGCATCCATCCGAAAACAGCCCCCGGAGCCGAACAGGTAGCGCTCAGCGATGAGGAGCCTCCGGGACATATAGCGGGAGGTGTGGCCGTAGCCGTGATCACCATATTTGCATTCACTATCACCGAAACGGTATCCGTTCCTGAACATCCTCCCGTAAGGGTAATGGTCACGGTATAAATACCGCTGGCGGCAGGCGTAGCATTGGTAATGCTGGGGTTTTGAAGGGCGCTGCTGAAACTATTGGGGCCTGTCCAACTGTAGGTAGTTCCTCCGGCCGTTGAGGTCAGGTTGAGTGTAGTTCCCGGACAAATGGGGCTGTTGCTGGAGGCAACCACTGTAGGCGAAGCACTCACACTCACCGTGGTGGTTGCGGTGGAGGTGCAGGCACCGGATGTCACGGTAACGGTATAAACACCCGAAGCAGCGGGCTGGGCATTCGTAATCACGGGGTTCTGAACATTGCTCGAAAAGCTGTTGGGTCCCACCCAACTGTAAGCTGTGCCTCCCGCAGGAGTGCAGCTAAGGTTTAGTGTCTGTCCCGAACAGAGAGGGCCATTGTTGCTGGCAGTGGAGGTAGGTGCCGCTACGGTAACAGTCACCGCATCGGTGCCTGTACATTGGGCGCTGCCACCACTTACGGTCAAGGTATAGGTGGTGGTTACTGTGGGGGTTGCCACCGGATTGGGTATGTTGGGATTGGATAAACCTGTGGCAGGCGACCAAGTATAAATAGTTCCTCCCGATCCGTCAAGAGTAGTACTTTGCCCCGGACAAATGGTAACATCGGGTCCGGCACTTACTACAAAAATACCCGAATTGGCCGAAATGACATAATCGCAAACATCACCGGCATTTCCGTCTATCATAAGGTAATAAGTTTGACCTATGGTAAGCCCGGAGGCGGAAATTGTTCCCGTGACCGGAGTTCCGGGGTTATAACAGTTAGAGACGGATGTATAATTATAACAATCTATAGTTGAATAGATCTCCATCTGTATACCATAGTCCATGGTGCAATTGCTTACCACGACATTCAGCACGGCCGTGGTCGCATCCGCCACAAATGACATCCAGGAATTATTTTCGATGGACCCACAGAATATTCCCCCCAGAG
>CAZRFL010000041.1:0-4062 GCA_964599365.1 uncultured Bacteroidales bacterium
AATTGGAGATGTTAAATGAGTAACGAAGCAAAGTGTCCCGTTCATGGCCGAAGTTTCCAGTATCTCGTGAACCGTGATGAAACGCGGCTTCTTATTGTCGATGATGCAGCAAATGGGCGATATGCTCACTTCGCATGCAGTAAAAGCATAGAGTGCATCGATGGTGGTATCGGGTGAAACTCCCGGCATCAGATGTATAACTATCTCAACATTCTCAGCCGTATTGTCGTCTATCTTGCGGATCTTTATCTTGCCTTTATCGTTGGCGGTGACTATACTTTCGATAAGACTGACTGTGTTCGTCCCGAAAGGAATTTCTTTAATCTCAAGTGTCTTTTTGTCTACCTGATTGATACGTGCCCTGATGCGGACCTTGCCACCTCTTGCCCCATCGTTATAACGGGAGCAATCGGCCATGCCGGCGGTAATGAAATCGGGCAAAAGTTCGAATTCTTCGCCTTTCAGATGGGCAATGGAAGCATCAATCAGTTCGATAAAATTGTGTGGAAGAATCTTCGAAGACAATCCCACACCAATGCCTTCTACGCCCTGTGCCAGCAATAGCGGAAATTTCACCGGAAGGGTTACAGGTTCACGATTACGACCATCGTAGGAGTTTTGCCAGTTGGTAGTTTTCGGGTTGAAAACCACATCCAGAGCAAATTTAGAAAGGCGTGCCTCAATATAACGGGGAGCAGCAGCGCTGTCGCCCGTGAGGATGTTGCCCCAGTTTCCCTGACAATCTATCAAAAGGTCTTTTTGTCCGAGCAATATCAAAGCTTCGCCAATGGATTGGTCACCATGAGGGTGATATTTCATGGTGTTGCCTATCACGTTGGCCGCTTTATTGAAACGTCCGTCGTCGAGTTCTTTCAGTGAATGCAAGATGCGGCGCTGAACGGGTTTCAGTCCGTCGAGAAGATTGGGAACCGCACGGTCGAGGTTAACATAAGAAGCATAATCCAAAAACCAGTTCTTATACATCCCCGAAAGGTGCATGGTCTTGGGCAGGTCCTCGTATTCCTCTTCGCTGTGACCGTTTAAATGTTCTACCTGAGATTCCGTATTCTCAATTTCGTCGCTCATACTTTACTAATCAAAATTTCATTTCCAGAAACGCAAAAGTATAACTTCTGCGGCAAGAAATAGCAATGCCAGCAGTATAAAAGTTTTCCACAATTTTATCCCCTGATTCAGTTCGGTCACGGTTTGCGAAATGGGTTTGGCTTTGGAATCAATCAACCGCACATTTTTCAGGTTTTGCTTTTCGATAATGCTCTTTATCTCCGCGGGAGTATAGCAACCCAGGTTGGATTCGGCACGGTCGTAGTTGAATGAAACGCTGGTCACTTCGGTCTTTCCCTGAAGTATGGCATAGTTCCCATCGCTGCGTATCTGGTCGTGCATCAGCAGGGAAGTGCGGCCCACGGTTTTCCGTTGTCCGGGAATAATTTCTACATCCGAATCGGTTTTCTTTACCTTGAAGACATTGTCACTCACGGCATCTTCCCCGGAAGGGATGTCAATCACCTCGTCCTTGCCAATAATGTAATACAACTTCTGCTGGGCATGGCTCAACAGCGATATCTTATAAAAAGTGGGCACGAACAAAGCATGTTTGGGCAGGTTACTGAACTGTGTCTGCAGGGGCACCGCCATCAGGTAGACCTTCCCCACCCCGCACAACTGTGAAGTCAGGAAAGCATCGCCGTTTTGCATCTTCAGCAACATCTCCTGGTCGCTGCGGCTGCTGCGGTTGATGGTGTAGTAAGAAAACACCTGTGGCAGGTCGATGTTCTCGGGCAGACTTTCGAACACATCGTTGTAGATGCTGCTCTGCAGGTTCATGAAAGATATCTTTTGCGTGACCTTGTTCAGAGGGCCGTAGGTGTTGGAACCCAGGGAAGACAAAAAGGTAGCATAGTTGGGCACATCCATATCCGAAGCAGGTATCACCATAAGGTTGCCACCGCCTCCGACGAATTTCTGCAGTTCCTGCGCCAATCCCGACGATATCTGTTTCACCTCGTTCAGTATGATGAGATTGTTCGAAGCGAAGGCAGCATAATCAATGGAATTTTCGGCCACGTTCTGAAACCTGAAAGCCGAATCGCTGCCCAGCAAGGAATTCAGATAAGGACTGGGCTGGCCACCGTTGATACAAAGCAGCGGAATAGCCGCCTGTATATCGTAAGAGAAATAGAATTTATCGTCGTAAATCAAAGGGTTGTCAATAATTTCCAGCAGGCCGTTGTGTATGCCGGCTTCGTTGTCCATATAGGAGATGGTGATGTCCACCGAGGCATTGGGCCCCACGTTGAAACTGCTTACCGCTTTCTTCGATTTGTTCAGCGTAAGCGTCAGAGGCACTTTCTCTACAGGGGTCGCCGATGAGTTCTTCACGCGAACCATCAGCTTCACCTTCTGCCCTACCAAATGCACGGGCGATTCGAACCAGCAACTGTCTATATAGAGGTTGGTAAGGGTGTTAGCCACAAGAGGCACCAGGAAATAATCGGTGGTGGTGTCGGTCCGAAGTTGGTCCAGACGCGTAGTGTTTTTCTGGAAGTCCGACAGCAGGTACACCAGTCGCGAACCTGTTCCGGCCTGACCGAAAGCTTCTTTCTGACGGGCCACCACATCGGGCAGGCTGCGCGTCACGGGGCCGGTTTCCACCTCGCCCAGAAAACCGCCCAGCTCGTCGCGGTTCACAAACAGGCGGTGCTTTGCCTCGAAATCGTTGGTCACCAACTGGTAATAATCCGAAGTTTTATAAGCCGAGGCAATGCCCGTGGCTTTGGATTTGGCTTCGTCCAGCAGGGTGCCGCCGCTGCCTTCGGCCTGCATACTGAACGAATTATCCACATAGATGCTCACATAACTCACCGCTTTCGGATTCACCGCACGGTCCGTCAAAGGTATGAACGGTTGGGCAAAGGCCAGTACCAGAGCTATAATCGCCAGTATACGCAGCAGCAGCACAATCAGGTGGCGCAACTGCGACTGTTTGCGGGTTTCCTGCTTCACCTCCTTAATAAAGCGCACATTGGTGAAGAACACCTTTTTGTAGCGGCGGAAGTTGAACAGGTGAATGGCAATAGGAATACCTACCGCCAACAAACCAAACAGAAACCAGGGATTTATGAAGTGCATTGCGAAAAATGAAAGGGCAAATTTAGGCAAAATTTATCACATGCATGGCCCTATGATTCCCCTTAATTCTGACTTCATAAATCTGAATTCTAAAATCATAAATCTGAAATAATAAATCTGAAATAATAAATCTGAAATCTCACTTCTGAATTCTGAAATCATTTGGGCGTGCCCCTACGGGTCGGGCTTTTCATTACAAGTCCTCGGTCCGCCTTCCTGCCACTTTGCAAACATGGTTGTAGAAACGCAAAATTTTGCGTCTAATCTCAATTCTGGTAGGCGGCCCTGTGGGCTTTACATTACAATCCCTCACGCCGCGAGCCAGCCACCTGCCATAATTTCACATCCACCTCGCGTCAAAAACATCTCACCGTTCCCAAAAAGAAAAAATAACACCCCAATAATTAAGTTCGCCTTCCCATAATATACTTAGGCCTTCCTAACTCTCAAATCAGGAAGGTCTTTTTTTATTCCCCCATCCCAATGATGTAAACCAATTTAACAAATCATTGACAAAATCCGGAAACATGGGTACATTTCCATCCTGCACGGGTACAATTGCTGCCTGCACGAGTACATTTTCATCCTGCATGGGTACACTCTTATCCTGCATTAGTACATCGCTATCCTGCACGGGTACACTGGCTGCCTGCATCAGTACAATCGAATCCTGCATAAGTACAAAAGCATCCTGCATGAGTAAACTTCAATCCTGCACAACCATCCTGCACGATATTCTTTACCATCCGTAGTACGGCTCAAAGCCGTGCTACGGCTAAAAACCCCATTCGCTAAAAATAATTTCGCCCCTCTGCCTGCCTGCCGATAGGCAGGGGGCTTCTGGTTGGGGGGGGTACCAATTTACCACGGGCGGTGCCCGTGGCTACCAACATATCGCCCCGCTGGGGC
>CAZRFL010000041.1:4162-32470 GCA_964599365.1 uncultured Bacteroidales bacterium
GCCGATTGATGACTGCCGACTTCTCTTTAATTCTGAACTAGATTATCATGCCTGCTCCTACCGTCTCATTCGTTCCTTCGTCAATCAAAATGATGCTTCCGGTCACCCGGTTCATTTTGTATTTGTCGAAAAAGAAAGGAGTGGTGGTGCGCAGCGAAACACGGGCGATGTCGTTGAGGCCTATCACCTTGTCGTCTTCATTTCGATGAAGGGAATTGATGTCGACCTTGTATCGAATGTCTTTTATAACACAGCGGGCATCTTTGGTGGTGTGTTTTATATTGTATTTGCCACCGAGCTGCAGTTTGCGTTCGCTGAGCCAGCAAAGCATCACATCGAAATCCTGACCCGTGGAGGGGAGGTTGTTTTCGCGCACTATCATATCGCCGCGGCTGATGTCGATATCGTCTTCCAACAAAATGGTAACCGACATGGGAGCAAAAGCTTCGGGAATCTCACCGTCGAAAGAATCTATGGCTTTGATGCGACTAGTGAATCCGGAAGGAAGCACCATCACCTTATCGCCTTTTTTAAAAATTCCACTGGCCACACGACCGGCATAGCCACGGTAATCGTGATATTCGTCATTATAAGGGCGGATGACATATTGCACAGGGAAACGGCAATCAACCAGGTTTTCGTCGCTTCCAATGTGGATGGTTTCTAGCAGATGTAAGAGGGGGCCATCCTGATACCAGGGCATATTTGGCGATGAGCTCACCACATTGTCGCCTTTGAGAGCGCTGATGGGTATGAAACGAATGTCGTGCACTTCGAGCTTGGTGGCGAAGTTGGTGAAATCTTTTTTAATGGCGTTGAATACTTCTTCTGAATAATCGACGAGGTCCATTTTGTTGACACAGATGACCAGATGAGGTATCTTAAGCAGTGAGGCTATGAATGAATGACGGCGCGACTGCTCAATGACTCCCTTGCGGGCATCGATAAGCACCAGCGCCAGATTGGCCGTTGAGGCACCGGTGACCATATTGCGGGTATACTGTATATGACCCGGTGTATCGGCAATAATGAATTTGCGTTTGGGTGTAGCAAAATAGCGATAAGCCACATCGATGGTGATGCCCTGCTCGCGCTCGGCACGAAGGCCATCAGTAAGTAAGGCCAGGTTGACGGTGGTTTCGCCGCGTTTCTCGCTGGCCAGCTTGATGGCATTGTATTGGTCTTCGAAGATAGATTTTGAATCGTATAAAAGTCGTCCGATGAGGGTACTCTTACCATCATCTACGCTGCCTGCTGTGGTGAAACGCAGGAGCTCCATATCGAGATAACCTTCTTTGGTATGTGACATTGGGATTTTAGATTTTAGATTTTAGAATGGCTAAATTGATAAATTGTTTTATTGTTGTCGTGAGATTTTTGTCCATTACCGACTGTCTGTTGCGGAATGAAGGTTTCTTATTATTCCCTATAAACAATTCCCTATCTCTTTAAAAATAACCTTCTTTCTTACGGTCCTCCATAGCAGCTTCTGAACGGCGGTCGTCTATGCGGCTACCACGCTCGGTGACACGGGTGGCGGCAACTTCTTCGATGATGTCTTCGAGGGTGTTTGCCTCTGAAACCGTAGCTCCGGTGCAAGTCATATCACCAATGGTGCGGAAACGAACGTGCATCATTTCGGGTTTCTCGGTAGGTTTCAGTTTCATGCAATCGGAGGCGGCATAGATGACACCATCACGCTTGAAACATTCGCGATCGTGAGAGAAATATAAAGAAGGCATTTCGATATCCTCATGATAGATGTATTGCCAAACATCCATTTCGGTCCAGTTGCTAAGAGGGAAGACGCGGAAATGTTCGCCCATGCGTTTTTTACCGTTGAAAAGATTCCACAGTTCAGGCCTTTGGTTCTTTGGGTCCCACTGTCCGAATTCGTCACGGTGAGAAAAGAAACGTTCTTTGGCGCGGGCTTTTTCTTCGTCGCGGCGGGCACCGCCCATGGCCACATCAATTTTATGTTCTTCGATGGTATCAAGTAAAGTGACGGTCTGCAATACATTGCGGCTGGCATTGATGCCAATCTCTTCAGTAACCCGTCCTTTATCAATAGAATCCTGAACGGAGCCTACAATGAGTTTTGCCCCTATCTTTTCGACCAATTGATCGCGATAAACCAGGGTTTCTTCGAAGTTGTGGCCGGTATCAATGTGCATCAAAGGAAAAGGAATGGGAGAAGGCCAGAAAGCCTTGCGTGCCAAATGAAGCATCACAATAGAATCCTTTCCACCCGAAAACAGGAGGGCAGGACGCTCGAACTGTGCAGCCACCTCACGGATGATGAACATGGCTTCGGCTTCGAGTAGTTTTATATGAGTTAAGTGATAATTAGCCATTTTCGTTTTTGATATCTGATTTGTGGTAGAATTTTTCGCATGAGGTATTTAGCGGTCTTTTTGATATCCCAAAGGTCGGTGCGCAATTCGATATCGGGATGATCCGGGATTTCATATAAAGAACCAATACCGGTAAAATCTTTGATAAGCCCTAAGCGTGCTTTTTTGTACAATCCTTTTACATCGCGCTCTTCGCAAACAGCCAAAGGACAATTGACAAAGACTTCTATGAAGCGTTCTTTCCCGATAATATCACGGGCCAAATCACGCATAACCTTCGTGGGCGAAATAAAACTGCAGATAACAACCAATCCATGGTCTACAAAAAGCTTGGCAATTTCAGCTGTTCGACGGATGTTTTCCATACGGTCATCGTCAGAGAATCCAAGATCTTTGTTCACACCCAAACGGATTATGTCTCCGTCGAACATTTTGGTAAAATATCCCTTTCGCTGTATTTCCCTTTCCAGCGCTCCCGCTATAGTTGTTTTTCCTGCTCCTGACAAACCCGTAAGCCAGATGACCTTTGGGTCCTGTCGCACCAGGAATCGTTTGCGATTGCGCCGGATATAGCTATTAAAGTCTGTAAGTATCCGCATCTTCATCTATTTCCGTCTATCTGAATTGAGGTGCAAAAGTATTAAATATTTTTTACTTTTGTAGGACAGCTTACCCAAGGCATCACTCAATCATTACTATCATGAAGCATACAAATTCCCTTTTACTTATTTACGCACTCGTTTTAATATTACTGTTGACAGATACTTCCTGTAAAAGCCAAAAGAAAACAGCAATTGTAACCAATGAAATCAAACAGGAAACCTTTATAAACCCACCAATTATTATTTACAAAACAAAGAAAGACTATTTCAATAATGTTCCTGTTGGCCTTTCGGAAGACAAAAAGTCAGTGGTTTCATACCCTGATAAGGTTGACATATATCATGGAGGGATTTTGGCCACACCTACCCGGCTGGCAAATGGATACTTGCTGGATAACAGAGGAATAGGCAAGAACAGTGCTTTTACAAATTATTCGTATGAAGAATACAGCAAATTGACTGACACTCCAACGGCAGAAGCTCTGTTTTCACAAATCATTGATCTTGAACCATTTTTAGAAATGTATTCATGCAAATGCCAACGCGATACTGTAGAGTTAAACCGTATGATAAGAAGAGGATTAGAAGGAGAGTGCAAAAAAATTGATTAATCTAATTTTGGTAGAATTATTGTTGTAATTTTGCACACTTAAATTTAATAAAACCTATGAAAAAGTTATTTTATGCAAGCCTCATGTTGGCTTTTTTCTCATCAGGAACCATAATGGCTCAAAAAAAAGCAATCATTAAATTTGACAAAATTGAACATGATTTCGGTACCATCAAAGAGGAAGGTGGTAAGGTGAAATGCAGATTTAATTTTACCAATGTAGGTGATGACACTCTTAAGTTGGTAAGTGTTAAACCAGGATGCGGATGTACCACTGCCGAATGGACAAAAACACCTGTTCTTCCCAAGAAGTCTGGTTTTGTTGATGCAGAGTATGATCCAAAACAACGCCCCGGAATATTCAGCAAAGGAATTACGGTTACTACCAACGATCCTTCCCAACAGGTTCTTAACCTGACAATCAAAGGCGATGTAACTCCGAAAGCTAAGACTTACCTCGACCTGTATCCTGTTGTAATTGGGAACCTCCGCATGGAATCGAGCCAATTCAATTTTGGCAACGCCAAAAACAATGAAGTTCGTTGTGACACATTAAAAATCTATAACGGATGGCGCTTACCTATAACAATCGGATTTAAAGATCTTGCCACTTATATTACGGCTAAAGCTATTCCTGCAGAATTGAAACCCGGTAAAGAAGGCATGATCATTATTACTTATGATGTTGCCAAAAGAAATGAATATGGTTATCTTTATGACAGAATGCTTTTAAGCACCAACGATAGTCTGCAGCCTGAAAAAACTCTAAACATAAGTATGAACGTGGTAGAAGACTTCAGCAAACTAACACCAGAGCAACTGGAAAATGCACCTAAGATAAAATTTGATAAGAAAGCCTTCAATTTCACTACGGCTAAACAAGGAGATAAAGTTGAATGCACCTATAGTTTTACCAACGAAGGAAAATCAGACCTAGTAATTCGCAAAGTTAAAGCAAGCTGTGGTTGCACAGCTACCAATCCGGAAAAAACTACATTGAAACCCGGTGAAAGTAGCAACATTAATGCAACCTTCAATACTGCCGGTAAAGAAGGGAAGCAATATAAAACCATTACAGTTATTTGTAATGACCCAGCCAATTCGAGTACCATGCTGACTATAGAAGGTAATGTTGAAAAACCTGTAGGAACAAACCAGGAACAACCTACAAATACTCATTAAAAGAAATATAGCAAAAAATAAAAAACCGCTTAGTTTGACTGAGCGGTTTTTTTGTTGAGCTACTTAAAAATATTATCCATTCATGAACACCAGGAATTCTTCGTTGGTGGAAGTGAATTTCATTTTATCTTTCAGAAACTCCATAGCTTCGATCGGGTTCATATCGGCAAGATGATTGCGCAGAACCCAAATACGCTGAAGGGATTCCTTATCATGTAAGAGATCATCGCGACGAGTGCTGGAAGCAACCAGATCAATAGCAGGGAAGATTCGTTTGTTTGAAAGTTTGCGTTCGAGCTGTAATTCCATGTTGCCTGTCCCCTTGAACTCCTCAAAGATCACTTCGTCCATTTTTGAACCTGTTTCAGTAAGAGCAGTTGCAATAATGGTTAGTGAACCGCCGTGCTCAATCTGACGGGCAGCACCAAAGAATTTTTTAGGTTTTTGCAGAGCAGAAGCTTCCACACCACCCGACAGAACTTTCCCTGAAGCAGGAGCTACAGTATTATAAGCACGTGCTAAACGGGTAATGGAATCAAGTAAAATCATTACGTCATGACCGCATTCGACCAGACGTTTTGCTTTTTCCAAAACTATATTGGCGATCTTCACGTGGCGATCAGCCGGTTCGTCAAAAGTAGATGCTATTACCTCCGCATTTACACTACGTTGCATATCCGTAACCTCCTCAGGGCGCTCGTCGACCAGTAGAATTATAAGATAAACTTCTGGGTGATTATAAGCTACTGCATTGGCAATTTCTTTTAGGATCATTGTTTTACCTGTCTTGGGTTGAGCAACAATCAATCCTCTCTGTCCTTTACCAATGGGGGTGAACATATCAATGATACGCGTTGTCATCGTCATAGCAGGATGACCTGTCAGTTTCAACTTCTTTTCGGGGAATAAAGGAGTAAGATGATCAAAGCTTACGCGATCACGAACTATCTCAGGACTTCTTCCATTTATATGATCCACCTTAATGAGAGGGAAATACTTTTCCCCTTCTTTTGGAGGACGTATCCTGCCTTTTAATGTATCGCCTGTCTTCAGCCCAAAAAGTTTGATCTGCGACTGGGAAACATAAATATCATCGGGAGAGTTCAAATAATTGTAATCAGAAGAACGAAGAAAACCATAACCATCGGGCATAATTTCGAGTACTCCTTCGCTGGAAACAATGCCATCGAATTCAAAAGCATACTCAGGCTGTTTTTCCTTAGGCTGATTTTTCTTATTTTGAAAATCTCGCTGACCCTTTTCCTGTTCAAATAGTCTATTATCTTCATTAATCAATTGTACAGAGTGTATATCTCCGCTTTCGTTTTCAGGTTTATCTGTGATTTCATCCTGTTGAATATCTGCAACCTCTGATGATTTCACAAACTGAGTTTCTGATCCATTATTTTCAGGAGCAACAATTGCATCATTTTCATCGAGTGAGGGCAATAGAAAATCGAATTTCTTGGCTTCCTCTTCGAAAAGTTCTTTCTGAGAAGTATTTTCTTTATTTGCTGCGATTACTTTCTCAGCAGGTTTGTGATGAGTTTTGTTTTCAGTTGAAATAATCGGCTTATTATTCTCATCAGGATTAATCTGTTTTCTCGGTCTGTTTTTATTATGAGTGCCGTAAGCGAACTTATGATTTTGGGTAAATGTTTTTTCAGTCAGAGGGGGTTTATTTTCAGCATCTGCCTGAGGAACCTCAGGTTTGTCGATGCGGGTTCTTCTTTGAGTGACCTTTCGGCGGTTCTTATTGAAATCTTCGCCGGGTTTGCTATCTGTTTTGGTTTCCAGGGGTTTTATGGCCTGAACGTCGAGAATCTTAAGGACAAGATCTTTTTTTCTAAGATCATCATAATCCGGAATGCTTAATTTGTCTGCAATTTCCCTTAATTCGGGAATTGTCATTCCGTTAAGGTCGATAATGTTGTACATAAATTATACTTTACTAAAGGTTATTTTTTGAAAACAATGTGTTGAAAGAAATAGTGTGTTTTTGAAAAGTTGCGGTAAACGAATCTTACCGAAACCTTGTGAAATTTGGATATTCCGTGCAAATATACGCCTTTTATTTAACAAGCAAAAAAAAATGAATTTTATTTATTTACCACTTTCACGTCCATGGCATCACGTAAAGCATTGCCTGTAAGCATGAACGCTAAAACCGTAAGCATGATAGCCACACCGGGAATTATGGCCAGAAAAGCGTAATCAAGGATAATATAACCATAATTATCCTTGATCATAGAACCCCAGGAAGGCATAGGAGGCTGAACACCAATTCCCAGAAAACTCAGGCCGGCTTCAATCAAAATGGCAGAAGCAAAATTGGCGGCTGAAATTACAATAACAGGGGCCAGTACATTGGGCAAAATGTGTCTAAAAATAATGCGCATATTCGAATAGCCCAATGCAACACCGGCTTCGACAAATTCTTTCTCACGAATAGCGAGAAATTGTCCGCGTACCACACGGGCTACCTCCACCCACATAGTTAAACCCACTGCAATAAAAATTTGCCAGAAACCTTTCCCCAATACAAAGGTTATAGCTATAACCAGAAGCAAGGTAGGAATAGACCAAACTACGTTTATAAACCACATGATCAAATTATCGACCCAGCCTCTGAAATAACCTGCCAAAGCACCCAAAAGAATGCCAATCAGCAATGAAATGAATACGGAAATAAAACCTACAGATAAACTGACCCTCGTCCCTATCATAACCTGACTTAAGACATCACGGCCAAAACGATCGGTTCCCAACAGGAACTTTTTCTTCAGAATATTTTCGCTTTCAACCTTTTTCTTCAAGTCCTCCGTGCTTATCGATATTTTTTTTTCCGCGATATCCGTAAATGAGATCATATTTCCTTTCCTGATAATATCAGCGTCTTCAGGAATAGCAAATGCGACCTTTGCTAAATCATATGACACAGATTCGCCCTCATTGGGATCCATTCCGGTATACTCCTCTATAATTATCTTATCATCCGTGAAGGTGTAATTATATATAGGTATGGTCCGAAAATTGTCAACTGCGCCAAAGAACATCTTTGAAAACAAATTGGTTTTTAGTTCAGGGGTATTTTTAGGCACCTTAAGCATAGTGATAGTGAATCCCGGTTTCTTTGTATTTAGTTCGAGATATTGACGGTTGGCATAAGGCGTGGGATCGGGCATGATGGTATATCCCAATATGGCAATAAAAACCAGAAGGAGAATAAATGCCATGGAAACAACCGCCACTTTGTTCCTGAGCATTTTTCGCCATGCCAGTTTTGATAAAGACCCCGAAGAGACGTATTGCTTTTTGCCGAACATCATTCTGCAAAAATATCACAATAATTGAAACCTATATTTAAATAAAACAGTATTACTGGTGTGGAATTTCAATTAAACATCCTATGAACAGATTTTACTCTTACCACGGACGCAAGATACATTTTACTACCAAGGGCAACGGGCATAACATTGTCCTGTTGCATGGCTTTACGGAAACCATACATATATGGGATGATTTCGCGGAGCGGCTGTCGGAGAATTACCGTGTCGTTAGGATTGAACTGCCCGGTCATGGTCAGAGCGAATGCATAGACGAAATTCATAGCATGGAAGCTATGGCTGATTGCATGAAAGATATTCTTGACTTTATCAATGTGAATCATTTTGTATTGATTGGTCACTCTATGGGAGGCTATGTTTCCATGGCTTTTGCGGAAAAATATCCGGAGATGATAAAAGGTTTGGGCATGTTCCATTCGACTGCTTATGCCGATAGCGAGGAAGCACGCATCAACAGGATAAGAACCAACGAATTTATTAAAAAAAATCATTTTCATTTTTTTTGCGAGTTCATACCATCTTTATTTACGCCCGAAAATCAGGTGAAATATAGTAATGAGATAGAAAAGTTGGTGGCAGAGGCAAAAAAAATGAATGTTCAAGGTGTCACAGCTGCTAATTCGGGTATGGCTTCGAGACCTGACAGAACCCATGTTTTGAAAAGTCTGCAGGTTCCTGTATTATTTATTGCCGGGAAACAGGATGTACGCATAACCTTTGATAAAGTATTGGAACAAATAGCTATGCCGAACGACTGTGTCGCCCTACTCATGGGCGATGTGGCGCATATGGGTTGTATAGAAGCTAAAGAAAAAACCTACTATGCCGTAAAAACATTTGCTGACGGTTGTTTCTGATAATGCATCCCTGAGAAATTTCGTTACGCAAATTTATTTTTTCTTTCAAAAAATACATAAATTTGCATCCAGAATACTCCACCGCATGATTGCGGGGATTTTACCACCATCCAAATTTAAGAAGCCCTTTTAATGGAGTTTTTTCATTAAAGGACTATCTTTGCAACACGAAAAATAAACTCTTTTAATATTAATTTAATCAAGTAAAAACCATGAAAAAACTATTTATTTCTATTTTGATGTGCTTTTCGCTGGGAACCGGATTATTTGCTACCAATCCACCCGACGAAGGCATGTGGCTTCCTATGCTCGTAGACCGTCTGAACTATGTGGATATGCAAAAAATGGGCCTACACCTGACTGCCGATGAACTTTATAATGTGAATAATGCCTCATTGAAAGACGCCATTGTTGGATTGGGGAGCGCTGAAGGCGGTGGCATGCATTTCTGTACAGCAGAAGTTGTGTCTGACCAGGGATTGTTGCTTACCAACCACCACTGCGGATTCGACGCTATACAGAGTCAAAGTTCTGTGGAACATGACTACCTGACCAATGGTTTCTGGGCTTTTAGCCTAAAAGAAGAATTGAGTTGCGAAGGAGTAACAGCTGCTTTTTTGGTCCGTATGGAAAACGTAACTGACAAAGTATTGGCTGATGTCAACAGCAAGATGTCGGAAGATGAAAGAGAAGCTGAGATAAGCAAAGTAACCAAAAAGCTTGAAAAAGAAGCTTCGGAAAAAGGAAAATACGAAGTGGATGTAAAGGGTTTCTACAACAACAACGAATTTTACATGTTCGTTTATACCATTTACAAAGATGTTCGTTTGTGTGGTGCTCCCCCATCAGCTATTGGAAAATTTGGTGGCGATACCGACAACTGGATGTGGCCACGCCATACCGGTGACTTCTCTATGCTGAGAATTTATACTGCTCCTGATGGTTCTCCTGCTGAATATTCTGACAAGAATATTCCTCTGAAACCAAAATATCACCTGCCTATTTCGCTGAAAGGCGTTAAGAAAGATGATTTCTCGATGATCTGGGGATATCCCGGAACAACCGATCGCTACCTGACCTCCTATGGTGTGCAGCTGGCATTGGAACAATCCAATCCTATTACCGTTGCTATTCGTACTGAGAAATTATCTTTGATGAAAGAAGATATGGACTCTGATCCTAAAATAAAATTGCAGTATGCTTCCAAATATGCTCAATCAGCCAACTATTGGAAGTATTTTATTGGTCAGACCAAAGGATTGAAACGTCTGGATGTTTATGACAAGAAAAAAGAACTGGAAAACCAGTTTGAAGCATGGGTGAATGCTGATAATACTCGCAAAGAGAAATATGGTGAGGCATTGAAGCTTCTGGCTGACGGCTATGCAGAAGAAAAGAAGTATAACATCAGTATGAAATATCTGGAAGAAGCCGTTTTCCAGGGACCTGAGTTTGTATATTTTTCATTTGGTGTTTTCCAGATGTATATGAAAATGCAGGCACAAGATAAAGCTAAGGATAAAACTGTTAAGGCTTCCTTTGATGGCGACATCAAAACCATGGCCGACGGGTTCAAACCTGAAGTGGAAAAATTCTTTAAGGATTATAATCAGCCCACAGACAAAAAACTTTTTGTAGCCTTGCTGAAAATGTATTATGACAAAGTCCCCAAAGAACAATGGCCAGATATTTTCACCAATGAGGTAGATAAAAAGTTCAAAGGCGATTTCAATAAGTGGGCGGCAGATGTTTTCGCCAAATCCATTTTCGTTGACAAGACTAAACTCATGGCTTTCTTGGATAAACCCACTTATAAAGTAATCCTGAACGATCCTGGATTTAAGATTACCTTATCTATGGTCGATTGCATTCGTGGATTGTACGGTAAGCTGGGCGATATAGATACCAAGATAGAAAAAGGAAACCGCCTCTTTGTGGCCGGCCTGCGCGAAATGTTTCCCGATAAAAAGTTCTATCCCAACGCCAATTCGACCATGCGTATGACCTATGGTAAGGTTTTGGATTATGAGGCTGCTGATGCGGTTCATTATAACTATTTCACCACCCTGAAAGGTATTATGGAAAAAGAAGACCCTACCAATGATGAGTTTATTGTTCCTGCAAAATTGAAACAATTGTACGAAGCCAAGGATTATGGCCGCTATGGTCAGAATGGGGATATGCATGTCTGTTTCACTGCCAACCTCGATATTACGGGCGGCAATTCGGGCAGCCCTGTGATCAACGCCGACGGACAACTAATAGGCATAGCTTTCGACGGCAACTGGGAAGCCATGAGCGGAGATATCGCCTATGAGCCCGAAGTGCAAAGGACCATTTGCGTCGACATACGCTACGTGATGTTTGTTATCGACAAATATGCCGGTGCAAAAAATCTTATCGACGAGATGACTTTTGTGCAATAAGGTTATAAAATCTATGTAAAAAGGCTGCCCCTTTCGTTGGGCAGCCTTTTTTTTGGCTTATAATTCGTAATTTTGCGATACAATATCTCAATAAATACTGTTATGGAAATTCACTTTGTGCATGCCGAAAGCTTTAAACTCGACGGAGGCGCCTGTTTTGGCGTGGTCCCCAAATCCATGTGGAGTAAAATGTATCCTCCCGACGAGAACAACATGCTCACCTGTTCGCTGCGCAATCTCCTCATTAAAGATGAGAAAAGACTGATGGTTTTTGATACAGGAATTGGCAACAAACAAGACGAGAAGTTTCGTGGTAATTTTCATGTTACCGGATTGGATAACCTGGCAAAATCAGTAAAAGCCAAAGGTTTTTCGCCTCTGCAGGTAACCGATGTGGTGTTCACTCATCTGCATTTCGACCATTGCGGCGGTGCTTTCCGGCGTAACGATAAAGGCGAAATTGTACCTGTTTTCAAAAATGCCACTTACTGGTGCAGCAAAGCTCAATGGAACTGGGCCAAAAATGCCAATGCCCGCGAAAAAGCTTCCTACCTCGACGAAAACATTGACCCCATCGAAAAGTCGGGTAAGCTAAAGTTTGTTGAAAAAGAATGTCATCTGACCAAACACATCTCACTAAAGATTGTGAATGGACATACCGACGGACAGATGCTGCCTGTGATTAAACATAAGGGGAAAACCCTGATATATATGGCCGATTTCATTCCGACAGCCTGGCATGTTTCGCTGCCCTATGTGGCCAGTTTCGACACACGCCCGCTCATCTCTATGGACGAAAAGACCGCCTTTGTAAAAGAAGCTGCCGATCATAACTTTGTATTGTTGTTTCAGCACGATGCCAACAACGAATGTTGCACGGTGCATCATACCGAAAAAGGAGTGAAACTGAATGAAACCGGCACGCTGGAATATTTTTTACAGAAATAATTGCTTATGACCCAAACCGAAATCAACGAACTCAACAAAACCTGGTCGCAGGCAACGCCAGCCGCCATCATGCAGTTTTGCGCGGACCGCTTTGTCGGTACCACAACCCTTTCGAGCAGTATGGGCGCTGAAGATCAGTTGCTGACTCATATTATTGCCACCGAAAAAATTTCTATCCCCGTTTTCACCCTCGATACCGGACGTTTGTATCCCGAAACTTATAACCTGATGGAAAGAACCCGCGAAAAGTATGGGTTGAATATCGCAGTATATTTTCCTGAGGCTTCGCAGGTGGAAGCCATGGTGAACAGCAAAGGCGTGAATCTTTTCTACGAAAGTGTTGAGAATCGCAAACTATGCTGCCATGTGCGCAAGATAGTACCTTTGAAACGTGCCCTTGCGGGAATGCAATGCTGGATCACAGGACTAAGGCGCGAGCAATCGGAATTTCGGGCCGATATGCAGTTGTTCGAATGGGATGAGGCTTTCGGGATACTGAAAGTGAATCCTTTGATCAATTTTACGGAAGATGATGTGTGGACCATGATTCGCCAAGAGAATGTGCCTTACAACAAACTTCACGACAAAAACTACAAAAGCATTGGATGCGCTCCCTGCACACGGGCCGTTGTGGATGGCGAAGATGCCCGCGCCGGCCGCTGGTGGTGGGAAGATACGGGCAAAAAGGAGTGCGGACTGCACGAGAGGGAGTAAAAAAGTGCGAAGTGCCTAAAATGCCTTAAGTGCCTTGAGTTGTTGGAAAACCGGCAGGATTATCATGGCGAAAAAGGAAAGCCACTATTGCACTAAGACTCTAAGATCACATTAAGAGGATGTAAGTAATAGCTTACCAGGAATAATTCACTTAGATTTAGGCGTATATAAAAGAAAATAGTACTGCGCGAATAAAATGCCATCCTTTTTGTGGTATTGCATGTCTGCAACGATAACACGTCATATTTTTTACAAGATTGCATGTTTTCGTCGAAAACACGTCATACTGTTTACAATATTGCATGTTTTCGTCGAAAACACGTCATATTGTTTACAATATTGCATTTCTGCGTCAATAACACGCAATACTTTTTATTGGATTGCATTTCTGCGTCGATAACATGCAATCCTTTTTGTGGCATTGCATTTCTGCGTGAAAAAAACCCATCCCAACGCGTTGGATCGCATTATTTTCGAAACAAGGAAAATGTCTGTAAAGTGAAGAATAACAGTTCCTGATACCAGGATTATTTAGCAGAGCGCTTCACTATCCTGCTGTAAAACAAAGACATCTGCTGACTGTTACATAATTCGATCAGGTACATGCCGCTTTTCATTTCGTCGGGCAAGTTCAGTTTGAAAGGCAACTGAGTTATTTCGCTTTGCATCACCTCCTGCCCTGTCAGGTTGAAGATATGAACCGTTCCACCCGAATAATCTTCCGAATGACCCATTTCAATAGTTATTTGGTCAGTGGCGGGATTGGGATATACAATAATATCTTTAGCAGCCGCTTCTTTTGGAGCCATACCATACCAGTCCATACCATTCAGCGTATTCACCACGGCCAAGGCATCGCCCAGTTCGTAGAAATCGACGGTAACGAAATTCGGGAATTTATTTTTCTGAGCCATACAGGTATTCACCCTATCCATAAAGAAAGGATTGGCATTAGCGATGGCGGCATCCGTGGCCGATCCATATCCCAAAAGGGCATTGGTGACAAAGTGATTTAATATAAAAAATTCGTTCAGCGAATCGCCTCGGTTGAAATCGCTGGTAAAGCCGGCAGTGTCGCTTACCGCATAGTTGGTTTCCACAGCAAAATTCCAGACATAATGATACCAGTTCTGATTAGGCGAGGCGTCATCCACATCGGTAAAGATCACCAGGCGTTTTCCGCTGCTTATCATATCCTGCAGGGTGGGCCAGGGCGCATTGGTGTCTTTCGCAAAAACATAAGGCAAAAGGCCGGCGTTGATCACCGAAGTCTCTATGGCATTGGCGCTCACGTAGCATTCCAGAATTATAGTGACCACCTCATTGGAGTTCGAATCCAGAAAGGTTTTGATCTCATTCAGATTGGAAGAAAAAGGCTGGGAACCCAGCACAAACGTTCCATGATACACCGTGGGCACTCCCAACAGGTCGTGCACATCGAGCATAAGGCCCCGCACCCCGTTGTTCAACTGATCCGTAAGACTATGATTCTGATTCGGATACTGAAACCCCCCGACCGAACAATTAAAGGCATTGTGGGTGGTCAGATAGGCCACTTCATTGTATCGACGGTCGCACAGGGAGGTGGACCCATTGCACTGGGCGAAAGCCTCCGACAATGGCAGTATAAACAGTAAGATCAATAAAAAGCTGTCTAAATTTCTTTGCAGTGCTGATCTTGCTGAAGTCTCTTTTATTCTCATTTGAATGCAAAACTACGACAAATTGCCGTAAGCAGTCTTGTATTCCACGGTGGATTCGCTTTCCCATGATATCTGTCAGTAATTAAGGATTACATTTTAGGATATATGGATATACAAATCTTGCTGTTCACAATAGATTTTTGACTCTGTGTGGATAGATAAATTCGGGTTTACTTTGGTGAATCTTGGTGTTTTGGTGCTTTGGTGGCAGATTGGAAGAAAACTACTTTGCAGGAAAATAAACCGGGTGCCGTTCGTTATATTTCAAAAGGAAATGATGAATCATATCCCTTTTGTTCTTAGTTTTTTCGAGTTCCTTAAGCAGTTCTTCATCATGAGACTTCAGGAAATCCCTAAAATTTCGGTAAACGAATACAAACGTCTCTCCCGTCTGGAAATCCAGCAAATATTCCCGCAATTCATTGCCTGAGAAATTCAGTCCGGTGGTATTGCCGTAAAAATTATCCATAGAACCATATATGGGCTGGTATTGTATAAAATGCGAAAGCGCCCCTACGATAAACATCCGGTAAAAGCCGTTATTACCATCCGAGAAATATAAAACTCCGTTTTTCGAAAAACCGAAGCATGTTTTGTTTGTCATCTTCTTTTTACTGCCCGAAGTATCCTGTACGGAATATTTCAGGTAGATATAGGTTCCGTCGCCCGAATTCTTATCTTTCACTACCTCAAATTGAGTTATCGAAGGCGCATTGTTTTTAAACTCATCAAAATTCATGAAAATGCCATCCTGAAATTTAAAATCCTGGGTATACTTAACCATAGCCCGCGAGCTATCCACCTGCGCCCAAGCCCCTGTAGCACATAACAAACAAAAAACAAAAATAGCACTGAGATGTTTCATCTTACCAAAACATTGCGTTTCGCATCAATCGTTCATGCGCGAAAACCTGGGTTTGAAATACAATTGGTTGAAGTTGATGCTATAGATCAACTCATAAATAATCTTTTTATTGTAAAAAGTATAAGTGGCGCGGCATCCCAGACTTATGGGAGCAAGAAAACGTGCAATATGGAAATCGCCAAGCAATGACAAGCCTGCCGAGTTGTAACTGGCAGTTTGGTATTTATAATCCATGATAAATGCCTGATCGTAGTGCAAACCTGCCCGGAAACGCTTGATATAAAGCGCAGAAAATATACTCCAGTCGGGATAGAACAAGGGCAGCTCGTAACTGAATTTTCCGCAAAGCATTTGATGAAATCCATTCAGGGGAATGCCTTGAGGCGACGCAATGATATCATTAAAATAGCCATCGCGGGAATTAATTTGTTGATAGGCCATATAAGCATTCAAACTATGATGCCTGCCAATACCGGGAAAATACAACATGCTTTCAGCTGAAAATATCTCGCCGAGTTGCAATCCTTTCATGGGAGTATGCTGATATCTTACATCAAGCATTTGTCCCCATCGGGGATTTATGTCTTTGCTTGAAACCGTAATTACATTATATCCATAAAGCCGATAGGTCAGCGCCTGATAGTATCCCGAAAAAGCATCGGAAGGATAGTTCTTCCCCGGTATATAGTTAGCAAAGGAATAGCCTATTTGCGGCTGCAAGGATCGGAAGTATTTCCCTCCCGAAAGATTAATGGGTATTTTCATATTGACCTGTGCCGAAAACACATCCCACTTCACCTCTTCCTGCTTGTTCATTTCGTATCTGACACTAAAGTCGAACTGGGGATACCAGCCGCGATAGCTTACCTTGGCATAGAATTGTTGGTTGGCATAGTTCCATTTATGGTCATATCCGGCGCTGGTCACGAGGGTACCCAGAAGATCCTGTGAGACTATCTCCAGACCAGGTTTGATGCTGGTGTTATCAGCATCTATTGACAAAGGTCCCCAACTGTGGAAATTGAAAAGATGTAGGAACTTCAGGTAGGCTTGCGAGGAGTATTTTGTTTGCTTGCCCTCGTAAAAATCCAAAGGTTTTGTCTCGCCGGTCACGGTTTCGTACAACTTGATGGAGGTATTGGGAACATCTAACAAGGGCTGCTTTGGCAATGAATCAATGCAGGCTTTCACCAGTTTATAACCCGCGGCGGTATAATCCGAATAAATGATCTCTTTTCCGTCGGCCGAAATGGTGGGATCGGTCACGCCGAAGCGGGATGAAGTAATGCGCACAATCTGTCCAGCGCTGTCCAAACGGTAGATATTGTTGATACCCGAATAAGCCCCGACGAAATACACATTGTCGCCCGACTTCTTAGGTTGTTGTATGTTCACAAATGAAGGTTGCGTAAGGTCTTTGGATTCGCCTTTGGCATTCCATATGCGCAGGCGTTTGCCCATACGGTTGAGGGCGATGTAAACCACTTCATCATCCTTGTCGGACCATGATGGAGTCATGATATAATCGCCTGCAATGGCTGGTTCGCTGTTCAAAACGTCGCCGGTCTCGGCATCCAGTATCACAATAAATGAATTTCCTTCAATGGTCTGTTCCACACAAACTACCTTATTTCCCTGATGATTCAAGGAGGGGGCAAAATAACGTGAGCGATGGGTAAGTTGCCGGGTTCGGTGGGTTAGAATATTGTAGGATTTGATTACCGAATAAGACCTGTTTTCCCAACGGGGGTCGTAGGTAGTTTCGGCCCAGACTATTTTGTTGGAGGCAAAGCTCAGGGAGGCCGAAGAATACTGTCCGGGAGTGAACAAACGTTTTTCTTTTCCTTTGCTGTCGATGCGTATCAGTCGGGTAAGGTCGTCCATACCCGATTTCATGCTCAGATATGTATTGTTATCCATAAAACTACCATGATGATAGCTGCTGTAGAACCTATTGGGCTTTTTCGAAAGCAGTTCGCGTTTGGTGGTAACAATGCCGCTATCCTGTATCTTCCATTGGTTTTCCAAAGTCTGCAACGAAAGCTTGTACATCTGTACCTTGGTCAGGCGCGTCTTTTTGTGTATGCCGCTGCTAAAAGGCACTACCATATATGGCATGCGGGCGGTGCGGTCCATGGCACTTTCCCAGACATCGTAGGAAAAAGCTTTTTGCGAACCTGCAATAATGTGATACCCGAGTACGTAGCGATCGGGAGTGAAGGTATTGTACGAACCAAAGACAGCCTTATCGTAAGGATAAACTCCCTTTTCGAGAACCTGGGTGCGTAGTTCCATCTCAAAAGAAGGCATTCGGCCACGGCCGGTTTTGCTGAAGGCAGTCTCAGTGACAACAGCATCGCCTTCCACAAACCACATGGGAACAAAGGCTCCGAAAACCGCAGCCGTGATCTGTTGACCGAAAAGGTAGGACAATACTTTGGTGAAACCGGTATTGATCTTGGAATATTGTGTCACATGTCTGAACTCATGCAATGCCAGCTGGTCGAACCAGGGTTGGGCATAATCGTCCTGGCCGGGAGTGGTATACCATTCCATTCGTTTGGGTGCCCACGGAACCATGGCATTGGAAGTGACCGAACGATTGTGCAGTACTACAGATATCTTCACCGGCTTTACTTTCATTGATGCACTTAGGGGAACATACACATCCTCCAGCATATTGGCAACGTGCTGCGCCTGATCTTCAATTTCGCGGGGGTAAATTACTTTGAAATGTTTGGTCTTTATCATCCGCCATTTCACCGAAGCAGGATCCTGACCCATATCGAAAAACTGGGCGCGGCTATGTATACTCAAGAGTATGAAAATAATAGTCAGTATCTTCTTCGCGGAAAACATGGAGGTAAAAGTACAAAAACATTGAAATGTTATTGCAAAAACCGGCAAATACTTTAGAAATAAGTAACTTTACACAAAAAATAAGCTCTATGCGTTTTATAGTAAAAGTCTTGTTCACCGCTTGCGCCGTAATGGTAGCCGGCTGGCTATTGAAACCACATATTCGTGTCGATGATTACCTTATGGGGATTATTGTGGCACTAATTTTAGCTATCCTGAATGCCGTTGTTCGACCAATCTTGATGTTTATCAGTATTCCTGCTACAGTTCTAACCCTTGGATTGTTCATTATGGTGATAAATGCAATTATAGCTCTTCTAGCCTATTATCTTATCAACAGTCCGAAATTCTATATTGAAGGATTTTGGTGGGCCTTGCTGTTCAGTCTGGTGGTTTCTTTCGTAAGCAGCATTTTGAATGGCTTCATCAAAAAAGACGAACCGAAACAGAATCAATTAAGGGATTAAGATTTTTGATTTAAGATTTAAGATTTTTGATTTAGGGAGAGGGGACATTGTAATGCAGATAAGTAAAAACCTTAGTTAACACCATTGAAAAAAAAATTGCCACAAAGACACTAAGACGCTAAGATACACTAAGAAGTTTTGAGGCATTTTTCATTTTTTCTTTGTGAGATTTGGTGCTTTGGAGCCTTGGTGGCATAAAAATAAGATCATCTAAAATAAACAAAATGAAACTAGGAATCATTGGAGGCTCGGGCCTCGAAAAACTCGACATCTTTAAAAACCCTCAGGAAAGTATTGTTGACACACCTTATGGCGCTCCCAGTTCGCCCTTACTGGAAGGCGAAATTTTAGGTGTGCCGGTAGTTTTCCTTTCGCGCCACGGACGCGAACATACCATCCCTCCTACCCAAATCAATAACCGCGCTAACATTTGGGCATTGGATTATATGGGATGCAACAATATCATTGCCACCACCGCCTGCGGAAGTCTGCGTGAAGAAATTGGCCGCAGCCACATGGTGGTACTCGATCAATTTATTGATTTCACCCGCTTCCGTAAAAACACCTTTCTGGAAAGTTTCGAACCGCATAAACCCATACATACTCCCATGGCCACGCCTTTTTCGGACATGCTGCGCAACATCATAATAGAATCTGCCGGCGAATTATCTTTTCCTTTCCACAAAACCGGCACCGTTATCACCATTGAAGGCCCCCGTTTCTCGACACGGGCCGAATCGAATATGTTTAGACTATGGGGAGCCGATGTGATCAACATGAGCACAGCCCCCGAATGTATGCTGTCCAACGAAATCGGCATACCCTATGCTGCCATTGCCCTGAGTACCGACTATGACTGCTGGAAAACCGACGAAGCACCCGTTACCTGGGACGCCATTCTGGAAGTATTCCAAAAGAATGTGGCCAACGTAACCCAATTGCTGCTAAAGGTGGTGGAAAAACTGGCCTGATCCCCTATTTAAGGTTTACTTTTTAAGAGGAAGGATAGTTAAAATCCTTCCTTTTTTTATGTTGTCGTGCGCAGACCTCATTTCATCATGATCTATCCTTTCTTTATTATTGATAAAAATCATTTTATCGTCGTTTATTTTGTTTTTATATTGTTATTTTAAAATTTCGTACGTTTTTTTTCGAAAAATACTTGACTTCTGCTCATTATTGAATTAATTTAGCGCCCTAACCCAAAACCCAAACATTTTATGAAAAAACTTTTTCTTCTTGCTACCCTTATGATCGTAACGGGGTGTTTCACCACCTATGTTCAGGCACAACGCAAATGCGGCACCATGGAGTATCTGGCCAAACAAAAACTGGCAGACCCTACCCTGGAACTTCGTATGCAAAACTACGAAACCGCATTGCAGAAATGGATTGCGAACAATCAGTCCACCCTTAACGGACAAAAAACGACCATAACCATACCGGTGGTGGTTCATGTGGTTTACAATCTTTCGGCCGAAAACATTACCGATGCCAGGGTTTTGGAACAAATAGATGCCATGAACAAGGATTTTGCAGGATTAAATACACATTCCATGGGAGTTTTCGATCCCACTTTGAAAGTGAATACAGGCATACAGTTTTGCCTGGCACAGCGCAAACCCAACGGAAGCGCCACCAACGGTATAGAACGTCGTCAGACTACGGTTACTTATTTTACTGACGATGATGCGGTGAAGTATAATGCCCTCGGGGGCATGGATGCCTGGGATCCCACCAAATACATTAATATATGGGTATGCCGACTGGTCGACGGGCTGTATGGCTACTCTCAATTCCCGACCACGGGTATCAATGCTACCTACGGGACGGTGATTTGTTATAAATATTTCGGCATCACCGGGGCCACGGCACCTTTTAATCTGGGCGGGACTTCCACCCACGAGATGGGACATTGTTTCGATCTCTATCATATCTGGGGCGACGACGGCGGACTGTGTAACGGAACCGACTATTGCACCGATGTGCCCAACCAGGCCAATTATACCATTGGAGCGAAGAGCGGATTGGTGACCGACTATTGTTCGACCACCACACCCGGTATCATGTATATGAACTTTATGGACTATACCGACGACATTTCGCTGGCCAACTTCACCCCCGATCAGAATGCCCGTATGCAGGCTTTGTTTGCTCCGGGTGGATTGCTGTATTCGCTGACCACATCAGACGGATGCCTGGCCTCTACCTCTTGCGGAACCCCCACGGGATTGACGGCAAGCAACCTCACATCCACAACGGCCACCCTGAACTGGCTGGCGGTGGAAGGAGCTTCATCTTACAACATACAATATCGCAAAGTGGGCACCACTACTTTTACGACCACCACTTCGTCTACCCTTTCGAAAGCTATTACGGGACTTGCGCCTCTGACCAGTTACGAATTCCAGGTGCAGGCAGTTTGCGCCGTATTAGGTTCCTTCTCAGGTTTAACGACCTTTGCTACGGGATGCACAGACATCTACGAAAGTAACAATACCCGGGCTACGGCCAAGACCATTGCTGTGAATACCCCTATAACGGCATTGATAAGCACTGCAACTGATTTGGATTATTTAAAATTCTCTAACACTTCGCAGAAGAAGAATATCAAAGTGACCCTGACCAATCTGCCCGCCGATTACGACCTGAGGCTTTATAAACCCAACGGCACCCTTTACGCCACCTCGCAAAACACAGGCCTTACCAACGAAACCATAACTTACAACAATGCTCCCTCAGGTACCTATACATTGATGGTTTACAGCCACAGCACAGGCTATTCCAACTTCAGTTGCTATACGGTGACGGCCAGCATAAGCAGTTCGGCTTTCAGAGGCGATATAGATGAGGAAACCGAAAGCGAACCAACCACCGGCCTGCTCATATACCCCAATCCCGCCAAGGAAAATGTGAACATAGCCTATACATCGGAAACAGATGCTACCGTGCTGATACATTTATATGATGTGACCGGCAGAGTGGTGAGCACCATGAACTGCGAAGCCGTGAAAGGCGCCAACCAGTATTCGCTCAGTGTGAAAGATCTTTCGAAAGGATTCTATATGCTTTCGCTGGAAAGCGACGGAAACCGCATGGTGGAAAGGCTGATCATAGAAAAATAAACACTTGTTTGTGGTTTGTAGCCTGCTCTTTTCGGGGAGCAGGCTTTTTTTTATGCCTCCTGACAAGGGATAAAAGATTATTTTTTGCGAATTAACATTTTTTAATAACTTTTAGTTGGTCATCACTATCATTTAATTTATCAGTAATATTTTATTTCTCATAGGGCTAATTTCACTTTTGCGATTGCTATTGTTAATTAAATTTATTGCTTCTACCATTGATATTAATTAATTTAGTACTCAAATTTAAAAATACGACTATGAAGAAACTAATTACTTTAATGATTTTATCGGTAGTAATTTCAGGTTTTACTACCAGAGTTCAGGCTCAGCGCATGTGCGGTACCATGGAGTATCTGCAGCAACAAAAAGCCGACGATCCCACACTGGAACTTCGAATAGAGAACTACGAACAAGCCCTGCAAAAGTGGATTCAGGAAAACCAGGAAGCCGTTAATAGCTCGAAAGCAACGATTACAGTGCCTGTGGTGGTTCACATTGTGTATAATACCACTGCGGAAAACATCAGCGATGCCAGAGTATTGGAGCAAATTGCTATTTTGAACCGCGACTATGCCGGACTGAACACCGGATCGATGGGCGCTTTTTCAACTTCTTTGAAAATCAACACCGATCTTCAATTTTGCTTGGCACAACGCACCCCCACAGGAGCCGCTACCACAGGTATCGAAAGAAGACAAACCACTGTGACCTCTTTTTCGACCAACAATGCCATGAAATATTACGCTCAGGGCGGATTGGATGCCTGGACATCTTCGAAATATATCAACATCTGGGTATGCAACCTGGGCGGCGGATTGTGCGGATATGCCCAGTTCCCCAGTTCGGGTGTGAATGCTACCTTTGGCGTGGTGATCAACTATCAGTATTTCGGTGTGACCGGAGCTGTAGCCCCTTATAACCTCGGCGGAACCACTACCCATGAAATTGGTCACTGTTTCAATCTCTATCATATATGGGGCGACGATGCCGGAGCCTGCACAGGTACCGATTATTGTACCGACGTTCCTAACCAGGCCAACTATACTTACGGAGTGCATACCGGACTATTGACGGATGGCTGTTCGGCCACCACGCCCGGAATTCAGTACATGAATTTTATGGATTACAGCGACGATATTTCTTATGCCAACTTCACCCCTAATCAGAAAACACGTATTGCCGCGCTTTTTGCTACAGGAGGTTTGCTTTATTCCTTAGGCGTTTCGGACGGATGTACCCCGCCAACCACAGGCTCGTGCGGAACTCCTGCCTCGCTTTCGGCTACAGCCATCACCACCACAACAGCTACCCTGAACTGGGGCGCGGTGAGTGGTGCTACCAGCTATAACGTTCAATACCGTAAATCGGGAACAACGGCCTATACCCTCACTTCGTCGACCACTACCTCGAAAGCCATCACCGGCCTCACCGCCGCTACCGGCTATGAATTCCAGGTTCAGGCAGTATGCACCATCGCAGGCAGCTACTCAGGCTTAACCACTTTCACTACACTTTCGGCTGGCGGATGTACCGACATTTACGAAAGTAATAATACAGTGGCTACCGCAAAAACCATTGGTGTGAACACCGCCATCAATGCCATGATAGGCACTTCGACGGATGTGGATTATTTCAAATTCAGCAATACTTCCACACAGAAGAAAATCAAGATTACTCTGACCAATCTTCCGGCCGATTATGATGTAAAACTCTACAAATCGAATGGTACTACCCTGATTGCCACTTCACAAAATGGGGGAACCACAGCCGAAAGTATCGTATATAATACCGGAACTGCCGGCACTTACGTGATAAAGGTTTATGGCTATGGTGGTGCTTACTCAGCCACTTCCTGCTACACCCTTACGGCAAGTATCAGCAGCACCAATTTCAAAGGCAATGGCGATGAAGTAAATGAAATAGAAACCCCCGCCAGCATATTGTTGTATCCCAATCCTACCAGAGACAATGTAAATGTTAGTTACAATACCGATATGAGCGGAACTATCGCCATCAATATTTATGATGTAACCGGTAGGGTGGTGAGCAGCCAGCAATTAGATGCTGCCAAGGGCCTCAACACTTATACACTCAATACAACGGATCTTCAGAAAGGAATCTACATTCTGTCGCTCGACAACCAGGGCAGCCGACTGATAGAGAAACTGATCATCGATAAATAAAGTTTAATTGGTTTACTGAAAAGCCTGCCTCTGCAAAGGGGCGGGCTTTTTTTTTGGAGGGTGGGTTATTTCTTTTGAATGGAATTTTTTTTGCCACTCCCGAAGGGATGCCTATGGCACAAGGCACGAAGACACTGAGAAACACTAAGGGAATTTATTTCTATTTTATGAGGACCGAGGCTGGTATTCCATATAAATTCACGCAAGACAATCGCCACAGAAGGGAGAATTAATTTAGTAGCTAATTGTTGTAATAAGCTTATTTTCAAATCCAACCGATTTCTCTAAATTGCTTTTTTATCATGACAGCCAACTGTTCAATTTCTGTAGAGTACTGTTGAGTTATTGTAGCGTACTGTTCAATTTCTGTAGAGTACTGTACAGTTTCTGAAGCGTACTATTCAGTTTATGAAGAGTACTGTACAGATATTGTAGCGTACTGTTCAGTTATTGAAGAGTACCCGACGGGAGGTTAAAAACTAACTCTAAAGACAATAAAATGACATAATACTCTTATCATTTCCTATCCATGCGTTTGCCCACAGGGGATTAAAAACCCTCATAATCCAAATGGCTTACGGGAGGTTTTTCGGTTTACCTGCGAAAACCTTTCCCATCACATGTTCAAATTCATACAAACAAGACCCCTCCCCCAGCACACTTATGGCACATTGTTTGCTAACAGAACGATAACCATCAAAAAATTCATTCATCTTTTATCAGCAAAAACATGAAAAAACTCTCCACAGCCGCCATCATTCTTTTACTGGCCCTCAGTTCATGCAGTGTGCCCAAGTCGTATTTTACCGTCGCTACGCGCGAAAAAGTCGAAAGCAAGAACATTTCGCTCGATAAACTTCAGTTCTACATAGATCGCGATGTTGAGCTACGTCGCGAACTCTCCTCGGGTGAGGTAAAGGTGAGCTCAGGCAAAATAAAATTCGAAAACGGGAAATACGTCCACATCATTCTATTGAGAAAATACACCCCGGGAGTTTGTACCAAAATAGATGACGACAAACTGGACATATCCTTCGAAACAGGCGACGGAAAGTTCCTCACCTTTGGCGTAGCCGGCAAAGTGGGTCCCGAAACCAACTACCAGCTATTCGCACAAGAGTGGATGACGCTGAAAAACTCATCCCAATCTAACATTGGAAAAGTAACCTACGACAACCAAACATACTACATTCAGCCCGAAGGAACGGCTGCCCGCCTGATGATCAAAAAATCAGTGATAGACAAGATGCAGGTGAAAAAAAGGGTAATGAAGGGCCGCAAAGTAAAGTAAAGCTGCTCTAAGAAGCCAATAGATAACAAGCCCGTTTCGCGGGAAGCAAGGCCGGGGGAATACAACATCCTCCGGCTTTTTCATTATTATGAGAATCGAATAAACGGATTGCATACCCAAATCCTGCAGAAGCCCTAAAACAAAAAAAAGGAAGCCTTGCGGCTCCCCTTCTTCATTAATAAACCAAACGTATTATTTTTTCAGAAATTTAAAGTCCTTACCCAAATAATAAGCACTGCTGCCCAGCATCTCTTCTATGCGAAGCAGTTGATTATACTTGGCAATGCGGTCAGTGCGGCAAGCCGAACCGGTTTTGATCAGGCCGGTATTCACTGCAACAGCAAGATCAGCGATAGTAGTATCCTCGGTTTCGCCCGAACGATGACTCATCACGGCGGTATAGCTGTTCTTATAAGCCATATTCACAGCGTTGATGGTTTCGGTCAGGGTGCCAATCTGGTTCACCTTGATCAGTATAGAATTGGCCACACCCTTATCAATTCCTTGTTGCAGGCGCTCGGTATTGGTCACGAACAAATCGTCGCCTACCAGCTGTATCTTATTTCCCAGTGCTTTGGTCATCAGTCCCCAGCCTTTCCAATCGTCTTCGGCCATGCCGTCTTCAATCGAAATAATGGGATAACGCGAGCACCAGTCTTTCCAGAAATCGACCATTTGGGCAGGTGTTAATTTGTCGCCTGCCGATTTTTTGAAATGGTACACATTTTCTTTCTCAATAAAATACTCCGACGAAGCAGGGTCGAGGGCTATGAAAACATCCACACCGGGTTTGTACTTGGCCTGTTCAATGGCTTTGATGATCACTTTCAGAGCCTCTTCATTCGATTTCAGGTTGGGAGCAAAACCGCCTTCGTCGCCCACATTGGTCGACAAGCCTTCTTTTTTCAACACTTCTTTCAGTTTGTGAAAGATCTCCGAACCCATGCGAATGGCTTCCGAAAACGACTGTGCACCAACGGGCATGATCATAAATTCCTGGAAATCGACACAGTTATCAGCATGTGAACCTCCGTTAATGATGTTCATCATAGGAATAGGCAGGGTGTTGGCATTGGTTCCGCCAACATAACGGAACAAGGGCATACCTACATTCAGTGCGGCTGCCTTGGCACATGCCAGAGATACACCTAATATGGCATTGGCTCCGAGGTTCGATTTGTTGGGTGTACCGTCAATTTCTATCATGGTCTTATCAATCACGCCCTGTTCGGTGACCAGCATTCCCTTCAGCTCTTCGTTCAGAATCTTGTTAACGTTTTCAACGGCTTTCAATACGCCTTTTCCGTTGTATACTTTCTTATCATTATCACGAAGTTCCATGGCCTCATGAACACCTGTCGATGCTCCTGACGGAACTGAGGCGGTTCCGATAATACCTGTTTCGGTCAATACATCCACTTCTACCGTGGGGTTTCCTCTGGAGTCGAGGATCTGTCGTGCATAAATTGCTGCTATTGTACTCATATTGCAAATGTTTTGATTATGGTTTGTTTTTTATGGTATAAAAAAAGGGATAAAGTGTTGTTAACCCTTATCCCTTCCGAATATAAAATGTTTTATCTATTCTTCTTTAGAAGCTTCAGGAGTTTCATCAACTTTAGGCTCTTCGGTGATCTCAGGCTCGTCAGCAATAACTACTTCGTCCTTTACTTCTTCCACAGGAGCTTCTTCTTTCACGACGACTTCTTCTTTCACTTCCTTGGCTTTAGGAGTTTGTTTTTCTTCCTTCACAGGAGCAACTTTTTCGGTAGTCTTGGCTCCACCCGAACGACGACGACGTGTCGACTTGGTAGCAGCTTTCGAATCTTTTTCGCCCAGCATCAACTCATTGTAATCAACCAATTCGATGATACACATGGTAGCATTATCGCCTAAACGGTTACCGGTTTTCAAAATTCTGGTATATCCACCCGGACGGTCAGCGATCTTCTTCGAAACTTCTCTGAAGAGTTCTGTAACAGCTTCCTTGTTTCCAAGATAGCTGAATACGGTTCTGCGCGAATGGGTTGAATCGTCTTTTGATTTGGTTATTAAAGGTTCAACATATACTCTGAGTGCTTTAGCTTTCGCCAAAGTAGTAGCAATTCTTTTATGAAGGATAAGCGAAGCTGCCATATTCGACATCATCGCCTGGCGATGACTTGCTTGTCTTCCTAACTGATTAATGGTTTTGTTGTGTCTCATCTGTTTTTAATCCTTATCTAATTTGTATTTGGAAATATTCATACCGAATTGAAGGCTTTTGGCTTTCACCAGGTCTTCCAGTTCAGTTAATGATTTTTTACCAAAATTTCTGAATTTAAGCAAGTCGTTTTTATTGTATGAAACCAGGTCACCGAGTGTTTCAACATCAGCAGCTTTCAGGCAATTCAATGCGCGAACGGAGAGGTCGAGATCGATAAGTTTGGTTTTAAGTAACTGACGCATGTGAAGTGATGTCTCATCAAATTCTTCCACAACGGCTTTCTCTTCAATATCCAGCGTGATTTTCTCGTCAGAGAAAAGCAGGAAATGATGAATCAATATCTTGGCGGCATCTTTCAGAGCATCTTTCGGACTGATAGAACCGTTGGTAGTGATCTCGAGAATCAGTTTTTCGTAGTCGGTCTTTTGCTCAACGCGATAGTTTTCCACCACAAATTTCACATTGCGGATAGGAGTAAATATCGAATCGATAGCGATGGTGCCAATTGACGAATTAGGAATTTTATTGTCTTCTGCAGGAACATAACCTCTTCCTTTATCAATTGT
>CAZRFL010000042.1:0-32399 GCA_964599365.1 uncultured Bacteroidales bacterium
TACAATTCATTAAGCCTGAATCCCAAAAGCTACGGCATCAAGATAGTCCCCATAAGAAAGGTGGAAGAGTTGTTTCAGTACTTGTTCGGGTAGGCGGAGATTTTTGATTGATTTTGTTTCCGTTGGCTGAAGCCAACGGCAATGAATTTAAGAAAAGGCTGAAGCCAACGGCAATGATATAGCTGAAGTATTTTAAAAAATCACTTTGCTTCTAATACTATTTCAATGTCCAATGAGAAATTATATCCACCCGATTCGCTTGATTCTGCCTGAGTCCAAACCATCTTTTTATTTCTTAATTCCTTTAAATGATAAAGATTTCCCCAGAGGAAGCCTGTGTATATTCTGGAGTTAGGCGGATTTGAAGTTTGAGAAACGTGCACTGTCGATTCATTATTAAACCGCCATATTCCATCATAAGTGGTAGCCAGCCCATCAATAATGCAGGTGTTAGTAAATTTCCCATCTTTTGTGAGTGTCCAATCCCATGTTTCTGTTCCGGTTTTCGTAATGGTCCCGCTGTCATCTGTAAAAATCGAGGTATAAGTCGAACCAACTATGGTATAATTATTACTGTATGGTCCCGGCGCCCAATCATCGATTTTATTGAATTTATAGGATGTCACTTTCCAGTCTCCGACAAGCCGGGTTAATCTTGTTCGAAAAGAAATACCTGGGTCATCTTCGCCCACCTTAAGGCAGGAGTTAAACAGAAATAATGTTGCAAAGGAAATTAAAACAAGCTTGAATTTCATTTTAAGTTTTTTAGATTCGTCAAGTCTCCCAATTCGTTCTTCCTCACATTTTACCCATCAAATATACAATTATTAATTACCTCATTTAGATTTTTTATAATTTTCATGTGAAAAAATCAATTACATGAAAAATTCCGATAACAATAACCTATGCGGCGATAAAAAGAAATATCGCCCACGAATCACTCCCCAGGCAAAAGCAATTATCAGAAAGCAAAACCTGTTGGTAATGATCTTTAAATTTGATGGACTCACCCGGGCCGACAGGCATCAGATGGATTCGTTGTATTGCGATGATGCTATGGATAAACTGGAAAAATGGTTGGACGAAGATGTGATGATGGAAACCAAAAGCGGGTTTATTGTGGGTTTTGATTATATCATTCAGGTGAAACCCGACGGCGAAAAACTCCGCTTGTTTATGAGCAACGGATTGTTGGCAATAGTGACCAAAGGTAGAAAAATGGAATTCAAATGTAGGTATAAAGCTTATCTGAAATCCAAAGGATTAGACACAAATATATGGGCAATTCGCCAATCGGTATTTTTTTAAGATTAATCGAGAATCTGTGATTATAAAAATACTGACCTTTGTACTTTCCGGCGTATATTTAGTAGTAAGTTCAGTTAGTTAGCTGAAGCATGACCGGGTCAGGATGAAAATCATTTGCGTTCTTTGAAAAATTGATTTCTGCAAGGCAGGGGGTCTGTTTTATAGAAAATGTAACTATCACTTATTGTACAAGATAAGTCTCGGGAAAGACAAAAACGGTCGTTTTCGTGGCGAAAACGGTCGTTTTCATGGCGAAAACGATTGACTTCAAGACAAAGTCGATTGACCCCGTTGCAAGAACGATTGATTTCAAAACAAAATCAACAGACCCCGCAACAAAAACGATTGATTTCAAAACAAAATCAATTGACCCCATAACAAGAACGATTGATTTCAGGATAAAGTCGATTGACTTCAAGAAAGAAACGCTCGACTTCAGGACAAAATCATTTCACTTAAAAGAAAAATGTGTTCACTTAAGAAATGCCATTAAGAAATATGGGGAAACAGAAATCAACACAATTAAACCATCCATCATTTTTGCATAAAAACAAAATAATAACAGATAACAACAATTTTATAAACCTTTAAATACCATTGATATGATAAGAAAAGTAAGAACAAATTATGACAATCTATCGCAGGCCGAATTAGAAGAACTTCTGGTAGAAATTATTCTAAGCATGACCGGCAATGCCAGTTTCCCCACCCCAACGGTACCTATAGCTGACATAGTACTACAGAAAAAAGACTGGAACGAAAAATTAAACCTTTCGAAAAAAGGCAATCATGCTGCCACCTCCGAGGCCAATATTTTGCAGGCTAAAATTTGCCATAGTCTTAAGGTGGACGGCGATTATGTGAACAATACGGCCAATGGCAATGTGTCTATGCTAGAATCGAGCGCCTATTGGATGGTGAAACTACCCGTTTATCAACCCAAACCCGACATCAAAGCGGTTCAGGGCACACAACCGGGCTCAGTTACTATTGTTATCGAAGCCATCCCGGATGCAGTGACCTATATGGTTGAAATTGCTGCTGATCCCTTGCCTGAACCGGGCAACACATCCTTATGGGCGATTCATAAAATGTCGACCAAAAGCAAAATACCTTTCACAGGACTCGAAGCCCGAAAGCTCTATTGGATGCGTTTTTGCTATTTAACTGCCGTTGATGGCGAATCGCCCTGCAGCCAGCCGGTTTCGTTCAGCCTGGTGTAGAAACTTAGAAATTCACCCGGTGAATATTTTAATAAAAAAGCCCGCATGTGAGTGCGGGCTTTTTTTTTATAAGAGTTATCCTCTAGAATTCTTTCTTCTTTTCGATCTCGAATTTGTATTCACCGGCAAATTTAGCCTGAACGCGGTTGAGCGACTGCAGACCGTCTTCCATTTTCTTGGCCGAAATATCGTTGAGTTTGTTGAACTCGGCTTCGGCTTCTTCGGTATACATTTCGTCCGATAGTTTGCTGATGTCAATCATCTTTTTCAGCTCGTTTTGCAGGCACGATTTGTAAGTGTCGAACAGTTTCAGGGCTTCGTCGCGGAACTCGGTTTCTCCACCAAATTTTTCCAACTTACCCACCACATCGCTACCGGTTTCCACCTGTTTCAGGGCTTCGGCATAGGCATAATCCATACCGTAAGAGTCTTTGTAATTTTTCAGGGCATCATACAGTTTGTTGATCTTGTTGATGATCTCCACCTGCTCGTTGATGATCTTGTCGTTGTATGCAATGGCCTTCTCTTTCGAAGGTTTGCACGAAGTAACCACCACCGCAAGGATGGCAAAAAGAACCAGTGTAATTGTTTTTCTCATAATTATTGGGTTTTTGGGTTAATATTACATCTCAAATCCTAAATCTCAAATCTTAAATCTCAAATCTCAAATCTCAATTCACAGAGTCTTGCTCCAACTCAAAATTATACTCCTGCGAGAAAAGCTTCACCTGTTGGATATAGGCATTGATCTTGCGTTGCAGTTTATTGTCAATGCTGTCCGAAAGGTCGAAGAATTTGGTGTCGTGTTCGTTGGTATATTCGGCGTCTGGAATTTTCACTATGGCGATGAGAGCGGGATATTCCTGCTCGCTCACGGTCTTATATTCGGTAAGCATATCCAGGGCAGCATCGTGCAGGGTGGCGGAATTATCGAATTTGCCAATGCCTTCCATCAGGTTGATAGAAGTGCTGACCTGCAGGCAGAAATTCGCGAAAGCCATATCCAGGGCCTTATTCGCTGTCTTCACATCCTCATCGTTCGTGTCTTGCGTATCGGTCACCGATTTAGTCGAGTCCTTATTCATATTGGCATTGATCACCTTGATGAGTTCGTCCTCTTTGGTCAGCACCGATTCAATGGGTTGGGTAATATCCGAAAAATAAGCCTGCGCTTTCTGTGGCGAAGGTTTGCACGCGACCAAAGAAAGCAAAATAACAGCCAAAAACAGTTGGAGGGTTGTTTTCATAGGGTAAAAATAAAAAAAATAATTTATAACTCCCGTAAAAAATTGATTTGCGAAAATTCGGACAAATAGCCACCAAGACACAAAAGCACCAAGAATCACCAAAATAAAATTTTACATTT
This sequence comes from uncultured Bacteroidales bacterium, assembly GCA_964599365.1. GTDB lineage: Bacteria > Bacteroidota > Bacteroidia > Bacteroidales > CAIWKO01 > CAIWKO01. Next base: position 3,898 of record CAZRFL010000042.1, read on the forward strand.
GGTGCTATTTGGTGTCCGCCGTGGCGGATGGAGATTTGGTGGCAATTCGATTTTTACCAACAAAGTCAGTAACTTTGCACAAATTTTTATGATGGATCAGATAGAGTTGATGTCGCCCGTAGGTTCTTTCGAATCGCTGATGGCGGCCATACAGGGCGGTGCCGATGCGGTTTACTTTGGAGTAGGCAAGTTGAATATGCGTTCGCGCTCATCGGTCAATTTCACTTTGGAAAACCTGGCCGAGATCACCGCCATTTGCCGCGAACATAAGGTCAGATCCTATCTTACCCTCAACACCGTGGTCTACGACGAAGAGATCAAAGAGATAGATGACATCATCGAAGCTGCCAAAATCAACCAAATAGATGCCATCATAGCTTCCGATTTCACCATTTTGGAAAAGGTGATAGCTGCCGGCATAGAGCTGCACATTTCCACACAATGCAATATTTCCAACATAGGGGCGGTTCGTTTTTTCTCGCGTATGGCTGATGTCATGGTGCTGGCCCGCGAACTCAACCTGAAACAGGTGGCTTCCATCATACAGACCATAGAAGAGGAGCAGATCAAAGGGCCTTCGGGCAAGCTGGTCAAGATAGAGATATTTGCCCATGGCGCCTTATGCATGGCGGTTTCGGGCAAATGCTACATCAGCCTCGACAACTATAACTATTCAGCCAACCGCGGTGCCTGCATGCAATCGTGCCGGCGCGGCTATGTGGTGAAAGACAAAGAAAGCGACCTGGAACTGGAGATAGACAATCAGTATATCATGTCGCCCAAAGACCTTTGCACCATAGGTTTCCTCGATCGCATACTCAAAGCGGGAGTTACTGTGCTTAAGATAGAAGGCCGCGGCCGTTCGCCGGAATATGTCAAGACAGTTACCGCCTGCTACAAGGAAGCCATCCGAAGCGTACAGGACGGAAGCTATTCTCTGGAAAAGATTACCGCCTGGAACCAAAGGCTGGGTGAGGTATTCAACCGCGGTTTCTGGGATGGGTATTACCTGGGCCAGAAGGTAGGCGAATGGAATGCCAAATACGGCTCGGTGGCTACCAAGGAGAAGATGTATATAGGCAAGGTCAACAATTATTATTCAAAGCTCAGGGTAGCCGAGATCAAAATTGAATCTCACGATCTGAAAACCGGCGACAAGGTGATCATTATGGGCAGCACTACCGGTGTCTACGAAGATGTCATCTCCGAGATACGCGTCGACCTCATGACCACCGAACAGGCTATAAAAGGCGAGGTCTGCTCCATTCCCGTTATCTCGGAGATTCGAAGAGGAGACAAGTTGTATAAGCTGGTGGCTAAGGAACTGTAGCAAATCACAAAAAACAAAACTCAAATAAATTCCAAGGACCAATCCGCCGCGGCGGACCAAGATCCAAATTTCAAAAAACAAATAAATTCCAATTCTCTAAAAACAAAAAATCCAAACGGAGATAGCACCCGTTTGGACTTTTTTAAATTGGAATTTGAGTATTATTTGAGATTTATTATTTGAAAATTGGTGCTTCTCAAATTTATTTACTGATGATCTTAAACTCTGTCCTTCTGTTCAGCTGACGTCCTTCGTCGGTATCGTTGGTAGCCACCGGTTTGTCGAAGCCGTATCCTGCAAAGGTCAGTCTATCCTTGCCTATGCCTTTTCCTACCAGATAATCCACAACGGTTTTGGCACGGTTTTCCGATAAGGTCTTGTTGTAAGCTGCACTTCCCTTGTTGTCGGTATGGCCCGAGATCTCAATCTTCAGCGTAGGATAATCGTTCAGCAGTTTCAGCAGTCGCTCCAGTTCGGGGAATGACTCGTTCCTGAGGGTCGATTTGTCGAAATCGAAGAAAATATTGTTCAGTACTATGGTGCTTCCTACTTCCATCTTCTTCAGTTTGATGTCTTTTTCGATTTCCTGATAAATGGTGGTAGGAGGGATGTTGAGGTTTTCGGAATGGAAGAGGTAGCCGGTGGCTTTCACGGTAATTCCGTAGTTTTTACCCGAAGGCAGCGAGATCAGATATTTTCCGGTAGCGCTGTTCGATTCAAATTCGGCCACCACTTCGTTCTTGGCGTTATCCGTGATCTCAATTGTGGCGCCGACGGGTGCCAGCGAAATATCGTCCAGTATTTTTCCCTTGATGATGGTGATCTGGTTGTCTTTGATCTCTACCGTTTTCTCGATAACGGTTTCGCTCACAGGCTGAGTCAGACTAGCCAATAGGTTGTCTTCGGTATTGTTGACCAAAGGCTTCTCAGGTCCGAGGAAGGTGATCAGGTAGATATCCTGTCCGCCATAACCGTCGGCTTTCACAGAGGAATAGTAACCATGAACTCCGCTGGCCGAGATAGAAAAGAATACATCATTGTCGGCTGAGTTGATGGGGTAGCCCAGGTTCACAGGCTCCGACCATTTTCCGCCCTCGAGGGTCGATTTAAAGATGTCATAGCCTCCCATGGAGTTATGTCCTTTGGAGCTGAAATACAAGGTACGGCCATCGGGATGAATAAAAACTCCTTCTTCATCGTAAGGGGTATTGATGGTAGGGCCAATATTCACAGGTTCGCCCCAGTCGCCCTTTTTGGTCTTAACAGAAACATAAATGTCGGATCCGCCATAGCCATTTTCTTTATCACTCACATAATATAAGGTCTTTCCGTCGAAAGAGATAGAACCCGATGATTCGTGATAATCGGTATTGATATTTTTATTCAGTTTTTTGGGTGTCGTCCACGAATTGCCTTTCAGTTTACATTCGTAGATATCGCCTCCGTTGGTTCCTTTGTAAACCAGCAGGGTCTGTCCGTCGGGCGAAAGACCTACCGGCGCATCATGTTGTTTGCTGTTCAGCGGGCTCGATGGGTTTCTGGCTTCCGACCATGAACTGTTTGCTTTCTCAGAAGTATAGATGTCTTCGTAAAACACCAGGTCGTTCACGTCCATTTTTCCACCGGTGGTGTTGACCCGTCTGGAGGTAAAGAACAGCACAGATTCATCGGCATTGGTAAAGGGCGAATATTCCGGGTTCAGTGTGTTGATCTGGGGTCCCAGATTGTCGATAAAAACACGTGCGGGATTTTTTACCAGCTCTATACCATTATTACATTCTTTCACCTTTTTTTCGATATCGTTCAGCTGAAGGTTAAGTTCGGCAGGCGAAAGTGTTTTTTTGTATTCTGAATAAAGTGCGGTAGCTTTCTCGAAATTCAGGTCCAGTTGATAGGCTTGTGCCAACAGGTACTTGGCGTCCTTAGCCTGGTTGGGATTCAAGGTAAGGGATCTTTCGAAGAACTCAATGGATTTGGTCTTCTGAACGGTATTCAGATAACAGCTTCCAATCAGGTAGTTCAGTTCGGCATTATTGGGATTAAAGGTTTGTGCCTTCAGGAAATATTCTATAGCGGTTAGGTACATCCCCTTGCCCAGCTCATAATACTTCTTTCCCTGTCCCACATTGTTGCGTGCCTCTTTGAATTCTTTTTCCTTACCCGGGAAATTTGTTTTTACGAACTCTACGTTCTGAGCTTTCAGTAAGGTGGTACCTGCAAAAACAAACAAAAGCGCGATGACAAAATATATCTTCTTCATGATAGTTCTTTTACTTTTAATGAATTATTTGCATTGTAATTTTACGTAGCTATCGGCGGTGGTAATACCTAAGGCCGCAGCTTTTTTCCAGTCCTCACACGATTGAGCGGGTTTTCTCAGCATTTCGTAGGTGATGCCTCTGTTCAGAAAAGCGTAGCCGTAATTGGGGTTGATCTCGATGGCCTTGCTGTAGTCGCTCAGAGCTCCCTCGTAATCTTTCAGTTTGTATTTTGCGTTGGCGCGGTTGTTATAGGCGTAAGCATAATCAGGTTTCAGTTTGATGGCTTCCGAAAAATCGACTATGGCCTTGTCATAATCGCCCTGCTCGTAATAAGCACTGCCGCGGTTGTTGTATGCCAGAAAATAGTCAGGCTTGATGGAGATGGATAAGGAATATTCTTCAATGGCACCTTTCAGGTTATTGAGTTTTTTCCTGACGCTGCCTAGATTGTTGTGAGTAAAGGCCATATTGGGGCTGAGCTTGTTGGCCATGATGTAATCGGCTTCGGCATCCTGTGGTTTTTCCAGCATCAGCTTGGCGCTGCCGCGGTCGTTATAGGCATAAGCATAATCGGGTTTCGAACGTATGGCTGAGGTGAAGTCTTTAACGGCTTTTTCGTATTCCTTTTTCTGGAACAGTAGCACGCCGCGGTAATAGTATGCCTGGGCGTAGTTGGAATCTGATTCAACCGTCTTGCTGAAATCCGCTATCGCTTCATCCGCAAGGTTTCTCTCGTACTTCGATTTTCCGCGGCCGAAATAAGCCTTAGCCGAAGGACTGAGATTTATGGAAGAGGTGAAGTCCTGCTCGGCACCGGCAAAGTCGCCGGTTTCCATTTTCACAGAAGCGCGGTTAAAATAAGCCTTTTCAAAGTTGTTCTTAAGACCAATGGCTTCGGTAAACTTATTCATGGCATCAGCATAATGCTTGTCCTGAAATAAGGTAACTCCCTCATTGTACAGTTTCTCGGCTTGCTGGTCGTCGGCCTTGAAAAGACTGTCGGTGGTCAGGTTTTGAGCGATCAGCGCATAACTGAAAGTGAAGATCAACGAAAACAGAATTAGTCGTTTCATAATGGATTGTGTATTAATTATTGCAAAAATAAGTTAACACAACCAAAAACAAAAGAAAAAAATATAAAAATCAGAAATAATAATCCAGAAGGAAAAAAATCAGAAATATCAGGCTTGAAAAGCCGTTCAGCGTAAAAAATGCCAGATTGATGCGGCTCAGATCGCTGGGTTTAACAATTACATGTTGATAAATAATGAAAAAACCGAAGACAAAAGCCCCTATCCAAAAGAATATCCCCCCTGAATAAAGCATTCCTGCCGTTATAATGAAAACCATAGAGACCACATGCACCAATGCCGAGATAATGAGAGAATTCCTGATCCCGAAACGGGCCGGAACAGACTTTAAATGATGCTCTTGGTCGAAGGCAATATCGTTCAGGGCATATATGATGTCGAAACCCGCCACCCAGAACAAAACCGCAAAGGATAGCATGAGGGGCAGAACATCGAAAACACCCGTAACCACCAGATAAGCGCCAATGGGCGCAAGCGAAAGGCCCAGCCCCAGCACAAAATGACACAAATAAGTAAACCGCTTGGTCAGGCTATAGACCATAATAGTCGCCAGGGCCACAGGCGAAAGATAAAAAACCAGAGGATTGATAAAATAGGTGCACCCCACAAAAAGAACGATGTTAGCCGATAGAAAAATTATAGCATTCCTGACGCTTACTTTTCCTGCAGGGATCTCACGGTCCTGTGTTCTGGGATTCTTTTCATCATATTTTTTATCGGCGATGCGGTTGAAACTCATGGCGGAGTTTCGTGCAAAAACCATACACAGAATAATGAGCAGAAACTTTTGCCAGTCGAATTCGAATGACTGGCTGGACAGAGCCAGATGAAACCCAATTATAGCAAAAGGCAAAGCAAAAATAGTATGGCTGATCTTGACCAGTGAGGCGTATTTGCCGATACTATGAAGGATGTTGTTCGCCATGCCGGGCCGGGAGTTATTTCTTTTTGAATTTTATCATATCTGCTATCAGGTATCCCAATAGCAATCCGAGTACAATATTATAAAAAGGATTCGACTTTAAGGCGCAGGTGCCGCTCTGGCATCCCACAAAATAGTAATAGGCGAAGCCGCCGGCAGCACCTACAAACAGTCCGATAAAGTGTCTGATCTGAAAGGAGGCTTTTACACGCTCCGAAAACCTTTTCTTTACGGGTTCTTTATTTTCTTCGTTTTCCATGTTTTTACTGTAGTTCGTTAATGGCATCCACTATGGTTTCTTTCTCCTGCAAACCCACGAAACGCTTCACTTCGATTCCGTTCTTGAATATGACAATGGTAGGCAAATATTTGATATTATATTTGATTGAAGTAACCTGATTTCGGTCTGTGTCCAACTTTCCGGCCACCAGTTTTTTCCCCATTTCCAAGGCTATCTCTTCCAGTCTTGGCGCAAATATCTTACAGGGTCCGCACCAGCTGGCATAGAAATCCACCAAAACAATACCGTTTTTTATGGTTTTGGCGAAATTCTGGTCTGTCAGAATTAAGACATTATCACGGCTGTTTTGTGTTTTTGTTGATTTTTGGCCTGAAATATTGGCCGGAACTATTAGGGTGGCAACCATAATAGCTATTAGTGCAAAAGTTCTCATTTTTTTTAGATTTGGGATGCTCTATCAATTATTAAACCAATTTTATTTCAATTTCACGAGGGTAATGCCATCGCCTCCGTTTTCCATACGTTCATCGGCATAGGATATCACATCAGGATGTGCCGAAAGAATTTCGCGTATCACCCTGCGCAATACGCCTGAACCCCTGCCATGCAGTATACTGAATTCAAAATTTCGCAACAGTAGGGCGTCGTCAATCTGTTTTTCGATGATGCCATATACTTCTTCTGCCCGGCAGCCTCTCACATCTAAAGTGTTTTTAAAACCGGAAACTTTGTCATGAATTTTATTGTAAAGTTCGGAGTAGTTGCTTTGGGTCTTTTTCTTTAGGTATGCCTGAAATTCCTGGGCGCTTACGGTTTCCAGACTCTCAATCGGTATGTTCATGGTCAGATTATTGTATAGCACCTTCGCGTGCTTACCTCTAACCTCCTTGATTTCTCCTATCGCATTCTGACCGGGAATTTTCACATAACTTCCTTTCTCAGGCGGAGGAAGTGTTTTTTTCTCAATTTTTATAGCAGGTAGTTTGGGCTTTTTTATCACGGAAGTTTTCCTTTCAGTAACCACTTCCGGCAAGGCCTGAATGATCTCTTCTTCCAATGTTTTTAATTCTGTTCTTACTTCCTGTGTGATCTTTTTATCCGCATTGGCCTCTTTGATCTGCTTAATGGTTTTCTCAATAGCAGCATTGGCCTTTTGAATCAGTGAGGCGGCTTCTTTGCGGGCCGTATCGTAAATGTTTTTTTTGTCTGATTCTATTTCCCCCAGAAGTTTCTGGTATTTGTCTATCATATCGGCAAAAAAATCATCGGCAATTTTTATCTTTTCCTGCTGCTTGATCAATTCCTCCTTATCCGATTCGAATTTTTGCAACTGCTTTTCGAAAGTGATCTTTTCTTCTCCTGCCAAAGTAATGGCTTTTGAAATTATGTCCGATGGGAAGCCAATCTTCTCGGCAATTTCGAAAGCATAGGAACTACCGGAATTTCCTATCAGAAGTTTATATAATGGGAGGAGGTTTTTTACATCAAAAAGCATGGAGCCGTTGACTATACCGCTGGTTTTAGCGGCAAGTTCTTTAAGATTTGAGTAGTGGGTAGAAACCACACCGAAAGCCTTTTTTTCGTTAAGAGCCAGTAGGGTCGCTTCAGCAATGGCACCCCCGAGCAGAGGTTCGGTACCGCTTCCGAACTCATCAATAAGGAAGAGGGTGTCTTTACCTGCATTTTCTGCGAAGAACTTCAGGTTCTTCAAATGCGAACTATAGGTGCTGAGATCGTTTTCAATGGATTGTTCATCCCCAATTTCCAGAAAGATATTCGAAAAAATGCCAAATTCAGAATTGGGATGCACCGGCACCAGAAACCCGGATTGAAGCATATATTGCAATAAGCCTGCGGTTTTCAGACAAACGGACTTTCCACCGGCATTGGGGCCTGAAATGACCAGTATCCTTTGGTCAGCATTCAGCGTCAGATCAAAGGGTACCACCGATTTCCCCTGTGTTTTCAAATGTTGTTCCAGCAAAGGATTATAAGCTCTAAACCAGATGATCTTTTCCCCTTTCGATAAAATGGGTTTTATGGATTTTGAATCCTTCGCCCAGGCAGCCTTGGCCCTGATCAGGTCAACCTCTCCCAAATAACTGTAGGAGGAAGTCAGGTCTGCCAGATGGGGCCTTAAAAAATCCGTGAACTGCTTAAGAATCTTAATGACCTCCTTTTTTTCAGCGGTTTCCAATTCGCGCAGCGAATTATTCAGTTCGAATATTTCCGAAGGTTCAATGAATACGGTTTGACCAGACGATGATTCATCATGAATGAATCCTTTCACTTTTCTTTTGCTGGCCGCAGCAACCGGAATCACACATCGGCCGTTACGCATAGTGATCTCAACATCTTCGTTGATGACGCCTTCCCGTTTCAGTCCCTGGAAGATCTGCCGGATTCGCTTTTCTATCAGGACCTGGGTGGAGGTGATATCGGTGCGTATTTTCTTCAAAGCCTCCGAAGCACTGTCTTTAATATATCCTTTGTCATCCAGTATGCGGTTGATGGCCGCATTTATCTCAGGAATGGTAATGACAGATTGCGATAGCTTGAAAAGTTGTGGATAGCTTTCCTGTTCTTCGGTAAAGTAGTCAACGATCTCGCAAATGGCAAGGTAGGAAAGCCGCAACTCTCCAAGTTTCTCAAGTTCTATATAGGTTCCTTCGGTACGTATCCTTTGTAGTTCGGGTATCAGGTCATAGTAGTCCTGAGAGGGGAATTGCTTTCCGTATTGAAGGAGTTTCAGAAATTCATCGGTAAGCTCCAATTGCTGCTGTATCTTATTAAAAGCATTTGAAAATCGAATCTGTTCTGCTTTGGATCGCCCAAGTTCGCTTAAGCAAAGATCTTTGACCTGCATTACGATCTTTTCGAAACCTATTTTTTTTTCGAAACTTTCAGGATAAATCACAGCTGCGAATTTTGCTTCAGTTGGTTATATATGTTAAAGTAGGAAGCAACCCCGAATTCCAGAGAGTATTTTGTTTTTGCCACTTCTTTACTGACTTCAATGTCCTGCTTCAGTAGAGCGGGTATTGACTCAATGGCTTCACTGTAGGCCGCTTCGGTCTGTTCCTTGATGGCAATGCCGACTTTATACTCATTTACCAGCAGGTCTATATCGCCAACCCCGGAATTTGTAATAAAAGGTATGCCCATACTCATCAGTTCGCCCATTTTGGTGGGCGAGCTTGCTTTTTTGGAATAAGCAGGTTTGATAAAGAACAAAGAAAGAGTACTTAATGATAATAGTACCGGCATTTCATTCCTCTTGGCTTTGCATATAATGATTCTATTGGGGTCAATATTCTTACTATGGCAGGCTGACATTATCTTTTCGGGTTCGTCGAGGGTAATGAACAGGAATTTCGCATTGGAGTACTTTTCAGATAAGACATTAAAAAAGTCCAGCATCTCTTCCAGCATGTACCAGGTTCCGACCGATCCCGAATAAGAAATGATAAGATCATCACTTTTTATTTTCAGTTTGTTTGCCCAGACCTTTTTTTCTGTTTCAGTTACCTTGTCTCTGGAAAAAAGCTCATGATCAACACAACAGGGTATGACGCTGATCGCAGGGATATGCTTTAACCCAAAGTTTTGAATGATCTCTGACTTGCCGTTTTCCGTCAAAGTAACTACATGGTCCGAATGGTGGAGAAACTCTTTTTCTTTTTTCTTGAAATATTTATAAATAAGGTAGAAAATCGGATTTTTTGTGTTCCACAACTTGCCGTCAATGCGTTCATCGGCCCAAAAACCCCGCATGTCAAAGATGAAAGGTACCTTCTCTTTCTTTTTTAGCATTAACCCCACAAAAGCTGCAATATAACTTCGGCAATGAGTGGCTTGAAAATGATGTTCACTATGTAATAATGTAGCTTCCTTTTTCAACCTTCTTATGTCTTTCAAAGTGGAAAGCACAGGAGGCCGGGAGGTATAGGGAATAGGGTGCCAGTGGATATTTGCCTGAAGAAGTTTTGCGCTTATCTGATCAAATTCTGTTGCAAATCGCTCCGGTTTCTCACAACTGAGCAGATGAAATTCAAGGCCCTGCCTGGTTAGTCCTTCGATATAGGGAATAACCTGCGATTGACCGAGAGGGTCGGTCATACCGTCATAGGATATATAAAGGACCTTGGTTGATTGAGTCATGTTGACTTATATAAGATTGGCATGTAACATCAACAAAATTACCACAAAAATTTTAATTTTCATGTGATGTACAGAAAGTCCTTCCAATCCGAAGTGTACAAACCCTTATAATGATCAGGAAGATCTTTTCGGAACAATAGGATACAACTGGAAAATTCTTTTGTGGGAAATTACCCGCAATGGAAGAATTGCTGCACCATGGCCAGCATTTCTGCTTCATTATCTTTTAGTCTTGACCTGAGATCCTGATCTTCGAATTTCTTTAGGTTTTTGATCAGACCCTCAATAATGTTTTGTGAGAAAACGTCGTATTTCATGTATATTTCAGCTTGCTTTTCCAGCATATCTGCCGAATCCCAGCATGAGAAAGGCAAAGTCTTCAGATCTTTTACTTTTTCTTTATGTTTTTCTGAAAAAATATTCACATCCACATAGCTGTTGTTGGCGTATTCTATAGCATTTTCCATCTCCAAACCATGGCGTGCAGCAACTGTCAGACCAGCTAACAGCAGATAGATATCGGCCGAACCATCAGGACAGCGGAACTCAACGGTTTGCTTATCGCTGAAATCATCAGTAGGAACAGGTTCTAAAGGATTCGCCTTGGTGATCATATCATTGATGCCGCACCAGCCCAAAGGAACACGGACCAATACCGACCTGTTTCGGTCGCCCCAGCAAATATTGGTAGGAGCTTCCTGATGAGGTACCAGACGGAAGTAGGAGGTGGGATTGGTGTTCCCGAATGCTGTGAGTGAAGGTGCCAATGCCAGATACCCGGCAATAACCCTTCGCGCAATATTACTGATTACGCCGCAATCGACCATAGCGTTATGGCCGTCTTTCATCAATCGCGTATGAATATGCATACCGCTGCCTGCTTTGCCTACAGTGATCTTCGGAGCAAAGGTTACATTTACACCATATTTATAAGCGAGATTGCGGATGATCCATTTCGAAATGATCAGTTGTTCGGCTGATTCTTCTACATCAACAGGCAGGAACTCTATCTCGTTCTGTTCATAATCCAAACCGTCAATAGAAAAATTTCCAACTTCCGAATGTCCGTATTTTATTTGACCACCGCAACGCGATATCAATTGCATGGCTTCAACCCGGAAATCTTCAAACTTGTTGAAAGGTCCGGATTCATGATATCCTTTCTGGTCAGTGGTTCTGAATAACTCTTCTCTTTGGCTGATGATATAATATTCCAGTTCGCCCATGGTTTCATAAGTGTAACCGGTTTTTTCCTTAAGTGTACTGTGAGCTTTGTGTAAAATATATTCCGGTGAAGAGGTAAGTGGTTTGCCTTCTTTATTAAAATAAGAACATAAAATATCGAGAGTGGGTAATTCGGTAAATGGATTCAGAAAAGCAGTGCGAAAGCGTGGTATCACATAAAGGTCGCTTGAACCGGCTTCTACATAGGAAAACAAACTCGAACCATCCACTCTTTCGCCTGTTGAAAGTAAATTGTCGAGATGTTTCAGGTTGTTAATGGCAAAATTCAGAGTTTTTAAACGGTTATCCTCTCCCACATATCTGAAATTAACCATCTGGATATGGTTTTCGGTAATGTATTTTATAAGGTCGGCTTTCGTGAAATCTTTTTTTGCTTTGTTAAGATATTGAACCAAAGGGTCTGGATTCATTGTAAAATAGTTTATGTCATTCATTTTTGTAAGATTTTTGAGGGGTCAAACATAGTAAAATTTCCAGTCGCAGTAAGCCAAAAAGTTAAAAAATCAATGTTGAATATTAGAAAATAAAGGAATGGAATGATTTTGTGTGATTTTTTATAAAAAGATGGGCATGTTAGCGTATATTTTCTATTTTTGCACTTCTTTTCTCTCCGTAGCTCAGCTGGTAGAGCAATTGACTCTTAATCAATGGGTCACAGGTTCGAATCCTGTCGGGGAGACTTTTTGGGATGATTTTGAACGGGTTCAGAATTGTCCCTTTTTGCTAAAATTTGTCTTAATCATCAGTGATTAAACAATTATTCAAGGTTGTAATAGGGGACATTATTATTTAATTTTCTATTTTTTTTTGTGCTAAAATGAAAATAATGTATCTTTACCACGACAAATGTTAGTTTTTTTTTGAGAAAAATCAAGAAAAAGTAAGTATTATATCAATTGTGATTAATCGTTATTGAACCTTATTCTTATGGAAGAGCCTCTAATTAAGCATTGCGGAGATTGTCTCACCAAGCTGCCTATATTTAATACGCTGACTGAAGAACAATTCGACATGGTAAATTCGGCACGTTGTCGTGTTAGATTTCGTCCGGGTGAAACTATCTTCAAGCAAGGCACAGCCATGACGCATATTATTATTGTCAACGAAGGACTGGTGAAGGTGTATATTGAAGGTATCAACAACCGAAATCTGATTTTACGATTTGCCAGGCCAATTACCTTGATTGGAGGTCCGGGATTTTTTACAGATTTCAAAAATCATATCACCACTATGGCAGTGGAAGAGACTGCGGCTTGTTTTATTGAAGTGGGTGTACTGGCTGAATTGATCAGAGAAAATAAAGAGTTTGCACTGAATCTTTTTAAATGGGTGAACCAGCATACACTTCTTAATTATTATAAGTTTATCGAATTGACCCAAAAAGGCATGCACGGACGTGTAGCCGGGGCATTGTTATATTTACACGCTGAAATTTTCCCCGACAGGGATAAAGGCATCCGTATTAACAGACAGGATCTGGCCGATCTGACAGCTATGTCAAAAGAAAGTGCCATCCGCATTTTGAAGGAATTCAAAGATGATAATACCATTTCTGTAGAAGGAAATCTTATTATTTTGAACGATCTCGAAAAACTTACCAATATCGGATTGAAAGGGTAAGACACTTATCATTTCCCCATTTTTTTTATAATTGTCTTAAGGACAGAGTTTCATTAGTTTGTTTGTGTTTTGAATAATTGTAAAATCACAAATAGAGTTGACATTTGTCAATAGTATGTTGACTTTTGTTCAAGACTGGTTAGAATTATATCATGATTTTTTTTTTTGCACTTAATATTTTCATCGTATGTTTGCATCGGAAAGTTTCTTCAGAAAAAAAACAGAATTAGCACAGAAAAAAAACAGAAACAAATTAATAATACTAACCCAAAAAACAAATTAACAATGAGAAAATTTTTAACAGGTATTTTAGTAGCTTCAGCTACTATCATGATTGCCCTGACAGGATGTAACAAAGAAGGTCCCGCAGGTGCTGATGGAAAAGACGGTAAAGACGGTGCTGACGCTATTGCAACTTGCAAAGAATGTCATAACCCAAGTTCAGTTGACAAAGTTGCTGTCGAATTCGAACTTTCGAAACATTCTTATGGTGAAGCAGCATTTGAAGAAGCAGGAATTTCATCTTGCGCTCCTTGCCACGAGCAAGAGGCTTTCAAATATGTTTGTGCTAACAACACTCCGGTAGCATTTGTATATGATGCTGGTACCGGTAAATGGTCGAACCCTTATGCTTCAAGTTCAAGTACAGCTTATGGTGCATTAGGTTGCAGAACCTGCCACAGTAGTTTACATACTACTTATGGTTATTCAGATATTTCTGCTCTGACTACAACCGCTGCAGTTCCTATGACTATGTGGGGTGGTGCTAAAACCATCGACCTGACAACTGATGGTGGAAAAAGTAACCTTTGCGTAAAATGTCACCAACCTCGTCCTCTGACTTGTAATGCTACAACCGGTGCTCGTTTGTTGAATTATGACTCACTGGCTAATTTCCCCAACATTATTTTCTATGATAGTACTGCAGGTGCAGTTAATATTTATACAAAACCATCTTACAGAATGCACGTTCACTACGGTGCAGTAGGTGCTTTATATGCAGGCGTTGGCGGTATCGAAATCCCCGGAGCAACTGCTTATTCAAGTTCATACCACACAACACATGCTTCTTGTCAGGATTGCCATATGGCTCCTATGACAGGTGCTGCCGGTGGTCACTCATTCAAAGCTAAAGGCAACTTCAACGGATGTAATGTATCAGGTTGCCACTCTGATTCTCCTATCACTGCAACATCTATCAAATGGACCGGTACAAGGTCAGACATCAAAGCTTTGCTTGATCAACTTGCAACCAAAATCAATGCTTGCGGTGCAGGTCATGACATTCTTCACAAAGATTCAGATGCAGAAACAAATCTGTGGGCAGGTATTTCAACAGGAAACTACGATGGTTACTTGGATATCTACAGTTCTTCAACCAATCCTTCAGGTTATTGGAGAGATCCTTATAGCACCAGCGGAACCAATATGGCAAAACCAAAATTCCCATTATTGAAAAACGCTCAGGTAGCTGCTATCGTCAACTTCCAGTTCTGTTTGAGAGAATATAGTTTGGGTATTCACAACTACGAATATTCGAATGCTTTATTGCAAAACTCAATCGATGCGTTAACCGCATTAGGTTTCTAAGGTTTAGTTAATAATAAATGAGAGAAAGGCTGTCGCGGTTTCGCGGCAGTCTTTTTTTTTGCATTGTCGCATCTTATATTCCCATCCTTTTCTTCTTAAGGCATCATCGATATCGAAGGTCATTTTCGCAGGTCTTCAGGGCCCAATATGACAATTTGGGATAGTCAGAATAGGTTAATGATTTGCCAATGCGGTAAAGTCACCCACAATAACTTTTTATTTTATAGATCTTCGCCTATTCAAAATGGCGCAGAGTTTTTTTTATATCTCCCAAAAGTCTGACAAATATCAGTTTGCAAGGGTTTACTTCCGCTCTTAATAGTATTAAATTTACAGTCAAGTTTTTCCGAGCCTTATTTATTCACCTAAAAAACCCCCTCAATTATGAATAGACCCCTAAAAACTATCGCATTATTTTCGCTGCTATTTGTTATATTAATCATAGGCGGATGCGGCCAAAGCAGCAAAATGAAAGTAAGCTTTGTTAACCAATCTTCTCTGCCCGTTAATATGTATGTTTCGGGCGAAATGTGTACCAACGAAAATATGGTGTTCGACCGTGGCATGCGCAGCACCGAATTTGCCATACACAACACAAAAAATGCAGAAGAGTTTGAAGTGGCCGTGAACAATCAGGTGTTGGTGCGTAAATCGTTGGAATGGAAAAAGGATGCCAAAGAAATTGTAGTGGTTTACAATGGGGCCGATCTATTACTAACTTATTAATTAAAATTCTTCCGAAAGCGGATACCGTACCTCAGGGACGGTAAGCTACTTACTATGGGGTGAATTAAAAATAAACCCGGTAAATTAAAAAAAACAAAACCCATGAAAGAAAAACCGAAATGGACCCGCATAGTTTTCATTATTGGGGTTTTCGCATTTTTGCTGGGCACGCTCGATCCATTGGAAGGATCGGTGCTGATTTTGGCAGGAAGTTTTCTTCTGGTGCTGGCTTCCTGGTTTAATATTGACAGACACCGAAAAATATTCCAGATTCTTTTTATCCTCCTATGGCGGATTTGGCGAGGATGCACTATCATGGTGGTGGAGCCTATTGGTGATTCCTTATCCTTTGGGATGGCTGATGACAATTATTTTATTAATTATACGGGCATTCAAAAAGCCGAAACCGACGGATACCATTAATTAATTGGTATTTATGCTGTGGCAGATTCTGTTTACAAAAGTATTACTTTTGTCAGGCAAGATGGTGCTTCTTCATTGGACCTTATATTATCAGCCATGAAAACAAAATCCTTTCTGTTTATTTCAGCAATAGTCATTCTGTTGAGCCTTATGGCTTGTGAGGCCAACAAACAGGTGTTTGTTACGGTTTATGATCAGGTTTCTAAAAAACCTGTAGATAGTGTATACGTGGTGATTAAAGCCGGCAAGAATGGCGACTACACCAAAAGCGGAGCTATGGGCTATACAGATAGTACCGGCAGATTCAACACCTTTTTTATGATTGGCTGTACTTTTGGGTGCTACGATGTTTTCGTTGAATTCAACAAAAACG
This sequence comes from uncultured Bacteroidales bacterium, assembly GCA_964599365.1. Lineage (GTDB taxonomy): Bacteria > Bacteroidota > Bacteroidia > Bacteroidales > CAIWKO01 > CAIWKO01. The sequence goes on from CAZRFL010000042.1 coordinate 19,881, forward strand.
GCTATTCACCTCTGACCACTTTTGATCCAAAGGATAGCAGTGTGGTTTATCTGAAGCCTCTTTCGAACTGAAAACCTTGGGTGAACTCAGGTGATTTTGAGCTGTTGTGGCTAAAATTCTTAGCCACTGAAACACCAAAACATTAATTCCTATAATATTGTATTCAAAATTTGATCAAGCATTAATTTTTTTCCTTTAATTTGTATTGTCAATGTGAATCAAACGCTATGAAAAGAAAATTACTTCTGTGTTTTGTTGTTTCAATATGCCTTTCTTTTGTTTCTTTTTCACAGATCACCCTTAACACCAACAATTTTCCGGTAGGCGGTTTGCTTATCAGTCGTGGATATGTGGCTGCCGTTTCCAATGTATTAGGCAATGCCGGTCCCAATCAGTTCTACGATTTCACCAACATTGTTCCTGTGATGCACGACAGCATAAAATACCACCTGGCATCTCAAACTCCTTGGGCTGCGCAACATCCGGGGGCAACCATAGTCTATGCCGAAAAAGCAGGGAATCTCAATTATGTTTACTATTGCACCTCCAGTGCCTATGCCTTTTGTCGCACCGGAATTACTATTATTGGTGATTTCGGTCAGGGATGGGATACCGTTCATGGCAATTATACCGACACAGATTCTCTTATCACCCATCAGTACACTTACGGCCATAGTGAGATAGAAAGGGCAGTGGCCGTCATTCCCAATATTCTTCCTTTTGTGGATTTTAAAACTCGGGTAAAACGCAATGTGTTGGTCGATGGATGGGGTCATATGCAAACTCCTTTGAACACCTATACTGATGTACTAAGGGTAAAGTATGCCCAATATACTTACGATACTGCCACTTCCTTTGGTACCGTGGTTTATACGGCAGCCGATACGCAATATTTTTATAACTATTATGCCAAAGATGTACGTCATCCGGTAGTTACTGCCCATACCGATAAGTTCTACAATCTGGTGTATTTCGAATACATTTATACCCCTCCTGTGGTTTTGGGATGCACTGACCCCACTGCGGTTAATTACAATCCTTGGGCCACCCAATCGGATGGTAGTTGCGTCTACTGCAATATAAATTATACCCTGACACCTGATACCACCATTTGCGAGGGAGCATTGGTCACCTTGCATGTCAGCGGAGGGAGCAGTTGGCTTTGGTCCGACAGCAGCACTGCCGCCTCCCTTACAGTAAATCCGTCCGAAACTACGGTCTACGGTGTCTATATCAGCGATGGCAGCGGTTGTCATGTGCAGGGCTCGGTCAAAGTTAGTGTCGACAAACCTGTTACCGCTGAATTCTGGACCACATTAGATCATTTTAATATGAACGAAGAGATACAGTTCATAAACCTGTCCGAAAATGCCTCAGTCTATCTTTGGGATTTCGACGATGCAGTGAACGGGAGCAGCATGTTGCAGTATCCTTTGCATACTTATACCACGGCAGGAATGAAATACGTAACACTGATCGCTTCTAACACCTGTTTTGCCGATACCCTTATGGATTCGCTTCGCATCATTGATAATACCTCGGTAAATGAAAATCAGGCAAAGATTGGACCTAACATTTATCCAAACCCGGGTAATTCAAATATGACTATAGATGGTCACGTGGATGGATCTGAGATCATCGAAATGACCGCCTTTGATTTGTTGGGCAGGAGAAATTTTCTCGCAAGGCATGAGGTGTGGGGAGATTATAATATTAAGGTAAACGTGGAGCCTTTACCTCCCGGAATGTATATAGTGGAGATAAAAACAGGATCTGAAATTTTCCTTACCAAGTGGATTAAAACGCAATAAATTACGAGCATGAAGAAGTTACTTTTTTTTCTGTTGGGTTTTTGGTTCATATCTGTGGTTTCGGCCCAAGTGGTGGTCAATGAGGTGTGTTCTTCCAACAGCAGTATTCTTATGGACGAGGATGGAGATTATCCCGACTGGATAGAACTCTATAATACCAGCACATCCACCTTCAACCTGGGGGGATATAAGATTAGCGACAATGATTCGCTACCAGATAAGTGGGTTTTTCCCACAGGAGTGAATATGCCCGCCAATAGCTACCTTATTCTCTTTGCTTCCGGTAAGGACCGGAAAAAGTTTTTCGACCACTGGGAAACGGTGGTCAGTGCTACTAATACCTGGCGTTATCAGAAGCCTCTCAGTGAACCCGACTCCAACTGGCGCAGACTCACTACTTACAATGATGCTGCATGGCCGCAGGGGGCAGGGGGGATTGGCTATGGAGATGGTGATGATAACACCCAGATAGCTTATCCGGCTGCGTCGGTATTCATGCGCAAGGTCTTCAATATAGTTGATACAGCCGCCATAGCTTCTGCAGTGTTTCATATGGATTACGACGATGCCTTCGTGGCTTATATCAACGGGGTAGAAATCGCCCGTTCCAATATTGGTGTGAACGGAACCCCTGTGGGATATAACATTCCAGCTTTGTCGGAACACGAGGCCAAAATGTATACCGGCGGCAGGCCCGATCAGTTTATCATTGATGAGAGTTTTCTGAAAAGCTTCCTGAAAAACGGTAATAATGTACTGGCCATACAGGTGCACAATGTCAGCCCGACTTCTTCCGACCTTACGGCTCTTCCCTGGCTTTCGGTGGGTATTAAAAACACCTCGCATCTCTACTCCGTGGTGCCTTCCTGGTTCAATTTCGGGGCTTCGTCCCTTCATACGAATTTCAAGCTTTCCTCATCCGGCGAGAGCCTTGTTATTACCAATCCAAGCGGTAGTACCATAGATCTATTAACCTTCCCTGCCATTCACACCGATCATTCTTTTGGCTGCCAGCCAAACGGAGGAGCCTTGCATAAACTATTTGCTTTGCCTACTCCCAATGCATCCAACAACGCTTCCACAGGCTTTTTCGAGTATGCCGCCGAACCTGTATTTTCATTTCAGGGAGGATTCTTTAATACATCACAGTCTCTCGTACTAACCACTTCTACTCCCGGGGGTATCATACATTATACCACCGATGGAAATATTCCTAAAATAACTTCCCCTGTTTATTCCACACCCATCAGCATTGATGCTAACATGGTAATTAGTGCCAGTACTTTTCAAAATGCCTTTCTGGAGAGCAGCGTGGTATCTAATTCATATTTCATAAACGATTCGTCTTCCACCCTGCTTCCTGTCATTTCGTTAACGGTTTCTCCTGCACTAATGTTCGATCCGGTTACGGGTATTTACGTCAAGGGACCAAATGCCGAAACTACCGTTCCTTTTTTCGGGGCAAATTTCTGGCAGGAAAAAGAGATTCCAGCGCAGGTTGAGTTTTACGATCAGCAGCGTCAATTGGGATTTAAGCAAAAAATTGGTATTGAGATCTACGGCAATTATTCGCGCTCGTATCCGCAAAAGAGTATGAAATTGGTGGCCCACGATAGCTATGGGGCAGGGTCGTTCAATTATCAGTTGTTTCCCGAAAAGGACATTCATTCCTTCAAACAGTTTATCATACGCAATGCCGGTACCGATTGGAACAGTGCTCACATGAGGGATGCCCTGATTCATAGTCTTTCGCTCCGGCCTACCGATTGCGATGTGATGGCATGCCAGCCTGCTGCGGTCTATATCAATGGTAAATACTGGGGCGTGTATAATATGCGCGAAAAGATCAATAAAGATTATCTGGCTGAAAATCACGGGGCAGATCCTGACTCGGTAGATCTGTTGCAATATAACGGACTGGTAATGTCAGGGTCTAACGAAAGATTCATACAAATGGGTATGTATGTGCTGACGCACGACATGAGCATCCCTTCGAATTTCGAAATGGCCGACTCCCTCATCGATCTTAAGAACTTCGCCGATTATTTTGCAGTGGAAACCTGGACCAACAACTGGGACTGGCTGGTTAATAACGTACGCTATTGGAGAGAAAATAAAGAAGGTGCGAAATGGCGCTATATTTTATGGGATCTTGATAATGGTATGGGGGGTACCTGGTCTTATGTGTTCAATTCTCTGGATACCAACCTGAATAAAAGCTACGATTACACCTCATTGCTTTTCAGCAACCTGATCAAAAACAAAGATTATAAGAATTATTTCATCAACCGTAATGCCGATCTCCTAAACACCCTATTCACACCGCAGCAATTCAATGCGAAACTGAACTTCTTCGGCGATAGGGTGGATGTGGAAATGATCCGGCATTTTAAACGATGGGGGAATGGCTTTAACAATCCCGATTGGGGCGTGGCCGGACATGGCAACTATAATGACTGGAAAAACTACCATCTGCCAGAATTGACAGCCTTTTGCAACAACCGACAAATAACGGCCCGCAATCATCTTCAGGAAACCTTTCAACTGAAGAAACAGATTCCTTTGACATTGAATGTGTATCCGCCGGGTGCCGGAAAAATTGTGATGAATACCATTACTGTGGACGATATGCCCTGGTCGGGGGTGTATTTCGATAGTGTGCCTGTTACCATTACTGTCATACCCAATCCGGGTTATACCTTTAGTTTCTGGCAGTCCATGGTTAAGTTCCCTGCCCCTCAAAACGATTCTTCCCTGACTTTCAACCCCGATACATCGGATGTGATTACAGCCTATTTCTTTGGTCAGCCCGATACGGCAAAGATCATTTTCAGTGAGGTAAATTATAATTCTTCGGTGGATGACGATGCTGGCGATTGGGTGGAATTGCACAATTATTCTCAGTGGCCTTTGGACATTTCAGGGTGGAAGTTAAAGGACTCTCAGAACAGCAATTTCTTTTTGTTCCCCGACAACATTGTGATGCATCCCAACGAATATCTGTTAATATGCGAGGATACGGCGAAGTTTCGCTCGATCTATCCTGCCGTATTCAATATTATGGGTCCCTTTGGTTTTGGCTTGAGTTCTGCAGGTGAAAGCATACGTCTGTTCGATCAGGATATGAATGTTTACCTTTCTATGTCTTATCTGGGAAGCAGTCCCTGGCCCGCAGGGGCGAACGGAACCGGTAAAACCCTGGAGCTTTTTTCAACCCAGGGCGATGTGAACGACCCCTTGAACTGGTTTGCGGGTTGTCCGCAGGGCTCTCCGGGCGGGCCTTTTGTTCCTTGCGACAATTCGGGCATAGAAACCTCTAACCCCAACGCCGACGGTATAGTATCAGTCTATCCCAACCCCGTTACCGAACGTCTCATCGTTGATATCAACCCCGAAAGTCTGAACGGAGCCTCCTTCACCATTATACTCTTCGATATGATGGGCAAAAAAGTATACGAAATTCAAAATGCAACTGTTGATGTGGTGACCATTAAGAATACCTTTAACCCCGGCATGTATTTCTACAAGATCACTTCATCTGCCGGATACAGCAAGAGCGGCAAGGTGATATTCCGATAGTTTTCTGAAGGGAAATTTATATCCGGTTTATTCCGGATTGATAAAGTCAATGTTTCTTTTTAGCAGGGAATAACCAACCCTTTCGACGGCAGTTTCTTTGAAAAGCTCTTTGAACTTTTCTTCGCTAAGGTTGTCCCAATCGCTTTTGGTCATATTCCGTAAGGCTTCCGAAGGAAAGAAAGAAGCTTCGGCGGTAGGCTGCAGTTTATGGTTCCATGGACAACAGTTCTGGCAAATATCGCAACCGTAAATAAAGTTCTGAAACTTCTCTTTTTGTCCTTCCGGCAAAGGATATTTCTGTTCCATGGTCAGGTGCGAAATACATTTGCGGATATCGATATTGTGGGGCGATGTCAGCGCTCCGGTAGGGCAGGCCTCCATACATAGGGTGCAGGAACCGCAGCCATCTTTTTCCGCTTCATCATATTCCAGTTCTACATCGGTTATAATGATGCCAATGAAATGAAAGGTACCTGTTTCCTTATTGACGAGCAAGGTATTCTTTCCCGCCCAGCCCAGCCCGCAGCGCTGTGCCCAGGCCTTCTCGAAAACCGGGGCAGAATCAACATAAGGAACAGTGTTCTCGCTACCGGTTAACTCTTTAATAAATTCAACAATTATCCTCAGTTTTTCTTTGAGCACCTTATGGTAATCCCTGCCATAACCATATCGGGAGATCTTATAGAAATGTTTTTCCGAAAGGTCTTCCGCGGTATAGTAAGGAAAAAGAACTGCTATCACCGATTTGGCTCCGGGAACCAGCAGGGTAGGGTCGGCACGCTTGATAGGTTCTCTTTCCAGGTAAGCTTTTTCGGCATGTTTGCCTTCGGCCAGCCACGAAAGCAGGAATTCATAATCGCGCTGCAGCAATTCTGCTTTGGCAAAGCCCGACTGAGGATAACCCAGTTCGGCTATCTTGTGTTTAATTTCCTTCGATAGAGTATGGGTGTCCATACGGCCGGCTTGTCAGAAAAGGTTTTGTTGTGGGTTAGGAGCAATACGACCCAAATGGCGGTAAGCTTTTTCGGTAGCTTCTCGGCCGCGGGGAGTGCGCATGAGGTAGCCTTCCATAATCAAGAAGGGTTCGTACACTTCTTCAATGGTTCCGGCATCCTCGCTCACAGCGGTGGCAATGGTATTAAGACCGACTGGACCACCTTTGAACTTATCGATGATGGTAACCAGTATCTTGATGTCCATTTCGTCCAAACCGTTCTTGTCAACATTGAGTGCGGCCAGAGCAATATCCGTAATTTTCAGGTCGATACTTCCTGTCCCTTTGATTTGTGCGAAGTCTCGGACGCGGCGAAGCAGCAGGTTGGCAATACGGGGGGTCCCGCGGCTGCGACGGGCAATTTCAAAAGCTGCTTCATCGCTTATGCCAATATCAATGATACCTGCCGAACGAAGAATAATCTGTTGCAGTATGTCCGTATCATAATAGGAAAGACGGGTGTTGATACCGAATCGCGAACGCAGAGGTGCCGTAAGCAATCCGGAGCGGGTGGTGGCTCCCACCAGTGTGAAAGGATTCAGGCTGATCTGAACACTGCGAGCATTGGGCCCGGTTTCTATCATGATGTCTATCTTGAAATCTTCCATGGCCGAATAGAGGTATTCTTCAATCACTGGCGAGAGACGGTGAATTTCGTCGATAAACAACACATCATTGGGTTCGAGGTTGGTCAGCAGACCGGCCAGATCGCCGGGTTTGTCGAGTACCGGTCCGGAAGTAACTTTTATACCTACGCCCAGCTCGTTGGCTATGATGTGGCTCAGGGTGGTCTTGCCCAATCCCGGAGGACCGTGAAGCAATACATGATCCAGCGAATCGCCCCGCAGCTTGGCGGCCTTCACAAATATTTTCAGATTCTCTACAATTTGTCCCTGACCGGAAAACTTTTCGAAACTACCCGGTCGCAGGAATTTATCGAATTCCAATTCGTTGGGCGATAGGTTGGTTTTCTCCGGATCTAAGTTGTCGTTCACCATGCTGTTGCTTTCTTTTCAACAAAATTAGCAATTTCAACGATATAAAATTTTAAAAATAGGCAGTCAGTATAGCGCTTGTGTTGCAGACATTATTTATATTTGAGGCCTTATTTAGGGAATAGGGTATAAATTTTGCGAGGAACGAATCAGAAACCTCAGGCTTTATATGGTTTATTTTCTAATTTTGTTTAATCGTTAAGAACAATTTCGTAAATTTATAAAAACTTTTTATCAGCATCAGTTATGAAAAAATCGGAGGTTTTGAAACAGATTGTGGTGGCAATTGATTTTTCGAAGAATTCAATTCAGGCCCTGGAGTATTCCATATTAATCGCCAATGTGATTGGTGCAGACATCATGATGGTGTGGGTCGACAAACCCGATACCGATGAGTCCATCTACGACAACTCCGGTCACGAGCACCGTCAGGAAGCCAAAGCCAGGATAGAAGAACTGCAGAAAAAGTATGCCAAATCGCTGAAAAAAGGCACCCTCAGCTACAAACTGCGCAAAGGCAAAGTGTACAAAGAAATTGCCAATCAGGCCAAATATAACGATGCCAATTTCATCGTAACAGGTTCTCACGGGGTTTCTGGTTTCGAATCTTTCATGATTGGTAGCAATGCCAGCAAGATAGTTACCTATTCGCCTTGCCCGGTAATTACGGTTCGCGAAACCTATCCCATCAAGAAAACCATCAAAAAGATAGTACTTCCTCTCGACAATTCGGCGGCTACCCGTCAGAAAGTGCCTTTCGCTATGGAAATGGCCCGCGTTTTCAATGCCGAGATACATGTTTTGGAGTTGCAATCTTCCACACTGAAATCCATACGCCGCATCGTCACCAAATATACCGAGCAGGTGGAGAGATTCCTCAAGGAAAACGAAATAAAATATCAGCTGAAGTCAGTCGATTGCGACAATATCACCACAGCTACCATTCAATATGCCGAAGAGATAGGCGCCGACCAGATCTTCATCATGACCGAGCAGGAACAGGAAACTTCCAACATCTGGCTGGGACCTTTCGCTATGCAGATGGTCAACAATTCGCCTATTCCCGTTATCAGTATCCAGCCCAAAGTGCTCGAAACACTGGCCCGTTAGTAGCCCATGAAAAAACTGCTTCTTACCCTTTGTTTATTCTCAGTAGTCTTTTGGGCTAAGGCCCAGACAGGCAAAGTTACTGTGGTGGAAGGCGACGTCATTTCGTCCCTGGTGAGCAAGCATATGGCTCTGAGTTCGAAACAAAAGATCATTGGTTGGCGCATTCAGATATTTTTCGACTCGGGCAACAACTCCAAGAGCAAGGCTTACAGCAAAAAGGGTGTTTTCATGTCTATGTTTCCCGACATGAGCGTCTATCTGATGTTTCAGTCGCCTTATTATAAGGTGCGCGTGGGCGATTTCCGCACCCGCATGGATGCCGAAGGGTTCAAACAAAAGCTGCTGGGCGAATTCCCCGATGCCTTCGTGGTGAAAGACGAGATCCGCTCGCCCGGGTTTTAAAGAGATTTATTTTTTACAGTTGAGTGATAAGAAAAAAGCCCTGCAGACATTCTGCAGGGCTTTTTCATAAGCTTTATCTCACAGGCCATCAATGTCCGCAAGTCTTCTCGCACGATTTCGAACAGCCCGATTTCACCGGTGTGGTCGATTTCGAAAATTCGGTCTTGTAACCTATCTTTTCAATAGAAGCTACCAGCTGATCGCGGTTGGTTTTTCCGTCAACATAAGTGATGGTGGCTACCTTAGTATCCATGCTCACTACCACGGTCTTCACTCCGGTGGTTTTCACCAGTTCTTTTTCAATGGCAGCTTTCCCCATGGGGCAATCAATGCCTACTTTGATCTTTTCTGTTTTGATTACTTGTTTTTGTGCAAAAGCCGATCCTGACATAAGTATCATCAGGGCCAGGGTTACAAAAATGCTCAGTTGTTTTTTCATGTTTATTTAGTTTTTAGTGTTTAATTATTTCAATAGTAAAGTTGTCTGACCTATATCCTGACCGTCCGAAAACACCGTAATGTTATACGATCCGGCTACAATGCGGTCTGTTTTTTCGTAATACAGCGTCACGCTTACGGGTTTGCTGTCGTAGTTCACGCCCTTCATCAGCGAATACATGATCTGCTGACCCTGATATTCAAACGACTGTCCGTCTTGCAATATTGCATTGTCGGGGCGGGCTATGCGCACATAAACCGTCTTGGGGCCGGGCTGCACCAGAGGGTTTTTGGCCAGCGTAAACGTAATTTTTATCTTCTCCACCCTCTTGGCCTTGTCCACAATCTCTTCTTTCTTGCCTCCCGATTTAAACCTTATACCCGTCGCCTGCACACCGTAAGCCTGCAACACAGCCGCATTGGTTATTTGTTGCGTCAGGTCGTCCTTGTCTTTGCTCAGGGCCTGGTTCTTGTCTTTTTCGGATTGTATATCGTTTTTGGCGCTGGCCACTTCCGTTTTCAGGTTTTCGTTTTCCTTTAGCAGCTTGTCTATCTGGGCCACATAGTCCTGTGTGATGCCGCGCAGGTAGTCCAGTTTTTTCTGAATCATGTGTTTGCCGGCGTTGCTCTCTATCAGTTTCTGTATCTCCGCGGTCTGGGCCTGAATGGTACTATCCTTCAACTTCAGGTCCTGGGTCATGATGCCGTATTCCGACAGCATTTTCTGGTGCTCGGTCTTCAGCGAATCCAGGGTTTTTTGCAGGGTCTGTCGTTCGCTCACCATCTTCTCTTTCTCCACCACAAAGGTGTGCACTGTTGAGCGGGCCGTAATAAAAAGAACCAAAAGAATCAGTATCACGGCGGCTTCGGCTATAATAATAGCTTTCAGGCGGCGTACGTTGGGCTGGGCTGAGGAGGTATCGGACATAAAGCTGACTTGAATTTTAGGCAAAATTAGTTTTTTTTTATTTATGGGGGCTTAGAATTAAGATTTTAATACATGGTAGTAGGGGAGAGGGATATATGGGTGAATTAACCATAGGAAATGATTAGAGCAAGATGATGCATGAAAAAAGCTTTATAACTATTAGAAAAACAATCATAAAGAATTTTCGTCTGTAGAAGCAGAGAATATTAAGTTACCCTCGGTTTGTTAATTTACCCCCAGTTGTAAGTCAATCACCCCCGGTTGTAAGTCAATCACCCTCGGTTATTTTAGTTCACCCCCAGTTGAAAATGAATCACCCTCAGTTGAAAATGTTTCACCCTCAGTTTTTTTAAATCACCCCCAGTTGTAAATGAATCACCCCCAGTTGATAATCAATCACCCCCGGTTGTAAATCAATCACCCCCGGTTGTAAGTCAATCACCCTCGGTTGTAAGTTAATCACCCCCGTTTTACGATAGATGCATTACAATGAATAGGAGATAACCCCTGTTTAATTGAAGATAATTTATGTTGAGTGAAAAAGATGAAAGATTGATTGAAAATAAAAAAAGACAGGGAGGGAAAGCAAAATAATTGGCTTACTAAAAAATGTCGATTAGTAATTAAAATATAGGGATGAATAACTAGATAGTGACGATAAAAAAAATCTATGTACTTAAAGGTAAGAAAAAAAATGAAATAAAAAAGAAAAATGTGAAAAAAAAATAAAAAAATATTAGAAAAAACTTGCATTGTGAGGTAAAAGTACATATCTTTACTGCCGAAAAAAATAACCAAAAAAACTTTTAACTATGAACCACAATATTTTGATTGAAGAATATCATATAGTAGGTGGGATTACCGCAGATGAATTCCATACCTATTTAGCTGATTTTACGAACTTTTCGTCGGACTATGATGATCCGTTTGAAACTAATTTCAGGGCAAAAATAGCAGCAGCTACTGCTATTGCCACAGCTTCGTTTTATATTTCGGAATTAAAACAACTAGGCGAAGCTATATTAGTACATGTGAATTTAATTTATAAAAGGTTGAACCTATTAGACAGGTATTTGTTTAAGGCAAAAGATGAACTGACGGTATCGCCCAGAAACTTTAATTTAAAAGTGATAAGAAGAGCGGGAAGAAACGGAAATTTTGATTTGTTGGGTACTGAGCTTGTGAATTTGTTTCTTAAGCTGGATTTGAATAGTGCTGCACTTATAAATCATGGAATGCCTGCGACTTTTATACAGGATTTTAAGGATATAGCAGATAAAATATCGAAGAACAATAAGAAACAGGAGCTATATAAATCGACTAAGGCTGTTGCTTTAGAAGCCAATCATGTTTTGTTTGATGATCTGTATGCTGTTATAAGAGATGTGCAGGAGACAGGGAAGGCTTTGTTTAAGGAAGTAAGCCAGGCCAAGGTGGATGCTTTTACGATGGCTGTTGTTTTGAGGAGGTTGAGGCATCAAACAGGGGTTGGAGTGGGAATGACGGATATTTATGTTGATGTGGAAAACATTGCCGGACATAGTTTGGAAGGAATGAAAGTGACTATGATTGAATTTAACATGACCAAGGAAACTGAAGCTGATGGAAAGGTTGTTTTTCAACAGATATCCAATGAGGTAATCAAAATGGTATCGTTTAAGATAGAAGGACCCGGATTTGAAACACAAATTACCGGAAATAAAACATTGGTGCCTAATGAGGATATGAATGTTGATATAATAATGGAGGCTTTGCCTTAGATAAAAAAAATAAAAAAAAAGCCCGCATGAGAATGCGGGTTTTTTTTTGTTGCCCCACGCGACCTCCCCTGAAGGGGAGGGGGAGGAATGTATGAACCCTGCCTAGCGGCAGGCAGGCGCTGATTTATTTGATTGGAATGATTAGGATGATTGAGTTTTATCTAGCACGGGGAAAGCATTTCCCCGCGAGCGGAGATTTGAATGATTAAGAACCCCAACCCCTTATAAAGGGGCTATAACAGAGACAGGCGGAGCGTGAAGGAATAGAGACGACCGAGGTTTGAACCTCGGCCGAACGGGAAAGCATTTCCCCGCGAGCGGAGATTTGAATGATTAAGAACCCCAACCCCTTATAAAGGGGCTATAACAGAGACAGGCGGAGCGTGAAGGAATAGAGACGACCGAGGTTTGAACCTCGGCCGAACGGGAAAGCATTTCCCCGCGAGCGGAGATTTGAATGATTAAGAACCCCAACCCCTTATAAAGGGGCTATAACAGAGAC
>CAZRFL010000043.1:0-32055 GCA_964599365.1 uncultured Bacteroidales bacterium
AAATGTTGTTTCCCATAATTCAATTTTTCCTTTCTTTTTTTTAGTTTAGAAAATTCAAGTTACCAGTATCGATTATAAAACTAATACAATAAATAAAAACAATGCTCAAAAATAAATAAAATTTTAAATACCAAAATAAAAAAAAGAAAAAATATTAAAATAAAATTATAACCATCGGGAATTAACTGGTTAAAGAAAGACATGGATTTAAAACACAAAGTTAATGAAAGCTATCAAAGACTAATAGAATACTGCTTGATTCAGTATAGTAAAACATATGCAGTGTGTTGTTTATTTCTGTAGCAAGGCAGGCCTTTTACTTTTTCCCAAAATCTTAAATCAAAAATCAAAAATCTGAAATCCCCTATAACCCCTAAAAACTCCCCTTGTGATGATAATGGCTTGGGGAGTTTTTTTTATGGACATTCTCTCCCAATCCCAATCCCATCCCTATCCCTAACAATTTAGCAATACAACAATATAACAATTTCCATCCATCCACACATCCATTCTTAGCCTATCATAAACCATCATAAAAGCAAATCATACCTGTCATAAACAATCCGCGTAAATCTGCGTCTGCTTTTCATTTTGTCCATTCTTCCATCTTTCCATTCTTCCCTCTTAACTTATTTTATGATTTAAACCCGATTAATAGCAGTACCTTTGTGCGTTCTATTGGTTGTTCCTGTATCTTTCTTTCAGTTCATTGAAATGTATGCGTTCCGCTGATTCGGCCTGGCGAAACCATGCATCACATAACGAACTGAATGAAAATACTACTCGTAGCTCCTTGTCCGCCCCGCGAACAGCGTCCCAAATCCATGGACATCCCCCAGCTCACCCTCTCACTCATTGCCGGCATGACCCCCGAAGAACACGAAGTCGAGATCTGCGAAGAAGTCTATGGCGACATCATCAACTTCGACGGCGATTACGATGTCATAGGCATATCCATCATGACACAAACCTGCCTGCGCGGCTACGAAATCGCCAACGAATTCAAACGCCGCGATAAAGTAGTGGTGTTTGGCGGCATACACGCCACCAGCCGTCCCAAAGAGGCCATTTTGTATGGCGATGCTGTGGTGATAGGCGAAGCCGAAGGCGGCCTCTGGGAGAGCGTGTTGGTCGACATCAAAAACAACAAACTGCGCGAATTCTACAAGCTGGATGCGTTGCCCGATCTTCAGGAGCAGACAAAACCCCGCAAAGAACTCATACGTTGCCATTCCGGCAAATTCTCCATCGCACCTATAGAAACCACCCGTGGTTGTCCTTACAACTGCGATTTCTGTACTGTTTCCCGTTTCTTCGGCACCAAACAGCGCCACAAAAAGATACGTGATGTGATAGAGGAAGCCGAATCATGCCCACAGAAATACCTTTTCTTTTTGGACGATAACATCACCGGCGACAAAAAATATGCCCGCGAACTCTTTCGCGAACTCAAACCCCTCAACAAGACATGGGTAGGGCAGGCCTCCATCAATCTGGCCAACGATCCCGAAACCATGAAACTTGCCAAAGAATCAGGTTGCGGTGCTTTGTTGGTAGGTTTTGAGTCTATGACCGACGATGGCCTGGCTCATTACCGCAAATCACTCAAAACCATTGACGAAAATGTAAATGCCGTTAGGCGTATGCGCGATAGTGGCATACTCACCATGGCATCCCTCATATTCGGCCTCGATTCTGACACCGAAGCCACCTTCGATCAGGGACTGGAGTTTCTCACCCGTTCCAAAGCGGCATTCTTCCAATCCTGTGTAGTGACGCCTTATCCGGGAACTCCCGTATTTGATAAACTTCTCTCCGAAGGCCGCATCCTCACCGACGACTGGAGCAAATTCGACACCACCAAAGTAAACATTCAACCCCTCAATTTCAGCCCCGAGCGTTTGTTGGATGGTTGCAATAATATTCAGGACCTCATCTACAGCAATGCTTCTATTTTCAACCGTGCCTATTCAAACATGAAAATTGGTTTCAGCGCTTCTCTCTTATATCTCACCTTAAACAAAGGTTACCAGAAACGTTTGAAAGATAAAAAGATGTTTGGCGTCAACCGCAATGCCCCCGGCATCCCTGTGGATTTCGACACCACCAAATACGTGATGCCTTATAAGAAAAAAGTAGCCAAAGTTATATTGCAGGAAGAATTGCTTTGTGCCGTTTAGGATAGTAAGTATCCGATAACATTCTCAAAAAGAAAAGCCGCCCATTATGAGCGGCTTTTCTTTTTTACTTAACATCAGATATCAATGCTTCACAAACTTGGTGCGGTAGGTAGTATTGCCGTTGCTGACCATCAGCTCATACATTCCACCTGCCAGGCTGCTTACATCAATTGGGGTGTTGCCGAGTGCGCTCAGCTGTTTTGTCAGACAAAGCACACCCTGCATATTATAGACCTGGCATGTATAACTGCCGGAGATTTTTATTGGAAAATTCACATACAGCTCTTCTGAAGTAGGATTGGGGTATACTTCAATCCCCTGGATTCCTTTATCTTTTATCGTCTGCGAAATGCCGCTGATGCTTCCTCCGCAAGGTGTGGCATCTTTCCTGAAATAGCTGCGTATCGAATCTATCCTTTGGTTTAGCACGTCGCGCCATGCATCTATCTGCCCGGGTTGTAAATAGTCCATTCCAAAGATAAAAGCAATATCCATCTCCTTATAATCACCGGCATCTATGGTCGAAGGCCCTGTAATTCCCAGTCCATGTCTGTCGCCCGGCGAATTCGATGCAGTTTCCTCTGTCCAGTTCTGTGGGCCATTGGGTGGGTTTCCGTTGCTTCCCCAGTTGCAGGGATCGCTGAGTCCGGGATACATGAAATGACAATCGGGTCCGTAAGGAGGGATGTAATCTGTACCATGGCCTCCATACATCAATTTGCTGCCGTCTTTCCATTTAGTTTCCAGATAGTGTAAATAATCGCCGCAAGTGGTAGGTTCATCGGAAATCGGAAGGCCACCTTTGTTGAAACTGATAAAACCAGTCAAACCAAGTCTTTCATTGTCGGCTATTCCATCGCCGAAATTCAGCCCGTTAATGGATTCGTTGCAGGTAAGTAAGTTCAGCGAATCGTAGGCAGGATTATCTTCGCTGTCAGGATTGAGGGATGGCCCGCCCAATAGAGTGGTCGCCTGTGCACCAAAATAATTCCCAACAATAGGATCTGTATTCGTAGCCGTATAGGTATAGAATGAATTCCTCTGGATATCCGAACGGGTAAAATCGTTTTGAGGATTCCCCATATTTTGATCACTATATATACCCATAACCACCGATGAATACCAGAAAGTGCGACGGTTTATAATTTTGTAATGCAGAAACACAGTATTTCGTAATGCTGAATCGTCAGCACATTTAAATGCGTAGGCCATAGCCTGAATTTCGAACCCTCCGGCAACTGCACCGGTTGCTTCATGCAATCCACCCCTGTCGTTAAACACGAAGAAAATGGCCTCATCGCCTCGTATTAATGGATAATCTCCATGCGAAGGAGTATAAACCCCATCACCATTCGCATCATAAAACGGGGCAATTTGGAAATCCTGATGAAGAGAAGTGTCACCGTTAGCAGGCCAGTATGCAATTTCATCGGGCATTATATAACCTGTGTTGGCGCAATGTGTTTTATGATATTCAATCTGCTCCTTGCTCACCTTCCAAACTTTGTTCCAATGCGCCATAGTGCTCGAGTCGGTGGATGCGGTTCCGTCATTAGTCAGTGGGCCGGGATAATAGTCTCTTCCGGTGGACGAGTTTACTCCTCCCGAAAGGAACATCGAACCATGAATATCCTTCCCTGCAATCCATAAAGTGTTGCACCCAATAGTTTTATTATTGCTTCCTTTGGGCGCTTCAAAGAAACTGTTGTAATTGTCGGAGAAATTGATTCCTGTCGAATTGAATACAGCTCTCACGTTGTTAACATCAAGGGTGTCGAAGGCAAAAGTCTGCGCCCGGGTATTTATTGAAAATATAAGAAGGCAGATGACTGAGACGAAATAAATTCTTTTCATGATAATTGGTTTTTAGGAAATAAAATTTCTTACAAATATCTTACTCAGGTATGCCACAATGCAAATCTATTATACCAACGCCTCTTTTTCGGCGGTGAAACTCCCATTATATTCTGTGAGTCCATTCACCGACGATTCACCCCCTTTCACCGATAAAAACAGGGTACTTACCGAAATATTTCAGTAAAAGAGTATACTTGTCTACTGCTTATTAATCCGCCTAGCCTTAATTGACAAAAGAAACGGATATTCTTACGATTGACAGAAAATGGTATGAATTCGGTCCTGTTGAAAAAAGAAAAGCTGCCCCATAGGAGCAGCTTTCTTTTTGTAATTAAACCCTAAACCCTATCGTATGAGCATAACCGAGCCTGTATAATTATGATCGTTGCCCGAAAGATCTTTGAGGTTGATGAGATAAACATACACCCCCAGTTCGCAGGCTTTTGAGTTCTTCGAGTTCGTCCCGTTCCAGAATTCATGGAAATCGCGTGTCTTGAACATTTCTTTGCCCCAGCGATCGAATATGTACATTTCGTAGTTGCTTTCGTCCACACCAACGCCGTCGCCGCGGAAACCTTCATTAATACCATTACCGTTGGGCGTAAAGGCGCTGGGCAACCAAAAAGCAAAAGATTCAATGATTTCAACCACTTTAACAGCCGTATCCGTACATCCATACTCATTGGCCACAATAAGCTGCACACTATGGGCACCGCTGTCAGAATAATAGTGTGTGGGGAACTGCAGTGATGAGAAATCATCCTCGCCCGTAGTGGGGTCGCCGAAGTTCCATTCCCAAATAGATGCTCCAATGGACTGGTCGAAGAAATAAATGAGCGGATTATCGGTTTGTCCAATGGGTGGATTATTGGTAAAAGCAGCCACTGGTGTAGGCCATGCCGTCACGGTATCATACCATGTTGCAGGGCAGCCATAGATAGAAAACGCATTGAGCGATACCACATAATTGCCCTGATTATAGTAAGTATAATCAGGCGAGGGGAGGTTGGAATGGTCCAGAGTAGTCAATGGATCGCCGAAATTCCAGATCAGGGTAGTGCTGTCTATCATTCCGTTCGATATCCAATTGAAATCCACATGCAAAGGTGCACAACCTTCTTTCGGAAATGAAGTGAAGAAGATAGGGACATCAGGTGCAATACTTACAGTTACCGTAGCCAGAGAAGAACAACCTGCCGCAGAAGTTCCGGTTACGGTATAAACGCTGGCTGTTGTTGGCGAAACGCTGATGGATGAGCCTATCATGTTCACAGGCATCCAAAGGTAGCTGCTGGCACCTGTTGCGGTCAGTATGGAGTTGCTTCCGCTGCAGATGGTGGCCGGGAAGGCTGAAGTGTAAATATTGGGAATAGGATTCACCACCACATTCAGATTCTTGTTGGTGGCACACTGTCCTGCATCCGGAGTAAAAGTATAGATGCCGCTCTGGGTATTGCTGACCACAGCCGGGACCCAGGTACCGCTGATGCCATTGGGAGATGTCGGCAACAGCACGGGTGCGTTGCTTCCTTCGCAGAAAGGCTGAATAGAGGCAAAGTTAGGCACTACCTGTGGAATTATTGTCACATTAAGTGTTTGCGTGGTGGCACACTCCCAGAAGTTGGGTGTAAAGGTATAGGTAGCACTTACAGTATTGCTTACCGTGGAAGGTGTCCAGTAGCCTGTCACTCCGTTGGGAGAAATATTTGCCAGCACAGGAGGAGTCGAATGGGCGCAGAAAGGCTGAATGGGCACAAAGTTAGGAACTACCTGCGAGATGATGACCACACTCAGTGTTTGAGGAACGGCACATTGTCCGGGATCAGGAGTAAAGGTATATGATCCGCTTTGGGTATTATTGATAGTAGCAGGATTCCACCAGCCTGTCAATCCCGGAGGCATGGTCAGGGGAGGTGCCGTTGTCCCTGAACAAAGAGGAGGCACGTTGATGATAATAGGAGTGATCTGTGGATTCACAATGATATTCATGGACTGCGTTGTGGCGCATTGCCCGGCATTGGGAGTAAATACGTAAGTTCCACTAATGGTGTTGCTCACTGTGGCAGGGCTCCAGCTACCTATCACTCCGTTGGGCGAAGTACTTCCTAGCACAGGAGCTGTGGCTCCGTAGCAGAAAGCAGGTATTGCCGCAAAGTTGGGTACAAGAGGAGTGGTTTCAGTAATAATAATAGTATTGGTTGCCACACAGCCATTATTATCCGTTACAGTAACAGTATAACTGCCTGCTGTCAATCCGGAAATATGGGCAGTGTTGGCACCATTCGACCAGTTGTAGGTGTAAGGCACTATTCCTCCGCTGCCAGTAATAGTGGCTGCTCCATTGTTGCCGCCTGCGCAAAATACATTGGTCTGAGAAGTAACCCCAATTGTGATCAGTGCCGGTTGATTAATAACCACCGATGCCATGGATGTACAACCATTATAGTCGGTAGTGGTCACTGTGTAAGATCCGGCAGTCAGTCCGCTGTTGATAACAGTACTGGCACTGTTCGACCAGTTGTAGGAATATGGGGCGCTGCCTCCATTGGCTGTCACCAAAGCCATTCCGTTATTTCCTCCAAAACAACTGACACCGCTTGCTGCCGAAGCCGCTGAAGCAAGCAAAGTGGGTTGGGTGATCACTGTGACTGTGGTGGCACTGCATCCGTTGTTATCAGTAACGGTTACCGTATACATTCCTATGGATAGGCCCGTAGCTGACGATGAATTGCTGCCGTTCGACCAGTTGTAGAAATAGGGTGTGGTTCCTCCAACAGCTGCCACACTGGCAGTCCCATCGTTTCCGCCGAAGCATGATACGTTGGAGTAGGATGGATTACCTGCATTCAGATAAGCCGGTTCGGTTATGACCACGGATGCGGTAGAAATACATCCCTTGTTATCGGTGACGCTTACGGAATAGTTTCCTGCTGTCAGGCCCGTTATGGTAGGTGTGTTATAGCCATTCGACCATAAATAGGTGTAGGGTTGGGTTCCTCCATTGGCTGATACGATTGCCATACCGTTGCCGGAACCGAAACAAGATGCATTGTTTGACGCAGTAATACCTGAAGTCAATTGGGTAGGCTGGGTGATGACAGTTGATGCAACGGCACTACAGCCCTGGAGGTCTGTTGCTGTAACTGTGTAGACTCCTGCCGACAGTCCGTTTACACTTCCGTTATTGGCGCCATTCGACCAGCTATAAGTGTAAGGCAGGGTTCCGCCGCTAGCTGCAGCCATAGCCGAACCATTGCTTCCTCCAAAACATGAAACCGGAGTGGACGAGGAAACAGCGGTACTCATGAAAGCAGGCTGGGTTATGATGATAGAATTCACTACGAAACAGCCGTTAAAGTCAGTAACGATCACAGAATAGTTACCTGCAGCCAGATTGCTTATGGTAGCTGTATTAGCACCGTTCGACCAGTTGTAGCTGTAAGGGGCAGTTCCGCCAGCAGCCAGAATGGTCGCTGAACCGTTGTTGCCTCCAAAACAGTATACATTGTTGGAGGAGGAAACAGATGATGTAAGCTGGGCCGGTTGTGTGATGGCGACTGTAGATGTGGCGCTACAGCCCAGAAAATCGCTGATGGTTACAGAATAATTCCCTGCTGTCAGGCTGTTAACAGCTGGAGTAATGGCACCATTCGACCAAATGTAGGAGAAAGGTGTAGTTCCGCCTGTTGCCATGACCGAAGCAGAACCATTGTTGCCTCCATAGCATGGTATGTTGGTGGCTGCCGAAATTCCTGATGTTAGCAGAGCAGGTTGGGTAATATTGATGTTGGCAGTAGAAACACAACCGTTGATATCAGTAACCGAAACTGAATAATTTCCTGCTCCCAGTCCATTGATGACGGGAGTACTGGCTCCATTCGACCAATGATAGATATAGGGTGCCGACCCTGCATTGGCTGTTACTGTCGCCATACCGTTGTTTCCACCGAAACAGGAAACCTGACCGGATGATGAAATAGTAGAGGTGAGCAGGGCTGGTTGCGTAATAGTAACTGAAGTGGAAGAGATACATTCATTATCGTCGGTGATGACCACAATATAATTACCTGCAGGCAATCCGGTGACCATGAAAGTATTGTCGCCATTCGACCAACTATAAGCATAAGGCGCTGCTCCGCCGCTGGCCACAACCGTGGCCGTGCCGTTGTTTCCTCCAAAACAGGATACATTGGTTGAGGTTGCCACATTTGATCCGAGTAGGGTGGGTTGACTGATGACCACCGATGCAGTGGCGCTACATCCGAAGAAATCGGTAACGGTGACAGAATAATTTCCGGCAACCAGATTGTTTACCACTGCTGTATTGGCTCCGTTGGACCAGTTATAATAATAAGGTGCCAAACCTCCTGTGACGGTGGCAGTGGCTGTTCCGTCGTTGCCGCTGAAGCAGGACACATTAGTGAAAGGCGATACTACAGTTGTCAATAAAGGAGGCTGGGTGATGATCACCGAAGAGGTGACTGTGCAGCCATTGTTATCAGTGACTGTAACAGTACAGGTTCCTGCCGACAGGTTGTTGGTACCTGATGCTATAGAACCATTCGACCATTGATAACTATAGGGAAGGCTACCCCCGTTGGCGCTTACAGATGCTGTTCCGTTGTTGCCTCCGAAGCAGGATACATTCGTAGATGCAGCAATAGCGGAGGTTAGTTGAGAAGACTGAGTGATGGATACCGATGCCAAAGAGGTGCATCCGTGGTTATCTGTAACTGTAACGCTGTAGTTCCCTGCCGTCAGATTACTGATATTGGAAGAGAGTGCGGCATTCGACCATTGGTAACTATAAGGGGCTGTACCTCCGATGGCAGTTACTGTGGTACTTCCGTTGTTTCCGCCAAAACAGGACACATTATTCAAAGAAGTAATAACCGATGCAAACAATGTAGGTTGGGTGATAACAGCCGAAGCGGAAGAGGTACATCCATTGTTATCCGTAATGGTGACAGTATAGCTACCTGCTGTCAAAGAACTGTTGATGGCAGTATTGGCTCCATTGGACCAGTTGTAACTGTAGGGTATACTGCCTCCGTTAGCCGTAACCGTAGCGCTTCCGTTATTTCCTCCAAAGCAGGAAACATTGGTGGATGCCGAAACCGATGAGATGAGTAGTGCAGGTTGGTTAATGGCTATGGAAGATGTTGCTGTGCAACCTGAATTGTCAGTAACGGTGACAAAATAATTGCCGGCAGCCAAACTATTAACTACCGAAGTATTGGCCCCGTTCGACCAGTTATAAGAGTAAGGTGCTGTTCCGCCTGATGCTGTTATGGTAGCTGTACCTGTATTGGTCCCGAAACAAAGGGCAGGAGTGAAGGCACTCATGACGGCGGTAGGCAAAGGATTTACGGTAACTGTTGCGGTATTGCTTGCCGAGCATCCGCTGGTATTGGTTCCTGTTACGGTATATATAGTGGTGCCCGTTGGGGTAACATTTATGGGGTTGGATGTTCCCAGTCCGCTCCAGTTATAACTGGTAGCTCCTCCTGCTGTGAGTGTGGAACTTCCGCCTGCACATATAGCAGCGGGAGAAGCCGATGCTGTTACTACAGGAGTGACATTTACATTAACGGTAACGGTAGCAGTCTGACTGCATCCTCCGGTGGTTCCCGTAACGGTGTAAGTGGTTGTGGTAGCTGGTGTAACAACAAAGGAAGCAGTAGGTATGCTGCCCGGCATCCATTCGTAGGTGGTGGCTCCGCTGGCTGTCAGTGTGGAGCTTTGTCCTGAACAAATGGTCATGGGGCTGGCAGTGGCAACCACTGCAGGGTTGAAGGTCATAACTATACTCAAAGGATAAGCGCAGGCACCGCTGCCTACGGTTACGGTATAGGTTCCCGAAGCATTCACAGTGATGCTTTGGGTATTGCTGGCGCCCACAATTCCCGGTCCGCTCCAGCTATACTGGTTGGAAGCCGATGGGGGAGCAGTAAGAACCACCGATTGACCGGCACAAGGAGCATTGTTAGAAGATGTAATCTCGGCAGGTCCACATTTGGCATCGAAATAACCTATACCAAAATGACCGCCCAGTGTACAACCTGCAGCCGTGAATTTTACGGTTAGTGTCTGTCCAATATAGTCGGTCAGATTGTAAGAATCAGCCTGCCAGGGAATGGAATATACATGATAGTCGTTGGAAGTCGCAGAATATTTGCAATTGCCATTTGTTGAAAGAAATCCACCGGGAGGAACCGCACCTGCAACCAGTTCTATTCTATGTGAGAAACAATTGATGGGGTTTCCTGCACTATCATACACCTGTATGGCGAAATATGCCTGCTCACCGGGATCGTGACCTCCATCGTTGAGGTCAGCGGCATAATAAAAGGTGAAAAGGGTGTTGGTTGCCGAAACGGTAAAGGTCTGCTCAAGAACTTCACCTCCAGAATGATGTGGATTATTTGGTCCAGGATAAGTGCATGAGTATAAATTATTACAATCATTACCATTATATACATTTACATTGTCGCCTCCCAATCTTACAGAATGGTTGCCCCCATTAGGGCATAGGGCTGGAAAGTTGCCATAAAAATCGTTTCCGCTGGCCGAAGTGATCATGGTGTGATAAGAACATGATTTTTGAGGTGAATCGTTACCTAAAGTGAAAATACCCGTATTGAAGATTGTAAGAGGATTGGTCGATAAGGCGTTGTAGCCTTTTCCGCCTCCCCAGCCCGTAAAGTCGCCGTCTTCGAAGTCGACATTGCTGCAACTGCCGTTTACCAGCTTATAATGTTTCAGCGAACTCTTAGTGTTGGCTGAAACTTCATACGGAAGCTGCGCAATATGGTATTTTGCCTTTATAAAGGCTGCTTCTTTCTGAAAAACGAAACTTTGCAGCTCAATGTACGAATTGTAAGTGTTTCTGGCTGCTTCCAGGGTGGCGCTGAGGTCGAAACCTTCCAGTGAATCGCCTCTGAAATAAGAACATTCTTTCTGCATTCTGTCCATGGGGATTTCGCCCGTGGACCAGGAATTTGTTTTGGCAACTACCTGAGCTTCTGATTTATGGGCAAAGATAATCATGACAAATGCCAACAGAAGTGCTAAGGAAAAGCAGCTTTTCTTTGCCTTAAGAGTGCCTGTCAGCCAAACGGAGGTTCTGAGAACCGGGTTTGAAATCAATGGGTTGTGGGTAGATTTTGTTTCCATATTTCGAAATATTTGGTTTTACGTTGTTCCAATAATGAATTATTACTTATTTGTGATTATAAATCGTATTCATGATGATATATGTCAATGGTGCTAATCAATTATTTTTGGTTTTAAATTAAGCAAGCACAAAGATACAACATAAAAAGGCAGAAGTCAAGTTTCGTCGTTGATTTTTATCAGTTTGTCGTGTTAATAAGTTAGTATGTAGAATTGAATTAATTAAAGGATGAGCAATTAGAGGTTGATTTAACATAACATCTTGTTATTAATGTCATGTTTGTATATGTAATAATTGTCTTAGACAAAGTGTCAGACGCTCGGTCGGATTAGGCAAGGAAAAACCTCATGGTTTGCAAAGCGGTGTTTTCCTATCATGAAATAAAATCAGAAAAGGAAAAGTAATAGAAAAGATGATTTTCAGATTCTTTTGTACGGAGAATTATTAATTCTGTGATTTGATCATTTTTGTCTTTACTTTTTAAATCATTTTGGCTATAGCCAGGTATGATGCTAACAATACTCAAGGGTAATATTATGAATAGCCAAGCATTTACGTTCGGCATTCTTCATAGGTCCGAATGATTGTAAAGAAGAGTTATTTGGGTACAGGGTAAGGGTCGGACGCAGGAATCCAACCTGCTATCAGCCTAAAAAGTGGTCCTGATTATTTACTCAACAGCTACTCTGGCTACCCTCTGGTAATCGGGTGTGCCAATCCTGACAATATAGATTCCTGCATTGTACCCGGTAACGTTTATACTCGTCTCCAAGGATCCTGACATAGGTGTGATGTTCTTAGCAAAAACCAGTTTGCCTGTAATATCATATAACTGGACTACATTCTGATCATCTGAAGGCAGTTTGTCGGCTTTTATATAAATTACGTTATTTGAAAAATAAGCTGTGAGCTCAGGACGTATTGATGCAACATCATTTATACCACTGGTGCAGGGAGCCAACTGAAAGGAATAAATACCTGTGGCCGACCCATTCTTGCTATACATGCCCGTATGCCAGAAAGTGCTTCCTTCGGCAGGATCTATGGAGGTTTGAGAGTAGTCGCCAAAGCGATTACTGCCCGAAATGGAACCCGAACCGGGAAAAACCACCGTTTCGGCAAAGGACATGGTACCCAAGGGGTCGCTCTGCAGTCGTCCGGTGTAGCATAGGCTGGGAGATATTTCAGCGGATGCTTTTGCATAACACAGCGCTATATCGCCGTTGCAATCCATGGCTATGCTTCCGTTCCAACGGTTGGCACTGTCGGGAGCATAAATACCTTCCTGATAGAGAGTCCATGCATGGTTGGTTTGGTCCTGACGAAGTTCAACCCATTTGATGCTTCTTTGCAGGGAGTCGATCTTTACAGCCCAGTTTAGCACTACACGGTTGGTGCCGATAAAACTGTTCCATTGTGCACGATACATGCATATGCCACCCAGTCCGTCGAGCATCTGGGTTCCGGGTTGAGTGATATCGTTCCAACTGGAATTGTAGGTGGCATCAAAAGCTGCCGTTGGCAGAGTGGCATCCAGGGTAATGTTAGCAGCAGGAGTGGTGCCCCAACTGACGGCCATGGACCAGATATTGATTCCATCAATAGAACCGCTTCCCCAACCATCGTCGGTATAGGAAAATAAAGGGCAAGGCTGCCCCGAAGGAGGCAATACCCCGTCGGCGTCGCCGGGAAGGGGAAGCCAAAAGCCAAATCCTGCATTGGTAGGAGTGGTGAGGGTGGTGGATATCATGCGTGCCGCGGAATTGCCTGCCAGCATGGCATCTCTTTCGAAACAGAGGACATGTCCGTTTCCATTGTTGGAAGTCATGTAATAACCATTTTCCCAAATGGAGAATTTCAGATAATCTGGCATAGCGAAACCCGGTAAGGAGAAATTGTATGAATACCATGAACCCGAGGGATCGTTGGTAGCTGAAACCGCCAAAGCAAAAGTAACGAAGAGATCGAGTTGAGCAACAAACCAACGATCGGCAAACTTATCGTACAAGACGATGGGGTCGCCGGAATTCATGGTGGAGCCGGTAACGGTGCCCACGCTTCCCGTAAAGACCGGTGTTCCGGTTCCTGTTTTATCATATACGGCGAAAGGGGTGGCATTGACTGCCTGCATATATTGTGTCAGACCTGCAGCTCCCGAAGGGTCCTGAGGACTGGCACCTCCGTTGAGTGCCTCCCATTGGGTGATCACGCCGGGTGATTTACGGTTACCCATTTGGGTTTGAATGGTCATAGGATCGTTGCCGTATTGAGGGCCATCGGCCGTGCTGAACAAAAACTTCTGAGGAATGCGGTGTTCGCGGTCGGGCATTTCTTTGACCCCTTTGAAATCCATTTTGTCAATCTGACTTTGTGTGAACATGGTGTTCAGCGGACGGGTCACGGCAAATTTAGATGCCGTTACTATGGTTACAGGACCATTGACCACCAGAGGTTTGCTGCCGGTGGATAATTGCTGCGACTGCACTCCGGCTGTCATCAACAGACTAATAATGAGTAGGCTTATCCTTTTCATAATTTTTGTTTTTTCAAAATTAAAATAATTTCTTTTCAAAAGATAGGGTTGATGAAAATAAAGTTTGGAGCAGAGAGGGTTATGCATGGAGTGGGAGTGCAGTTGCGTTTAACGGGTTGATGGTGAATTGCGCTCCCAGTGTTGAAATGACAAAATACAAATAATAAAAATCAAATAAATGCCAATAAGGAGGAAATTCGAAATTCAAAACATGGACAATTAAGTAAAATCATCCGATGACTGAACGTTGTTTGCTGCGAGTCATCGGATGAGTATCATAACGTAATTCGTAAATCCTGTATAGGGATGAAATCCACAAAAATACATCTGCCATAATGGCAGTTATTGCTCTATATAATTTGACCCAAAAAGGCCGTATTTTCGCATGCTTCCGTCAAACATATATGCAGCTGGCTGAAATTGTGAACGATATGAGGTTTTTCATTGTGACTATGTGTAAGCACATTGTCACAATGCGTAAAGACATTGTCACTTTGTGGAAGCACATTATCACAATGTTGAAGGGCATTGTCATTTTGCAGAAGCACATTGTCACTTTGCGGAAGCACATTGTCACTTTGCGGAAGCACATTATCACTTTGCAGAAGAACATTTTCACTTTGTGGAAGGACATAATCACTTTGCGTAAACGCATTGTTACTATGCGAAGACACATTATCACATTGGTCGACCACGTTGTTATTATGGAAGAGATCATAATGATATTGATCGCAAGTCATGTATTTTTTTGCTGACATTTTGGCAGAAACAAGAGGGGGTGCATGAGAGGAAAAGTTGTGAAAAAGACATTGTTTTTTGAAGGAATATGATTTTTCTGACACGGGAATACCATAACCCGCAACCGGAGAAAAATGATTGAACTTTGGACGGCTGTGGCTATATTTTTTTTCTTGAAATAAGGAAGCACGAATTAATGTTAATTTTTATGGTTCGATTGGAGAAAATGTTATATTTGAGGAGGAAAATATCTGAACGCCTGAGGCTGGAGCCTCAGCCGAACGGGGATTGAAGAATTAAAAGAATACTTAAGTGTGAAAACATCAGATAATAGTATCACCTTTAGCCTTACCCGTGAATATGCAAAGAAATCGGAGGAAAACAGAAAAAAATTAGCGAGCCGAACCACTGGTTTAATCCCGATAAAAGAATTTACAAAAGAATTACTGATGCCCACCAGGCTCAAAAATGTATTATTATCAATGTGCCTAGATGGTGTAGCCTATTATTTGGATGATATTACCCTTAAAGTGTTTTTACGTTACCGCAATTGTGGAAGAAAGTGCTTAGAAACCTTATTATCACTGATTGAAGAATTACAAAATATACCCAAGTATAAAGAACATTATAAGGCCCTTAAAAAGCATTTCGAAGAAGATTTTAAGAATTTAAAGAAATTGAAATAGCAGATTGCACAGAATTAGAAAACAAGAAAAAGAATAAAAACCAAAAAATAACCTTATATGCAGGAACATTTAGAATTAGAAGCCCATGTTATCAGGAAGGTATTTTTATGGTTCGTACCATATGAACCCACCGATCCTGAAGTAATGGCCGCTGATCATGACTCCCACAATATAACAGTCAGTGTGAACCATAGTTTTGATTACGAACGATTGTCAAAAGATGAATGGCGCTTACACATAGACATAGGATTTGATGTAGTACCACTTGCCAAGATAAGAGCACGGACTTCGGCTGAGATCAAATGCCCGAAAGACATACTTTTGAGGGCCGAAGCACTTACACCATTAAATAAAATTGCACTTGAATCAGCCCAAAGGGGTTTTTTCGAACAGTGCGAAGCAAATGGTATTGAAACTGACTTTTCGAAGTTAATTGATGTGGATAAAATAGCAGGTAGCTTTGCACCTCATATGATTGAACAATTCCATCTACGGTTTAAGGAGGCCACGACATTTCCAAAATGGAATGAAGGCGGTATGTCTATTACACCGGGTAATAAGACTTTGCTCATAACCCAATGTCCATTTATTATTCTTGATCAGGTGCTTCATAATAATAAATTATTTGACCTCAAACACAATCAGGAAGTTTTTCATGCCATTATTCCCGAACCCGTATATCATACGATTAAAATGATTTGCATGGAACTGATACATGGGAATATCAAACTGGTTTTTATCCACAATGTTTTGTTTCAGATTTGTTTGGATTGTTCTATTCAGTTGATGCTCGACAGCCATGCCGATACTCTACAACCAAGCATCATAGATGCAGGATTAACTCCGGAAAAACAAAAATTATTTGTAGAATACGGAAGCGAATTTCTGAGAACATATCGTAATAATTTGAAGAAATCGGGATCGAGAATAACCAATCTGGAAGAACGACGCGATTGGAATTCATTGATCTGTTAAGTAATAAATTGCTCTACCTTGTTATAAATGTTTTACGCGTGCGATAAAATGAAAATGTCTGAACTGTGATTTGCGATCTTTATAAATCTCGGATACGGGACTCGTAAGCAGATATAGAATTGAAATCATTTTTCGTAAAATTGGTATATTTGTAAAAGTCTTTTAAATGAATCATTATGAATAACAGTGATGACGATTTTTTAAATTTTGATTTGTGGTTTAGTCTGTACAAGCAGAATTTGAGTCAGGAAATTGCCGATTTGCTTGAAAAAAATGCAGAAACTATCAACATATTGTTTTTGCATAAAAAGATAATGGCAGAAATGATACCCGCGCTCATTGAACTGATGGAAGATCAGTTTATAGGTTTCAAAGATGATAAGCGGCCACTCATTCGAAAAGAATTTGAAGAAATAGCCCAAACCGTATGTTTTAATATTCCTTTACAGGTTAATAAACTTATAAAGGATCAGAATGCAGGAAAAAAGGTGCGTAAAATCTATCCTGATTTTGAAGAGTTCGAAGAGATAATTCAAAATGAAAACAAGATATATTTGATAGAAGAATCGGAACACGAAAATTTTAAAAGATTTACTGAAAAACAATGGATAGCTTTTAGGGATGAAAGAAATGCGGAAGAAATGGAAATGCATAAGGAACTAACTGCACGTAAATTCGCATTCTTTGGTGTGTTGCAAAAGATTTTGATTAAATACTTACCAGAAATTTTTGACCTGAACCGCGACGAATTAATCGTTTATCAGACAATTCTGACTACAGAATATTGGGATTACAGGAGTCGGTGCTATCATATTGAACATTTTATAGATTATGGTTTACCAGAAAGCGACCTGAAACTCCCCTATAGTGAATATAAAAAAAAAGCCGAAGAAATTAATAATCAAAGACGTTTGAAGGGACAATAACGAAGTATTATAAATTATGGGGTATAATATTAAAATAGCAAAAGAATAAAAGGTGAAAAAATGGAAACAAGTTACGATCAGTATAAAGAGTTTCAAAAAACAATTCGCGCAATTATTAGCCGATACAAAATTAAATTAAAAGAAAATAACAATTTTGCAGATAAGGGCGAACTTATTTACAGAAGTGAAGCCTATTTGAAATTCTATTTCGAAATTGAAAAAGAAATTCTTAAGGAACAAGAGAAAGCACTTGAGAAGAGAAAAGGATTGCCGGGTTTTCCCGATTTTAAAATCAATATTAAATATTATACGATAAGAAAATGCCGAGAATTTTACGAAAAAAATCATCCGGATAATAATCCGGCTTAGATAAAGATTTCAGTTTGCGATAAAACTAAAAATGTCTGAACTGTGATTTGTATGATTTGTGTGATTTGATTGATGATGATTTAAAAAATAGAAATAGAATAAAAGGTGTATGAAGACAATTAGGCTATAGGCATTTAGACGATTAGGAATAAAGTTGTCGGGAAATGAAGCAGATTGAGCAAATTATACAGATGGTTTAAGAAGGACCGGGGTGAGTGGTCTGCGGAATCCTATAATCCGTGGGAATCGTGGTTCAATCGGTGGAGTGGAGTTTGCGTTGATAATTGTTTAATGTCTGGCAGTCGTTACAATACATACGGCCGGCATTGAAAGTTTTAAAAGGGCTATTGCATTTAAGGCAGTATTTTCGCTGGAATGTTGTGGGAGATTTGTGCTTTTTAGAAAACTCATAACAACATTCCTTGCTGCAGTATTTTTTTTTGTTATTGGTAGTTTCAAATGTTTTTTTACAGAAGTTACAGGTTTTTGTCAATAAATTGCCGTCTCTTTCACGTACCGGAATATATTTGTGATTATAAAGGTCGCGGCAATATGCACTGCAGAATTTATGAACCACACTATGAGAATTAAAAGTCTTATTACATCTGAGACAATTTTTTATCACAACAGGCATAATGCAATGTTTCCTTTTTTGATAAGCGCTACAACATTTTTTGCTGCAATACATTTTATTACCCTTGCTTGTTTTAAAAGTACTGTTGCAGTATTTACAAGTCTTGAGTTCAACTTTCTTCGCCATGCGCAACTTACGTCTGTATGACATGGCACATTTAAAACTGCAGAATTTTCTATGATGTTCATTTGAATGGATATCTTTATTGCAGTTTAAGCAATTGTCTAATCTAACCGAACTTGTAATCTGTCTTTTGTATGTGTAAACTTCACGGCACGACACACTACAAAATTTTTTTGTCTTATGAAAAGTTTCAAATGATTTATGACATATAGGACAGGTCAGGTTTCTAAGGGGATTCTGTCCTGCTTTTTTTCCCAGATATACTTTATAACAATTGCTGTCGCAAAATCTTTTATGGTTTATTGTGGTTTCAAACGGTTTATTGCAAACAGGACAGGTTAGTGATCTGATTATTTTAGGGCTCCTCAGATTCTTATAATAGTTGTGGGAACATTGTGTGCTACAATATTTCATGCCGTGTCTATGTGCCACGAAGGTTTTCTGGCAATTGTGACAGCTTATGATACTGCCCTTTGCGGGCTTATTGGGTTCAGTAAGATTTAAAGTCATAGCTCATTCATGAAGAGTATGTATTCGTACAACAGTTCCTAATATCAACAAAGTGAATTACACTTATTGACTTTCAAAAATACAATTATTCTACGAAATGATAGAATGCGGGTGGATGAGTAATGGAGTTTTTTTACGGTGAAAAGTAACAGACTTTCCTAATTTAGGGAATCATCCACATAAAGTGAAAAAATCATCAGCTCCCCTAATAAGTTATGTTAAAACTTGCACGGTCAGGCAGGCCTATAAATTAATGTAGTTCCGTTTAATCATGATCCGTCCAGTAAAAACATTTTTTAGGATTTCATTTTCATTTTTCTGTAAACGGAAATAAAATATTTTTATCTTTGTTTTGTACTTTCTGCTGATATCATTTCGTTATGAAAAAGCGTAAAAAGAAACTCAGCCAGTTGCAACAGCAAAAGTTAAATCTGGCACATCATAAAAACGAATTCCTGCATAAGCTGCACGGTATGTGTTGCCGGTTAGATTTGCCTCAGCTATATAAGTCCTTCTCAAGCCAACAACTCGATCTTATTTATCAAATGCGATGTCAATCCATCAGGGTGGTAGCATCGCCGGGTAGTATTGTCACAGATGCTGTAATGGATACAGCCAAAGTTGTAGTTACGCATGTATTCAAAAAAACTATGGCTGCTATTCTGCCCGACAACAGTATTGAGATCAACCTGTATGATTTTTTTACGATCTATTTAACGCTCATGCTGTTTGTGAGTGACGATAGATTTCAGAACGAACCCAGAAACAAAGGAATTCTGGATGCCTTGAAAAAGTATATCGATCCATACGAAGAAATGCACAACGCGAGCGCCAGAAGCATAAGCAATTCGTTAACGGTTTTGAACTTTTACGCATCAGATCTGCGTCAGAAACTATACATGCATCAGCATAGAATCGAAACCGAATGGGCAGGTAGAATGGGGATGATTTCGTTATGTGAAATTTTTAGTGAAACACCTGAAAGAAGGAATTTCGTTATCGATGGTGTATCGCGCCCGACATTTCGTGTGGGATGGGGCGAATATCTACCTAAAATTGCTTTTAAATACGTAAGCCTCACCCCCGAACAATTAAAAATAAACATGCTTACCAAAGATTATAAAATGCCCGTCTATATTCAGTCGCATGCTATTCAGCGACTCACCGAAAGGCTCGATGGTGTAATCACCGGTCTGATGTTTATGTACCTCTACACATCTTTAATATTTAATCTGTCGGTTTATCGCGATAAATACGGAAATATATTGGTAGCCATGAACCTGCGGGAGCATAAGGTGGGTTATTTTATTGCCGATATAATCGACAGGTGTGTTGTGCTGCGAACTTTTTTATTTCTGACACAAATGGGAGCCCCTGAAGGCGAAAAACTAAAATCAATGACCGGTCTTGACAAACTTGACGAAAACTATTTTGATATAGACAAGTTGAGTACCTTTCTCGAATCGGATATTCCTAAAAATGAAAAGTTGAAAACCCTTTTCATAGAAGCCGGATGCGAAAGCCTTTTTAATCTGGATCGTAATCACTTTGTTGAAAAGATTGAATATGAAGAAAGACCCCGAGCCGAAAAGATCATCGAATACCTGGGTTTGGATAAAATAGAGGAAAAAGATGAAGAATATTGTCCGGAGGAGGAGGATAATGATAAAAAATGATGTCTGAACTGTGATTTTTTTGATTTTGATTGATGATGATGTAAGAAAAATGATGTCTGAACTGTGATTTGCTTGATTTGTGTGATTTGATTGATTTGATTGATGATGATTTAAAAAAAAATGATTGCCATGATAAAAGAGAAACTGGATCAATCAAATGAATCATTTTAATCAAAAGAATCATAGTTCAGACAATGGACGCAAAAGAGAAATTGAATAAAATCTGAAAAAAAATCTGAAACGCTGATATTATGAAAATAAACCCCTGGATATTTGTTTTTGTCTGCCTGTTGGCCATCTCATGCGGCGGCAATGGTACGGCTGATGTTTCGGCAGGAAAAAGGGATGCCACCCCTGATAAAAAACCTGTAGCCCAAACTACTCCCATAGTAATAGTTGTGCAACCCTTTGCTGATATTTCGGCATCCATGACAGATTATGTAGTAAGCGAACTGAAGAAGATATACCCCAAAGTGGAACTCAAGACGGCCATAGACTTGCCCGAAACCGCTTACTACAAAGCGCGCAACCGCTATAGGGCCGATTCGCTGCTTAATTTTCTGGCTTCGCGCACCCAACTGGGGCATATAGTGATAGCCCTTACCACCAAAGATATCAGTTGCACCAACGACGGCATACCCGACTGGGGAGTGATAGGTTTGGGGTTTTGTCCCGGCAATGCCTGCGTGGTGTCTACCTTTCGCCTAAGCAAGTCCAACACTCTGGAACAATTGTTCAAGGCTTCCATACACGAACTGGGGCATACACAGGGTTTGGATCATTGCCCCAACAAAAGCTGCTTTATGCGCGATGCCGAAGGCAAAAATACCACCGACGAGGAAAATGATTTCTGCCCCAAATGCAAGGCTTATTTGCAGGGCAGGGGATGGGTGTTTGGGAAATGAAAGGGAGGGTGCTTTGTAGTTGGCTATTAGATAGCTCATCAGCAATTCCAATACCCTGAAAACAAAAAACCTTGCAAAATTACTTCTGCAAGGTTTTTTCGTAATTGAAGCGGTCCGGACGGGACTCGAACCCGCGACCCCGTGCGTGACAGGCACGTATTCTAACCAACTGAACTACCGAACCTCAATTGTGGGTGCAAAAATACACATTATTTGTAAAACTGCAAACAAAATAAAAATTATTTATTCCAAATCTCCCACGAGCGATCCGCCTGCGCATGAAGCATAGCCAATCCGTTGAGTATGCGTGCTCCCTGTTTTTCTGATATCTTAAGGAAACTGCTGCGGGCCGGATTATAGATCAGGTCGATGCACACATGGTCGGGAGTGATGCATTGAATAGGTATGTCGGGATATTTTTTCACATTGGGAAACATTCCTACAGGAGTGGCATTGATGATGAGATTATGCTCGAGCATCATTTCCTGATTAAGTTCGTTGTAGTTTATCACTATATTCGACGAAGGTTTCCTGGAAATAATATTGTAGTCGATACCTTTTTTTTGCAACACATAAGCCACTGCTGATGCAGCGCCCCCGCTGCCCAGAATCAAAGCTTTGAGTTGTTTGGGCATACGTACTTTGGTCATCAGGGTGGTAAAGCCCCATACATCGGTATTATATCCGGTTGAGATGATCTGTTTTCCTTTATATTCGAACCTGACAGAGTTGACAGCACCAACGGCCGCTGCTTCATCGTCCATTTTGGTAAGGAAGGGGATGATGCTTTGCTTATAAGGAACGGTAACGCTGAGTCCGGTGAAACGGTTGTTTTTGATCAGCTCCGGAAATTCTTCAATGGATTTTAAGGGGTAAGGCTTGAATTCGCAATCGGCAATCTTTTCGCGGGAAAACTTTTCAGTAAAGTACTTTTCCGAAAAAGAATGTGCGAGAGGAAATCCTATGATGCCGAATTGTCGTGCCACTTTATTTATGATTTAAGTTCTTCTGCTTTACGTTTTTTGTAATCCTTAACCAGCTTCCATACCACATAAAAGAAGGCCAGGGCCAAAAGTGCTACTACCACTATGTCGATAGTATGGCTGTATTTCATCAGTTCGTCCCAATTCTTGTTCAGGTAGAATCCTGCTACGGTGAGAATAGTGTTCCAGCAGCATGCACCAATGACTGTATAGATCATAAATTTCCAGATATTCATTTTTGCCAGTCCTGCCGGTATCGATATCAGATGGCGGACCACGGGGATGAACCTTGAAATAAGTATGGTGATATCACCTCTTCGGTTGAAATATTTTTCGGTGATATCGAGGTGCGATTTGTCGAGAAGGAAGTATTTGCCTACTTTGAGCACAATAGGACGTCCTCCCCAGTAACCCAAATAATAGGAGATAAGAGAACCTATAAGGCTGCCCAATGTACTAAAGAAAATAACGCCAGCCCAACTGAAAGTGCCGTCGACAATTAGAAAACCAGCAAAAGGCATAACGGCTTCGCTGGGGATAGGGGCTATCATACTTTCGAGAGCCATTAAAATAACCAGTCCGAAATAACCCGATGTTGACAATAGAGCCGTGGCCCAGAGTGCAATTTTTGCAGTAATACCCATAGTTTATGTGATGTTGATTTGAATAACTTTATTTCTTTTGTTTTAATTCTTCGGGCAGGAAATCCATAAAAGTATCTCCTCTCAATCCCAACCTGAGTGTTTCGAGAGCGATAACTTCGTTGCTGGCAATATTTCCCAGGTTCACGTTCGAACCGAATTGTTTGATGAACCAAACCTGTTGGGTCTTGATGGGGGCTTCCCAGATAATAAGGTTGGGGTCGATGTGCGAAGATATTTCGCCTATCATGCCTGTGTTGGCTTTGCCACCGGCATCGTAAATGCCGACATTACCGCTTTCGCGTGCTTCGGCTATCACTTTCCAACTGCCTGCCTGCAGTTCGGCTTTCATAAGCTTTACCCAGTCGGCAGTCTCTATATGAACACTGGCATCCTTGGAACCAACTTCCGATATCACCAGGAAGTCCTTTGCCAGACGGCTGATGTATCCACATTTGTCATCCATGCTCATTACCATAGAACCATCGGAAATCTCAACCGTGTTCAGCTTAAGAGTATCCAACAATTTGCGGTATTCGTCGAAAGCATTACGGATAACAAAGGCTTCGAATAGGGTGCCCCCGAGGTAAACTTTTATATTTGAACTGTGATAGAATTCAATTTTCTTAGTCAGATTGCCTGTGATGAGCGAAGTGCCGAATCCCAGTTTTACGAAATCGATCTGATGTCCCGATGAGGAAACGAGATTTTCGGCTTCGGACAGGCTGAGACCTTTATCCATAACCATGGTTATGCCTTTATCGCGTGGTTTTTCGGGGCGAAAGGGCAGGGAGGGTATATGAAAATTCATACAGATCAGGGTTTGTTTTTGTATATTTCTGCAATATCGATAAAAGTCTGGTTAGCTGCCAACTCCGGAGCA
Source organism: uncultured Bacteroidales bacterium (assembly GCA_964599365.1). Classification (GTDB taxonomy): domain Bacteria; phylum Bacteroidota; class Bacteroidia; order Bacteroidales; family CAIWKO01; genus CAIWKO01. The sequence goes on from CAZRFL010000043.1 coordinate 23,797, forward strand.
AATTCGAAGAATTCGTTGCTTTTGCTGGTGTCCATATCCAGAGCCTTTTCGAACTGCTGTTGCGATTCTTTGGCTTGACCGGTAAGGTAAAGATAAGCAGCCAGACGATAGATCAGGGACGCATTCTTAGCTTGAATGCCAATTCCTTTTTTGATAAGTTGCAGGGCTTTTGTAAAATTATGGGCGTTGAAATACATCTCGGAAAGGTCGAGCCAGATGTCTGGTTCAGAAGGATCCAGATCAGAAACTTTATGATAGGATTCCAGGGCTTTTTCATCGAGTTTCATTTTCGCCTGCAAATCACCCAGAATGTACCAGAATTCAGCATTGATAGGTTCCACGTCTACGGCCTTGCGCACATACATCATGGCTTTCGAAAGGTTGTTCTTTTCTTCGTAAACGGCACCCAAACCTACCCAGGCTTCGGAAATATATTCGTCGAGTTCCAGAGCTTTATTGTAATACTCTACCGACAAATCCCATTGTTTCAGCTTTTCGTAGCATTCGCCTATATAATAAAAGGCCATGGCATCGGGTTCGTCGAGTTCGAGCAGTTCTTTGAATACGCTGATGGCTTCTTCGAATTTTTCCAGTTCGACCAGTGCATTGGCTTTGTTGAAATAGGCCGAAGTGAAGCTGGGGTTTATTGCAATGACATAATCATTGGCTTCTATCGATTTCTCGTAAAGTTCGGTATTGCTATAGGCAATGGCCAGGTTAAACCAGGCAATGTCAGAATAGGGATTATTAGCAATATATTGCTGGAAAAAACGAACCGATTCCTCGGTACGGTTGAGTATTTCGTAGCAATAACCTAATTCGTAAAGCAGATTGTCGTTGCTAGGGTCGCTGTCAATGGCTTTCTTCAGATATCCGATGGCCTTGTTGTAATTGCCTATGTTCTCGTATTCGAAAGCTATATTCAGACAGATTTCAGCCTGATCTTCCCAATTGTCGATCAGTTTTTTGTACTCCTCAATAGAACGGTTATATAATTTTAACTGGCTATAGATGGAAGCTTTGGTGAAGGTGATGTCAGTGTCCTCTTCATCAGCCGACTCTAATGTTTTTAATATGGCCAGTGCCTTGTCCGATTCGTTATTGGTGGCACACAACATGGCCATACGAAGCAGCAGGGGAGTAGAGTTGGGATGAAGGTCGATGGCGTATTCTAATGCCAGGGAAGATTGTTTGATATTATTCTTTTCGAAGTAAAAATCGATAATATCTTCGAATTCATAAACATCGAAAAAAACGGTTTCGTTCTTTTTGACCATGTTTTCGAAACGGTCGACAAGCGAAGCAACTTCAATATGATCGTAATCGTCCAAATTATCAAAATAGTCTGCCATACCGTCAATATCTGGTACAAAGGTATAAAAAATGACCGGATAATGGTATAAAGTTATAAACAAATCTATGTGTTAAAAAGTAAGGCTGCCTATGGAGTCATTGTGATCCTCTGCATTAAAATAAATTTGAACCCAATGTTATCGTTGAGAAAAAAGAAAAAAATATTTCGGGTGGAAACGGTCATTTAAATAACTTTGCACTTATAAATAAACTATTACTATGACATTGATCAGATCGATTTCAGGGATCAGAGGAACTATTGGAGGAAAAACGGGCGAGGGCCTGAATCCGTGTGATGTGGTTAAATATACAGGGGCATTTGCCACCTTTATTTTAGCTAAGAAAACAGGTAAAACCATTGTGGTGGGTCGCGATGCCCGCATATCGGGCGATATGGTGAACAAACTGGTTTGTGGTACACTGATGTCATTGGGCCTGGATGTGGTGGATGTTGGATTATCTACTACGCCAACCGTAGAAGTAGCTGTAACCGAACTCAAGGCACAAGGGGGTATCATCATCACCGCCAGCCATAATCCCACACAGTGGAATGCATTGAAACTGCTGAGCGACACCGGCGAATTTCTGAATAATGAAGAGGCAGCACAGGTATTGGCACTGGCCGAGAATACCGAGGTGGTGTATGCTGAAGCAAGCAAACTGGGCAAATATTCCCAGAACGATACTTTTATCGACCTTCATATTAATAAGATACTGGAACTTCCTTTGGTGGATGTGGATGCCATTAAGAAAGCGAAATTCAATGTTACCATTGATTGCGTGAATTCTACCGGAGGACTGATTGTTCCCAAATTGCTGAAAGCACTAGGAGTGGTCCGTGTGAATGAACTCTTCTGCGAACCCAATGGCATTTTTCCTCACAACCCGGAACCTTTGCCCGAAAATTTGGGCGAATTGTCCGAGACTGTAGTCAAAAATAAGTCGGATGTAGGTTTTGTGGTCGATCCCGATGTCGACCGCTTGGCTATTGTTTGCGAGGATGGTGAAATGTTTGGCGAAGAATATACCCTGGTGGCTGTGGCCGATTATGTGCTTCAGCATACTCCCGGGGCAACAGTTTCTAACCTTTCGTCCACAGCTGCTTTGCGCGATGTCACTGCCAAATACGGACAGCAATATTTCACCTCAGCCGTAGGTGAAGTAAACGTGGTTGCCGTTATGAAACAGAAAAAAGCAGTGATTGGAGGCGAAGGCAACGGAGGAGTAATTTATCCCGAATTCCATTATGGCAGAGATGCTCTGGTGGGCATAGCCTTGTTTCTGACGCATATGGCCAAATCGAAACTGACTTGTTCCAAGCTCAGGGCCACTTATCCCGATTATTTTATCTCTAAGAACAAAATAGAAATATCAGCCGATGCCGATCTGGATCAGTTGCTCGAGAAGATCAGGACACAGTATAAGAAATTCCCAGTCAATTCGATTGACGGCGTTCGTATCGATATCGATAATGGCTGGGTGCATCTGCGTCGTTCCAATACCGAGCCCATTATAAGAATATATTCGGAAAGCGATTCGATAGTGAAAGCCGAAACACAGGCCCGGAAGATGCTCAGCGATATCAAGGAATTGCTCAGCGAGACCTTAGAAGATTAATTGACAGGAAAAATGATATACTTCGACAATGCCGCCACCACCCCTTTAGATCAGGAGGTGTACGAAACCATGTGTCGTGTGATGAAGGATGTCCCCGGGAATCCTTCTTCGGTGCATGCCTATGGTCGCGAGAGCAAGGTGTTGGTCGAAGAGTCAAGATTCGGCATTGCACATCATCTGAAGGTGAATGCTTCGGAAATTTATTTCACTTCCACGGCTACTGAGGCGCTGACAACCGCTATTTACGGTGCCATGAGCAGTTTGGACATTAAAAGGATCATCACCAGCCCTATTGAACATCATGCGGTGCTGCATGCCCTTGATAGCGTTCGGAAGTCATTCTCACCAGAGGTGTCTTTTCTAACTGTTGATAAAAATGGCCATCCCGATCTGGAAAAACTGGACGAACTGTTGGCCGATGGCATAAAATCATTGGTTATCCTTATGCATGCCAATAACGAAATCGGGAGCATAAACCCGGTGGAGCAGATTTCGAATATCTGCAAGGCCCATCAGGCACTTTTCCTGACCGATATGGTGCAGACTTTCGGAAAATACACCAACGATCTTTCCTTAGTAAAACCGGACTTTACCTGCTGCTCGGCTCATAAACTTCACGGTCCGAAAGGTGTGGGATTCCTTTATATTGCAGGCCATGTAAAGATTGACCCACTGATCACCGGGGGAGGGCAGGAGCGCAATATGCGTTCGGGCACCGAAAATATTTACGGCATAGTGGGTATGGCCAAAGCCTTTGATGTGGCTTATCGCGACATGGAAAAAAACACATCCTATATCTCGGGGCTGAAAGCTTATTTTGTCGACCAATTGAATTCGGCTTTCCCGGGTTTGATCTATCATGCCGGCTCTGATCGGCAGGGTTTGTACAATCTGATTTCTGTAGCTTTTCCGCTGCCCTATAAAAATGAAATGCTGCTTCAGAACCTGGATATAAGGGGAGTGGCAGTTTCGGGCGGAAGTGCCTGTTCGTCGGGTGTACTGGGCAGTTCTCATGTGCTGGATGCCCTGCAAACCCATGTGGATGCTCCTACTATCCGTTTCTCAATGAGCAAATTCAATACTTCTGACGAGGTGGACCAATGCATTCAGGTGCTGAAGAAGATTTTACTCTGAGATCATTTTAATTTAAGCGAAATTTTCTACTTGAAGATTCACATTTTCGAGTTGAGAATTTAAATTTCCACATTGAAAATTCAAATTTCCAGGTTGACAATTCATATTTTCAGGTTGACAATTCATATTTCCAAGTTGAAAATTCCTATTTCCAAGTAGAAAATTCATATTTCCGAGTTGAAAATTCATATTTTCGAGTTGAAAATTCGCATTTCCAGGTTGAAAATTTAAATTTCCAAGTTGAAAATTCACATTTTCACTTTGAAAATTTTCTTTGAAAAATTGTAAAGGAATATGTTTAGATAGCAGTATTTGAATAAAATACAGAACTTATTCGTGCGATTATACGATCTACGGCTTCTTCTTTACTACCAACTGAATATCCTTTAAAGGATTCTTTAGGGCATTGATGGCCTTATAGTTCTCGTAACGATAAATAATGCCGGTAGTGTTTTCGAATCCCCAATGCTTGCTTTTGGTGAAATGGAAATTATTGGTCAGCAGTTCGGCTTCGTAGTTCTGCAAGCAGTTCTGAAAGTTTTTGCCATAGGTTTTCAGGGCACCGGCAAAATACATCATGATGTCGAATCCCTGGAAAGCATAATAGTCGGGGTCGGTATTGTACTTGTTGCGAAAATCAAGCACCATGTTCTGGGTCAGTTCATCACTATAATTGATAAAACTGTTGGAGTACACGTGGGTGTTCAGATTAAGCAGGTATTCAATTTCCAGATTATTATAGTCTTCCCAGCTTTTCTTGGCAAACAGTACAATTTTATCTGAGTATGCTTTTTCGTTCAGATTTCTCAAAAAGGTTGATACGAATGCTTCCCCGTCCATAAGGTTGATAACAATATTCACGTTTGAGTCAGATAAACACTTGCTTACTCCTTCGAACCACTCAATGGAATAATCAAGCTTACAAATCCTTAGTCCCGATTCATTCTTCTTCTCATTTCTGTCGAATAAGGCCTTCAGAGTATCAGCAAATTCAGCTTCCTTAGCGTTATGTACAATGATCACATTGGCGGCAGGGTAGTTGTTGTCGACAAAAGAGATCAATTGTCGGGCTTCGTCCTGAGGCGAAGGTATCATTTTGAATGCATAGGCATTTTCCGAGATCAGATCACATTTATTGGTAAAGGGATTCACAACGCTCACCTTGTGTTGGCTGGCCCATTTGGAAACAATGGTAAAATTGTTGCTGAACAAAGGACCAATGATCAGGTTCATGGATGCGAACTCAGGTTTTCTGAGAATGGAGGCTATGCTTGAAGTGTCTTCAGCTACATCGTAAATGAAAACTTTAGCAGAAAATCCGCTTCGTTCCAGCGAATCCAATGCCATCCTTACCCCTTCATAAAACTGAATAAAGGTTAGGGATTTGTAGGAAGAGGCCGGTGTTTTCACATCAGCTGTATCAATGTTGTAAGAAATGTCCAAATAAAAAGGGATCATAACGGCAATGTTATACGAATCCTGTTTGCCCGTTTTCCCGCATTCGAAAACCACCACACTATCTTTTTTGGGCTTGGGTTCTGTGTTTTTAACCACAGGTACCTTCAACTGTTGACCCAATTGCAGGTTGCTGGTAAGTCCTGTATTTAGGTTAATTAGTTCAGTCACTGTAGTAGCATATTGCGTGGCAATACTGAACAAAGTTTCCCCTTTTTGAACGATATGAAGGCTTGTGGGGACGGTTTCCACAGGTTTCTTCACAACCGGAAGAGGAATCAGTATGGTTTGCCCTGGTTTCAGATTTTCAGTAAGGCCGGCATTGGCTGCCACCACATCAGGTACTTTTAATCCATAATTGTTAGCAATTTTATAAAGGGTTTCACCTTTCTCAACCACATGATTAAGGTTTGCTACCAGTTCGGGATTTTTTACCTGGGGTATTTTTAGAATAACTCCCGGTTGAATGTCGGTCTTAATCTCGGGATTGGCTTGTCGGATCTCGCTCAAATCAACCGTATAGGCTTTTGCAATAGCATACAGAGTCTGGCTTGTTCTGACGGTATGAATAAAATAGGTCTTATTGCCGATAAACTCAGTTTTCTTACTCTTTTCAATGTCCTGAGCAAAGATGGTCGCGGCTGAACAAATCAGCAGGAGCAGAGACAGGATAATGATCTTACTAAATTTCATACTCATCAGTTTTTATTCCCATTCAATAGTGGCAGGGGGTTTGGAACTTATATCGTATACCACGCGGTTGACGCCTTTCACTTTGTTGATGATCTCATTCGACATTTTGGCCAGAAATTCATAAGGCAGATGCACCCAGTCAGCCGTCATGCCGTCAGTAGAAGCCACTGCTCTGAGGGCAACCACATTTTCGTATGAGCGTTCATCGCCCATCACACCCACCGATTGTACCGGCAGCAGCATGGCGCCGGCTTGCCAAACAGAGTCGTATAATCCGAATTTCTTCAAACCATCAATAAAGATATAATCCACCTCCTGCAATATGCGTACCTTTTCTGCGGTAACGTCGCTAATGATCCTTATTCCCAACCCAGGTCCCGGAAAAGGATGGCGGTTCAGTATCTCGGGTTTTATCTGTAATGAGCGTCCCACTCTCCTCACTTCGTCTTTGAAAAGTGATTTGAGGGGTTCAACAATTTTCAGTTTCATAAAATCAGGAAGTCCACCCACATTGTGATGCGATTTGATGGTTGCCGAAGGGCCCTTTACGGAAATCGATTCGATGACATCAGGATAAATGGTGCCCTGTGCCAGCCATTTTACATCGCATATTTTATGAGCTTCCTGGTCAAAGACCTCAATAAAGGTCTTGCCAATCGATTTTCTTTTTAGTTCGGGATCGCTGATGCCTTTCAGGTCATCCAGAAAAATATCACCGGCCCTGACGCCTTTTACATTCAATCCCATGCTTTCGTAATTCGCGAGCACCGATTCAAATTCATTCTTACGCAGCAAACCGTTATCCACAAATATACAATAGAGGTTTTTGCCTATAGCTTTATGAAGCAAAACGGCTGCTACCGATGAATCCACTCCACCAGATAATCCCAGCACTACTTTGTCGTCTCCCAGTTGCGAACGCAAAGAGGCAATACAGGTTTCTATGAACGAATCGGGCGTCCATGATTGAGCACAGCCGCAAATGCTGACCGCAAAGTTCTTCAAGAGTATCATCCCTTCCGTCGAGTGATATACTTCGGGATGGAATTGTATGCCGTAAGTTGGTTCACCCTCGATCACAAAACCGGCTATGTTCACTTCAGGTGTACTGGCAACGATCTTGAATGTTGAAGGCACTTTAAGTATGGTATCCCCGTGCGACATCCACACTTGTGAGCCTAAGGTCATGCCCTTAAACAGACTGTCGTCTGCATTGATATAAGAAAGGTTGGCACGGCCATATTCTCTTATCTCCGAAGGAAGCACTTCTCCCTGATGGGTGTGGGCAAGTAATTGTGCCCCATAGCAAACCGCAAGCATAGGAATCTTTCCCTTGATAGCACTCAGGTCTGGCATGGGTGCATCAGCCTGACGCACGGAGAATGGACTTCCTGATAAGATCACACCTTTTATATCTGATGTGATTTCAGGGATCTTATTGAATGGATGAATTTCGCAATAGATGTTTAATTCCCGAACCCTACGGGCAATTAATTGGGTATATTGTGATCCGAAATCAAGTATCAGAATGGTTTCGTGCATAGCAGGTTTTTGCTTTGCAAAATTAAAAAAATGATTGAGAAGTATTCTTAAACTTTTTATGTTTTATCAACACCCAAAAGTTCAACCTGATGGCCGCTCAGAAAGCTGATTGTTCCTATTTTATCTTTACTACCTTAAGGTGCATTTGGCTTGATTCGCTCAACAAAACAAGATCGTAAATGCCTTCAGCGAATGCAGAGAGATCAATAACAATGGGTTCGCCACCCTGCTGGTAATTATTCTTGTATACCAAAGCACCTGTAAGAGTGAATAATTGTACAGAAAAGGGCTTATTAATAAAGGACCCGAAAGTAATAGTCACATTATCTTTTGATGGATTAGGGAACAGATTTACCCCTGCAAAAGTTTTGTCTTCAACGCCACCCACGGTGGTAATGGTTACATCATGGGTAGTAGTGTCTGAACAACTACCATTGAGAGAGATCAATGTTACGGTATAAGTGC